>NZ_JBVJLZ010000006.1:0-435329 GCF_055584465.1 Dyella sp. NPDC103356
ATCAGGTTGCCGCTGGCCGTGTTGACGTACGCCCCACCGCCCGCCTGCCCCAGGCTCGCCGCGCCGCCTTGCGACTGGCCCAGCTGCGTCAACGAGGTATTGCCCAGACCCAGCCCGTTACCCGATACCACTGCGACCATGAGACGCTCTCCGCAAACTTATGCGGGGGGCGCCCCTGTGACGCCCCCTATAAGAGACTTATCCCGGGATCGACGAAATAGTTTAGGGGTCGGCAAAAATATTTTTTGCTTGACAGGCGCACCGTACTCTGTCGCCAAAACAGAAAGGGGCTGCACTCAGGCAGCCCCTTTCTCCACGCAGGCAGGCTTCCATCAAGCCTGCTCAGTCAAACCAGCCTCAATCGAGTTTGTAATCGAACGTCAGGAACATCTCGCGACCGTTGTATTCGCTGGCGGTCTGGCCCGTCGTGACGAACTCGAAACCACCGGCGTAGTACGGGATCGTAGAGACCTTGTCGAAGATGTTGGACACGGTGAACTTCAGCGTGGTCTCCTTGTTGATCTGCCAGCCGACCGCGGTATTCCAGGTGATCCACACCGGCGTCCTGCCCTTGTACATGGTGTCGGCAACGTTGACCTGGTTGCCATCCTGAGTCACCTGGCAAATACCGGTACTGACCGATTCGCCGCCATTGGGCACCGTCACCATGCCCGGCTGGATGCCATTGGGTAGCACATCGCAACCGCCGTAGTTCGGAGCGCGCATGCTGCCGTCGCGTACGCCGGAGACGGACACGTTCCAGTCGCCCTTGTTCCAGTCGGCGATCCACGTGACCCTGCTCGCCACGTTGTTATAACGGGTGTTCTGCAACGGATCTGACGCCAGCACGCGCTGCTTGTACGAGAGGTTGTTGGTGTAGTTGATGTTGGCGCGGAAATCACCGGCATTGTCGGTGTGGAACTTGTAGTCCAGCGACGCATCCACACCGCTCACATACAACGATGCCTCGTTGATCGGGCCGGACTGTACCGAAACGATCTGGCCAGACGCATTGCGCTGAACCATCTGGGTCACCATCGCGCAATACGCCGAACCCGGCACGTGTGCCGTGTAAGGCGACAGACCGGAGGTGCCATTCGGCTTCACGCCGGTAAGACAGCCGGCTTCGTCGTTCAGCACGGTGTTCTGGTCGAGGTACTGGATGGCGTTGTCCACGCCCATGTGCCAGTAGTCGGCGGAGAACGACAGACCCTGCACGCCCGGAACCTGCCACACGAAACCGTAGGTCCAGGAGTGACCGGTCTGCGGCAACAGCAGGCGGCTACCGTTGGTGTACAAGGTGTAGTACTGCGAGGGTGGGCGCTGCACCTGGCTGCACCAGGTGTTGTTGTTCTGGCCTTGTTTAATGGCGTTGATACATTGCAGGGGATCGATGAAATCACCGATCGGCGAGGTGGAGCCGGTCAGGTAGATGGCCTGCATGTCCGGCGCCTTGAAGTTGGTGCCGTAACTGCCGCGCAGCAGCAGACCGTCATACGGACGGTATTCGAGGCCGGTACCCCAGGTGCGGGCAATGTCAGCCTTGCTGGCGTCGTTGTACTTGTCCAGGCGACCGGAGATGGTCCAGGTCAGCGAGTCGATCACCGGCACGCGGAACTCGGTGCCCAACGAATAACGCTGGCGAGTGCCGCCACCGGTGAGATTCGCCCCGAACGGGTTCTGGAACGTGTTCGGGTCGGTACCGCGCGAGTCGGGCGAGAGCAGGAACCCGTTGTGGGCAGCTTCTAGTACCGCTGCCCAACCTACCGATTCGTCCACCCACGGGAACTTGAACAGGTCGCCGTTGATGCGGAACTGCGCCTGGTCCAGCCACGACGACGACGTGTTCTCGCCGTTGACGGCGAACTGGCTGTACTGCTGTGGCGTGATCGGGTTCCACCACTGCTGCCAGTTCATGTTGTAAATAGGCAAGCCATCGGCAGTGGTACCCAGCTGCTTGCCGAGGAAAAAGTTCTGCATGCCCTGGCTGTTGTACGCAGTGTAATCCTCGCGCACGATGTACTTCTGAGTGTTGAGATTCAAATCCCAGTTGAACTTGCCGTCGAATATCGTGCCGCGCACGCCCGCCTGCAGATTCCAGTTCAACTCGCGATCGTGGGTATTGGCCGACGTACCCATTTCCTGCGCGGTCAACTGGCGGATCGCCTGGTTGATCACCTGCCCCGTCGCCTGGTCGTAGAACTGGCCGGTACCGAAGACGTTCAACTGGGTATTGGAGATACCCACCGTCTGATACAGGGCCGCCGAACCATAAAGCTGCAAGCCGTTCTTGAGGTCATACTCGCCGGCGATGAAACCGTTGTTGCTGCGGCTACCGGGAGTCAGCACCCAGTTCTGGAACAGCGCGGGCTGCGAACAGTAGAAGCCGTTGTCGGTCACGCTGGCGATCTGCGTGCCGTTGGCGGTAACGCTATGCGACTGGCTCAACTGCGAGTTGGTGAACTTGCCGCAGGTGCCCGTCGGCGGCGTGATGTACTGGCCGTTGCCGTTCATCGCGGAGAGGGCGACGGCGCCGGCCGCGTCATACTGGTAACCGAACATGCGGGAAGCCGGGCCCCAGGAGCCGTAGCCTGCATCGGACACCGAGTCCTGATACGGACGATCCATACCCCACAACGCCGTGCGGTTGGACTTCTCCAGGTTGTAGATGACGTGCCAGTTGTCGCCGGACTTGCCACCGAAGAAGTTGATGTCGCCATAGGCGCGGCCACCGCGCGTAGCACCGCCGCCAGTGACCTGCAGTTCGTCACCCTGATAGTTCTTCTTCAGGATCACGTTGACCACACCCGCCACCGCATCCGAACCGTAAATCGACGAAGCGCCGGAGGCCAGGATTTCGACATGGTCGATCATGCCGGTGGGGATATTGTTGTAGTTCTGGAAGTTGCTCTGCTTGTTCAACGGCTGCGGATAATCCACCACGCGATGACCGTCGATCATCAGCAGGCTGAAGCCTGGGCCCAGGCTACGCAGGTTGACCGAGCGCGCATTGACCGAGCTCGAACCCCAAGCGGCCGGGTCCGATGACTGTTGGCCCACCTGCGGCAGCGAATCGAGGAATTCCCACAGCGTGGTGAAGCCCTGCTGCTTGATCTGCTCGCCGGTGAGGCTGATCACGGGTGCCGGTCCCTCCACTTGCACGCGCGGGATCATCGAACCGGTGACCGTGACCTCCTTCAGCTCGACCGCCTTGTCCGGCTTGCTGGACGACTGCGCGTCCTGCTGTGTGGATGATTGATCGCTACCGGACGACGCCGACTGCGCGAACGCGTGCGGCGTGAAAAGCGCCAGCGCCAGAGAACTGGCCAGTACGCTGTGTCGCAAAAAGATTTTGTTCATGGTTACCTCTCCCCGTGAAACCTTCAATGTTGTGATTGCTTTTAAAATCGCGTTCGTTCACCTGCACCGATCCGTTGTTGCTCTCCCCTGCACGGAACAGACGCTTCAAGCTTTCCTACTCGTGACAAAGCGGCGTAACGGCTTTATCGGTTTTTCTCCATGCCATCCGCTAGCGATGTCATCCCTGTTGTTTTCGCTTCCTTCCCACGCGCATCCAGACCGATGCGATAGGCGTAGGCATGCACACCCGCCGGCTGTGCCGGCAGATCAAGATGAAGGCCATCGGGTTGCTGCTTGTAAGGCACCGGTTTGCCGGTTGCCAGCAAGGTCACCGCCGTCACTTTCAGCGTCGGCCCGATCGAACGAATCAACGCATGTCCGGCCGTTGGCCAGCCCAGCTCGATCGCGTAGAGCTGATCGCCCTTGCGCGTGAAGCGGAAATCTTGTGCGGTATACGGTTTGGTCTTGGTGTCCGCCATGGTGCCGGCGACGACCTGGGTCGGACCTTCGCCGAAACGTTGCCACGGCCGCGTCCCATAGATCGCTTCGCCGTTGGCATGCAGCCATTGGCCGATCGCCTGCAGGATGTTTCGCGCCGGCTCGGGAATGCTGCCGTCGGCCTTGGGCCCGATGTTCAACAGCAGATCGCCGTTCTTGCTGACGACATCGGCAAGCAGTTGCACGATTTCGTCCGGCGTCTTGTAGGTGTCGCCTTCGGCGTAGCCCCACGAGTCCGGACTGATCGACGTTTCGGTCTGCCAGGGTTGTTCACGGATCTCCGCCGCCTGCCCGCGCTCGATATTCAAGGTGCCGGTACCGGGACGCATGTCGTCCAGTTTGTAATCGAGCACCACGCCCTGCTGGCGGGCCGCGGCCTGGTTGTAATAGAACGCGGCGAAATCGGCCAACGCGCCACGGAAGCGCGGCTGCCCGATCCACCAGTCGAAATACATCAGGTCGGGGTGATAGTCCTGCACGATCTCGGCCGAGCGCGCCAGCCAATCGTCGAGGTAGGCATCGGACACGAACGTCCAGTCGACCTCCCGGCCGTCTTCGCCCTTGGTCGATTGCAGCGGGTGCGCCGGACCGTACAGCGCGGCATAGCGCGGATCGTTGACGTCCGAGTCGAAGCGACGACCGTATTCGTAGAACCAGTCGTGTTCGGCACGATGCGACGACAAGCCAAGCTTCATGCCCTGCGCACGAATGGCCTTGGCCAGTTCGCCGATCACGTCGCGCTTGGGTCCCATCTTCACCGCGGTCCAGTCCGACAGTTTCGAGTCGTACATGGCAAACCCATCGTGGTGCTCGGCGACCGGCACCACGAAACGCGCGCCCGCTTCGCGAAACAGGCTGGCCCAGGCTTGCGGATCGAAGTGTTCGGCCTTGAAGCGCGGAATCAGGTCCTTGTAGCCGACCTGCGGCATCGGGCCATACGTGTCCACTTGATGCTGGTGATAGTTGGCGTACTCGCCGTCGCGCTCATACATGTGGCGCGGATACCACTCGCCCTTGTAGGCCGCTACCGAATACACGCCCCAGTGGATGAAGATGCCGAACTTGGCATCCCGATACCATTCGGGCGTGCTGTAGGCGGTCAGACTTTGCCAATCCGGCTGCATCGGCCCTTGCCAGGCCGTCGTCTTTACCTGCGCAAGAATGCTCTTGCGCGCTTCGTCGTACGGGCGGTTCGCGGCGACCCATTGCCGTTCGATCGTGGCCGCATCGGGTGGAATAATCGTCTGTTGAGCAGCGGCCGCAGTCGCCGCGAGTCCGAGCGTGACGCCGACAATCAGTGCAGTCCGGACACAGGCCTTGCCGACTTCGCCCAAGCCACAGTCCGCGTCTTTCATGCGCACAACCGTCGTGCAGGCCACGTTGGCTGCACCGCTGTACCGCTACTTAGCTGTATCGAGCTCATGCTCTGCATACCCCGTCTTTCCCGGCCGCCGTGGTGCGCCCTTAGTTCGCTCGCCCCCGCGAGAGATCATTCATATACGAACTTAAAGTTCATATTTATCTTGAAAGGCACCTTATAGCCCGAATTTAAATCGATGCAAGTCGCATTGCAACAGGAATTCTGGAGAGGCCACGCATAATGTTGCGTTCATTTGTAAACTCATACTTTATATATAAACAATAGGTAGGCTGAGTGCCCGGCTCCAAAGGGTCGGGTATGTCCCCGGCAAAGGTTTCGCTGTAGCAGCCCCATCAGGCCAGCGTGCGCGGTTCGCTACCACATCGATCCAAAAGCTTAGAATTCCGGTTTAGATCGAGGCAAGTCGCGTCGCAGCAGACAGTTTCACGAAGGCTTGCATTCACGAAAGCGCCGGTAGGGCTTCCCTCGGGGCGTGATCGCCGCGCGCCCACACACCCAAAGCATCCTTCTCACATCCGTCGATGCATTGATCAGCCACGGCTATTGCCCGGCGCCACCGGCGGCAACATTCGCGCGTCGCTGAGCGCACGTTGCCGGCGACCGGTTTGCTGGGTCTTGGTCGCCATTTGATGCAGCGATTTGCTGTCGAGGTTTCGCGTATCCGAAGTCACCGACGTATTTACCGGAGGCGCAAACCAGGACCAACCGTGCACGTCCTGGCGAAAGCTTTCCATGGCCTTATGCGGATCATTGCCATGCGTGCCCAGGTAGCTGCGAATCACTGGCGGCACCAGAGGGCTGAGCCGATCGTCACCATGCATGACCGCACCCACTTCCCATTTCTTGCGCTCACGCTCTTCTTGAACATGCGCTACGAGGCTGTCGAAATGCTGCGGCTGGCGCAGATCGCCGGTGCCGGTCAACGCTGAATAGCGCGCGGTCGGCATCGCTGCCATATCGGCCTTGGCCAGATTCAGTTCGGTCGACGGGCTGGCCATATGCTTGATCGTTGCCAGTGAACTCATCACCGCAATATCCCGGAAGCGATTGGGCGACGTTGCATCGGCCACGGTCGTATCGATGGCATGCTCGCGATCGTGATCCCGCGTATTGTGCTCGGACGTGCGCGCGCCCGTCGTACCGCCGACAAGCTGATTCTTGATCGATGGCGTGTGCCCGGTGATGGGCTCCCAGCTACCGGGCGCGGCAGCACCACCGGGATGGGCAGTTCGCCATACGAGGTCGGAGGTACGCGAGCGCGAGCCAAAGATGTCCTCGGCCTGTGGCGCCGTTATACCCACCCAATTGGCACGCTGCTTCAGAAGGCGGGTGGCGACATTTTCATCCAGCCCTATTCCGACGAACGTCGGCGTGGCTCCCGGACGGCTGGTCAGCAGCGGTCTTGCCGTCACCCGAATCGCTGCGTTATAGGTAGCCGTCCCTGGATTTGTTACCCAATTAACCCAGGGCGCCTGAAGCTGCTTGAGTTGTTGCTTGACGATCGGATTCAAGCCCTTGCGGCTGAGACGGGCCATTCGCCGTTGCTGCTTTGGCGGCATTTTCCCCATCACGTAACGCACGCTGTTGCGCGCGCTCATGAAAACGCTTCTGGCCGAAAGTGGGTCCTTCGTTGACTTTGGCATGATGCACCGCTCGCAGGGGATGGGAGATCAAATCCGGTTGAAAGTGAACTGTGATGCGACCGCGTGTTGCCGGCTCGATTCGCGATGCTCTCGAACCCTTTCCAGCGGTTACAAGTGCTTGACGGTGAACTTGTCGAACCGCTCCGCTACGCCGTTACCGGCATCGGTGTGAACGTGGTAGTCGCGCTGTGTGGGTGCGCCAGTAGCCGGGTGGAACGAGTCGACAATCACGATACTGCCGCGGCGCTTCAGCGGGTGTCTGTCGCCCGGCGCCGTTGCAGCAGCAATGAATTTTCCAATTCGATTTTCCACCGGCTTATGCGCGCTGAGATTGACGGTACGGTCCTCGTTGATCAAATTGTGTTGAACGCTCGGCCCACCATAGACATCTGGCAACAAATGCGATTTGTTATTGATCGCCGGCGCATGAAGCGGATTGAGCACATTCACGTTGGTCAACGCATCACGCTTGGCGCCCTTTGTTCGACGGCGCAACGTACCCGAAACAAGCGCTCGCTGGATATTGCCGGCGAGATTTTCCTGCCGATGACCAAAACCACGCGCGCGCACCACGTTCGCCGCTGCCTTGAATGCCTGGTATGCATTGCTGTCGCTGGCCGAGTGCGTTACGCGCGCTTTTTTTACGCCTGTGCGTTTGTCCTTGACCTCGAAACGACTCCAGTCGCTTTTTCGCTTTGGCCTAGGCATGTTCCCCCCCTGGTTGATTCACGATGGATCGGCGTCACCGGCAAGCAGGTCGAAGACATCGATCCGACCGCCGGACTTTTGAAATACTTCCTGATACAGCTCGGCCGCATTGAGTTGCCCCCACGCGACGGCGCGGCGAATCAGATACGGCACCGGGCTATGCGGTTCCACTTGCATGAGGTAGTCGCCTATCTCGGCCAGCACGCGATAGGCGTGCTCGCGATCGCCAAGCAACTGGGCCAGCGAATTCGTGGCCTCGCCGGTGTCGTCGGCGTCATCGATATCATCCTCATGCATCGATTCGTCGTTGCCCTCCGCATGCATGGCCGCTGCTGCAGGCATGCGCTCCATGCCCTCGCCTCGCCTGGCCATTTCGCCACGCAGCGGCGCCTGGACCTTGGCGAGCATGTCGTCCAGCTTGTTCAGCGAAGGTGCGTCGTGACCGAGCCGCTCGCGCAGAAAACGTTCGAACGCAGCGATCGCCTCACGCCCCTGCTGAAGTTCCGCATGCCGTTCGCGCAACGCCTCCGCGTTGCTTGCCGCCAGCAACTCATGCAGATCGTCCAGCGTCGCTGCGTCCCGCGCTTCGTCCGGCAGATCGCCATGCACGGCGCGCAGGCGCTCGTAGTAATGCGCCAGCTCCCAATGCGACCAACTAGCTGCCCGGTCGCCGTCGTCGACCAGCGGCAGCAGCGACAAGGTGGTCAGCAGCTTTTCGTTGAGCCAACGCACGATATTGCAACGCGCGTCGAAGTCGCCGTTGTCGCCCTGCGGATGCAGCTCGTTCCACCATGTCTCGCACAGGCCGCGCAACAAGATGAAGCAGGGAGCGATAGCGGCGAAGCCACGCTGGTTCAACTCGGCCTCGAACAGCCATGAGGCAAATTGCAGGTCCTTGCCAACCCCATCGAGAGCATTGACGATCAGTGACGATGTTTTCGGCCAGTTGGCGCGCTTGAGCTCGACTGCCCAGGAGCCCATCGGCAAGGTGGCGTCGTCGCTATGGCGCGCCTGCTCCACCATGCGGTAACTCATCGTGCCGCGCATCGGCAGGCCGGTCGGAAACGTGCCTTCCAATGGCGCCAACAGACGCGCCAACGGGACGCCGTGGTAACGCTGGAAATACCCGCCGTCGTCCGGCAAGACCGTCGTATCGTCGGGTGCCATCGGCATCGCGAGGGCATGCAGGCTCATGGTTTCGATTCCTTCTCTGGCAGCGAGAGTCACCACAGGACGGGCGCCTCCCGCGGAAATGTGGGCGGTTCGAGCGATACGGGTGCCTTGGTGGCCGGGTCGACACCGGAAAACTTCACCGTGAGGTAGAAGTCGGCATTGCTGGTCGATGCCGCTCCCTTGCCTGTACCCGCTGGCGCGGTGTTGTCCAGTACCGGCACCTGGAATCGCAGCAGGCGCTGATTCGGATCCAAGGGGCTGATCGACGCCGGCGCGGCATGGGTATCGAGCCAACGCAATACGGCCCACGCGCCACCGGCCTGGAACACTGCGTGATAGCCGCTCACGCTCAAGTCGCCTTGCGTACCATCGGGCAACGGCGTGTAGTGCGAGCGGTCGGCCCATTGCAGATCCAGCGTGGCCGGATCACCGAAGCTCCAACTGAGTGTCGTACTCGACCCTGGCCAGGTAACGGTCTGGTTGTCACCGGCTCGTACCGTCCAGCCGATCAGCTGGTTGCTTACCGGCGAATCGCCAGGCAACGCGCGAAAGCCGATATCCAGGTTGATCGGCGCGCTCTGCGGCGTCGCCGAAAGATTGCCAGCGAAAAACGCCTGCACGCCATCGAGCTGGGTGATGAACGCCTTCATCTGTGCGGCCTTGCTGCCTTTGGCGTTCGTCAGCCAGGTTTCGAGTTCCGGTTTTTCCTTGGCGTAATAGGCAAAGAACGCTTTGACGACCGCCGGCGAAACCTCGCGCGAATCGGCAGGCCCGAACGGATATCGCCCCGCGACCTGGCTGTTGAACAGCATGCCAATCCGCATGTAATGCAGATCCGAACCGGATTGGCCGTGCCCGACGCACGCGGCATGCGCGATTTTTTCCATCGCGGTACGGCGCATCGAAAACAGATCGTTTCCGGTCGCGGCCGATGCATAGCCGTTGAGCGTGGCATCGCAATTGGCGTAACTCAGCGCGCCCAGCTGCTTGAGGAAAAAGTCGTTCAAGTGCGCCGTCTGCCCGGCCGGGTCGGCAAACTGCACCGCGCGATTGAGCTCGCTGATCGTATTGCCCCAGTATGTATCCGTCTGGGCGTTGACGCGCTGGCTGTTATTGACGCCCTGGGTCTGCTTGAGCAGGGTGACGAACGGCGCCGCATAACGCGACAGCACCTGCACCCGCTGGAGTTGCCGGTCGAGATACCCTTGCAGTACCGGCGTCGCGCCCAGATCGAACAAGGGAGCCGCGTCGTCCTCTCCGGGCTGTATCGCCGGATCGTAGAGATGGCTGGACGATGCCAGCGCCGACACGTCGAGCAACATGCTCGATCCATAGTTTTGCGCGCACTGCCCCACCTCGTCGGCCACCGTGCCCAGTCCCAGCTGACGCATGCGCTGCTGCGATTGCAGCAGTGGATCGAGCGCGGCAGCCAGGTTGGCGCTTTCGTCGGAAAGTTCGCGATCGAGCTGCGAACTGGCATCCAGGCCGGTATCGATCGGCTCTACTTGCGCACGCTGGTTGCGCGCCAGGCTGTCCTGCAGGGCAAGCTGCAGTTGAATGCGCGCGAGCCGGTCGTACAAGGGCTGCTTGGCCGCCGGGGTCAGCTGGCTGATCTTTTCCTGGCTCGCGAAAACCTGGTACTCGCGAAGCTGTGCCAGCAGCTGATCGAACGTACTGGGATTCCAGCCACCGGCAGCACCGTTGCAACTGTACGACTCGGGCGACTTGAGTTGCATGAAACCCACCTGGGCCAGCGCACGCAGGCCACTGGCCTCGCCACTGAGTCCCGGGCTGATGCCCTCCAACTCATGATTGGTCGGATTGACCAGGAACAGCGCGCCGTACGGCGGCAGCGTTGCGCTGCGCAGTTCGTCGACCGCCGGTTGATAGCACGAGGTGCTGTCGAAGCGTGCCAGTGTGTTGCGCAGACTCGGATCGTAGTGATGATCGCGAATCAAGTCCTCGATACCCGGTGCAATTTCCGCGCCCATGCGGGTGCACGGATTGTCGGTGGGCGTACTGTGCAGCCAGGCAAGGTGGACCCAGTCGAGCCAGCCATTAAAACTGCGCAAGGTATCGAGCAGCGGCGGCTTGCCCTCCTGCAATGAGGAAAGCAGCGGTACGCCCGCACCGGTACGCCCTAACAGATCACCCTGCGCCTGTGCCGCCATGCTGTCGAACTGCTTCACCATGTGCTGGCGTATTTCAGGTGTGACCGCGGGCGCATTGGCATAGGTGGCCTCGAGCAGCGCATCGGCCAGGGGGCTGTCGTGCTTGAGCGTCTCCTCGGGCAACGGCTTGCCATACACGTAATCGGTCAGCGTGCCGAAATCCAGCAGCAGACGGCGCTCATCGATCATGCCCGGCTGCGCGATATTGGAAAAGCGCTGCAGGTTCTCCTCCAATATAGCCAGTTCACTGAGCTGATGCTTCAGCTGCTTCTGGTCGTTGGCGTAAGCCGCATCCGGTGTCGACAAGGATTCGGATATCTGCAGCGATGCCGCCGAAAGCGCGTCGATTTTCTGCTGCAACTTGCAAGCGAGCGACGGCATCACGACTTGCTGCAAGGCGTTGCCCGACAGCACGTCGGTCACGCCGTGATTGATGCGCCGGTCGACCCACGACAGCGGGATGGCGGTGTACCGCGTGCGCTCGTTCAGCGACGAAATCTGCCCGACCAGCTTGTAGATGCGCTCCTGATCCAGGCAGCTGTGCTGGCTCAACGATTTGCTGTTGACGGAAATATTGAGCAACGTATCGCGCAAGGTCTGCGCATGGTGATTGACTTGAGCTGCGCTCCACGGCAAGGCAATCGCCAGTGCGATCGCGATGCCGATCAGGCTCAATTGCAGTCGGCGGATCAGACGGTTGCGCGCAAGCAGGCCTTTCTGCGTACGTTGGGCCAGACGCTGTTCGGCCAGCGCCTTGTCCTCGATCAGCCCGGCAGCGAAAGCGATGTCCTTGCGCGGCAAGGCGCTCTTGGCTCCCACACTCGCACCGATGGCGCCGGTAAAGTAGACGCCACGGCAGAACGAACGGGTTTCGTAGACGTTGGGCTTGAACAATGCCTCGAGAAAACTCAAAAGCGGCTTTTCCAAGCTGCGCATGTGCTGCGGGAACAGGAAAAAGTCGTCGACATCCTTGATCTCGTCCTTGCTGGTCGCCGTCGCCAGCACCAGCGCGCGCATGCTCTCGATCAGCTTGTTAAAGACCTTCGGCACCCACTCGGCCGGCAGGCCGTTATCGTCGATGCTGGGACTGGACCAGCCAACGATTTCATTGCGCAGCCTTGCATCCTGCGCCTGCCAGAACGCATCGAATCCGACCAGGCTGTCGCACTGGCTGACGACCACATACACCGGCAAGGCATAGGCGAATGCATCCTGCAGCTCATGCACACGCGCATAGGCATAGCGCCCCAATGCCTGGCGTTCGGCCTCGGTCGCCGCCTGAAGACGCGCCGCGGAAATCACCCAGACGATGCCGTCGATCGCACGGTCCGGACGCAGGCTGTCGAGATCGGCAATGATCGCCGGCCAGCGCGGATCGGTCGCCGAGGTGGCGGGCGGTTCGCCCATCACGCGATCGGGATCGATCAGGATGCCTTTTTCGAGAAAGCGCCACTGCGTGTTCGGCGCGGCGGCATTGAGATAGGCCTCCTGCCGGGCGTCTCTGCGCTGCGAGGCACGCAGCATGTTGTCGGGCATCGACGCGGCGATGCTGCTCTTGCCGTCACCAGGGAACCCCATCAGCAACAGCCATGAGCTGCTATAACGCCAGTCGCGACGCGCGGTGACATATCGGAATGCGCGATCGATCACGGCATAACGCCGGCGCAGGTTGTCGCGCAGCAGGACCCAGCGACTCTGGCCGGCGCGATTCTGCGGCGGTCGTGCCGCGATCGGTTTCGAACGGGCACGCCACATCAGCCACGCAATCAGCACGAAGGCGATCGCAGCCAGCACTACCGCAGCGGTAAACAGTGACGTCATCGCCACCCCCGCTTTAGCGGCGGCGCATTGGCGCAGAACATCGCAACACCGCTCATTTCGCACCACCGATCGCGTCGAGCAGCGACCAGGTCAGCAGCAGCCAGACGAGCGAGGACAACACCAGGTATCCGATCGCGCCATACGCAGCGCCGCGCAGCCAGGGTGCCAACGCGATGCGCGTGTTGTCGCGATCGGACACGACGGTGTACTCATAAGCTTGTGGAAACGCATGCGCCACCGCCGCGCCAAGTTTCTTGCCGCTCGCCAGCGGATAGAGTCGCGCACGGCATTCGCGCAGCTTCGGGTTCTGGCGCCCTTCGTGGCTGCGATACATGCCCTGAAAACCGAGCTGCAGGGCGAGCAGCAACACGGCGGCCAGATCGGCGTCCAGCGCGGTGCGTTCGCTCACGCCCATCAGGTCCTGGACGTAATCGAAAAAACGACGCCCGGCGATACGGGTCCGCTCGACGGCGTATTCCAGCAGGTATTCGGGCCAATGATCGGCACCCGGCCAGGACAGGTCCAGGATAAAGATCTCGTCGGCAAGCGCGACCATCACGTAGCGCGCGCGCCGATACGCCTGCAGTTCGGCTTCGGTCGCCGCCGCGACGACATCGCGCGATTGACGATCGAGCACCGCCAGCAGGCGACGCGATACGCGTTCGGCCAGCTGGTGCGGCTCGATCTGCTCATGCGGCTCGGCCGGTTGCAGCATCCGCGCGAGCTCTCCTTTTTGCGCGGCAAGCTTGATCCGCGCGACTTCCTCGTAGAAGGCGGAGAAGCGTGCCAGCAGGAAACTCGGGGCGGCATCGTTGGTGCTCATGGGTCAGCGCGTGGCCTCGCGCGGCAGATACAAGGTGATGGCCGCCGGCACGTTCTCGTCGGGTTCGCCCAGAATGACCAGCGTGTGGCCATCGGCAATCAACGGCCGCGTCACGCCGGTATCCACCTCGATGCTGCCGTTGCTTACTTCGTAGACAAAGGCGCCCGGGCGCAGGTTGAGCGCGGCGACCTGGGCCGGCGTCGCCGCACGTACCGTCGCACCGGGATAGCGACGGCGCACCAGCAGATAGATCAGCTCCTCTGTGGCGGTGCGTGCGCTGTCCAGCCATTGCGTGAGGCCTTGCACGTTCTGCCCTGCCCGCGGCCGCAGCTCGATCAGCAAGCTTGTCGTAGCGATGCCTTGCGGCAACACGCAGCGGAAACCCGAGGCGCCGACGCGCTGGAATTCGAGTACGCGATAGTCCGCATTGAGGCGGGCCAACTGGTCGCGCACGTAACCGATCGCCAGCTGGAACTGCGGCAGGCAGTCGCTGTGGTCATAGGCTTTCATGGCCGGCGGCTGCGGTGCGCCCGAGGTCGCCGCCACACACCCCACCAGTTGTGCCAACGCCTGATACATCTGGCTGGGGTGATTTGTGCCCGCCTGCAGCATGACATCGAACGCCGGCAGCGCCATCACCAGATACCGCGCCGCATGCACCTGAGCACCGGTTTCGGCGTCATAGCGCGCCTGCCCCTGGTCGTCCAGGCGCACGCCCAGAAGCTCACGGTATTTTTGCCAGAGCGCCTCCGACAGCGTCGCCAACTGCCGCTGCAGCCCCGCATCGCCCTGGAAGGCCGAGGCGTCGATACGCAACATCGGCGGGTGATAGCTGGTCAGATGCACGCCGCGCGCGTCGCCGAACAACTCCAGCAAGGGAAACGAGCAGTAGCTCTTGGCCACCGAGGCGCCCGCCGCCAGGGTCATCTTAGGGCGCATGCGATCGACGACGATATCGTCCTTGCCGGTGTTTTCGTCCGCCTCCATGCTGCCGCGCTCGATCGTATAGCGCTGCATGTCGCCGATGTCGCTCGCTGCCCCCTTGCCGCGCACGGGAACACGCAGGTGCACCATGACGCGTGGCTGAGTGGTCCAGTCGTTCTTGGACAGATCGATCGACAGATCGAGCGGGGCGAAGTGCCCCGGATACTCGATCAGCAGGCCATCGGGCATGACGCAGCGCAGGCGTTGCAGCACCACCCGCCCCTTCACCAGCTCGGTCGGGTCGAGCGCCATGTCCAGCACGCCCCAGCCAAACGGCTGGAGTATGGCCAGGCGCTGCTGCAGCAATTGATTCCAGTAGATATCGTTCTGCTGAAAGTGCTGCGGCGAAAGCAACATGCCTTCGGACCAGGAGACGGCCTCGGGCAGCGGTGGCAAGGTGTCGACGACGGCGTTCATGGCTTGCCCTATTGCTCGGTCACGGTGATTTGAGTTGCGGCCAGCCACACCACGGCGTGCCGATACGCGGTGATGTCGCTGCGCGCCTGCCCGTCCTTGGCCTGGTAATTGGCGAAGCCGTAGACGGCGATCGCCTTGCCGGCCTTGCTGGGCAAAGCCACCGGGTCGATCACCGTGGCCGGTGGAATCTGCAGCGACACGACATCGATGTTTTTACCCAGGCCGCTCAACAAGGCCGTCTTCTGCGCAAACCAGTCCGGACCGCTCTTGGGCAGCATGGCGACGCTGGTCGTGTCGTAGACAAAGACGATATCGAGCATCGTCGCCGAATTGAGATTGGCGCCCGGTGGCGCCGCCACACGCACGCTGCTAAGACTCGTCGTCTTCTGGTGCCCGGGCAGCAGACTGGCAATCGTGCTGCAGCCAGAAAGCGCGACCAGCGCCAGCACGATGCACGCGATGCGGGCAAGGCCACGCATCAGCTGAGCACCACCACGGTGACCTGCGCCGGCGTCAGCGACACGCCGACCATATTCGGCAACAGGCCGTTCTGCCCCACGACGCCCAGCATGTGGGTGCACGGGATGCAGCCCATGAACACCTTGAAGCTGCCGAGCAACGAACGGAACGGCCCCATGAACAGATGCGACACCACACCGCCTTCCGCACCGGGCTGGTCACCATTGCTGATCGCACCGACGGTGACGAGATTTTCAGCCAGGCCACCGCCGACGATCACCTCGAACTGCGCGGGAATATCGGCAAACGACAAAGCGATATTCGGGAACGGCATCGGCGTGGGAATGCCCAGCACCGGCACGAAGCAGACGTCCGGAAAAGCGAGGTTCAGCACGCCAAGGTTGGTGTTGACGAACATGGCTCAACCCAGGCTGATGCGTTCGGCATCGATCTTGGCATCCTGCCGCGCAGTGATCATCGTCTGCTCGCCATGCAGGCGCAGCAGCTGCTTGGCATTGAGCAGAAACTGCTCGACCTGACCGATGTAGCTGCGCGCGGTCTGTACCAACGACTCCGACGCGTTGGTAAAGATCTGCCGGGCATTGAGCGACAACGGCCCCTGCACCGCAGTCAGCTCGATCTCGTTACTGGCGCGCAAGGCAATGGTCTGGCTGGAGATATCCACGTTGGCCTGACGAATCGATACGCTGTCGGCGCCGGGCACCGCCAGAGTGGCGCGGCCGCCGTCCTCGCGCGATAGCACGTGCAGCACAAAATGCTCGCCGCCAGCGGCACTGATCAGCAGCACGCGATCGCCCGCCTGCGGTGTCACCAGACAGGACACGGCCTGACGAGCCGGCCGGCCGTCGTCCAGACGCCAGGAGTCGCCGCCAAGCGCTTCATGGATGACGGCTTCGAACCAGTACGGTGCATGACGTGAAGGTTTGGCGCGATGGGCAGCGAACATCAGTGCATCTCCAGAGAAAGTGAGCGCGCCTCGGCAACCAGGCGTGCAGGTGACGTGCTGCGCAGGCGCCGACTTTGGGCGCCATGCAGATCGACATCGACAAAACGAGTGTTGTGATGACTGCTATGGGCGAGGTTGGCGTGTTGCAGGCCGATGCCCTCGCCCTGGGCATGGTCGAAGCGCGCGTAGCGCAGGTCGGCACCGCCAAGCTCGACCTGTTGCAGATGACTGTGATCCCAGACACTGCCGCCCGCATGCGCCTTGCGTAGCGAAACACGTTGCATCGATGCGGACTGAAACAGACTGCCCTCGCACAGAGCGGCATCGGCGTCGACATCGATCCATGTCGATTCCAGCAGCAAGGCGTTGCCCAGGTTTGCACCACGCAGGTTGCAGCGCTCGAAGCGGGCCTGGCGGCAGTTGGCTTCGCGCAGGTCGGCGCCGTGCAGGTCGACATCGACAAAGCTTGCCGCTTCGAGCATGCAACGTTGCAAACATAGTCCGCTCAAATCCATGCCATCGAACCGTCCCGCGCGCAGCACCGACGCCTGCGCAACCAGGCCACTAAGCCGAAGACTGCGAAAGTCCACATCGGGCATCACCGTTTGCGACAAGACGGCGTGTTCGAATACCGCACCATCGAGCTGGCTTTGTGCGATCACGGCGCGATGCAGGTTGGCCTTGCTGAAGTCGATCCGGCGCATGTCCACCTGAGTGAATGCGCTCAAGGCGATACCACTCGCACCCCAGGCGCTATCGCATAGCGTTCCCTGGGTGATCGCCGTCTGATTCAGCGTGGCGCCTTCCCAGCGTGATTGGCCGAGTTGGCAACGGGTGAAGCTGCAGCTGTCGAGTGCGGCGCCGCGAAAATCCGCGCCACTCAAGTCGCAATCCACAAAAGCCACGCCGCTCAGGTGGCTCTGGCGCAGGCCGGCGCCGATCCAGGTGACCCGACTGGCAATAAGGTTGTCGATCTGTCGACCGCCACCATCCAACGCGCCCAGATCCACCGCATGCAGCGGCCGCCCCAGGCGTTGCAGATGCGCGATGTCGCTCCACTGGATCATCCGCGCAGACTCCGGCCCGGCTCGATGCGGACACCATCGAGACAGGCATGCTCGAACAAGGCTTCGGTGCATTCGGCTTGCACGAAGTTGGCGTCGCGCAGGTTGGCCAGGCGAAAATCCGCGCGCCGGCACATGGCCTGGAAGAAATCCGCCGATTCGGCGTGACACGAGGTGAGCACGCCACCCATGAACAACGAGCGGTAGAACAGCGTGTGCTCGAGCATGGCGTGATTGAGCCGCGTGCCGCTGAAATCGCATTCGCGGAACTCGCCTTCGCTCAGGTTGGCATCGACCAGCGTCGCGTCGCGCCAGCTGCTATGACCGGCATGCACACGCCGCAGATCGGCACGTGACCAGTCCGCGCCGCCGCCACCTTGGACACGGCTCAACTCGGCACCGGTCCACACGCTGTCGTTCAAACGGCATTCCATCAGCACGCTACGGCTGAGTGCTGCCTCCTGCCAGTCGCTATTGAGGAAACTCGACCCGAGCGCGACCGTGCGCTGCCAGACCGAATGCGCCCAGCGGCTGCCGTCGCCCTTGGCATGCAGCAATACGCAATCGCTCAAGGTCGCGTGCTCCAAGTTGGCGTCGTCGAGCACGATGTTCGGCGCCACCCATTGTTCGAAGCGTGCGCCGGCCAGATCCGCCCCACGCCAATCGGCTTCGGTGGCTTGCGTGCCAGTGAAGCGAGCGCCACGAAAAATCGCGCGGTGCGCCCGTGTGCGCGCCAGATTGGCGCCGTCGAAACACGCGGCCGCACAGTTGGCTTGATCCATGGTGGCGCCGGTCAAGGCGACGTCGCTGAGATCGGCACCGTCCAGCTGCGCACCACTCAGATCGGATGCCTCGAGTAAGGCCCCGCGCAAGTCCGCCCCCGAGAGCATGGCGCCGCGCAGGTTGGCGCCAGCCAGATCGCAGCCATGCAGCGAGCCGCCCTCGCGCAGCCGCAACAAGATCCACTGCCCGATCGCCGCAGCGGCTTCCGGTGTCAGCGGCAAACCCGGCGCGCTGGGCTGTGGTGCAGCCAGCCGGCCTCGTCGTTGCAGGTCCTGGACCTGCTCGATCGATATGCTCGGGACGCCGAACATCGCACCGAATTCGGCCAATGAAAGCCCTGGCTCGCCTTTGCCGTTCGCTCGTGCCAATGCCTGCTCGACCGTGGTGGCAGCCTGCGGTGCTACAGCCGGCAGTTCGGCTAACTGCTCGGCCGCTTCCTTGCGACGCGCCTGCGCTTGTTTGCTGGCTTGTGTACCCACCTGCTCGGCGGCATCGAGCAAGGCACCCAGGTCGAAATCCCCGCGCTTTATTGCCGCGTTGCTGGGCACGGGTAACGGCGGTACCAGGCTTGCGGCGGCCGGCGGTGCGGGCATGCCGCTGCTTGCCTCGAACTCGGCGGCAAGTCCGGCATCGCGCTCGGCCTGCGCAGCTTGCCGATGCGCGACTTCTTCAAGCTCCTCGGCCTGGCGCGTCGCGCGCACACCGGCATCGGGCTCCGGCGTCAGTTGGGCTTCATTGAAGACATGTCGTGCGGCGGTGTCGCGATTGAGGCGCAGGGCCAGCACCTGGCCGTAGTGCAAGAGCGAACGCGGCGGATCGCCGGCGTGCTCGTACGCCACCATCAACGCTTCCACGTCCAGCGCGAGACTGTCTTCGACGTCAATCTCGCCACGATGAATCGCTATCCCGAGCTCCGCATCCGGGAAGAACCACACCGTATCGAATGCAAGCGCCACCTCTTCGACCGCATCGGCGGGATGGCCGGCACGATGCGCGAAGGCGCGCGGACGAAACTCCGGTAGCTGCCCCTCGATGACCGGTAACGTCGGATGCATGCCTTCGAGACGATAGCTTTCGCCCCCTTCGAAAAAGCCGGCGACGCGCTGGTCCAGCGGTGCCGCATTGAAGAACTCGCGATGCGTATCGTCGGCCAGCCCGGGATAAGGTTCGCTCTGCCAGCGTCGCCCATAGGTACCGATCCATTGACGGCGCGGCAGCCAGCCGACGTCGAGCTGACCGAAACCGGCCGGCGCATAGCGGCGTCGATGCCCCCGCACGGGGCGATCGGGGCTCTCGATATTGGGCATGCGCCCCTGATTGCGACCGAACAGCGCGGCAAGCGGATTGGGATCGTAGCCGCAACCCTCGGGATTGGCCGGATGCCGTTGTCCGCCATACGCCCGGCTCCAGCTCAACGGCATCTGGGTGAACGGCGACGGCTCGGTGATCCGGAAAAACGGCAGCATGCCGTACATCCATTCGCGATCGCCCAGCACACGCAATGACTTGTCGATCTTGCCCAGTTTCAATCGCACCAGTTGCTCGGTCGTTGCCAGGCCATGCGCGGCGTATGCGCTCCCAGCAAGCAGCACCTCGCCGCGCGCCTTGGGCATCAACTCATCGAGCGGCCGGCCCGACGGCAGGGCCGCCATGACCTTGCGCCATTGCAGGTTGTCGCGCAGCAGGCTGTCGACACGACCGCCCAGCGTGAAGAAGCTCAAAGTCGCGACCAGTAGCCGGTGCCTGCCCTGCCAGCGGTAGGGGCGGTGCATCAGACCCAGCGTCATTGGTTTGACGATCTTCATGCGCGCCTCATACGTAGATATAGATGGTCGGAATCGAGACACTCAGGCCAACGATTTCCATCGACAGGCGGGCGCCCGCGATCGTCAGCGACGCACCCACGCCGGTAATGTCCACCGCGGTCGATGAGCCATGGATACCCACGCGCGTCTCGCTGCCGGTCACGCTGACATCGGTGGTATCGCCGGTAACCGAAATACTGCTGTTGCTGCCGGTCACGCTCAGCCGGGCGCTGCTGCCGACGACACTCAGGTCGTTGCTGCTGCCGGTAATGTTCATCTGCGACGACACCCCGGTGATCGACATGCCGGTACTCAAGCCCGTGAGATTGGTCTGGATACTGCTGCCGGTCGCCGATGTCATCTCGCTGCTGCCGGTGGCGGAGATCGACTGCGCGATACCGGTGACCGATGTGCTGTCGCTCATGCCGGTGATCGAGGTATCGGTGCGCGCACCGGTCAAGGCGATTTGCGCGGCCAGGCCCGTCGTGGCTGTACCCATGCTCAAGCCGGTCGACGACACCGAGGTCGTCATACCGATCGTATCGATCGAGCTGTTCATGCCGATCGTGTTGACGTTGCTTTGCTGATTGGTGGTCGAATGGCCGACCACGATGTTCTGCGTCGACAGACGCGTGGCCGTACCGGTGACGACGTCTTCGCCATAGGTGTCGCCATTGACCGTGGAATAACTGGTCGTTCCGCCCAGCGTGCTCTTGCTCCACACCTCCTTGGCTTCCTGCGTGCTGTAAGTGCTGCCGAACGAATCGGAGCGGCTGAGCAGGCCGTTGGCACCGTTTTCGGAGGTGGAATAGCTGTAACTGGCGCCTTGCGAGTAACTGGTATCCCGATACTGGCCGCTTTCGTAGGTCGAGTTGACGATACCGACAGCGCGGTCCAGATCGTAGGCGGAGGTACGGCCAAAGCGGATGCTCTGCCCATCGCCGTAGCTGGTCGAGTAATTGCTGCCCACATGCGTATTGGCGGTCCAGCCCGACGGTGTCACCACCAGGCTGCCGTTTGCCTGCACGATGTTCTGCACTTCAGGCAGCTCGGACTCGTCATTGGCGCGCGCCACCAGCACGGTCACGCCGATCTCGGGCACCGTCTGCATGCTCGCCGACAGCTTGATCCAGACCGGCGCGCTGGTGGCACCCGGGCTGGAAAACTGCACATACACGCCCTTGGCCATCAGGTTGGGCGGCGCCGCCTGCGTATCGCGCAGGCGACTCAGCTCCGGATCGAAATTGCTTGGTTCGTAAAAGCGCCAGTCCGTTGGGCCCTGCCCTGCGACGTCGACGACTTTGGCAAGAATCGCGCCCTGCTGGGTATCGGCCACCGAGAATGGCGTAAGCATCGCGGCCGCATCGGTGGACTCGAAACTGTTGGTATAGCCACCGTCGGCGCTGGCCTTGTGCTGCACCTTGTTCAACACAAAGGCCTTGCCTTCGAGCGACGGCCGCACCGGCGAAGGATGCATGCCCTGCGCCACCTCGCCATTGAGCGTGAACTGGTAACCGACGCGAAATCCCGAGCAGGTGCTGCCGCCGGAGAGCTGCCGCGCGGAACCGGCCATGCTCGAAGCAGTCGTGCGCACATACTCGCGCACGGTCGAACTGCTCATGCCGTACTGGTAGCTGCGATATTGATTGAACGGCAGTTCGCCCGTATCGGCGGGGGTATACGAAGCGAAGGTCTGAAAGGTCGGCACCGGATCCTGGTCGGCGGCATTTTCCTGATGCGCGAACCGCCCGTTGACGCCGCTGCTGGTCAATGACTGCTGGTAGCTGTACTGGAACACCACATCGTTCTGCTGCATACCCAACTCGTCGAGCGAGGTGTGCGTGTAGCGCAAGGGCCGGTCGCCGAACGCCTTGGGATAGGCGGGTCGATTGGCGAACACCACGGTATGGCTGTTGCCTGTGTGCTTGAAGTAGTAATAGATGTGCGCCTTGGACATCATGCGGCGCAGGAATTCGAAATCGCTCTCGCCGGCCTGCAGCCAGTCCTGCACGCGCGCAATGGCGATATTGTCTTCGCCGGATACCGCGTCCAGCGAGTAATCCAGATAATGCAGGCGCATCAGTTTGGCGATGACATCGTGCACATTCATCTGCGCATGCACGCAATACCGGTTGGTGAGCGTCATCTTCCACAACGCGGGCTTCATGCCGATGCGATAGACGCCGGGCTCGTCCATCGCGAACGAGGTGACCAGCCCGTTGTAGAAGGTCATGTCGGGTGCCGAACCGTTGCGCAGTGCCTGCACGAACCGCGCCGAGGCATCCGGAGCGCCGCCGTCATTGGGCAGATTCAAGCCCACCGTGACCGGCCGCCCGATGATGGCGTCGAAGTTGAGCGACCGCCCTTGCCGTGGCGAGGTGTTGCCGCGTAGCTGCAACTGGTAGTCGAAAGGTTCGGAGATCGTCTCCTGCCCTTCGAACGACACCAGCCGAAACGTTTCATCGCCCAGCCACTGATTGCCGGCAAGCGCCACGGCGCAGTGCAGGTAGAGCAACGGCGAGTCGGCATTGCCCGCTTGCCCGATCGGCTTGATCGCGGTACGACCAACACTGTCGGTCGGCAAGGCGCTCATGCGACCTCCTGCATGGCGTCGGCGCGGATGGTGAAACGCACATGGCGCGCCTGCGCCTGTTTTCCATCGAGCCAGGCGGTCTGTCCCAGCCGCAGACCATGGCTACCGCCAAAGCCGGCCAGACGACGCGGTCGACCCAGCCATGCCGCAGGAACGTCATCGTCCTGCACCGTGATGTCGACGACGACGTCCACATGCCGGTCGAACAGGTAGTGCACCATCGCCGCGAGGCCACGATAGCCATGACCGAAGCCGTTCTCGCGGGCGCCATCGTCAAGATGCGCGCGGTCGTCCAGCAACACGCACAGGCGGGCATACGATACCGGCCCGATGTGCAGCCCCACCGCGGCATGATTGACCCATACGCGCTGACCAAGCGGCGCGGTGTCCTTGAGGGTACGCTGGCCTAATCGTGTTTGATCCCGCGGCTCGATATCGCGCCACGCGCCCAGCCACTCTTCGACCCGTACCTCTGCCTGCAGATAAATGCCGAGCACGATCTGCGCCTGCACCGCGCTCTTGCGACCATTGCCGACCAGGCCGGCCAATGCCAGCAACGCACGCTTCGGAATCGGTATGCGACGCGCGAGGATCGCCGCGCCTTCCCCTTCGAAGGCGGTCAATCCCATCAGCGCCCCTACCGCATCGGCATAACCCGTGTACTCGGGGCGCGACGCGTCAAAGGCCGGCACACTGGCGGCCTTCAACTCATAACGCAGCGTGCTCAGGCGATGGTTGAAGATATCCAGGAACTCGGCCATCGCCGGATCGCGCTCGGCCAGGCGCTGCCTTATCCATTCGGCAAAGCTGTCCGGTAGCGGTCCCAGCACGCCTGACAACACGAAGTTCGACACGAACAGTTCGGTGCGATGGTCGGTGGCCGCACGGCGTCGCTCCATCCGCAGCCGTCCGCCGGAGATCTCGCTGCCCGGAAATACCGACGACATCTCGCTGCGGAAACGCAGCTGTGCGGATACCTGGCGTGCACCGCGCCGACGCCCGGCCGCATCCGTGAGCGCTGGCCACGATTGCAGGCGCACCCACTGGAAGAAGTCGAAACTGGCCGGACGCGTACGCAGCCGGTTGTCTAGAGGTTCACCTGTGCGCCAGTCAGGGGTTGCCATGACTTGAGCTCTCCTCGGCGGTCGGAAGATTCGAGTATCAGTTCGACGACGGTATTGACCTCCGCATAAAGCGCCAGGAAGTGATGCAGCACGCTGCCGAACAACACCGCGCTGCCACCTTCGAAATGCCCAAGATCCACTTGCGCCCGCACTTGCAGGCAATCGACAAACCCACGCCACACTTCACGTCGCGGCATGCGCTTTTGAATGCGCCGGCTGCTGAGCGCACGCAGCCCGTCGATCTGCCGGTAACCGGTGAGACTGGCCGGCCCCACATGCAGACGCAGCATGTTCTTGAGCACCGGCGGACCACGATGCCCGTCGACCAGCGACAGATGATTCAGGCAAAGCTGCGACGCCAACGCCCAGGGACGTTCGCCGACCATCTGGGGTGGCTGATTGGGTGTGGGCTTGCTGGCGACCTTGAGCGAGGTGACCGGGCCGGCACCCTCCAGGTACAGCACGCTGCCTACCAGGAGTTGCGACGGCAGGCGGCGATTGGTGCACAACGCGGTGCCGCCGATCATTTCCTCGGCCGGCTGTTGCACGTTGAATTCCGGATCGAGGAAGGACACATAGGTTTCCGTGCCGTGCACCGCACCGGTCTGATTGACCTCGCGCCGGGTGGCATAGAAGTAATCCAGCTTGTCCATCTGCTGCAGATCGTCCAGCGAAAAATACGGCGCGATCGGACGGGGGCTGCGATCCGGTCGAATCGACACCAGCTGTTCGAGGCTGTAGATCTCGCAATAACGATGGTTCTGCTCGTCGCCGATCAGGCGATACTCGTAGTGGCGCTGATCCAGCGCGAACGGCTCGATGCGCTGCGGGAACAGATTGATCAAGGGCAGACAGTTGAGCCGCAGCAAGTGATGATCGTAGGCATTTTCCTTGGACGGCGGCACATCCAGCAGGAACAGCAGTTCGAACTGCGTGTCCAGGCCGGTCAGGTCGAGCCCGGCCACCTCGAAGAACAGAAACTTCTGCGGAAACGCAAAATACTCCTGCAGCAAACGATAGCCAGGGTGCGTCAAGGGATTGGTGCCCAGCACCGCCTCGTCCTGGCCGAAGCCGCACCATTGCAGCTGATCCGCGTCCAGATAACGCAGCTCGCCCGTATCGGGGATGCGCACCGCCATGCGCACCAGGTGCAGCGCGAGCGCGTCGTAGAGCGAATAGGCCTGCTTGTTCTCCGCGTTGATGCAGAACCGCAGCATCGGCATCTTCATCGCATGGATCGGCTCCTTGCCCAGCCGGGTCACGGTGGCGCGCACGATCGATGCGGTACGGGTGTCGGACGGATCCAGCGGATAGGCGTTCGCCGCCATCACATCGAGATGCGTCACTTTCAGCGGCCACAGAGGGGTGGCATAGCAGGTACGGAACCTGCACCGCACCTGCTGGCCCAGGTCGTTGCTGGCGAGCGCGTACACGTAACGACCGCGTTCCAAGGTCGCCCCATGCGCGAAGTTGGCGCCATCCGGGCGCACCTCGACTTCACCGATCATCATCGACGGCAACGGTGCTTCAAGATGCGGATACAGCAAACCCAGCAGCGCATTGGGCAGCACCGCCTGATCGGTCTCCAGCTGATAGCGCAAACGCCCGGCCAACCAGGCGAACGACTGCATCAGCATTTCCACGTGCGGATCGCTGCTGCGCCCGCCGCTGAGTTCCAGCGCCTTGGCGATCGCCGGATACGACCCGCCAAAGTCGACGGCCTCGTTTCGCAGCGATGTCAGCTCCTGTTCGAACCAGATTTTCAGGCGCGGCGAGTCGGCGTTCATGCCAGGTCGTCCGGACAAGGCAGCTCGAAGCGGAACACGATCGGCTCCTCGTCTTGCACCAGACCGCCATGAACAACCAGCGCATAGGGGCGCAATGCCTTGCCGGTCGACAGCCATTCCAATCGCGGCGTGTGCAGGCGCGGTTCGTAGCGTGCGATGGCGTCGAGCAGGCGTGCGCCGTAGCGCTCGTGATCGGACATGCCGATGCTGGTGTCGACAATGGGCGGCATGCCGAAATCGCAGATACGCGCACCACGTGGGCCGACATAGGGCCGGCACTCCACGATGCGCTGTATCTGCGCTGCCACTGCCGAGGCGAGATCGAACGGCGGCGCCAGTCCCATGCTGGTTTCCGTTCGATTGACCAGCCGCTCCATCAAGAACTGCACGTCACGCCCTCCCCATCGGAGCCGCCTTGGCTTGTTGCGATCAGCTGGTGAACTGTCCGATCGGACGATTGCGCGCAATACTCCAGCCGGACGCGAGGTTGCCGGAGGTGTTCATATCGGCTTCCTGCACGGTGTAGGTCCACAGCACTTCAGTGAAGTTGAGCTTGAACTGCTCGGTGGGCATATCGTCCGGATTGGACTGGAACTGGATTTCGCTGATGATCGCGTCGCGCAATTCGATGGTGAGAATATTGGCGGTCTTTTCGCCGGAGTTGCGTGCGATATAGATCTTGGTCGGATTCTTGTCGCCCTTGCCCAGCGGCTGCGCGCGCAGGCAGTACTCGTAGAACTTCACCGAGGTCTTGTCCACGTACTTTACGCAGGTGAATTCGGTGATGATCGGGCGGCCGGACGTACGCGCCGAGTTGCTGACATCGGTCGTAATCTGCTGCTTCATGCCCTGATGCACGGAGACCAGCTCAAGGCACTGGCCGAGCTTGAGCACTTCGTCGCGCCATACGTCGTCGATCAGGCTGCCGCCGCCTTTCCAGCCGTTGGGTCCGCCGAAAATCGATGAATCGCCGGGTTGCAAGAGAATCAGGTCCATGTTCGCTCCTGGGTGTGATCTATGGGCTGCGCGTCGAGCGCATCAGCCCGCAGGCAGATCCGCCACCAGGCGAATCGAAGTGGTCAGTTCTTCCAACTGGAAGTGCGGCTTGATGAACACGGTCGCTTTATACGAACCGGGCGATCCGGGTACGTCGGTCACATTGATCTGCGCGGCGCGCAACGGATAGCTGGCCTTCACCTCTTGCGAGGCGTTGTCATCCAGCAGGACGTATTGTGCGATCCAGGTATTGAGGTAGGCCTCGATATTGCCGCGGGTGAGGAAGGCGCCGATCTTCTTGCGCATGATCACCTTGATGTAATGCGCAAAGCGCGAGGCGGCCAGGATGTACGGCAGCATCGCCGACAACTTGGCGTTCGCATTGGCCTCGTCGCTGATGTACTGGCGCGGCAAGTTGGTGGTCTGGCCGCCGAAGAACGCCGCCTGACCGGTGCCCTTGCAATTGCACAGCGCGATAAAGCCGAGATCGTTCAGTTCTTTTTCGCGGCGATCGGTGATCGACACTTCGGTCGGGCAGATCATGTTCACCAGATCGGCATCGTCGCGGTACGTGAATACCGGCAGGCCATCGACCAAGCCACCGCCTTCCACGCCGCGAATCGCCGCTGTCCAGTGATACAGGGCAAACGAATGCGTGATGCGCTCGGCCAGCGCATACGCCGCATTGCCCCACAGGAACGCATTGTGATCGGGCCCCTGCTCGCCGTTGACGGTTTCTTCGTAACGCAGGCCTTCGGCCGGTCGCGAGTCCTTGCCGTACGGCAGGCGCAGCAGGATATGCGGCAACGCCAGCGCGACATAGCGCGAATCCTCGCTATTGCGAAACTCCACCCACTGCGCCATTTCGGGCGACTCGAACAACTGCCCCAGATCGCGCGGCTTGGCCAGCTTGTCGAAACTGTCCAGACCGAACAGGCCCGGCGCCGCCGCCGCGATAAACGGTGCATGCGCGGATGCGGCCACCTTGGTCAGGTTGTTGAGCAAGGACATATGGTTGGGCGAGTGATCGAATTCATAACCACCCAGCAGCAGGCTGTACGGCGAGCCGCCGTAGGTGCCGAATTCGGCCTCGTAGATCATCTTGAAGATGCAGCTCTGATCGAAATCCGCCGCCTTCTCCAGTTCCTTGCGCAGCTCGTCCATGCCGGCATTGAACACACGCAGTTTCAACAGCCGGCCGCTTTCGGTGCGCGACACCACATAGAACAGGCCGCGCCAGGTCGCCTCGAGCTCCTGGAACGCGCGGGCATGCAGGATGGCATCGAGCTGAAAGCCGATCTGGGTATCGATCGCGAGTGCGCGTTCGTCGATCAGGCCACTGGAGCCCAATGCCACCTGGGTCAGTTCCTTGTTGCCCATCGGCACGATGATCTCGTTGGCAAAGCGGCCGCTCAGCCGGCGCGCCTTGGACAGCGGATCGATCGACAGGAAAGCCTGCTGGCGATCGGTGGCAAGCTGCGCCTGACGGGTATTGAGCTCGTCGGCCGCCGAAGCCTGTGCCTGCGTGGTGAGCGCGGCGGCATCGGCATCGTCCTTGGTTTTTTGCGCCGCAACCAGGGCGGTATTGGCCGCGGCAATATCCTGGTCGGTTTTCGCCTTGGCGGCAGCGTCCTTGGCTTTGGCCAGCGCCGCTGCGGCATCCGTCGCGGCTTTCTGCGCGTTGTCCCTGGCCGTGGCGGCTGTTGCCGCGGCTGTCTTGGCGTTATCTGCCGCGGTAGCCGCAGCATCCGCCGCCTGCTTGGCCGCAGTGGCGGCCTGTGCGTTGCCTGCCATCTGTGCCGCGAGCAGGCTTACCAGGATGGTGGGCACATCGGCGCCCGTGGGCGATGCCGGCAGCGGATCGACCGGGCTGATGGCGACATTGACCCAGTCGCCAGGTGCTGTCGTCGAAAACTTGGTTTTCAGTGCACCCATCGCATCCGCGTCGAGCGTGGAGCGATCCAGCGCTGCGGCCAATGCGTCATTGCATTCGGCCATCGACTGCAGGGCGCGCAAGTCTGCCCGCGCGTCGTAGCGCTGCTTCAAGCTGGGCACGGCATTGACTACCGCCAGGGGCTCGAAGTCGGCCAGGCAGGAGAAACCCAACGTCCCGGTAAGGTTTCTGCCGCCGGTAATCGTATCGGGGATACCGTTCAAGTTGATCATCGGCGTACTGTCCGCCAGGATCTTGTCGAACGATTCTGCATCGATATCGCGCATGCGCCGATCTTTTAGGGCGGGCAACTCGCTCGCACTGAGCTCGCCGGACAGGTTGGCGAACATGCCGACGATAAATGCCAGCTCTACCTTTTCGCTCGAACCGCCGGTCTCGACGTCGTAGGTAATGCGTACGCGCGGCGGCCGCACACGCAATAGCTTTTGTTGAATGCTCTCGACAGTCATGAACGGGCCTCGTTAAGTAGGCGGCTGCAAGATTCTGCAATTCGAACGCTGCCGCTCGCGTTACGAAGCAGCAGAATCAAGAGTCGTGCCAACCGGCAAAAACGCGGCAGCTGCAACGATTTCCCTGTTTTTCATCGCATCGGCGCATGGCGCACCGTGTATTTTTTCTCACGGCGACAACCGTGGCATGGCATCGAGATGCATCGCATAAATGATTGACGATGCATCGGATGATCGCGACACCGCCTGCTTCAATCGCACTGTGTGGATTTTTTCACGCTGTGTAGAAAACAACGCAGCACACGCAAAAGACGCACGCATGCTTCCAGCCATGCCGGAACGATGATTGAAAAAAAAGCAGGCCGGACTATCGGCTAAGGGTTGCGCCGCAGGCGCCAGATTTCGCGCGTACCTATCCGGCGGCGTTCGATGTGCTGCTCCATTTCCAGCAGCTCGAGCGCACTGGCAATGACATCGCGAGGCGCGTCGATACCCGATGGCCGCAGCCACCATTGCTGTATGCCTTCGATCGTATCGGCACAGGCGGGTTGCGCAGCCAGGAAGCGCGCAATGGCGTCGGCGACGTCACGCACGGAGTAGCCGTTCACGGCAATGGCTCGCTTCGATGCTTCATTCCGCCGAATCTTGCTCCTGCTCGGCGGTAGAAGCGACCCTGTATTTACTTACCAGTTTGCTGAAAGCGCTGCGATCCTGTCCCGCGATGCGGGCGGCATGGGAAATATTGCCCCGCGCACGGGCCATGGCCGAGGTGACATAGCTGCGCTCGAAATCGGCGATCACCCGGGCTTTTGCCTGTTTGAAGGCTGCGTTGTATCGATCGATCGAGGCGTTGGGCATCTGACCGTCCTGCGGCAGTGCCGCATGAATCACCTCGCCTTCGCACATCAGGTATTCGCGCTGGATGAAATGCTCCAGCTCGCGGATATTACCGGGCCAGCTATAGCGCGTAAGGGCCGCGGACAGCTCGGGATGGAAGCGCTTGGGCGCGGTCTGGCCCTGATACTCGCGGTTGAGGCGATCGAGAAATATCCTGGCCAGTTCGACTACATCGCTGCCACGCTCGCGCAACGGCGGCATGATCAGCGGCATCACCTTGAGCCGGTACAGCAGGTCGCGACGAAACTGCCGCGCCTTGACCAGTTCGTCCAGGTTGGCATTGCTTGCCGCAATCAGCCGCACATTGGTCTGCCGGGTCTGGGTGCCACCGACGCGGCGATAGGTGCGGTCCTGCAAAAAGCGTAAAAGTGCCGCCTGGGCCTTGGCCGACAAGGTGTCGATTTCATCCAGGAATAGCGTTCCGCCTTCGGCTTCGCTGATTAAACCCGGCGCCGCCTGGCGCGCATCGGTAAATGCCCCGCGCTCATGCCCGAATAACTCGCTTTCCACCAGCGATTCGGCCAGGGCGCCGCAATTGACCGGAATAAACGGTTGTGCCGCCCGAGCGCTGAGATAATGCACTGCTCTTGCGCCCAGCTCTTTGCCGGTACCGGTTTCTCCGCCGATAAGCACCGTGACGTCGAATTTTGCAATTCGGCGAATCTGCGCTACTACATGAGCAAATTGTGGGGAGGAGCCAAGCAAGTTGGACTCCAACATATCGACCATGACGACCCCCTGAAAATGGGGGTGTTCGCCTCGACCGGACAACGGCATCCATTTGCCGCATATCCGAATCTATGGCATTGGCTTCCCCCAGGGGGGCGAATGTAGCGTTCACCGCATCGTTATCGCAATATGCCAGGACCAAGTAAATTCATACGAAGCAGATAAGCATTTGAAAATGTGCGCAAGAGCTATTCGGTGTCATGATTATGACGCCGACACTCGTTTTCTTTGCGGGACGTCAAATTATGTTCGCCAAGTTCGGATTTACCCTGCTGGTTTTGCTGTTCGGGGCGCTGGCATTTACCGGCGGCATGATGGCGCCCGATAATTGGCGAGCACCGGTAACGGCCTTCGGCAACAAGCTGTTATCGATTAAGCCCACAACTGCCCCACCCGGTCCCGCCGCCAAGGCGCCACCGGCAAGCCATGCCTCCATTGCTGCAACTGCAGCAGCGCCACTGAAGATCGATTCCCTGCTGGTGACTACCGAGGTGGGCGCTGCAGCACCGGCCGCCGGACAACCGGCCTACGCGCTGCAATTGGGGCAATTCGTCACCGACGATGAAGCCACCGAAGCCGAACAACATGCGCAGGCCATCGGCTTGCCACTGACCCACTTGCAGGTCGTCGACGCCGACAAGGCGCCCTGGACGGTACTGGCCGCCGGGCGGTTTGCCACCCAAGTGGAAGCAGAGAATGCCGCCGTACGCGTACAGGCCATGCTCAAGCTACCGAGCACCCCGGTGATCCGCCTGCCGCCACCCGCCAAGTCAGCGACCTGAAAACAGCCCCTTGCGTGCGAGCGCCGGATCGCGCCAGCCGGCTTCGCCGCGCGTCTCGACAAAGCACACCTTGATCTGGGCGAAACCGATGCTAGTGAAAAACACCGTAGCGGTCGCATCGCCACGATCGGGCACCATGAACCAGAGTGCGTCACCCGATGCCAGGCCCCAACTGCTTACACGGTTCACCCACAGATCGGCCTGTCCGCGATCAGTGACGATGGCCACCTTGACTCGCGCTTCGCCCATGGTCTGCGTTTGATAGATCCTTGCCATCGTGTCACCAGGGTTCAATGAATGCTTCGAAAAGCTTGCCAGTTTTTTGTAGGAGTGACTTCAGGGCACCTCTAAAAACCCTTCCTACTCGTCATCCCGGCGCAGGCCGGGATCCAGTGGCGTCGGTTTTCGGCCTTCGCGATAGAGCAAATGCTTGAACGTTCTGGCGACAACCGATCGCAAAGTCACTGGATCCCGGCCTGCGCCGGGATGACGATATGGAAAACTGCAGTTATTTTGAGTTGCCCTGAAGTCGCTCCTACAAAAACCAGGGCGTTATTCGTGTCAAAGCGACTCAGGATCAAGCGATTTGTGCACCGCCTGAATCACCGCAGCGCCTTCACCCACGCCAGCCGCAACACGCTTGACCGAACCGGCACGTACATCACCGACTGCGAAAATACCTGCCTTGGATGTCGCGTACAGCGATGTAGCAGTCGGACCATTGGCATCGACGCCGGTGCAAATGAAACCCTTGGCATCCAATTGCAGGCATCCGCCGAGCCAGTCTGTGTTCGGCTCCGCACCAACCATCACAAAAACATTCGCGACGGGCCGAGTGACCAGCTTCCCGCTGGGGCGATGTTTCCAGCTGACGCCACGCAGCCGGTCGTTGCCGTCGAAGGCGACGATGTCCGTTTCGGTGTGCAGGCTGATTCGTGTGGATTGACGGATGCGCTGTACGAGATAGTCGGACATGGTTGCGGCCAGCCCGGTACTGCGCACGAGGATATGCACATGGGCTGCGATGCGGGAGAGAAACATCGCAGCCTGGCCGGCCGAGTTGCCGCCGCCGACCACGATGACTTCCTCGTCGGTGCACAGCTGCCCTTCCATGGGTGTGGCGGCGTAATGAATGCCCTGCCCTTCGTATCGATCGTAATCGGGCACGTCGAGCTTGCGATAACGCGCACCGGTGGCGACGATGATGGCGCGCGCCTGAATCGCCTGGCCGTCTTCCAGGTGCAGCCGATAAGGCCGCGCCGAGCAATCGATACCGACGACATGACGCGATATGGCCAGACGGGCACCAAATTTCTGCGCTTGTACTTGCGCTCGACCGGCTAATGCCTGGCCTGAAATGCCGGTGGGAAAACCCAGATAGTTTTCGATCTTCGAAGAGGTGCCGGCCTGGCCGCCGGGTGCCATGCCTTCGATCACGATCGTATTGAGACCTTCCGAGGCCGCGTAGACCGCGGCTGCCAGACCCGATGGGCCGGCACCGACGACGGCGACGTCATGCACATGATCGGGTTCGATGGTTTCGGTCAGACCCAGGTTGTCCGCCAGTTCCGCAGTCGATGGATTCTTCAGCAGTTTGTGATCCGGCGTAATGACCACCGGAAGCACGTCCGGCGTCAACTCGAAGCTGCGCATCCATTCGGTCGCACCGCTCTCGGACTCGGTATCGAGCAGGCGGTGCGGATAACCGTTTCGAATCAGGAACCGCTGCAGCCGCAGCGTATCGGCACCATGCACCGGCCCGACGACAACCACGCCGCCGCTGCCCATGCGGATCAAACCAACGCGCCGCAGGATAAACGCGCGCATGATGATTTCGCCGATATCCGTCTCGGCGGCGATCAGGCGCGCGAAGTTTTGCCGCTTGATACGAATAAGCCGTGTCGGGACCACCGCCAGGCCGGAGACCAGAATGCGCCGCTGGTTGAGGTGATCCAGCTCGCCGCTGAACTGGTGCGCCGAATGCATCGCCACTGTGCGTGGCTGGCCATCGCTGCCCAGGTCGAAGATCTGGATGCTGCCTTCGAGCACGAAGAAAAAATCGACGACGCGCTGGCCTTGCTCGAACAGCAGCGTGCCGGCAGGCACGTTTTCCTCGCTGCCATACGTTGCGATGCGCTGCGCCATGTCGTCGTTGAGCCGGGGAAACCGCTGAGCGTCGCGTTCGTGCAGATCGCTGCCGTCTATCTCGGGTAACTCAGGCATGGGATAGGCGATCGGATCCGGCATGGAGAAACCCTGGAAATCGCGTCGGTGTTGACGCTGGTCTGGATAGCATATGTCAGTGCAACGCTCCAAGCACAATCCTCGTACCAACCGGCATCCAGTCGATAGCTGGGGACTTCGAATACCTCGGTTTTGTCGTCATCCCGGCGAAGGCCGGGATCCATTCCTCAACGTGGCCGCTTACCAAAAGTTGTCTGACGAGCGAGGACTGAGGAGTGGATCCCGGCCTTCGCCGGGATGACGAATAGGAGGGGCTTTTGAAGGTTGCCCAGTCGATCGGCCGTTCGACCTACAGTCGTCCGTGATAGGGGAAACGCGAGCGCACCCTGTTAACGTCGCCCTGGCCGAACACGGGGGAAATACGATGGCCTGCTTGCTTGCCCCGCCCTCAGGTGCCACGGGCGACCGATGCTTTGCGTTTGCCGCCGCGGCGCCTGCGTTGTGCCTTGTATCCGAAACCCAACGACAAGGATGATCGTATGCGGCGACTGGAAGACACCAAGCTTGCCATTGTCGGCCTCGGCTACGTCGGCCTGCCGCTCGCGGTGGAATTCGGCAAGCGTTACCAAACGGTCGGTTTCGATATCAACAAGAAGCGTATCGAGCAATTGCGCGCCGGCCATGACAGCACGCTGGAAGTCGATGCCGAGGAGCTCGCCGATATCCCCCATTTGCGCTTCAGCGCCGAGCTGGACGATATCCGCGACTGCACTGTCTACATCGTCACCGTGCCCACCCCGATCGACCTGGCCAAGCGCCCCGATCTGACGCCGTTGGTCAGGGCCAGCGAAACGCTGGGCAAGGTGCTCAAGCCAGGCGACATCGTGGTGTACGAATCCACGGTCTATCCGGGTTGCACCGAAGAGGTCTGCGTGCCGATCCTCGAACGGGTATCGGGACTGGTGTACAACCGCGACTTCTTTGCCGGCTATAGCCCCGAACGTATCAATCCCGGCGACAAACAACACCGGGTGACAACCATTCTCAAGGTCACGTCGGGCTCGACGCCGGAGACGGCCGATTTTGTCGACCGCCTCTATGGCTCGGTCATTGTTGCCGGAACGCACAAGGCCAGTTGCCTGAAAGTAGCCGAGGCGGCCAAGGTGATCGAAAACACCCAGCGCGATCTCAATATCGCCCTGGTCAACGACCTGGCCATCCTGTTCAACAAGCTCGGCATCGACACGCTCGACGTATTGCAGGCGGCGGGAACGAAATGGAATTTCCTGCCGTTCCGACCCGGGCTGGTCGGCGGCCATTGCATCGGCGTGGACCCGTACTACCTCACGCACAAGGCGCAGGAGGTCGGGCACCACCCGGATGTAATCCTGGCCGGCCGTCGCACCAATGACGGCATGGGCCCGTACATCGCCAGCGAAGTGATACGCCTGATGGTACGCAAGGGCATCAACCCGGTGCAGGCACGCATCCTGATCCTGGGCCTGGCGTTCAAGGAGAACTGCCCGGACCTGCGCAATACCCGCGTGGTCGATATCGTGCATGCACTGCGCGCCTATAACGCCGCGGTCGATATCCACGATCCCTGGGTGAGTGCCGCCGAGGCCGAACACGAATATGCCATCACGCCGGTCGCCGAACCGGCCTCGGGCGGCTATGACGCCGTCATCGTCGCGGTCGGTCACCGGCAATTCGTCGCGATGGGTGCCGAGGGTGTGCGCCGCTTCGGCAAACCGTCGTCGATCGTCTACGACGTGAAATACGTACTGCCGCGCGACGCTGTCGACGGTCGTCTATGAACCGGCTCACCTTACGAGATCGTATGCCATGAAAGTGCTGGTTACCGGAACCGCGGGCTTTATCGGTTCGCACGTCGCCTTGCAATTGCTCAAGCGAGGCGACGAAGTGATCGGCCTGGACAATCTCAACGACTATTACGACGTCCGACTGAAAAAAGCCCGCCTGAGCCGCCTGATGCGACACGGCGGCTATACGCATGTGCATGCCGACCTGTCCAACCGGGCCGCAATGGAGCAGGCCTTTTCCCGGCACCGGCCGCAGCGCGTGGTTCATCTGGCCGCTCAGGCTGGCGTGCGTTATGCGGCGGAGAATCCACATGTCTATGTATCCAGCAACGTCACCGGCTTTCTGCATGTATTGGAAGGCTGCCGCCGCCATGGCGTAGAGCATCTGGTCTTTGCCTCGACCAGCTCGGTCTATGGCGCCAACGGTACGCTGCCGTTTTCCGAACACCAGTCCACCGAGCATCCGCTGACACTGTACGCCGCCTCGAAAAAAGCCAACGAACAGATGGCGCACAGCTATGCCCATCTCTACGACATCCCATGCACGGGACTGCGCTTCTTCACGGTCTACGGCCCCTGGGGCCGCCCGGATATGGCGCTGTTTCTTTTCACCAAGGCGATTCTTGCCGGCGAACCCATCCGGGTTTTCAACTACGGCAAGCACCAGCGCAGCTTCACCTATGTCGACGATATCGCCGAAGGCGTGATTCGCGTACTCGATACCGTGCCGGTCAAGGACGCCGCGTGGAACGCCTATTTGCCCGACCCGCAAAGCAGCAGCGTGGCGCCCTATCGCATCTACAACATCGGCAACGAGCAGCCGGTGGCGTTGTTGCGTTACATCGAGGTGCTGGAGACGTGCCTGGGACGCAAGGCGGAGATGGAGTTGTTGCCGATGCAGGCCGGCGATGTGCCCGACACCGCCGCGAACATGACCTTGCTCAGGGATGCGGTCGGCTATGTCCCCAAGGTGCCGGTCGAAACCGGTGTGGCTCAATTCGTCCGCTGGTATCGGACCTACTACGAGACTCTGCAAGATGAACGCGTTGCATAACGTTCGTAGCGGCTGGAATGGCCAGCGTCATGGTTTGGAGGCGACATGATCATCGACTACCTGGATGGATCGTCGCCCGCCGACGTCGAAGCGGATCTTTGCATCATCGGCGCGGGGGCGGCTGGCATCGCGATTGCCCGCTCGTTTATCGGCACGTCGCTATCGGTCTGCCTGATCGAAGGCGGCGGGCTCGCGGGCGAGGAAAAAAGCCAGGCGCTGTATGAAGGAACGTCGATCGGCAACCCGCCGTTTGATCCGAGCGTGTCGCGCATGCGCGTGTTTGGCGGCAGCTGCAATCTGTGGGGCGGCGGCTGCATCACACTGAGCAAGCACGATCTGGGCGAGCGCAACTGGGTGCCGCACAGCGGCTGGCCGCTCTCTTACGACGAACTCGAGCCTTACTATGCGCGCGCACGAACGTATTGCCAGATCGATGCGCATGACTTCGCTGATGGGTCCTTTGTCGGCCCCTTGCCGCGCCAACCCATTCCGTTCAGCGCAGACAAACTGGTCAACCAGATCTTCGCGCGCAGCCCGATTTTATTTGGCGCCGCCTATCGCGCCGAACTCGAGCAGGCAGAGAACATCAAGGTGTTGTTGCATGCCAACCTGATGGAGCTGGAAGCCGCGCCCGACGGTACGTCCGTGCGTCGCGCACGCATTGCCGCCCTGAGCGGGCGCACCGGCTTTGTCACGGCACGACACTATGTACTTGCCTCCGGCGGCATCGAGAACGCACGCCTGCTCCTGTTGTCGGACTCGGTGGTTCCCCAGGGGCTGGGCAACACGCGCGATCTGGTGGGCCGTTATTTTATGGATCATCCCAGCGGTAGCATCGGCCGGGTGGTGACCGATACGCCGGACCATCTCACGCGTCCGTACGATCGCAACCTGGGCAAGGGCCCCGCACCGGTGTTTCCCGAAATCGGCCTGTCCGATCAGGCACAACGAGCCCATCGCCTGCTTAGCGGACGCGTGCATCCCTTCCCTGTCGAAGCGGACGTACCCAAGGGTATTCGTGCGTTGCGGGAGTTCAGGGCAGCCCTGCGGCCCTCGTCGCGCGATGAGAGCGCCGAGCTGGAGGCGCGGCTATGCGCGGCGATGAAAAATGGTCCTTCGCCAGGTGACGATGTCATCCCGGCCAAAGAGGGCGTCGGCAAGCTCGCATTGCGAGTCGGCCTGGGCGCCGGCGATATCGCCAAGGCGTTCGTGCGGAAGCTGGCCGACAAATCGGCGGTGAAAAGCAATCATGTGGAGCTGATCGGTTATTTCGAACAGGCGCCGAACCCGGACAGCCGGATTACCCTCAGCTCCGACGTCGATGCGCTCGGGCTGCGCAAGATCTGCGTCGACTGGCAGCTGACGCCGCTGGACAAGCACACGTACCGGACCGCGGCGGTCCTGTTCGGCAACGAACTGGCACAGGCATGCGGCGGACGTTATGAACCGGCGGCATGGGTAGGCGGTACCGGGGACGACATGCCCCAGGTTCACGGCACCGCGCATCACCTCGGCACGACACGAATGTCCGCCGATCCGAACCAAGGCGTGGTCGATCGCCATTGCCGTGTGCACGGCGTCGACAATCTTCATATCGCCGGCAGCTCGGTGTTTCCTACCGGCGGCTGGGCTTTCCCGACCTTCACCATCATTGCCCTGAGCCTGCGGCTGGCCGAAGACCTGCGTGACCTGCTGCTGGCCTATGGCACCTCCGGGATGCTTTGAGATACCCATGCCGAACGGACGCGCCAACTTCATCGCAGACGACTTCCTTCATACGGTGAAATGCGCTCTGGCGCGCGCGCAATTTTCCATGTTATCGCCCGGCGCGGCGAGCGTGCTGCTGTTCGACAGCGCGCTGTGGGGGTTGCATACCGAATCGGCCGAAAGCCTGCTCGATGCGGGCGAACGTGCCAGGGCCGCACGGTTTCGATTCGAGCGCGATCGTGAGCCCTATGTCGTCGCCCATGCCCTATGGCGTGCCGCGCTTGGCATCTGCCTGGGCGTCGACGCATGCGACGTTCCCCTCGGCAACACATCGGGCGGACAGCCATACGTCTCGGGAACGCAGCTTGCCACCAGTCTCAGTCATAGCGGCAGCTGGGTAGCGATCGCCGTATGCGCGGCCGAAACCGTCGGTGTCGACATCGAGCGCTCGCCCTCGCACATGACGTTGACCGAGTTGATGCCGCGCTTCTGCACGACCGAGGAAATAGCCGAAGTATTGCCACTGCATCCGCTCTTACGCGAATCGGCGCTGCTGTCGTTGTGGACACGCAAGGAGGCCTTGCTCAAGGCGTTCGGTACCGGGCTGAGCGAGGAGCCATCGCGCATGAAGGCCACCACCACGGCGCTGGTCGCGCCGCCCGCGTCGGCTACCACCCGCATACCTTGCCGCGTACGCGATATCGGCCTGCCCGCCGGGCTTATCGGGGCACTGGCTGCGCCGTCGACCATTACTGCCTGCCGGCTGCATTGGCTTGATGAGATGCGGCTTCACTAAACAGCAGGAGCGGTGGTCGGTAACCTCTGAAAACATCTCCTATCCGTCATCCCGGCGCAGGCCGGGACCCAGTGGCTTTGTGGTCGGTCGTCGCGAGCGTGATCACGCATTTTGCTCTGACGCGAAAACCGAAAACCGAAGCCACTGGGTCCCGGCCTGCGCCGGGATGACGAGTAGGAGGTGATTCGAGTTGATTTGAAGACACCCCTGTTACATCCCTGTAACGCCCATTCGGACTACGCAAAACCCACCGTCCGTCGTATCGCGGGCTGCGATACACCAGCGTAGCCTCAAGCTCTGCCCACGGAGTGGCAGTCAACTTGGGGGAATCCGAATGCTTCGTTTTCTACGAAGGCAGGCCGTACGCTGGCTCCTGCTGCTCGGATTTTGCGAGTCGCTCTTGCTGGCCGGCTCGTTGAGCCTGGCGATGTACCTGCGCTACTTCAATACACCGGACGAGCTGGCCGAGTTCTCGCGCCATTTGCTGGAAAGGTCGCTGCTGTTTGCACTGGTCATCATGCTGGGCATGGCGGCGCTGGGGCAGTATCAAACGCATATGCGCAGCAGCTGGTTTGGCCTCCTCGCCAGGCAAGTGGTGGCGTTTGCGCTCGGTGGCGTGGGCCTGATCGTGGCGTACTACGTCGTGCCGCAAGCTTATGTCGGCCGTGGCGTGATGGGTATTGCGTTGTTGCTGGGCCTGGTCCTGATCATGGCCTTCCGTTCGGTATTCATGCGGTTGGTGGAGATCGAGGCGCTCAAACGGCAGGTGCTGATCCTGGGCGCGGGGCAACGTGCCGCGCAGATCCACAATCGCATGCGTCGCCGTTCCGATCGACGCGGCTTTCGCATCGTCGGTTATGTGCCGTGCCCGAACGAAATAACCGTCGTACCCTCCGATCAGCTCCTGAACTTGAACGTTCCGTTGCCATCGCTGGTACTGCGCCGACAGGTCGACGAGATCGTTGTCGGTGTCGACGATCGCCGCGGCAGCTTGCCGATGGACGACCTGCTCGAATGCCGGCAACTGGGCGTGACCATTACCGAGCTCACCACGTTCTGCGAACGCGAATCGGGCCGCGTCCAGCTATCGCTGCTCGACCCTTCCTGGCTGGTCTTTTCCGGTGGCTTCAATGCCACGCCGCTGCGTCGGTTGAGCAAGCGTTGCTTCGATCTGGCAGCCGCCTTGGTGCTGATGGTGCTGACCTGGCCGCTGATGCTGGGGATGGTGCTTGCCATCCGTATGGAGTCGGGTGCCGGCCAACCCATTCTCTATCGCCAGGAGCGCGTCGGTGAGCGCGGCAAGACGTTCTGGCTGCTCAAGTTTCGCAGCATGCGCACGGACGCCGAGCTTGATGGCGTAGCACGCTGGGCCAGCAAGCATGACGACCGCGTCACGCGTGTGGGCCGCATCGCACGCAAACTGCGTTTCGATGAGCTGCCGCAATTGTGGAACGTACTCAAGGGCGAGATGAGCATCGTCGGGCCGCGTCCCGAGCGCCCGCAGTTTGTCGCCGATCTCGAGCCAAAGATTCGCTATTACAGCTTGCGCCACTGCCTGAAGCCGGGGCTGGCCGGCTGGGCGCAACTGAGTTACCCGTATGGCGCCTCCGAAGAAGACGCCGCCGAGAAACTCAAGTACGACCTGTTCTACGTCAAGAATCACAACCTGATGCTCGATCTGCTGATTCTCGTGCAGACGGTAGAAGTGGTGCTGTTTGGCCGCGGTGCGCGCTGAAACGTCGCCCTGGCCCGCTATGGCCGCCGGGTGGCGGCGCAAGGCCCGGTGCTCGGTGGAATACACACCGGGTCGAGGTCAAACGCGCCGCCTGGCGACCATAGCGGGCCCCGATGTCCGCCAAACACATGTAAGGCTTCAATGGTGGCTGGGGCGACCCGCAGGCGTCTTGAGCGATTGCAACGGCGAGCTATACCAGTCCACCACTTCGCCATTCTCGAAGCGGATCCAGGACGGACCGTATTCCCAGCGATCGTCCCGAATCAGGGTCGGCTCGCCCTCGATGGCACGTACGTTTTCCAATGACATGCCCAATGCAAGCGTCGGGACAACCGGCTTTTCCGGGATCTCCGCGGTGCTTGGGGCGATGTACGGCGCGTGGCTCACTTCCGGCAGGAACGGCAGCGGGTCGGTGCACCAGAACAATGCCGCGGTCACGGACAGGGCGAACAAGATGGTGACCTTGGACGGCCCGCGTCTCGGTTCGCGCGTCGGCGTAAGCGTGGGAAGCGTCGATCGGAAGGTGGGCTCGGGCGTATTGGTCCGGATGTCCTCCGCCTGGGCACCAGGCAGGCGTCCATGACGGCGCTGAAACTCCATCGCGGCACTGTATTGGGCGGTCAGCTGTTGCAGCTGATCGCCAACACGTGGCTGCCCATCACCCGGACGGTCGGGATGCAGCCGCGCCACATGGCGCCGGTACGCCCGCTTGAAATCCAGCAGGCAGCAACCCGGGCTCACGCCCAGCTCCCGATAGAGCTCAAGGAAATCGGTCTCGTTAGCCAAGCCATCCCCCTTGGTGCGCCATGCCATCGCCAGTCACGGCCCCGCCGGCTGCTGGTTGCGGCCACCCCCTGTGGGTGGTCGGTTCGGTCTTGCGGGAGGTCAAGATTGGCGCAACGCGAGACGGTTCGCAAGCATATTTTTCGCTTGACTGGGTGTGACGCAGTTCTCACTATCAGACCATCAAAGGGGAACGCTTCCATGGCCTGCTGTCGACGCCTTCGGGCTGACCGCCGCCTCGTCGAGATGGCGCTGGCGCTGCTTTTTGCGCCTCTGCTCCTGCTAGCCCGATCCCTATCGGCACAGCCGACGGAGTCTCCATCCATGGGTTCGCCGATCATGGTCACCCCGGCCCTTGGCGGGCATACATTGCTGGCCCAGTCCGAGGGCCTTGGGGTCTCTCCCGCCACCACCGAACCGGTCGATACCCAGCGCAGCGGCAGCACGCTGATCGTCTTCAACGGCGGGTATTCGTCCAATGATGCCCGCCCGGTAGATAGCTATGCGAACCGCTGGAAGCAGCTGGGCTCTACGGTTCCCTACGGCAATGGCTACGGCGACCGCTTCGACGTCAAGGCCTATATCGCGCTTGCGGCCAAAGGCGGCGCCAACCACACCGTCAGCTTCGCCAAGCCGGGCAATGCCGTCGGTGAAATATCGGTTCCGTTTATCGAGATCAAGCAGGCTGGCGTTCTGAAAGATGTTGCCCAGAACTACGCACCTGCTGGCCTGACATTGCGTAGCGGCACCGTCAGAACCACCGGCCCGGCCACGCTTATAGCCATATGGTGGGGCGACGGCGGTGTCAAACGCATGACAGCCGTACCGAACAACGGCTTTACCGTGATCGACAGCTTTCTCAAGCTCCCCGACAACAGTGGCGTGCAGTGCGCCGTGGCATTCAAGCAGGTGGATGCCGCCGGCACCTATGACGTGAGCTGGATAGGCGCGCCTATTCAGGGCGCCATCCTGTGGTTGTTCGCATTTCAGTCCGTGGATTGATTCGACGCAAGGCCTGCATTTGAAGGAGAACGACCATGCTAGGCACTTTTCTCTCGACAAAACGCTATGCCGATATCCTGGCGCGAGGGCGCTCGGAAACCGAGCCCTTGCTCACCCTGGAGCCGTCGATCCTGCGTGCCTATTACAACCGCCAACCGTTTCTGGTCGGCCACCGGCTGGTCGCGCACCCGTCCTTCTCGCTGCCTTCGCTGTTTGCGCTATGCCGCCGCATGCCCACGGAAAAGATTCTTTACCGGATCGGCAAGATTCCCGGCGACGCCGAACTCGACTCGTCCTATGACCGCTACAAGCGCGACCTGACGCTCGATGACGTGTTGAATCATTTCGAAGAGCGGCAGGCCTATATCTGCATCAACAACCCCGAACTCGACGCCTGGTACAGGCCGGTCATCGAAGGCCTGCTTGGCGAAATCGCAGCAAAGACCGACCCGATCGATTCGGAAATCAGCTGGTATTCGACCTACGTCTTTATTTCTTCGCGCGATTCGGTGACGCCGTATCACATGGATCGCGAGATGAATTTCCTGTTGCAGATCCAGGGCACGAAAACCGTACACCTCTGGGACCCGGCCGACCGCGAAATCATGTCGGACGAAGAGAAAGACCTGCTGCTGTCGCGAACCGGCGATCGTCCGACGTACAAGCCGTCGTTCGAGGCAAAAGCCATGACCTATCAGCTCAAGCCGGGGCTGGGCGTGCACCATCCGTTTATCGCGCCGCATCGCGTGCATACCGGCTCGGAATTGTCGATCTCGCTGGCGGTGACGTTTCGCACACGCCACTCGGATATCTGGACCGACGCCCATCGCTTCAACGCACGCATGCGTCGGCTCGGGATGGAACCCGGCGCGGTGGGCCACAACTTTTTCGTGGACCGTGCTAAATCTGAGCTGGCGCGCATCGGCCAACGCGTGCGGCGCAAACCGATAAAAACAGACTGAGCGAAAGCCAGCCAGCGGCCACTGTTTCGCCGGCTTTGCCAAGTATGGCGACGGGGATAGGCCAAATGCCCTAGTCGACTATCGGCAAAACACGCCGATGGCTTCGACCTGTGCGAAATACCTGAGAAACAGCGGTCAAGTCATGCATTCGTCGCAAAGGTCTCGACCATAGAGTCTATGGAAGCGAGGTGGCATCGCACCCGACACTACACGTGTCCGCGTGATGCCAGAGAACCGAAGTCATGAATGCCAATGCGCGCCCACTTATCGATATCGATTGGGAAAATTTCGATCCGTGGCGCATCCAGTCGGTGACGCATGAGCTGTCCGATCACCCGCTGCTGCAGCCCGACCAGCTGGTTGCGCTGGGCAAGCGTCTGCAGGGCAGCACGCGCGTGTTTACGTTCAACAGCGATGCCAGTGCAGGCACCAACTTCGATGCGGTAAGCCGGCTTTATCCCAACCGCAAGCCGGTCGCCGAGACCCTGCAGCGCATCAGCGACGCCAAGGCATGGATGCTGCTGCGCCACGTGCAGGCCGACGAGACCTACCGCGAACTGATCGATCTGGCCTTCGACCCTATCCAGCCGTATATCGAGCGCAAGGATCCGGGCGTGTATTACCGCGCGGGATGGATCTTCGTCGCCTCGCCGCACACGATCACGCCGTTTCACATCGACAGAAACCACGGAATCCTTCTGCAAGTCCGCGGGCACAAGAAAGTGTATGTATGGGACGCGGCCGATACCGACGTGGTCAGCGACCGTGCACGCGATTGCTTCCACGCGCGCCATGAGCTGGACCTGGTGCAATGGAGCGAGGCATTTCGCGCTCGCGCGAAGGTGTTCGACCTGGGGCCGGGCATGGGCGTCTACATGCCGCTGACCAGCCCGCATATGGTCGAAACCGACGACGAACCGTCGATCACCATCAGCCTGACCTACAGCACCCGGGCCACGCGCAAGAACGCGATGCAACACGTGGTTAACGACCTGCTGCATCGCATTGGCCTGCAGACGCCGCCGGTAGGGAAGCGGCGCCTGTTCGATCGCTTCACCTATACCGCGGCTTCGGCCCTGGTGGCGGCACACGGCACGGGAAGCCGTCCACCGGCATGCCCGTCGCTTGCTCGTCACAGCGCTTACGCGATAGCGGATTGATAACCGAATACCTCGAAAGAAAACCGAACAAGACAAACATCGCTGCCATCGTCTGTGGGGAGACTGCGAAAGCCTGATGAACGCGTGCATGGATACCAGCAAGGACGATGCCGGCCTGAGCCTGCGCTTGTTCGACGTGTTGCCGTCGCGAACCGGCACAACGACCGAATGCATGCATCGCCAATACGTGCTCGGCACGACGGACTTTTCGGGGCGAACGAATATCTCGACGTTGCTGTGTGCCGTATTGGCCGTGACCGAATCGCAGTTGACCGGCGCCGATACCGTTTTGGCCAGCCGTGTCGTAGCCGACCAGTTGCAACAGGTTGCTGTCGATGTGCCGCGAACGGGCGATCGCGCCGCTTGGCTACAAGGATTCGGGCAGCAGATCAATGATGCAACGGATATCCCGCAGCCTGCCGCATGGGGCGCCGCGGATCATGGCGACGGCGACTTCTGTGCCTCGATCGCCAGCCGCTGGTATCTGGATATATCCGGACCGGCCCGGCTGTGCGTCGATTTTCGAGCGCCGTTCAACGAGGTCTCGATCGAGCTCTTCGCCAGGAGCGTGCTGCGCCTGCTGGACGCAGCGTGCGCATCAGGCGAGGCAAGCATGGGCTCGCTGGACGTCATCGATCCCATCGAACGCGAACGCATGTTGCAATGGAACGCTACTGCCAGGCCGCGGCGCGATAGCGATACCGTGCATGGCCTGTTCGCCGAATGCGCTAGGCAATACCCGACTCGCACTGCCATCGAGGCCGGCGATGTCGTGCTGACGTATGCCGAACTCGATGCACGTGCCGAGCGCGTTGCTGCGGGGTTGCTTGCCGCGGGCGTAACGCACGGATCGCCGGTGGCGCTGCTGCTGGAGCGCTCGGCAGAGGCCATCGTCGCCCTGCTCGGCATTCTGAAGGCCGGCGGCGCCTATCTGCCGCTCGACCCCACCTACCCGGCCGAGCGACTCGCCTTCGTGATCGGCGATGCAGGCGCCACGCTGGTCATCGCCGGTACGGATACCCACGCGCTTTCGGGTATCACCGTTCCGATCATGCCGCTCGAACAGCTCGAGCGGCATGCTGCGCCGTCGGCGCAACCGACCCTGGGTAGCGATGCACTGGCCTATGTCATGTACACCTCGGGGTCCACCGGCACCCCCAAGGGTGCACAAATCCTGCATCGGGCGATCATCCGATTGGTACGCGACGTGGACTATGTGGACTTCGGCACACAGCCGCGCCTGTTGCACGCCGCGCCATTGGGATTCGATGCATCGACGCTGGAAATCTGGGGCGCCCTGCTCAATGGCGGATGCTGCGTCGTTCACGGCGAACGCATTCCCACCGGCTGCGGCCTGGCAAAAACCATCGACCGTCACCACGCTCAGATCGCCTGGCTGACCGCAGCCTTGTTCAACGCCATTGTTGATGACGACGCCAGCAAGCTGCGCGGGCTTTCCCAGTTGTTGATCGGTGGCGAAGCGCTTTCGCCTGCGCATGTGCGCAAGGCCTATGCGGCGCTGCCGGACACCCGCATCATCAACGGCTACGGTCCGACCGAATGCACCACGTTCGCCACGACCTATCCCATCCCACGCGACCTGGATGCCGATACGCGTTCGATCCCGATCGGCCGACCGATCGCCGATACCACGCTGCACGTGCTCAATGCCCGCGGCGAACCGGTACCGGTCGGTGTCATCGGTGAATTGCACATCGGCGGGGCTGGCCTTGCACGCGGTTATCTGGCGCGCCCGGAGCTGACCGCCGAGCGCTTTATCACCCATCCCTCCGACGCAAGCGGCGAGCGGCTTTATCGCACCGGCGACCTGGTTCGCTGGCTCTCCGAAGGCGTGATCGAATTCATCGGCCGTGCCGATGGCCAGGTGAAAATCCGCGGCTACCGGATCGAGATCGGCGAAATCGAAGCCGCCTTGCAACGCATCGATGGTGTACGCGCTGGCGCGGTGATGGTGCGTGAAGATAAGCCCGGGCAGAAGCGCCTGGTCGCCTATTACGTGCTGGACGATACGACGCTCACCGCGAGGAGCCTGCGCGAGCAACTGTCGAAGGCGCTGCCCGAGTTCATGGTGCCGGCCATCTATATGGGGCTCGCATCGCTGCCGATTACCACCAACGGCAAGCTCGATCGCCGCGCCCTGCCCGCGCCGGACAATCGCCGCCCCGAGCTGGTCGGGGTCTACGTGCCACCCCAGGGCGTCGTGGAACAACGCCTGTGCGCCCTGTTCGCCGATATGCTTGGCCTGGACCAGGTGGGACGTAACGACCATTTCTTCGATCTCGGCGGCAACTCGCTGCTGGCCGTCAAAACCGTCGCTCGCATCCACGAAGAACTGTCGACGCGGCCGACCATCGTCGACTTTTTTGGCACACCGACACCGGCGGACCTGGCGGCATTGATCGAAAGCGGCACCAACCGCAGCGCTCTAGCCGGGCGACTCGCTCGTGCCCAAACGCGCGAAGCGGCCGAACCCATCGCCATCATCGCCATGGCCGGGCGTTTCCCCGGCGCTTCGAGTGTCGAAACCTTCTGGGACAACCTCTGTGCCGGCCGCGATTCGATCACGTTCTTTGCTGCCGACGAGCTCGATCCCGGGATCGCCGCCGAAGAACGTGCCGATCCGTCCTATGTGGCCGCACGTGGCGTGATCGATGGCGTGGAAGATTTCGACGCGGCGTTTTTTGGTATTTCGCCACGCGAAGCCGAGCTCACCGATCCGCAGCAACGCATTTTTCTCGAACTGTGCTGGGAATGCCTGGAGCGTGGCGGTTATGTGCCGGATGCGCACGACGTGCCTGTCGGCGTATTCGGCGGCATGCACAACGCGACCTATTTCCAGCGGCACATCAGCACGCGCCCCGACCTGGTCGAAAAGCTCGGCGCGTTTCCGGTGATGCTGGCCAACGAAAAAGATTATCTCGCCACGCGCGTCGCGCATCGGCTCAATCTGACCGGTCCGGCGATCAGCATGAATACGGCATGCTCGACCTCGCTGGTGGCGATCAGCCAGGCCTTCGACGCCTTGCGTGCCGGCCGGTGCGATATGGCGCTGGCCGGCGGCGTGGCCATTACCTGCCCGCCACGCAGCGGCTATCTGTATCAGGAAGGCTCGATGCTGTCGCCCGATGGCCATACGCGCAGTTTCGACGCGGATGCACAAGGCACGGTGTTCAGCGACGGCGCGGCGGTGCTTCTGTTGAAACGATTGTCTGACGCGCAGCGCGATGGGGATCCGATCTATGCGGTCATTCGCGGCGTGGCCGTCAACAACGACGGTGGACTCAAGGCGAGTTTCACCGCACCGAGCAGCGCCGGCCAGGCGGCAGTCGTCACCATGGCGCTCGACAACGCCGGTGTCGATGCGCGCTCGATCTCCTATATCGAGACGCACGGTACCGCCACACCGCTGGGCGATCCCATCGAAATCGAGGGCCTCACCCAGGCGTTCCGCCAAAGCACCGACGAGCTCGGCTTCTGCGCGCTCGGCTCGGTCAAGAGCAATGTCGGCCATCTGGTCATGGCGGCCGGCGCGGCCGGCGTGATCAAGACCGCGCTGTCGCTGCACGAGCGCACGCTGCCACCGTCGCTGCATCTGCGCGCGACCAATCCGAAGATCGACTTTGCGCATTCGCCCTTTACGGTGAATACGAGCCTGCAACCCTGGCATGCCGACACCGGTCCGCTTCGCGCCGGCGTCAGTTCGTTCGGCGTCGGCGGCACCAATGCCCATGTGGTGCTCGAAGAAGCACCCGCCGCCGAGCCCTCCGATCCAGCCAACGGCGCACAGCTGCTGGTGCTTTCCGCGCGCTCCGCATCCGCGCTGGCAAACGCGGGGAAACAGCTTGCCGAACATCTGACGGCCCATCCCGAGATCAATCTCGCCGATGTCTCCTGGACCTTGAGCAAGGGACGCAAGGCCTTTACCCATCGCACCTGCGTGGTGGCCCAAAGCGTCGAGGATGCTGCCAACGGGCTTCGCGACGGGGCACTGGCCACCTGGACGGCGCAACAGCCCGCGCCTGCCATCGTCTTCATGTTTCCCGGCCAGGGTTCGCAATATGCCGGCATGGGCCGCGAGCTGTACGCCGCCGAACCGGCATTCCGCGATGCGTTCGACGCATGCGCGGCGATTCTGCGCGATGAACTCGGCTTCGACCTGCGCGAAAAGATGTTCGACGACGATGCCGACGCCTTGCGCGCGACCGCGCTGACGCAGCCGGCGACCTTTACGATCGAGTACGCGCTGGCCCGGCTATGGATGAGCGCCGGTATCCAGCCCGTTGCGATGATCGGCCATAGCATCGGCGAATTCGTCGCGGCCGTGCTCGCCGGCGTGATGAGCCTGGCCGATGGCGCCCGGCTGGTGGCACGGCGCGGGCGGATGATGCAGGCGTTGCCGAGTGGCTCGATGCTGTCGGTGCGACTGGACGGGGCGCAGCTTGCCGCGCGACTGCCGGCATCGCTGTCGCTGGCCGCGGAAAACTCGCCCAATGCCTGCGTGGTGTCTGGCGAGATCGATGCCGTCGATGCTTTCCGTGTCGAGCTGGAGCAGGCCGGCATCGCCTGCCGGCTGCTACAGACCTCGCACGCATTCCATTCGGCCATGATGGACCCGGTATTGAGTTCGTTCCGCCGGGAGGTCGAACAGATCGCCTTGTCGCCGGCTGACATTCCCATCGTTTCGACCTTGACCGGCGAAGCTTTGAGCGATGCCGATGCGATATCGCCGGACTATTGGACCCGCCATCTGCGCGGCACCGTGCGTTTCTCCACGGCGTTGCGCGCGCTGCTTGCCGATCCACAGCATGCCTTTGTCGAAGTGGGGCCGCGCGCGACGTTGAGCCTGCTCGCGCGGCAGCATCCGGAAGGCCGGGGCCGCATCGTGCTTACCTCGCTGACCGATACGCCCGCCAACGAGCGCACCGCGTGGCTGGGCGCCCTGGGCCAGCTCTGGTGCAACGGTGCAGCGGTCGCCGTCGACGCGCTGGACCAACGCTCACGCAAGCATCGCGTTCGTCTGCCGACGTATCCGTTCGAGCGTAAACGCCACTGGATCGAAGCTCGCCCGCTCGCCGTCGCGGCACCCGCGGCAGCCGTATCCAACATCACCGTGCTGCCCTTGCCTGTCCACAGCGCACCGATCGAATCGTCACTTGCCCCCATGCCGGAGCCTGTATCCATGCCCGTACAAACCGCCGCTGCGAATACCGCATCCGCACGATCCGCGCGCCTGGTCGCGCAACTGACGGCATTGTTCGAGGACGTCGCCGGCAACGAGTTCGATGACGCGGATACCGATGCGAACTTTGTCGAGCTGGGTCTGGATTCGCTGGCGCTGACCCAGGTCGCGCTGCAGCTGCAGAAAACTTTCGCGCTGAAGATCACCTTCCGCGAGCTGATGGAATCGTGTTCATCCTTTGAGCGTCTCGCCATGCACATCGACCGCCTCTTGCCGCCCGACAGCCAGCCTGCCGCAGCCACACCAGCCGTACCGGCCCCCACAGCGACCGCGCCTACGAGCACACAGCCGAGCATGATGCCTGCTACAAGCGGCGGCCTGGTCCAGGATGTCATCCAGCAGCAGATGCTGATCATGCAGCAGCAACTGGCCTTGCTCGCCGCCGCTGGTGGCGCTGGTGTTCCTCCTGCGGCACCGGTTGCGGCAGCGCCTGTTGTTGCGCCCGCACCCCAGGCGGCTCCTTCGGTCACACCGACCATCGCGAAAGCGGCCACCGCCGAGCCGACCGGTTCCGACGAAGAGGCCGCGCTGGCACACACGACGTATGACGTCAAAAAGGCCTTCGGCGCGATCGCCCGCATTCACTCGACCTCGACCGAGCTGAGCACCCGCCAGCGCGCACGGCTGGACGTCTTCATGCGCCGCTATATCGAGCGTACCCGTCGGTCGAAGGAATATACCCAGCAACACCGCGATCACCTTGCCGACCCGCGCGTCGTCAACGGCTTCCGGCCGCTGCTGAAAGAAATGATCTACCAGATCGTGGTCGACCGGTCGAAGGGTTCCAAGGTATGGGATCTGGACGGCAACGAGTATGTCGATGCGCTCAACGGCTTCGGCATGAACCTGTTCGGCTGGCAGCCGGATTTTATCGTCGACGCCATTCGCCAGCAGATCGACGCCGGTTACGAAATCGGCCCGCAACACCCGCTGGCTGGTCACGTCGCCAAGCAGATCTGCGAGCTCACCGGGTTCGATCGTGCTGCACTGTGCAACACGGGTTCGGAGGCGGTGATGGGTACCGTGCGCATCGCGCGCACCATCACCGGCCGCGACACCCTGGTGATCTTCACCGGCTCCTATCACGGCATTTTCGACGAAGTGATCGTGCGCGGCACCAAGAAGCTGCGCTCGGTACCTGCCGCACCGGGGATCCTGCGCAATACCTCCGAGAACGTGCTGGTACTGGATTACGGCACGCCCGAATCCCTGGCGATCATCCGTGAGCGCGCCTCGTCGATTGCCGCCGTGCTGGTCGAACCGGTGCAGAGTCGCCGGCCCGACTTCCAGCCGCGCGAATTCCTGCAGGAGCTGCGCGCCATCACCAGCGACGCAGGTGCCTTGCTGATCTTCGACGAAGTGGTTACCGGTTTTCGTTCGCACCCTCGCGGCGCGCAAGCCGTGCTCGGCATCGATGCGGACCTCGCATCGTATGGCAAGGTCGTTGGCGGCGGTTTCCCCATCGGGGTGATCGCCGGCAAGCGCAAATACATGGATGCGCTGGACGGCGGCGGCTGGCAGTTCGGCGACGCCTCGATCCCCACCGTCGGCGTGACCTATTTTGCCGGCACCTTCGTTCGTCACCCGCTGGCATTGGCGGCAGCACATGCCGTGCTCAAGCATCTCAAGGCATCCGGCAGCGCATTGCAGGAACGGCTGAATGCGCGCACCTCGCTGCATGCCGACGATCTGAACGCGTTCTGCGCCGAGCTGGGCGCACCGATCAAGATCACCCACTTCGCGTCCGTATGGAAGATCAACTTCCTCGAAGAACACCCGCTGCAGGACCTGCTGTTCGCGATGATGCGCAGCCGCGGCATCCACATCCTCGACAACTTCCCCTGTTTCTTCACTACGGCGCATAGCGAAGCGGACTTCGTTGCGATCGGCAAGGCATTCAAGGACTCGGTGCTCGAGCTGCAGGAGGCGGAATTCCTGCCGCGGCGACGCCAGGCCGAGGTACGCACGCTGGATGCCGACAAGCCGCCGGTAACTGGTGCACGCCTGGGCAAGGATGCGGAGGGCAACCCGGCCTGGTTCGTACCCAATCCGGATGCGCCCGGCAAGTTCATGAGGGTCAGCGCATGAATTCGGATCAGCTCATGGGGATCTCCACGGCTGTCGATTACGACCCGTTCGCCGATGCGCCTCTGGCCCGCGTGGTCGCTACCACCGAGCCGCAGCGTGAAATCTGGCTGGCCGCAAAACTGGAGCGCGAAGCATCACTCGCCTATAACGAATCGGTGTCGCTGCATTTGTCCGGCGCGCTCGATGTTGCCGCCTTGCAGACCAGCCTGCAGGCGCTGGTCGATCGTCATGAAATACTGCGGGCGACGCTGAGCAAGGATGGCGAAGAGCTGCATATCGCCACCCAGCTCGAACTGCCCTGCCCGCTGCGCGACTTGTCCGCACTCAGCGAGGCGGCACGCGAAGCCGATATCGACGCGGCGCTCAGCGAGGCCGTAACCCAGCCGTTCGATCTCGAGCATGGTCCGCTGGTACGCGCTCAACTGCTTCGCCTGGCGCCGGATCGGCACCTGCTGATCTTCACCGCACACCACATCGTCTGCGATGGCTGGTCGTTCGGCGTCATCGTGCAGGACCTGGCCGCGCTGTACACCGAACAGTTGGGCCAGGGTCCCGGTCCGGCGGCAGCGGATTCCTATGTCGATTTCGCCCAGGAGCAGGTCTTGCTTGCCCAGACCGATACCGGCCGCGAAGCCGAGCACTACTGGCTGTCCCGTTTCACCACTATTCCATCGGCGCTCGACCTGCCGACCGATCATCCGCGCCAGCGCCGCCGCACGTTCGCGTCGCAGCGTGAAGATCGCACGCTCGACGCCACCCTGGTCGCCGACATCAAGAAAATGGGCGCGCGGCGCGGGGCGAGTTTCTACGCCACGTTGCTTGCCGCCTTCGGCGTGCTGCTGCAGCGACTGAGCGGTCAGGACGATGTCGTCATCGGTATCCCTTCCGCGGGACAGGCGGCCGGCGGTCATGATGCCCTGGTGGGCCATTGCGTGAACGTACTGCCGTTGCATGCATCCATCGATACGCAGGCCAGCTTCGCCGCTGTATTGAACGGCGTTCGCGGCGATCTGCTCGACGCGTTCGAACACCAGCAATACACGCTCGGCAGTCTGCTGGCACGCCTGGCACTGCCGCGCGATCCCAGTCGCCTGCCCCTGGTCAGTGTGCTGTTCAATCTCGATCAGGCGCTGGACGAGCAAAGCGTGACGTTCCCCGGCCTGCAATTCCAGTTTGCGGCCAACGCACGCGTCTTCGAAAACTTCGAGCTGTTCGTCAATGCAGTGCAGGTCGACGGCGGCCTGCGTCTGGAATGCCAGTACAACAGCGATCTGTTTCGCGGCGAAACGGTACAAGGCTGGCTCGATGCATACGAAACGCTGCTGCGCAGTGCGATTGCCGACCCCGATAAAGCCACGCAGGCGCTGGAGCTCTTGTCCGACACCGCACGGCAAGGACTGGAGGCGTTGCAGCCGCCGGTCACGCCCTATCCGGAGCAGCAGCTCGCCCACGAATATTTCGAGCATCAGGTTGACAGGTCGCCGGCGCGCGCGGCTGTACGACATGGCGCCGTACAGCTGAGCTACGTCGATCTCGAGGCACGCGCGAATCGGCTCGCGCGTTGCCTGCGCGCGCGCGGCGTGGGTCATGGCGACCTGGTAGGCCTGTCACTCGCACGCGGCACGGATATGGTCGCCGCGGTCCTGGCCGTGCTCAAGGCCGGTGCAGGCTACGTGCCGCTGGATCCGTGCTTCCCCTCCGACCGCCTTGCCTTCATGGCCGAGGATGCGTCGCTGGCCGCGCTGGTCGTCGACGATGCGGTTCCGTCAGCGTTTGCGTTCGATCCGTCGCACGTGCTTTCGCTCACCCGCGATGCCGATGCCATCCAGGCCGCGGACGCAAGCCGGCTGTCGCGTAGCGAGACGGCAGCGATGCCCGATTCGCCCGCCTATGTGATCTTCACCTCGGGCTCGACCGGTCGTCCCAAGGGTGTGCGGGTTCCGCATCGCACGACGTCGAACTTCCTCACCAGCATGCAGCGGGTGCCCGGGATTGGCGCGGATGACCGCTTGCTCGCCGTGACCACGCTGTCCTTCGATATCGCCTTCATGGAGCTGATGCTGCCCTTGAGCGTCGGCGCCGAGGTGGTCATCGCCGATCGCGACGACGTTCGCGATGGCGCGGCGCTGCGCAAACTCGTGGAAAGCAGCCAGGCGACGATGATGCAGGCAACCCCTGCCGGCTGGCGCATCCTGGTGGAATCGGGCTGGAACGGTCACTCAACGTTCCGTGCCGTCTCCGGCGGCGAACCGTTGCCGGTGGATCTGGCCGAAGCCCTGCTGCAACGCTGCGGCGAAGTCTGGAACGGCTACGGGCCGACCGAGACGACGGTGTATTCGACGTATTGGCGCGTAGCCGACCCGCGCGCCGGCATCTGCATCGGGACGCCGATCGCCAACACGCGCGTATACATCCTCAATGAGCAGCAGATGCCCTGCCCTCTGGGCGTACCCGGCGAAATCTATATCGGCGGCGCCGGTGTCACGCTGGGTTATCTCCATCGTCCCGAGCTGACCGCGGAACGTTTCCTGCCCGATGCATTCGCTACGGCAGGCGATGCGCGCATGTACCGCACTGGCGACCGCGGCCGCTGGCTCTATAACGGCATGCTGGAGCATCTTGGCCGTCTGGATTTTCAGGTCAAGGTGCGCGGCTACCGTATCGAGCTGGGCGAAATCGAATCCGTGCTTGCCGATGCGCCGACCGTGGCTCGCGCCGTCGTCATGGCGCGCGAGGATCGTCCCGGCGACGTACGGCTGGTGGCCTATGTCGTACCGCGCGAAGGCGCCCACTACGACGAGCAGGGCTTGCGCGCCCTATTGCAGCAACGACTGCCCGACTACATGCTGCCGCAGCACCTGATCGAACTGGCGGCGATTCCGCTGCTGCCCAACGGGAAAATCAATCGCAAGGCCTTGCCCGCGCCGTCGATCCAGTCCGTCGCCAGCCACGAGACGCGGTTGGCTCCGCGCAACGACGATGAGCGACGGGTCGCGGCGGCGATGGAAACCGTGCTCGCCCTGCCCGACCTGGACGTGCGCGATAACTTCTTTGCCCTCGGTGGCCATTCGCTGTTGGCGGCCCAACTTACCGCGCGTCTCAATCGGGAATTCGGCATCACCTTGTCGTTCCGCACGCTGTTCGACGCACCGACCATCGCCGACCTGGCGGCGGCCATCGCGCAGCAGGTAGCCAGCGGCACGGCACCGGCGACGCAACCGATCGAACGGCGCGCCCAGCAGGATCGGGCGCCGCTGTCGTTGATGCAACAACGTCTGTGGGCATTGGAAGAACTGCAACCGGGCCGGGTGACCTATAACGCGCCCTCGGCCCATCGCCTGCGCGGACATCTGGACGAAGCTGCGTTCCAGCTCGCCATGCAAGCACTGATGCAGCGCCAGGCGATCATGCGCACGGCCTTTCGCCGCAACGGTGAACAGGTCGAGCAGATTGTGGAGCCGCACATCGAACTGCCGCTGTTCCCGGCCGAAGATCTTTCCGCGCTGCCCGACACCGAGCGCGAGGCGGCCTTGATGCAACGGCTGCAAGCCTTGACCGACACGCCATTCGACCTGACTCGCGCCCCGCTGTTTCGTGCGCATATGTTCAAGCTCGCCGACGACGATCATGCGTTCTTTTTCATGCCGCACCACATCATCTGGGACGGCTGGTCGTTCGACATTCTTTATGCCGAGCTGTCGCAGTTGTATCGCGCGTTCACCGAGGGTGCGGCCTCGCCGTTATCACCGTTGCCCGTCAGCTACGGCGACTTCGCCGCCTGGCATACCCAGTGGCTCGAAGGCCCGCAGTTCCAGACCCAGCTGGCGTTCTGGCGCGAGCGGCTGGCGCAGATGGGCGATATCAAGGCCTTGCCGACCGACCAGCCGCGGCGACCGGGCATGTCGGGCGTGGGCCGTACCGAATGGATCCGCGTTTCCAAGGACGCTACCGAGGCGATGCACGACGTTGCCCGCCGCGCCGATGCCACGCTCAATATGACCCTGCTCTCGCTGTACTACGTACTGTTGAGCGGCATGGCCAGCCAGCGCGACCTGGTCGTCGGCACGCCGGTGCGTGGCCGCAACCAGACCGAAGTCGAATCCGTGATGGGTTATTTCAATAACCTGCTGCCACTGCATATCAACGTGGACCCGGCACTGTCGTTCATCGATTTCGTGCAGCACGTCAAGCGCACCGCGATCGAGAGCTTCGGCCATCCAGACGTCCCGCTGGAATATCTCCAGCGCGAACTGCGCATCGGCCATGGCAATGGCGCGGTGCTTTATCAGGCCTTGTTCTCGTTCCAGGATGCGCGCCAGCGCATCGTGAACTGGGGCGGCCTGGCGCACGAGCAGATCCTGCTGTTCCAGAGCGGCGCTACCGAAGACCTTGGGCTATGGTTCCTGGAAAGCACCAAGGGCATGGTCGGAGGCGTGACCTACAACGCCGATATTCTGCAAGGCGATACGGCAAGGCTGCTGCGCGATCGCTATATCGCGATGATGGCGCGCGTCAGCGGCGATCCAACGCTGCCCATTACCGCGCTCCATGCGATCGGCGACGCGGAGCTGGAACAACTGCGCACATGGAATGCCGGCACGGCCGAACTGCGCCTCCCCGCGTCGATTTCCGCCATGTTCGAACGGCAGGTCGACAGTGCACCGAACAGGACCGCGCTGACCTTCGGTAGCTGGGGCACGAGTTACGCCGAGATCGAACATCGCGCCAATCGCATCGCTGCCTGCCTGCGCCGACGGAATGTCGTTGCGGGGAGCGTCGTCGGGCTGGGCGTCGAACCGGGAATCAACGGTCTCGCCAGCATGCTGGGTGTCTGGAAAGCCGGCGGCGCCTGCGTCCTGCTGGATCCGTCCGATCCTCCCGCGCGCTTGAAAGACATCGCCCAGGACGCCGGTATCGAGACACTGGTCGGCGAGTCCACGCTGGCCACCAGCATGAGCTGGTCGATGGTGCGGGGCCTCTGGCTGGACACCGACAACAACGAGATCATCGCCGCATCGGCCGAGCGACAGGCGGCTCCCGCTGACCTTACGGCAGACAGTGCCGCCTGGATTGTCTATGCGCTCGACGCAAAGGGTTTGCTGCGCGGTAGCGCGGTGACTCACCGAGCCGTCGCGAACACCTTGCAAGGGATGCAGGACGTACTCGGCCTGACTGCCGCCGATCGCATGTTCACTACCGCCTCGCCAGCCAGCGGCATCGCGGCAATGGCATGCCTCTTGCCGCTTGCAGCAGGTGCCGAACTCGTCCTGGCCAGCGAACGCGAAGCCAAGGACGGTGCAGCACTTGCTCAGCTCGCGCAGGCAACGCAACCGGCCGCGATACTGCTATCGCCGGAGCGTTGGCAAAGCATGTTGGCCGCGCAGTGGCCTGGGCAGACCCATACGAAGGCCGTATGCATCGGCGGCGCGCCGTCACCGCAACTGGCGGTGCAATTGGCCGCTTGCTGCGCCGGCTTCTGGAATACCTTCGGCTCGGCCGATAGTGCCATCCTGGCCACCTGCGGTCGCGTCGAGCAACCGGCCGAAAGCCTGCATGGCGGTCGACCGCTTGCCAATACCGGCGCATGGATCATGGACGAGCAGCAACAGGCCTGTCCCATCGGCGCCATCGGCGAGATCGCATTGCGCGGCGAAGGACTGAGCCGCCCGTTTGGCACAAGAGCCACGTCGTCGGCCGAACCCTCCGCCTCTACGTGGCTGCGGACCGGGTATCGCGGTCGCTGGCTGGTCAGTGGGCATCTGCAAGCGATGGGCCGCCTCGATCGCCGCGTGAACATACAAGGGCAGGACATCGATCTGGCCGGTATCGAGGCGAAGCTGCTGGCGCTACCCGGCGTCGCCCAGGTCATCGCCGTGGTTCGCGCGCACCGCACGGATGGTCAGCATATCGACGCGTATGTGGTGCCACACGCCAACGCGCTGCTGCATGCACAAACGCTTGGCGAACAACTTGCCGATGCATTGCCGGCTCGCGAGATGCCACGGCATCTTGTGGTGTTGCAGGAGCTGCCGCGACTGGCCGACGGCAACACGGACTCGGACGCGCTGCCCGCGCCGCAGGAGGGTACGAGCGATGAGCCCGTGGCATTGGCCATGCAGCCGAAGACGCCCAATGAAAAGCTGCTTGCGGGCATCTGGTGTCAACTTCTGGGTGTTGCCCAGGTGCGTACCAGCGACAACTTTTTCGATATCGGCGGCCATTCGTTGTTGGCGGTCGACATGGTGGCGCGCGTGCAACGTGAGCTAGGGGCGAGCTTGAACCTGCTCGATGTCGCCAACAGCACGCTGGGCACGCTGGCGGCGGAACTCGCACACGCACCGGTAAAAACCGAGCCGCCGGCCAAACACGGGCTGCGCCTGCGCAACCTGTTCGGGCGACGCTGATATGAACCTTTCGGTCCGGGGGGAGCCGATATGATGTCGCTGGCCATCCTTGCCTGCTGGGGTTGCGCAGGTCTGCTTGCCCACGTTTTCGTGGGCTATCCCTTGTGGATGTGGCTACTCGCGCACGTGCATCCGCGCCCGGTCCACAAGCGCGGCATGACACCGACCGTGACGGTGATCATCGCCGTCCATGAAGGCAGCCGCCACATCAAGGCGAAGCTGAAAAGCCTGCACAGCATGGATTATCCGCCGGAACTGATCGACATCATCGTTGCCTGCGACGGCTGCAACGATGCGACGCCGGCACTGGCGCGCCATTTCGGCGGCAGCAATACCCGCGTGCTGCGCTTCCCGGTACGTCGCGGCAAGGCGGCTTGCCTGAACGATGCGGTGGCGCTCGCACGCGGCGACGTACTCTTGATGACCGATGTTCGGCAACGGTTGTCGCCGATGGCTCTGCGCGAACTGACGGCGAATCTGGCCGACCCGACAGTCGGTGCCGTGGGCGGTGAATTGCAGATGGAAAACGTCCGTTCCGGCTTCGCGCAAGGCGTGGACGCCTACTGGCGCTACGAAAAGCTGATCAGGCAATCGGAAAGCCGCTCGGGCTCCACCATTGGCGTCAGCGGCGCGCTGTACGCCATCCGGCGCGAACTGTTCGAACCGCTGCCGCCGGGCACGGTGCTCGACGACGTGCTCGTTCCGATGCGCGTTGCCGCGACGGGACGGCGCGTGGTGTTCGAACCGCGCGCCATTGCCTGGGACCAGCCTTCGCAACTTCCCGAGCAGGAGCGCAAGCGCAAGATTCGTACGCTCGCCGGCAACTATCAGTTGATCCAGCTCGCGCCGTGGCTGATCGATCCCTGGCGCAACCCGCTGTGGTTCCGCTTCGTGAGCCACAAGCTGTTGCGCCTGATGGCGCCATGGATGCTGCTGCTGTTCGCATTCAGCACCGCCGCGTTGGCGACGCGTCACCTGCCCTATCTATGGCTGCTGCTGTTGCTGCTTGCCGGCGCCTCGCTGGTCGTGGTCGGGCGCGTACTGCCCCGGCTGTCGCGCTGGTTACCGGTGCGCCTGGCTGTCGCCTTCTACTACCTCAATCTGTTCGCTGCACAGGCGTTGATCGCCTTTACCCGCAACCGAGGGCTTCATTTATGGTGAATGACATGGAAGGCGATGGCCGCGCATCCGGCATCCGCGGTCGACTGGGCGACCTTTGCTACAGCAGCGGCCTGTTGCATTCGCTGCAGCGCGTACGCTCGTGGTGGCAGAAAGACCTGCGCATCCTGGCCTATCACCGGATCATGCCGATACCAGATCCGGCAACCTACGATTTCGACCTCGAGTTGATCAGCACCTCGCCCGAACGGTTCCGCGAGCAGATGCGTCTGTTGAAGCAGCGCTTCCAACCGGTACGCCTCACCGATGTCGCCGCTGCCCTGGAAGCCGGCGACCCGTTGCCGCCCGATGCGGTGGCGGTGACCTTCGACGATGGCTACGACGATAACTACCGCATCGCTGCTCCCATCCTGACCGAGCTGGGCATCCCCGCCACGTTTTTTGTTTCCACCGGACATATCGACAGCGGGCGTCCCTTTGCCTACGACTGGCTCGTGCACATGTTGTTGCGTACCGGCTCGCCCAGTCTGCAATTGCCTGAGCTTGGCATCGACATGGCCATGCCGGCCGATCGCCAGGCCCGTCGGGATCTGGCCGGGCGCATCCTGCTTGAAATGAAAGATCTGAGCGCACTCGCACAGTCGGCGCTGATCCAGCGTCTCGAAAACGACTGGCGCATGCCCAGTGACGTGACACCCGACGAGTGCCGACCGATGACCTGGCAGCAGCTGCGCGAAATGCGTGCCGCGGGGCTCGAAGTGGGCTCGCACGGCGTGCACCACCGCATGCTGGCCAAGCTGCCGGACGATGAGATGGAGCGCGAAGTACGCGAATCGAAGGCCACGCTCGACCGCGAACTCGGCAGAATGCCAGGCTTGATGTCCTACCCGGTCGGCGGCGATCGCGCCTTCAACGATCGTGTGGTGCGGGCAACGCGCGACGCGGGCTTCGATCTGGCGTGCTGCTACATCTGCGGCACCAATCCCAGCCCGGCATCGAATCGGTTCTCGCTTTATCGCCTGCCGGTGGAACGCATGATGGGCCTGGGCTGGTTCGCCACCATGCTGACCCTGCCCAGCCTGATGAGCTACCAGACGGTAAGCCGCGAACCGGCTGCGCAGAGCGAGGACGCATGTACCCCCTGATCCTGCTCTATCTGATATTGACCATCGTCCGCCCGCAGGACTACCTGCCGGGCCTGGAGAACGTGCCGCTGCTGCCGGTGGTGCTGGTGCTGTCGTTCCTGGCATGGCTGGCATCGTCTGCCAAGACCTTCGCCGCGCCGCAGTTCGTGCTGCTGCCGGCGTTCCTCGTCGTCCTGATGATTTCCCAGCTGACCAACGGCTGGGCCGGCGGCATGAAGGACGAACTGATCAAGTTCGGGCCGACGGTCATCGCGTTCTATATCTTTGCCGCGGGCTGCACCACGCAGCGACGCGTCACCATCGGCATGGCTGTGTTCGTCCTTTGCTCGATGATCCTGGCGTTGCACGGCGTCGAGCAGGCCAAGACCGGTATGGGCTGGACCGGCATACCGTTGAGCGAGGAAGGCCGCATTCAGTACGTCGGCATCTTCAACGATCCGAACGACCTGGGCCTGCTGTTCGCCGCGACCTTGCCGATGGCCGTGTTTCTGAGCCGGCGCAGCGGGATGCTCGGCCGATGGTTCTGGTTGGCCGGTGCGCTGCTCCTGCTGTACGGCACCTACCTGACCAATTCGCGCGGCGCCCTGCTCGCTGTCCTGGTCGTCGCTGGATGTTATGTCTGGTATCGCCGCGGCCTGTTCACCGCCAGTGTGTTGGGCGTGATCGGTCTGGCCTGCATGAAGATACTGTCCTCGCGCATGCAGGAACTGGATGCCGAAGAGGAGTCCGCCGCCGGACGTGTCGATGCATGGTATTCGGGCATTCACATGTTCATGTCTCACCCGACCTTTGGCGTCGGCGCCGGCAACTTCACCGAATACAACGAACTCACCGCGCACAACTCGTTCGTGCTGGTACTGGCCGAGACCGGTTTCATCGGCTTTCTGCTGTGGCTGGCCTTCGTCGGCTACAGCTTCTGGATGGTGCTTGCCGTGGTACGTCACAAGCCGGACCTGACCGATCCCGTGCTGGCAACGTCATGGCGGGCCGAACGCGCGATGGCATTGACGCTGCTGCTTTCGCTATGCGGTCTGTTCTGCGCGGCGTTCTTCCTGAGCCGCAGCTACATGATCGTGCTGTATCTGTTTGCCGCGATGGTCACCGGCTACTACATCGGCGCAAGACAGCGACATCCGGGCCTGCCTGATCTACGGCTGTCCGATAGCGGATGGCGCTGGGTACCGGCGGCGGCAGGTGGCGTCGCGGCTTTGTTTGTTCTGGTTGCCGTGCTGTTGCGCACGACATGACGATCATTGAATTTCCAGGGAGACCGACGCCATGAGCGGCTGGTACGAAACGACGTTCCGCAAGGCGCTGTACCCGGCCTACGAAAGTGGCTTGCGCGGGCGACGTACGCTGGCCTATCTCGACGACTATCAGCACGATCAATGGCTGAGCCCGGAACGGATCGCGGCCCTGCAATGGCAACGTCTCAAGCGCCTGCTCGAACATTGCTACAACGAGGTGCCCTATTACCGCAAACGCTGGAGGGCACTGGATATCGCGCCGGCCGATATTCACAACCTTGCCGACTATGCGCGTCTGCCGGTGCTCACCAAGGCCGATATTCGCGACCATTTCGACGACCTGAAAGCCGAGTCCCTGCGCGACAAGCTTCTCTACAAGGCCACGGGCGGCTCGACCGGCGAACCGCTGCGATTCGGCTATACGCGCGAAAGCAACGACCGGCGCGTTGCGGTGATGTGGCGCGGCTACGATTGGGCCGGCTCGCGGATGGGCCGCCGTACGCTGTATCTGTGGGGTGGCTCCGTAGGCGAGCCCACGCGTGCGCATCAGCTGAAGGACCGCATGTACAACGCGCTGTTCGCGCGGCGTGTGCTGAACACCTTCCACATGACCGACGCCAATATGGCGCAGTACGCGGACGCGATCGATCAGTATCGACCCGAAATCATCGTTGCCTACGTCGGCCCCTTGCTGCGCCTCTCGCAATGGCTGATCGCCAACGGGCGCAAGCCCTGGCAACCCCAGGCCATCATCGGCGGCGCCGAAGCGCTGCACGATTTTCAACGAACGATCATCGAGCAGGCCTTCGGCTGCCCCGCGTACAACACGTATGGCTGCCGCGAATTCATGCTGGTCGCCGCCGAGTGCGAGCAGCATCGCGGGCTTCACGTCAATGCCGATCACCTGGTGGTCGAGTTGCGCCAGTCCGGCGACACCCACACGGAGTCGCAGGCCGGCGAAGTGATCATTACCGATCTCTTCAACTACGGCATGCCGTTCGTGCGCTACCTCAATGGCGACATGGCCACCGCGTCGGACGAACAATGCGCCTGTGGCCGCGGCTTGCCGATGCTGGCGCGCGTCGACGGCCGCGTACTCGACACTATTCGCACACCGGCCGGCCATGCCTTGCCGGGTGAATTCTTCCCGCACATGCTCAAGGACGTGCCTGGACTGGCTCGCTTTCAACTGGTGCAGCGCGAGCTGGACCGGCTCGACCTTACCATCGTGCGCGGCGATGGCTTCGACGAGAACTCGCTTGCCTATATCCGACGCGAAGTCGGCAAGGTTCTGGGCGACAGCGTCCAGCTCCAGTGCCACTTTACCGACGACATTCCGTTGACGCGTAGCGGCAAGTTGCGCGTGACCGTGTCCGAGCTGGCGCCATGAACATCACCCACTTCGTCGAGAACCTCGACCGTGGCGGCCTGGAGCGCATGGTGCTCGAACTGGTCAAGCTGCAACATCGGCAAGGCCATCGCTGCCAGGTCGTCTGCCTCTACGAACGCGGCTCACAGGCCCATGAGCTTCATGACCTGGGCATTCCGGTCACGGCTTGCGATAAACGGCAAGGACTGGATCTGCGCGCGTTGGCGCGCGCGCGGCAGCTGATACGTAACCACGCTACCGAAGTGCTTCACACGCACAACGCGGTAGCGCATTACCAGGCGGTATGGGCAGCCTATGGGCTGGGCACGCGGCAGGTCATCAATACCCGGCACGGCATGGGCAGCAACCAACGCGCGGCCCGACGCGAATGGCTCTATCGCCGCGCCTTGGCGAGTACCGACACGGTCGTCGCCGTCTGCGAAGCGGCACGCGACGATGCGATCCGGCGCGGCATCGTACCGATGGCCAAGACACGCGTCGTCCCGAACGGAATCCAGGTCGGCAGCTTCCAGGCAGCATCGAACACCATGCGCCGGCGCCTGCAGGACCGACTCGGCCTGCCCGAGCAGACACAGCTGATCGGCAACGTGGGGCGCCTCAACTGGGCCAAGGACCAGGCCGGCCTGATCCGCTCCTTCCGCCGCGTCAATGACCAGCTCCCGGACACCGCCTTGTTGCTGGTCGGCGAAGGCGAACTGCGCAAGGACCTTGAAGTCAGGGCCGCCGAAGAAGGCGTCACCGATCGCGTGCATTTCCTCGGCGATCGCAACGATGTGCACGAGCTGCTGCAGGGTCTGGATCTGTTCGTGCTCTCGTCCGTGAGCGAAGGCTATTCGCTGGCCCTGCTCGAAGCAGGCGCTGCCGCCTTGCCGATCGTCGCCACCGATGTCGGTGGCAATAGAGAAATCATTCGCGACGGCAAGACCGGACGACTGGTACCCGCGGGCGACCCGATCGTGCTGGCCGACACCATGCTTTCGCTGTTGCGCAATCCATTCGAAGCACGTGCCCTGGGCAAGTCGGCGCGCAGCTGGGTCGAACAACACGGTTCATTGGACGCCATGGCCGGCAGCTATGCCCGGCTCTATCTGGGCTCGCCCGCATGAGCGACGCGATGAAGATCCTGGTACTCACCAACCTGTTCCCGACGCCGTGGGATCCCTTGCGCGGCGCATTCAATCGCCAGCAGTTCGAGCGACTCGGGCAGCGCCATGAGGTCGACGTACTGGTCGCGGTGGATTTCCGTGAACGACTGCGGCGCGCGCCGGCTGCGGTGCACGTGCCGAATGTCCGCACCGATTACTTCTCCTTCGTCTATCCGCCGGGCATCGGACGCTTCCTGCATGCCTTGTTCTGGCTGCTTTGCCTGCTCTGGCAACGCGGCCGTCGGCTGCGCGCAGCACACTACGATTGCATGCTGGTGAGCTGGGCCTATCCCGACGGCGCGGCGGTGAGCTGGCTGGCCCGTCGCCTGGGCATTCCGTGCGTGCTGAAAGTGCATGGCAGCGACCTGAATGTGCAGGCCCAATACGCGTTACGCCGCCCGCAGATTCGCTACGCACTGCATCACGCCGATGCGGTCGTGTCGGTCAGCCAGGCGCTGGCGGACAAGGCCATTGCGCTTGGCGCGGATCCCTCCCGGGTGCATGTGCTCTACAACGGTGTCAACCAGGCATTGTTTGCACCGGGCCTGCGCAGTGAAGCGCGAGCCCGGCTGGGGCTCGCCACAACAACACCGCTATTGCTCTATGTCGGCAATCTCAAGGTAAGCAAGGGCTGCCTCGATCTGCTCGAAGCCTTTCCGGCGGTGCGTGCCCGGTATCCGGCAGCCCGGCTGATCTATGTGGGCAATGGCCCCGACCGCGATGCACTGCGCGCGCGCATCGTTGCGCTGGGCTGCCAGGCGCAAGTCGAACTTGCCGGCGCGGCGGCCCACGACGCACTGGGTGACTGGTTCCGCGCGGCGGATCTGTTGTGCCTGCCCAGCCACAACGAAGGTGTACCGAATGTCGTGCTCGAGGCCATGGCTTGCGGTACGCCGGTGGTGGCGACACGCGTGGGGGGCATTCCCGAGGTCGTTCCCGACTACGCCGGCATCCTTGTCCCGCCACACGATCCCGCCGCGCTGTCCGAAGCGCTGATCGAAGCGAGCGGGCGGCACTGGGATCCACGCAAGATTGCGCTGCACGCGGGCGGTTTTCGCTGGGAAGACAATGTGGACCGGCTGGAACGCGTGCTGCAGGAAGTCGTCGTACATGGCACCGCGGCATGGGAGGCCCGGGTATGAATATGCGGCCGAGAAAACAACAACTGCTCGGGCTACTGCCCGACTCGCTGGTCATGACGCATGGCGCTCGCCAGGGAAGCACCCGCTATCTGACCTTCGATGACGGCCCCGATCCGGATTACACCCCGCCGTTGCTGGATTTGCTTGCCAAGCATGGCGTGCGCGCCAGCTTCTTTCTTGTTGGCGAAAAGATCGAACGCCATCCGCGCCTGGTTCGGCGCATCGTCGATGAAGGTCATCTGGTCGGCAATCACTCTTACAGCCACTGGTCGTTCAAGAACATGACGACGGCCAAGAAGCTTCGTGAGATCCACAGTACCGATGCCTTGCTTCAGACGTTCGACAGGCGCAAGCATCATCTTATGCGCCCGCCGCACGGCTACGTCGGAGCCGACCTGCTGTGGCATTTCGCCAGGGAGCGTCGCAGCTTTGCCTATTGGTCGTACGACAGCCTCGACTATCAGGAACGACCGACCGACGCCTTGATTGCTCAGTTGCGCAACTCGCCGCCTCGCGCCGGCGATATCGTCCTGATGCATGACGACAGCGATCGAGCGCGGGCGGCGTTGAGTGTCATGCTGCCCGAGTGGCTGATCGATGGCTATCTGTTCGACGTACTGCCGGGGGAGGCAGGATGAACATCATTTATCACCACCGCACGCGTGGCAGGCATGTCGAGGGAGTGCATATCCGTGGCGTGGTGCACGCGCTGCGTGAACTGAAACACGACGTAACGGTGATCTCGTTCCCGGGCGCCGACCCCGAGCACGAGCCAGCCATCGCCACGAGCGCGACCCGTCGCGGGCTGCTTGCCGCGATGGTCACCGGCCTGCCGGGCGTCCTGTTCGAATTCCTGGAGATCGGCTACAACCTGGTTACCTTGCTGCGAATGAGTGCAGCGATCCGTCGCCTGCGTCCGCAGCTTATTTACGAGCGTTACTCGCTATTCCTGTTTGCCACGGTGTGGCTCGCGCGGTGGCGGCGCATTCCCATCATCCTGGAAATCAACGACTCGGCACTGGTCGAGCGCGTGCGCCCGTTACGACTGAAAGCGCTGGCACGTCGCATCGAAGGCTGGTGCATGCGCCAATGCACCGGTCTGGTGTTTATTTCCAGCTACTTCCGCGAACAGGCCGAAACGGCGTATGGCGACATAGCCCCCGCAGTGATTTCGCCCAATGCGGTCGACCTGGCCCGCTTCGATCCTTCGCGTTTCGACCATGCCGGCCTGCGCGCCGAGCGCGGCCTGACCGGGCGCATCGTCTGCGGCCATATCGGTGTGTTCGCACACTGGCATGGCGTCGATGCGTTTGTGGAAGCGATCGCCGCGCGTCTTGCCGAAGTACCGCAACTGGCCCTGGTCTTCGTCGGCGACGGGCGCACCCTGCCCGCCGTACGCGCGCTGGTCGCCGAACGCGGGCTGGCCGATCGCGTGCTGTTGCCCGGCCGCGTCGCCCATGACGAGATCGCCAGTTGGATCGCCTGCATGGATTACGCCGTGCTGCCCAATTCGAACCGCTACGGCTCACCCATGAAACTGTTCGAGTTCATGGGCATGGGTGTAGCCGTCGTGGCACCCGATTACGCGCCGGTGGCCGAGGTCATCGGCGACGGCCATACCGGCTGGCTGTTCCCGCAAGGCGAAACGGCAACCTGCGTGCAGCGCGTACTCGACCTGGCCACGCAGGAAGAAGAACGCCGTCGCGTCGGCGCCGCGGCACGCGACTACATCGTGCGCGAACGCCAATGGCGCAACAACGCCGAGCAGCTGCTTGGGCTGCTGCCGGCCACGGAGTCACGCTGATGTGGACGATACTGATCGCGCTGCTTGCCGCGTTTGTCGTACTCGTGATCGGCCTGCTGGCCTGGGCGATTCGTGCGCGAAACATGCAGATCTGGCTAGGCAGCTATCTGCGCCGACGCCGGCCGGTTCCCACCAAAGGGCCGGTCCATGTGATGTTCTGCTTCGTCGACCACTTCGAACCGGCCTGGGGCAAGGTCGACCTGGAAACCCAGCGCGCACGCGTCGACCGCTGGTGCCGGGACTATCGGTCATTGGCCTCCGCTCACCGCGATGCGGACGGCCGCCATCCTCAACACACGTTCTTCTATCCGGAAGAGGAATATCTCGAGGAACATCTGGACAAGGTAGCCGCGCTCTGCGCCGACGGTTATGGCGAGCTTGAGATTCACCTGCACCACGACAACGATACGGCAGAAAACTTTCGCGAAACCATTTCACGTTTCAACGAGCTGCTGCACGAGCGTCACGGCGCCCTGCCGCGCGACCCGGTAACCGGACAGCTACGCTTCGGCTTTATCCATGGCAACTGGTGCCTGGACAATTCACGCGCCGACGGGCGCTGGTGCGGCATCAACAACGAGCTGATCCTGCTGCGCGAGCTGGGCTGTTATGCCGACTTCACCCTGCCCTCCGCACCCAGCGACACGCAGACGCGCACCATCAATTCGATCTACTACGCCACCGACGACCCGCTGCGACCGAAATCGCACAACACGGGGGTGCCGGTTCGCGTTGGCGGCAAGCCATCGGGCGACCTGATGATCGTGCAGGGTCCGCTCGGGCTGAATTGGCGCGAACGCCGGTTCGGCTTGATCCCCCGTATCGAGAATGCCGATGTGCGGCGGGCCTGTCCGCCCACGCCGGCTCGCGTGGATGCGTGGGTGCGCACTGGCATCCATGTCGAAGGACGGCCGGAATGGATTTTTATCAAGGTGCACACCCATGGCACGCAGGAGCGGGATATGGACACCCTGCTCGGCGCCGCGGCGCACACCATGCACGATCACCTGGAGCGGGCGTACAACGACGGTGTAAATCACGTCCTGCATTACGTCACTTCGCGCGAGATGTACAACATCATCAAGGCCGCCGAAGCCGGCAAGGACGGCAACCCCAACGCCTGGCGGGATTTCGAGCTGCCGGTACCGTCAAAGGGGATGGCCTATGCGTAGCGTACTGATCTGTCATGCCGGCGACGATTTCGACCGCGAAGGTCTGGCCGCATGGCTGGCGTCGTTCTCGCAGCTGGCCGGCGTCGTCGTGTTGCAGGAGAACTCAGCGCAGAAACGCGCCCGAGTGCGCCGCGAAATTCGAAGGGTCGGCTGGATGCGGTTCCTGGACGTCGTGGCCATGCGGCTCTATCAACGCTTTGCGCTTGCCACCCGCGACCGCCACTGGATGCAGTGGGCCTTGACGGCCATGCACAATCGCTACGGCTCGCCACCTCAGGTTCCCGTCATCGTTGCCAGCGACGTCAACGATGCCGACGTGATGGCCTTCCTGCGCAAGGCCAAGCCCGACTTCGTCCTTGCCCGCTGCAAGCAACTGATCAAGAAGAAGCTGATCAAACTGCCACGGCTGGGCTGCTTTGTACTGCACCCGGGGATATGCCCCGAATATCGCAACGCGCATGGTTGCTTCTGGGCGCTGGCGCAACGCGATCTCGACCGGGTCGGCATGACCCTGCTCAAGGTCGATGCCGGCGTCGATACCGGGCCCGTCTATGGCTATTACCGCTACTCGTTCGACGAGCGCCAGGAATCGCATGTGGTGATCCAGTACCGCGTCGTGATGGAAAACCTCGACGCCATCGCCACGCGACTCAAGGACATCGATGCCGGCACCGCGAAACCGCTGGACACCAGCAACCGCGCCAGCGCCGCGTGGGGGCAACCCTGGTTGACGCGCTATCTGCGCTGGCAGCGCGAGGCCATGCGAGTCCAGACCTCATGAGCTGCGCCGCACTGATGTATCACGATGTCGTCGTCCCCGGGGCGAGCGATGCGAGCGGGTTTCCCGGCCCGGCTGCCGCACACTACAAGCTCGATGTCACCGCGTTCGCCCGCCACCTCGCCGCGCTTGCACAATCGGGCCTGTCGTTCGACTCGGTCCTGACCGAGCCAACACTCGGCACCGTTCGCTGTCTGCTCACTTTCGACGACGGCGGCGCCAGTGCCGCTGCCGTAGCTACCGTGCTGGCCGAACACGGCATGATCGGGCATTTTTTCATCACCACGGCGCACATCGGAACACCCGGCTTTGTCACCTACAGCGACATACTCGCGCTACGCGCGGCCGGTCATGTCGTAGGCACCCATTCGCATACGCATCCGGCAGAGATGTCCAGGCTGTCGCCCACCGTTCTTGCCTCGGAGTGGCGCTTGAGTACTGATCGCCTGAGCCACTTGCTGGGCGAACCGGTCACCGTCGGTTCGGTACCGGGCGGATTTTATTCGACCGATGTGGCAAGAGCGGCAGCCGCCGCTGGCATCCGTTACCTGTTTACCTCCGAACCCTCCACAAGCACATGGCAAGTGGATGGCTGTACCGTTTTAGGGCGATACGCGCTTTGGCAGGACTCACCGGCATCGCTGGCAGTCGCGCTTGCCCTGGGCACGCAAGGCGCCCGGCAACTGCAATGGTTGGCGTGGAATGCGAAGAAGCCGCTGAAGCGCTGGGCGCGGCCGGTTTATCGGGTGGTGCGTGGGAGTTTGTTGAGGGCGCGCTGATCTGCGAGAGAAAGCGAATAGATCGTCTGAACACCGAGACAGGAACGAAGCCATAACGCCACTGGATTCCGGCCTTCGCCGGAATGACGAGAGGGGTAGCAAGGCAGAGGAGCTTTAAGTCCTCACCGCCACGACGCCTCGCGCACAGGTTCGGCGTACATCAGAAGCGCCGGAAGCGTCCCCTATCGGTTCGAGTAGACGGTCCGAACGGTTTTATCCCTCAATGCTGCTCAGAGCCTTGGCTCTAAAGGCCATTCTCTCTTTGGTTACTTTCTCTTTACTCCGGACCTAAAGGTCCTCCGCCCTCCGGGCCGGCTTCGCCGTTCGCACTACGTGCGTGGGCCAGCAAAGAGAAAGTGACTCGCTCGCCGGCAGGCGAGTGAAACGCCCGCTGCGTAAGCGGCCAGGTCGCCCGAACACACAGGCAAGAACCGGGCACAGCCGAAACCGGCTTCATATTTTCAAGCACAACGCACGGTTACATCACGGCCTGTCGCGACTGAAGTCGCTCCTACAAACATCTTGAAACGCCTAGCTTCGTATCAATCTGTCTTACGCATTGCCTTGTGCGCACGCTGGTACAACCGGCGCACAGGCGCAATCACTCCGAAGCAGAGGCGCGGCAGCAGTCCGCGAACCACATACAGCGACCCACATGCAGTTTGCCGATCAGCAAGCACCCGCTTGTACTGATTATCGCCATACCCAAAATCGATAACTTCCCCAGGATAACGATCAAGCAAATCCTGCACCGCTTGAAACACCAGCGCCGACCCCACGCCCAGCGACGCGAATTCTTCGTCATACCCCGTATCGTCGAGCAGATAACGCCCACCCAACCGATAACCATGCACATAAGCGATCGGACGCTCACCCAGCATCAACATATGACCGATAACCTGCTCTCCTGCGGCCAAATGCTGAAACAGGTTGCGTCGCGCGGGCAGTTCCCAATCGATCGCCTGCGCGGACGCATGCCAGCTACGTGCATAGACCTGGTTCATCAGCGCCGCGTATTCGTCGATCTGCTCCGCACGATCAAACAGACGCAACTCAGCCTGGTCGCCCAGCTTCTTGTACACATTGCGCAACCGCCGCGTCAGGTCATTACGCCGCTTCGAACCGAGCGTAGCCAGATACGCCGCCGATGAGCCTTGCGGTTGGATCACCCAGTTCAGTTGATCGAGCAGATTGGCCTGGACGGTGGCGAACGTTCGCTTACCTTGCGACAACGCCGCCGCAAATCGATTAGGCAGCTCCGTTTCCTGGATCCGCATGACACGCACCGAGCGATCCCGCTGCAACACGTCGGCAATCATCCGCTCGACCAGGGAACGATCGTCGGGCAATGCTACGACGCCGGCACCCAGCAAACGCCATGTCCGGCCGCGGTAGATCGAAACCCGATACTTGCCCAGCGCCAGTTGGGCGCGGTGCTGCTCCACCAGGAAGGGAGCGTAACCAATCACCTGCCCCAGCCCGTTGCTGGCAACCACCAGATGCAGGGTCGCCTCCGAACCACGCCACGCCAACTCGAACGCCAGCCAATCAGGGTGCTGGACAATGCCCGAGGCAGCGCCCGTGGTTTCGGCCAGTCGCGCCAGTTCGTCGCGCGATGCATGCAGCGCCACGGTGGTACCGATCACCGTACAGGACAAGCGCGCTTCCTGAGGCGTAGTCATGGCACGGAGTTCACGGGAGGCCGCTGCAGGTTGTTCAAGCCACGCATCACCATGCGTCCCGGCGGACCGAGCCGAGCGGCGATCGAAGCCATCAGGCGGAAGTCGTCACTGCTCCAGTACCCCACCCACACGCTGCCCGGCGTGAAGATGGCGACGAACACGACGCTGCCGAGCAGGAATCCGTAGTGCCCTGGTGTCCACGCCGTCACCAGCCACGCAGCGCCCGTCGCCATCGCACCGACCACGAACAACTTTGCCATGGCCGCCACCGGCAGACCGTGGCTGGTGGCCCGGCGCAGGTAATAAATCGCCAGGCCCAGCTCGGTCAGTCGCGTTGCCGCATAAGCGAGGACGGCACCCGGCAGGCCAAGCGGCGGTACCAGCAACAGTCCGAATACGGCATTGGCGACAAGCGAAACAACCGTCACGCGTACGCGATCGGCTTGACGGTCCACCACGGTCTGGAAGGCGCCGATCCCGTTTCCTATAAGCAGCAAGCCCGCCAGGACCAGGAAGGACTCGATGGCCGGGATGGCATCGACATAGCGGTTGCCGTACATCAAGGTGACGATCTCAGGTGTCGTCACAAAGCCGAGCCCCGCAATAATCAAGCCGACCGCCCAATAGAAACGCGTGGCCTCGGCCAGGAAATATGCCGTACGGTCGTGGCCGTGCTCGCCGAACGACTTGGCCATGTAAGGCAGCAAGGTGCTGGTCAGTCCCACCGAGAAAAGCTGCACGGCACCGCGCGTCAGTGTCACCGCGATCGCAAAGAAACCTACCGCCGTGGAACCGCTGAACGTATTGAGCAGGAACACCTCAAAAGTACCGGCCTTGAAGGAGCCCAGCAGTACCAGCATCGCCGTCAGTCGCAGATGCCGCGACAGCCGCGCACGCATTTCCACGGGGATCGGACCGGCTTCATAAGGCTGACAGTAACGACGATAGGCAAATCGATTGATCAGATTGAGCAGCAGCGACGCAATCGCAAACAGTGCGATGAATGCCAACAGCCCTGCATGTGCCAGCGTCGCCCCGATCACCAGCACGATACCGATGGCTCCCGCGCCCACCACGGCTATCGCTTCGGGCTCGAAATGTTCCTGGCCTTTCTCGATGGCCACCAGCATGCCGTAATTGGCTTTGGCCACCGTCGCGATGACGACCAGGCCAGTCACCGGCAGAAGGAAACCCTCCCACTCGTCCGGCCTGACGATAAAGACGACCAGCAGAAAGATCGCCATCACGATCAGCGAGCTCAGATGCTGCACCTGGCTCAGGCGATAGGCGATATGCGATGCAATACGGGTTGCACCGGAGCCATCGGCTTCGGCGATAAACTTGGTCGACGATGTCGTCAAGGCGTGGTTGCTGCAGGTAATCAGCCAGCCGCACAACCATACGGTAAACGCGTAACGGCCGAAGTCGGCCGGTCCCAACGCTCGCGCAATCCAGATGCTGACGACCAGGCCGAGCGCGTATTCGATATAACTCGACACCGAAACGATGGTCACGCTGCGCAGTACGGCCAGACGACGATTCATGGCGTAGCCCGCCGGGCTATCGTGAGCGCAGCGCCACTACCTGGCGGCTGGCGGATCAGCCATTGCGCGACGCCGCTGCCGCGGTTGTTCCAGTTGAAGCGCCGCAAGGTATCGTCGGCAGCGGCACAGGTCTTGTCGTAGGAGGCGGCCAATGCATCGAAACGATGCTTCAACGCGGCGCGTTGCGTCGGGTCGCGCTCGAAGTAATAGGCCGCGGCAATCGGCAATCCCAGCTCGACGTTGTGGGCATCGCTGTACCAGCCTTCCGATTCCTGGATACCGGTGATGGCCTGGTCGGTCGCATGCGCGGACGACCAGTACCAGGCGATCTGTCCACCGGCACCGGAACAGGGATTGCGCCAATCATGCGGATGGACCAACCGTTCCTGCGCGATCCAACCATAACGTTCGAGATACCGGCCGAAGCCGGTAATCATTTCAGGGATGCGCGGATCGTCGGTTACCAACCATGCGTGCCACAGCCCGTCGATAATATTCTCCGTCATCCACGGCGAGCTACCACGCACGTCAGTGCCGGGATTCCAGCTATCGTTCTCGTGCAGATTCCAACTGTTGCGCCACGAGCCGTCGTTGCCCAACTGGTCCGGATTGTTGTGCTGATGATCGTAAAGCCAGCCGACGCGCTCGTTGATGCGTTCCAGATAGCGCTTGTCGCCGGTCAGCTCATAACCGCTGACCGTTTCCAGCAAGCCGAGCCCGGCCAGCCGTTCGGTGAAATAGTCCGAAGCGTGCCGATAAGGACCGGCACGATTGTTCCAGCCGCCGTTCTGCCAAAGCGTCATCATATGGTCGACCGTGGCCGCATCGTGCTCGCTGTCGTCGCCGGTCAGGGCCAGCGAAAGCAGGATCGGTTCCAGGTAGACATATTTCACGTCGCAAGGCTTGTCGCCATAGGTCCAGCCGCCGGCGCATTGCGGGCTGATAGGCAAGCCATCGCGACGGATGTATTTCATGTAGAAGCGATAGCTGAGATCGGCCGCCTGCAGATAGTCGAAACGACCGGTGCGTATATACGCCTTGTAAAGCGTCGAGGGACGGTCGAACAGCCAGGCCGTCGGGTCGCTCGCCGGTAGCTTCTTCGCCCATTGGAACTGCGCGGCAACGTAGCCGGCATACGCTTCGTCGGACGCGGCCGGCAGTTGCGGGCCCGCCAGCAACGAGGCGCATAGCCAGCTCGGTGTCAACGTTGCCAATACCGCCGGGGCGCGCAAACCCTGCCCGCTGTCGACCAGTCCATTTGCATAAGGCCAACCGGCAAGATCGTGCTGTCGCGGCTGACCGAGTGCAAAGTAATAAGTGGCCGGTTTGGCGTCCAGATGAGCACGAAACTGAGCGCGCACCGCACGCACGCTACCGTCCTTGGCATACCACAACAGTGTCGCCTGCACGGCCGCGGGCACTTCCATGCCCTTGTCGTCGAGGATGCGTACAAGGCGCGCATCGCGCAGCATGCCGGGCGGAAACGGAATACCCACCGTCACCTGCACATCGGCATCCGTCCCGGCGTTTCTGTGCAACACCATGCTTTGCTCAGGCACCACACCCGGCGGCAAGGAAGCCGGCTTCGGTGCGCTTCCCTTGGCAAAGGCACCCGCCGCCATCGTCATGGCGACGATGCCGGCTAGCAGAATCAGTATCCTTGGCATACGACGACCATCGGCTAGGCCACCGACGTCAATGGCGATTTACGGGCGAGCTGCCACTCCCACATCAGCGCCGTGCGCACGATGAAGTCCAGATCGTCGTATTGCGGTTGCCAACCCAGCACCTGCTTGAGTCGCATGCTGCTGGCAATCAGTTTGGGCAAGTCCCCCGGTCGGCGCGGCAGCTCGAGCACGTTCAACGGCTGTCCGCCGACGCGCTCCACGGCATCGATCACTTCGCGCACGCTGTAGCCGTGTCCATAACCGCAATTGAGCGTCAGCGAGTCGCCGCCGTCGCGCAGATGATCGAGGGCGTGCAGATGCGCCGAGGCCAGGTCGTCGACATGGATATAGTCGCGGATCCCCGTCCCATCAGGCGTGTCGTAATCGGTACCGAATACCGAGAGACTGGCACGCTTGCCGACCGCGTGCTCGCAGGCCACCTTGATGAGCAGGGTCGCCTGCGGCGTGGAATGCCCGATGCGCCCTTGCGGGTCGCAGCCGGCCACATTGAAGTAACGCAGAATGACATGCCGCATGGCACCGGTTGCACAGTGATCGCGCAACATGGTTTCGGACATCAGCTTGGAGGTGCCGTACGGATTGATCGGCTGGGTCGGCGTGTCTTCGTTGGCAACGCCATCGGAGGTAAAGCCGTACACCGCGGCCGTGGACGAAAAAATGAACTTGTCCACGCCGGCCTCGGCGCAGCAAGCCAACAGATTGCGGGTATTGCAGGTGTTGTTGCCATAGTACTTGAGCGGATCGCTTACCGATTCGGGCACCACGGTGTGCGCCGCGAAATGCAGGACGGCATCGACCTGATGTTCGGCGATGACCCGGGAAACGAGCGAGGTGTCGCCAACGTTGCCGACGACGAGCTCGGCGCCGCGTACCGCTTCGCGAAAACCGGTGCTCAGGTTGTCGATGACGACGACACGGTCGCCACGCGCAACCAGCTGCTGCACCACATGGCTGCCTATATAGCCGGCGCCTCCGGTAACAAGAACCTTGTTCATGCTCGTGTACCCGCTTTAACGATAGGGAAGTTCTCTGCTATCCAGTGCTCGATGTTGTCGAGCAAGCGGTGGCGATCGCCGGTCAAGATATAGGTGTGGTCGCTTTCCCGCAGAAAACTGGTACTGACGTAGGGATGGCTCATGACGCTGCCAAAGCATTCGCGAAACTGGCGCGCGTGATTGAAGTAGTTGCTGATGCCACCGCTATAGATCAGACACAGCCGCATGCCGCGCTCGATCATGCCGGCCAGATCCGTGCGTACGACCGCCTGCGGCGAAGGCGCCACGGCGAAGACCGGCTCCGGGCTGCGCGGCGCAGCAACCTGCTGGTTGCGACTACGCGTAAGCGCATGACGCCAACGTTCCATATCGAACAGGCGCGGGACGTAGTGCCGCACGCGATAGCCGAAGGTGCGATACGCATAACCGTCGAGAAACACCACGCCGGCCACCTTGTTGTCGTTGCAGGCCACGCTGTGGGCGTTCTGAGCGCCGGAACAAAGACCAATCAGCACGAAACGATTGCAACCGGCCTGCTGCCCGAGCAGCGTCATGGCATCGTCGACATCGGCGCAAACCTGCTGCACTTTCGTCTGCGACTCGCCGCTGGAGCCGCTGTCGCCCAATGTGGATAAATCAAAGCGCAGGGTTGGATAGCCCTGGGCATTGAGACGCCGGGTCATTTCCACATGCAGGCGGAACGGGCCGATGCGATGAACCAGACCGGCATTGAGCACGATCACGCCGACGGCGGCTGACGCTTCGTCCGGCACCCCAGCGATACCGACCAAGTGCCTGGCACGCCCGAAACGGAAGGCCTGCTCGCGTGTCATGCCGAGGCCCTCACATGGCTGGTCACGGTCTGAATGAGCGGATGCGACAAGATCGCCACCTCCAGACGATTCAGATCGTCCCAGGGCGCGGCCGGCTCCAGCCTCTTGACCGAGATATTGGCTACGCCGCTGTCAGGCAGCTCGCCGAGCGAGTCCAGCACCAGCGTGGGCACCGACGAGGTATCCAGCTGCAATTCGGTAATCTGGCCGCGCAAGCGCTCACTGGTCGCAAATCCCAACCATTGCTCGGCGACATCCGATGCCGAACGCGGACGTGTGAATCGTTGTCGGTCCTGTCGCAACGCCGACTGCATGGCATCAAGGCGCGACACGTAGCTTCCGCCATCGAACACCGGATCCCAGGCCACCAGGCCGGCGAAGCGAGCGGCGGGTGCCGCGGCGATGGCCATGCTGCCGCCCAGGCGTGCACCAAAGGCAATCACCCGGTCGGCGCCGCTACGCCTGCGCAATTCGTCGGCAGCGGTGGCGATATCCGCCACGCAGCGCTCCCAGTCGACATCCGCGCTCCCGCCTGCGGAATCGCCCGTGCCGTAGTAGTCGAAACGTAGCGCGGCAATACCCTCGCCCGCCAAGGCATTGGCTAGCTGGCGATACAGCCGATGGCAGCGGATATGATCCTGACCCAACGGCGGACACAACAGCACTGCGCGACGCGCAGGCCCACCGGTGGCATGAAAGAGTCCGAACAGCGCCGCGTCGTCGCCGAAGTAAAAGGGCAGCTCGGCTTCTGGGCTGGTAATCATCATCGCCGGTACACCACGCCAAAAAAAAGCTCGGTTTCGCGATAGCTCTGATCCACCGCGTTACTGTTTCGCCGCTGGCGGATCACCGATGCGTGCCAGCTCCAATGCGGTGTCCACTGGCTGTTCAAGTCGAGACCGAAACGCAGGGTTCGATCGGTGCGATTGAGCGTCTGGTATTCGAGCTTCTCGCCAGCCGCGAACGCCGAAAGCAGCAGGGTGGGCCGCAACCGATAGGTTGCGTTGAGGCTGCCGCCACGCCCCACCTGGTCGAAAGTCGGATCGTTGAGGTAATGCAGCTTCCGATAGACAGGCGCGACCGAGAACGTCCAGCGCTCGGTGTTGAACGTGTAGGTCGCCTCCAGCAATCGCTGCAGATACACCTGCGAATCGATGACGGCGCTACCCGTGCTGATGCCGCTCCCGGTCACAGTGCCGCCACCGAGGTCGGTGATCGTGGTCTGCCCCGGCGTGAGCATCATGTCCTGTGCCGCATCCGCGTATTCGTAGGATCCGGACACCGTGAATCCCGTGCGCAAGGTCGGCTGCCAGCCCAGCGTCACGCGCGCCATCGGACTGGAATCGCTGGGCGCGTGATCGAAGCTCAGTTGCGACCAGCCAATCAATATGTCGGCGTTGAATTTCGCCAACTTGCTGGTGTAACGCAGAAAGCCTTCATTGCGCGTGTAGTTCGGGCCGGCATCGGCACCGTTTTCAAAACTCACCCGCTGCGTCTCGACGTTGGCCGACAACTGATCGGTGGGGCTGATATCGCGGAACACACGAAACGCGGCAACACCACGCGATGAATTGAACTCGCTGACTTTCGACGCATAGCTGTTGATGTAGCGAAGCTCGGCCTGGCCGCGCATGGCGTCGCCGAACTGCAGATGCAGTGTCGGACCTACCGAAAGCACATTGGTCTGCTGCTGGTTGTCGGGCGCATTGCTCGCCAGCGAATCCACCGGCTGCACGGCCGCATAGTCCTCGACGGACAAGTCCAGCCGCTGCGGCAAGACCGTCCAGTTGGCCTGCCCCGCGAGCTGGGTCTGGGTCTGGTTGTCGAAACGACTCCCCGGATAATCGCGATACTCGAGCGTACCGAGCACATTCGCCTGAAACGTGGACCCTTGCTGCTGATAGGTAAAATTGAGCCCCGGAATGAGTACGTTCTGGCTGATCGGGTCGGTCGTGCTCAGCGTGATGTTGTCGCTATGTTCGATGCCCATATACAGCGAATAGTCGAACTTGCCCGCCCATACCGCGCCAGGGGCGGCGGCAAACACGAGCAAAAGAGCACGAGCAAGCGTAGTGGAAGCCGGCATCATCCTTTCCCGGTAGCTTTAGCGGCGTGAAGTTGTGCATCGACAGCGTTGAAAACCGCTCTAGGGCGGCTGATTGAAAACCACCCCGGCGAGCTTGTCCGGCTCGAAATTAGCCACGGCCTGGCTGATCGATGCCGGTGTATCGCGGCCGTAACCGGCGACCACCACCACGAAATCGGCCAGGTCCGAAAGAATGCGTGCATCGGGCGAGCCCTTGATGGCCGGCCCGTCGAGAAACAGATAGCGATCGGCGTAGCGGCTGCGCAGCGAATCGATGGCGGTACGCATCCGTGACGAAGAAAAATACTCGCCACCGTTTTCCCGTGCCCTGCCCGACGGAATCAGGCGCAGGCGCGGAATGCCGGTGGGATAGATGATCGATTCGATGCCGCGCGCCTGATGCTCCAGCAGATCGATCAGGCCGCCATTGACCGGCAGGACGCCCAGTTCCTTGTGCTGATTGGGATAGCGAAGATTGCAATCCACCAGCAGGCTGGTCTTGGTTTCGTCAAACGCAAAGGCCGCAGCGAGATTGCGCGCAACGAAGCTGCCACCGCAATGCGGACTGACCGAAACCACCAGCGTGACGAAGTTTTGCCGACCCGCCAGTTCGAGCAGACGCGTGCGAATGCCGCGAAACGCATCGGAGTGCCGGCGAGCCGACTCTTCGCGATGGATCATGCGACGCTCTTCGAGCTGCAGCGGAGCGAGAGCACCGGCCTGCTCGCTCATCAGCGCGATCGAGTGACTATGCGACGAGCGCGTCTCGATACTGCTGGCCGCAGCCTGCAGCACATCGCTGATGTGATGGGAGAACATTTTCTCGCTGTCTTCGTTCTTCATATCTACCCCTTCATCCGGAGCCAGAACAGGGCCAGATAGATGGCGGCCACTCCGACGACTATCAGCAGCAGCATCGAATTGTTCAGCTGCTCGCGCCGGCGATCGCGCGGCGTCGGATAGAACGGAATCGACGCCAGCACAGGCAAGCCCGTGGTGTGCTCGAGCTGCCAGGCCGAACGCACACGCGGGTCGAAACGAACCAGCGCAAACAGCAGGCCGAATGGGACCGCCAGCGACATGGCAAGGCCCGCCACGCTGAAGTGCATGAAGCGCAGACCCGACGGAGTCAACGGCATCACTGCCGGGTTCTGGATCAGGAAGGTGAGACCACGCTGCTCGGCGTCCAGGTTCATCGACACGCGAGCGTTTTCGCGGCGCTTGAGCAAGTCCTGGTAGACATCGCGATTGACGTTGTAATCACGTGTCAGTTCAGCAGTCACGTTTTCCGAATTGGCGATGCGTTTGCTGCGTTCCAGCTCGGACTGCAGCATCGACTCGCTGGCGCCGATCCGTGCTGCCGCACCCGCGGCGTCGCCGCGCGCGCCAGCGAGTTGGATCTTCAGCTGCTGATACAGCGGATTCATCTGCACGGCGTTGTCCAATGGCATCGGCGTGCCGGAGCGCTCGGCGCTCTGCTTGAGCTGTTCGGACTGCGCCAGCTGCTGGCGCAAATCCTGTATCTGATGCCGCAGGCGGATCACGTCCGGGTATTCGTCGGTATACGTCAGCAGCAAGGTGTCGAGCTGACTCTGCAGGCCGGCCAGCTGAGTCTGATAAAGGCCGCCGGTGGTCTGCACCGCATTGACTTCGGACTCGCCGTTCAATTGCGCAGAGAGCGCCGCTTGCTGCGATTGCTTCTCCATCATGTACATGCGCGTGCTTTCGATCTGCGTGCGCAATTGGCTGATCCGGGTATTGGTATCCGCCTCGCTGCCAGGCCGCGCGTCCGCATTGGCGTCGCGATAGATCTTCAGCTTGTCTTCGGCGTCGGTAAGCTTTTTACGGTAGGTTTCCACCTGGCTGTTGATGAACTCATAAGCGTCGCGACTCTCGCGCTGCTTGGATGCCAGACTTTCGCTGATGAACAGCTGGGCCAACTGCCGGGTGACGTCAAAGGCCCGCTTGGGATCGGAGTCGGAATAACTGATGGTGATCAGGTTGTCGCGTGAGGTCTGCACGATGGTGCGCGACTTGATGCCTTCGATAAGGCGATCCTGCTCGACCGGCGTAGGGTTCGTCGCCATCCAGCCGCCGATGGCCAGTATTTCGCCCATCACCTTGCGGCTGAAAATCACGTCACGCGCGATGCCCGCGCGGTTCTTGTTGGCGGTGGGCGATGCAGCCCCCTCCATCAATGGCGTGATGATGCTGCTTTCCTGCGCCAGGATGGTGGTGGACGCCTCGTATTTCTTCGGCCACAACAGGCCGGCGGCTAGCGCGACCAGCGCGATAACGGCAAACAGCAGCGCCAGTCCGACACGGCGCCTTCGCGCTTCGCTGATCAAGGCGGGCAACGCCCCACCGAAAGGTACTAATTCCGCGCTCATGACATCCCCCTTGAATCCCTTTGAAACCGCTCCCGTGACATCAGAAAGCTCGCTGCGGCACCGTGATCACGTCGCCGGGCTGCACCGGATAGTTATTGGCCAGGTCACCCTGTTGCAGAATTTTTTCCAGGCGCACCGCGTATGACGTGGTGTTGTCGCCATCACTGCTCCTGCGATACAGCTCGGTGCGGTCGGGTGCGGCAAATTCCGTCGTACCGCCGGCCGCCAATACGGCATCGAGTACCGTCATGCCCTGCCGGTACGGAATCGAAATCGGGCTGCGCACGGCGCCGGTCACACGCACGCGCGATAGATATTCGTGGCTGCGCAGCGCGGTAAGAATCACGGCAACCTGCGGGTCGCGTATGAACGATTGCAGCTTGTCCTTGATCTGACCGGAGACTTCTTCGGTGGTCTTGCCGCCGGCAACGACGTCGCCGATCAGCGGCACCGTAATCTTGCCGTCCGGGCGAACCGGCACGCTGACGCTCAGATCCGGGTTGTGCCACACAGTGATCTGCAGCTGATCGTCGACGCCGATCAAATAGGTATTGACCGCCTGCGCATCGCCTGCCGGTTTCGGTGGCGCACTGGTGCTTCCGCCTGTGGCACATGCGGTCAACAGGGCGGCCAGACCTACGATCAAAAGGCTGCGCAAATTCTTCATTTGGGCTCACACCAATGTCTGAAACTGTAAACCACACTACACTAGTTGCCCTTGACGAAAACGATCGCAAACGATCTAGAAAGCTCAGCTAGCCGGCCTATGCCGTTGGTCGGATAGGGCAATGGCATGCTCCTTGCGAAACTCCGCAACGCCTTTTCGGCGACACGGATCCCATGGGTTTAGTCCAACAGCTCGGCCACCTGACCCACCCCGCGCTACACACGGCGCTCCTGTTGGTCATCGGTATCTTTTTTATCTATCGGCGACGTTATGGCGCAGGCGCGTCGGCGATCGCATTGGGCGTGCTGTGGCTTGCGCTGTGCTCCGCACCGACATTCGCTACCTGGTTGCAACGCGGACTGGAGCGGCCGTATGCACAACGCGATGCATCGGGCTACCCGAAGGCCGATGCCATCGTCGTGCTGGGTGGCGGGAAGTTATCCAATGATCCGGACTGGGACAGTGACGATCCCGACATGCAAGCAACCCGGCTTGGTTTTGGTTTGCAGCTTTTTCAGGATGGACGTGCCGGCACATTGCTTTTGTCCGGTGCCGACCAGGCGTTGAAGATGGCGCACCGATTGCAACAGGCAGGCGTGCCGGACGCGGCGCTGATCGTCGAGGGTGCCAGCCGCAATACACATCAGAATGCGCTTTATTCGATCGCCATGCTGAAGCAACGGAAATTGCGCCATGTTCTGTTGGTGACGTCGGGTATTCATATGCCGCGTGCTGAAGCGAGCTTCGCGCGGCAGGGTGTGGCGGTGATTCCTGCGCCTGCGCCTGATGAATATCAGGGGCCTTCGAGTTCGTGGTGGCCGCGGCGGGCTGCGCTTACGCTGAGTGCGCGGTGCCTGCGGGAATATCTTGGGATGTGGGTTTATAGGGTGCGTGGGTGGGTTTGAGTTGATTCTGGCACCGAGGGCTTAAAGCCCCCCTCACCCTAACCCTCTCCCCCGGCTGAGCCAGGGGAGAGGGGACTGACTGAGGGGAACCTCAGTGCTTGGCCTTCTCGTCACTTGCTCCCTCTCCCCTGGCTTCGCCGGGGGAGAGGGTTGGGTGAGGGGGCTGGGTGCTCGCGGGAGCCTCTCCTATCGCGCAGGCTAAGGCTGCACACTGATCCCCTGCGTCAGTCGCTTGGCCAGTCGTGGATTGCGCAGTTGCTCCAGCCACCACGCCAACGCCCTGCCCTCATGATCGCTATGCCACGCCACATAAAGCGTATTGGGTTCACGCTCCTCGGCAACGCGCTTTTCGACAAGATCGCCGCTACGAAGTAAGGTCGATACGCGATGACGCGGCAGCCAGCCAACACCCAGGCCTTCACGCTGCGACAGGATCTTCGCGCGCATGCTCGGCACGGCCAAGGTAGCCTGACCGCCAAGTACGCCATAACCCCGCCCGCCGACACCGCGCGACGAATCGGCAACAACGACTGCCCGGTACGGCGTGAGCTGCTCCTGCTGCAGCGGCTCCTTGACCTTGGCCAGCGGATGACGAGGCGATATGGCAAATACCCATTCGACGACACCCAACTCGAACCAGCGCAGCCTGGGCATCGATGGGGGCTCGTTGGTGGCGCCCACCACCAGATCGGCGCGTCCGTCGCGCAGCGCTTCCCACGTACCGCTAAGCACTTCGTGTGTCAGGCGCAAGGCAACACCCGACTCCAACGCATCGAAAGCACGTACCACCGGCAACAGCGTTTCGTACTCGAGAAGCTCGTCCGTCACGATCCACAGGCGGTCTTCCCAACCATGCGCCACCTGTTTCACGCGCCGGGTCAGGCGGGATACGTCCAGCGACAAGCGTGCCGCCTCTTGCGCCAGCAATTGGCCGGCCGGGGTCAGCTGCAAGCGATAGCGCCGCCGATCGAACAGCAACGCGTCGAAGCGCGCCTCCAGTTGCCGCGCCGCATGCGAAACGGTCGAGGGCGCTTTTCCCAGTCGCGCAGCCGCACGGGTCAGGCTTCCACTGGCTTGAATGGCTTCCAGCAAGGCCAATTCATCGTCGGACAACATATTCGAACCTTTCGAACGAGTACGTCGAAAGCATGGTACGGCAAACCAGCCACCATGGATCAACATGAGCAGCAGTTCCAGACACATCCACCACGACGGAGTCCATCACCATGAATCGTTTCGAAGGCAAGACCGTACTCGTCACGGGCGGCAACAGCGGCATCGGCCTGGCTGCCGCAAAGGCTTATGCCGCCGAAGGCGCGCGCGTCATCATTACCGGACGCGACGCCACATCCCTCGCACAAGCCCAGGCCGAACTGGGAGCCACCTCGGTAGCCATCGGCAACGATGCCGCTTCCCTGCCCGCCGCCAGACAGCTGGCAAACGAACTCACCGCGAAAGGCCTGACCCTCGATGCGGTGTTCATCAACGCCGGCGTGGCCAAGTTCGCGGCGTTCGCCGATGTCGACGAATCGCTGTGGGACCAATCGTTCGATGTGAATGTCAAGGGTGCGTATTTCCAGATCCAGGCGCTGCTGCCACTCCTCAACCAGGGCGCGTCGATCGTCATCAACGGCTCGATCAACGCGCATATCGGCATGCCGGCGTCCTCGGTGTATGCCGCAAGCAAGGCAGCGGTGATCTCGTTGGCCAAGACCCTGTCGGCCGAGCTGCTCCCGCGCGGCATACGCGTCAATGTGGTCAGCCCAGGGCCAATCCGCACGCCACTGCACAGCAAGCTGGGCATGGATGAGGCCACTGCCGCGCAGCTTCAGGCGCAAATCCCGGTCGGCCGCTTTGGCACCGCCGAAGAACTCGCCAGCACGATCCTGCATCTGTCGGCCAGCGAGTCCGCCTTTATTGTCGGTACGGAAATTATTGTCGACGGCGGCATGAGCCAGCTTTAGGGAATCTCGAATAACCACCTGGTCGTCATTCCGGCGCAGGCCGGGGCCCAGTGGCGCCATCACGGGGTTCTCGCGAAAAGCTCCGAACACGCTCGCGAAAACAGAGAACCGAAGCCACTGGATCCCGGCCTACGCCGGGATGACGATAGGGAAAACTGAGGTTATCGAGCTTCCTTTTATGGCGCATCGATAGCGCAGAAAGAACTTGCGTGAAGCGTTCGTCAATATCTCGAGAGTCGCAAGCTTGCATAGAGCTTGCGACTTCTTTTTTTGAATATCGCAATCGACGATTCAACCGCCGAATATGATCGCCTCGTCACAATTTATCGGGTGACAAAAAAAACATGAGCATTAGATGGTGGGCATTTTCTATCGCGACTCGTCTATATCAAACGATGCCATTCAACTTCAGGCATCGCGATTTTCGCAAGGATGCACGATGAGTTTTCCATAAGAGGTCAGATAGATAATCCCACCTACTGGAGAAACACGCTTATGAAGTTCGTCCCCTTTCGCAAGCCGAACGGCAAATCCAGCGTCCGCGCAATCGCTCCCGCCTTTATTTTCGCCAGCGCATTTATTTGTGGCCTCAACGCGCAGGCCGCCGATGCCGGTATTTATCGCATCATGCGGGCGCAGGTACCCGATGCCGTCAGTACCGGTCTGGCAGCACGCGTAAGCGATGCGCCGAGCACTCAGTCATTGAAACTCGCGCTGAATTTGCCGCTGCGCAATGAAGCCGAACTCGACAGCCTGATTCAGTCGATCTACGACCCGAGCAGCCCGAATTATCATCATTATCTGACCTCGGAAGAATTCACCGAGCGTTTCGCACCCACTCAAGCCGATTATGATGCCGTCGTCGGCTGGGCCAAGGTGAATGGCTTCAATGTCACCAGCACGGTATCGAATCGCCGACTGGTGGACGTCGAGGCGCCGGTCGATACGATCAACCGCGCACTGCACATCAAGCTCAGCAATTATCGGCATCCGACCGAGAACCGGAACTTCTTTGCACCCGATCGCGAGCCGACCGTGGATCTCGGCGTGCCGCTTCTGAAGATCACCGGCCTGACCAATGTCAGCCTGCCGCACAACCACATGCGTCGCGGCACGATCAGCCAGCAGATCAAGGCGCTGGCGCATGCCGAAGGCTCCGGTCCGTCCGGCAACTACACACCGACCGATATCCGCAAGGCCTATTACGGCTCCGGCTCGTTGAACGGCGCCGGCCAGGTCGTTGCGGTGTTCTCCTTCGAAGGTTACAAGGCCGCGGACCTGACGCTGTTCTACAGCCAGACCGGCACCCCCTCGACCGTACCGGTCAAGAATGTTCTGGTGAACGGCTTCAGCGGTACCTGCAATTCGCGCTGCGACGACGGCGAGCAGGTGCTGGATATCGGCAACGTCGTCGGCATGGCGCCAGGCCTCAAGCAGGTGCTGTTCTATGAAGGCGATAGCGCCACCGACGTGCTCAACCAGATGGCGACCGACAATACCGCCAAGGTGATTACCAGCTCCTGGGGCGGCGGCGACTTTGGCAGCGCGGACGATCCGATCTACAAGCAGTTCGCCACCCAGGGCCAGACCTATCTCAATGCCAGCGGTGACGACGGTGCGTACAACGCACAGACGTTCGACCCACCGTCACTGGACCCGAACATCCTGGATGTGGGTGGCACCTCGCTGACCACCAGCGGCGCGGGCGGCGCATGGGTCTCGGAGACCGGCTGGGGCGACACCTTCGAAGGGCTCTACGGTGCCAGCGGCGGCGGCTTCTACAAGCCGGCCGGCTATTCGATTCCGTCGTACCAGAGCACGGCCGGCGTGATCACCTCGACCAACAAGGGCTCGACCACGCTGCGCAACGATCCGGATATCTCGCTGGAAGCGGACTTCGACAACGTCACCGTCAGCCAGGGTTCGGTGGAAACCGGTGTGGCCGGAACCAGCTACGCCGCCCCGCGTTGGGCCGGCCTGCTTGCGCTGGCCAATCAGCAGTCGGTGGCCGCAGGCAATGGCACGGTCGGCTTCGTCAATCCGAAGCTTTACCAGCTGGCGCTGAGCTCCAGCTATCACAGCCTGTTCCATGACATCACCAGTGGCAGCAACAAGCCAGCCGCTGGTAGTGGCACGGGCTTCAAGGCCGTCGCCGGGTTCGATCTGGTGACCGGTTGGGGCAGCCCGATTGGACCGGCATTCATCAATGCCCTGGTCACGCCCTGAAACATCCGTAACACCTGCCGTGGAGGGCCGCCCCTGGGCGGCCCTTTCTTTTTCCCGCGTTGAAGTTCCCCAGCACCCTGCCGATAACCTGTCTTGAGCCGGCACGAAGTCCCCATCCCAGGGGCTTCATACCGCACGGTGGAACCACTCAAGCGAGACAGGCATGCTGAATTCCGCACCGAATCTGGATTACCTCAAAGCCGCATGGTCCGCCCTGGCCTGCATCAGCGGGCGCAACGCGGGGCAAAGCTATGAAGCCTCCGGGCTGACGCTCCAGCGCATCAATCACTCGACCATCGTGCACAAGGGCCAGGTACAGGTGGCGACCATGCCCTTGCATTACACACGCAGCGAATTGCGGGTGGGCTTTCTTGGCCGCATCGAAAACGAGGTTCGCAAGGCGGTCTCGGAGCTCGACAGCGTGCTGTTCCACAGCCTCGATGTGCCGGACGGTCACCATCTGGTGATCGAACTGGAAGAAAGCATGCGCTCATTGCGCCGTACGGGTGGACGGATGCTGTCGATCTTCGTGCAGCCGGATTCCGAAGTGGAGCACGAAACATTTTTCGTCGTGGAAATGCGCATTTTCCTGGATGCGCCGCGCGCGTGCCTGTTCGCCTATCGAGTGACGGCGCAAGGCGATGAAAAAATCGATCTGTTGGCCCAGGCACCCAAGCGCGCGCGCGTTCTCCGCGCGGCCAGCTACGCCGCGCTCGCACAACAGATGGCGAAAACTATCAATGCTGCGCTTTATCCCGAGACTGTCGCAGCAGGTTGAGATCGACCGCGCTGGCCATCGCCTGCATACCCTGTGCATTAGGATGCAGATGATCACCCGAATCGTAGCTCGCGTTTAATACCGCGGGATTCGACGGATCACGCAACGCGCGATCGAAGTCCACTACCCCATCGAACTCGCCGCTCTCGCGGATCCAACGATTGCCCGCCCGGCGAATCGCCTCACCGGCCTCGGTGTAATACCCGGCGCCTCGGTAAGGCAGCATGGTGCCACCGATAATGCGAATGCCAGCCGCATGCGCCTGCTTGATGAGCTCGCGGTAACCGCCGATCAACTGCTCCGCCGTGAGTGTGCTACCACCGACACCGGCATGGTTGCCAATATCGTTGATGCCCTCCATCAGGATCACGGTTCGTACCTGCGGCAAGGCAAGCGCGTCATGGCCAAACCGTTGAATTGCGCTGATGCCCTGACTGACAGGTGCATCGGTCAATACGCGATTGCCGCCAATGCCGGCATCGACCACACCCACGTGGCGATGAGCCTTGGCCAGCCTGCGCGCGAGAAAATCGGGCCAACGGGCGTAAGCGCTTTTCGGCGTGTCGTAGCCATCGGTAATCGAATCGCCAAACGCGACCACCGTACCCTCGCCATCCGAAGCGACATCGACGCCGGACAATACGTACCAGGATGTCTTCGAGGTTGTGTATGCGGACGCAGCAACCTCGCCGGCATGATTCTGCGAAGCGATATAGGTCGTATCGAAGGCATCGGAATGCCAGGACGTCGCACCGGTTTGCCCTGGCAGGTAGAGGCTGACCAACACGTTCTGCTCTGCCGCGACCTGCATCGGAATCGGATCGCTCCACCGCTCCTGGCCGGCAGGAATGATAAAGCTGCCTGCGTGCGATACCGTCACCTTATGTACGGATCCGGCCACCGCCACGGCATCGCGCGCCTGCAGGGCGACCGTTGCTTCACCGATATTCAGGGGACTGGTACCGCGCAGGTTCGACAAACGGATGCGCACTTGCGACCCGCCCGCACTGGGATGCGCGACCATCCGCACGGTGTTGTCGTTGAAGGCGGCGCCACCGGCCGTCATGCTGGGGGCCCAGACCGCTATCCGTTGATCAGCCTGCGGCGCCGCAGACGCAACATCGACAGCGGCTACCAACAACACCGTTAGTGCAGTCCGAGTCATCGCTTTGATCGTAAGCATCATGTTTTTGGCTCGATAGTGATCGACGTACCGGGGCGAAGCGCAATCGTCTTCGTCCAGTCGCCGCATTTCAAACGTGTCTGTTTGCCACCGACGCTTCGCAGCGTGACCGACGCGATCTTGCCAAGCTTCCAGGACAGGTCGACCTGAAAGCCGCCGCGCGCGCCCACGCCCGTCACGCTACCCGAGGCCGCCCATGCCTTGGGCAGTGCCGGCAACAGCTCGATCAGGCCGGGGCGCGAATTCATCAGCATTTCCAGCATGGCGGTGGGCGTGCCGAAGTTGGCGTCGATCTGGAACGCATCGCTGCCATCGGTCAGCTTGTACATGTCGAAGAAGTTCTGCGCCGTGCCGTTGCTATGGTTCGTCGATGGCGACAGATTGGTAAGCAACAATTGATAGGCCTTTTCCGGCTCGCCCAGACGTGCCCAGCACATCGCACGCCAGGCACAGGCCCAGCCATAACCGCCCGTGCGTCGGTCTTCGAGTAGTTTGGTAACGCCTTCGATCACGTCGGGTGGGCTGGTGTCGGTACGAATGCGATCGCCAGGAAAGAAGCCCACCAGCGGCGACAGATGCCGATGCCCTGGCTCACCGAGATTGTCCGGACTCATCCACTCCTCCAGCCAGCCATTCCTGGGACTGACCACAGGCAGATACAAACGCGCCTGCAGCTGCGCTATCGATGCGGCATAGCCCGCGTCCTTGCCCAATAGCGCACTTGCCTGGCGATAGTTCTCGAACAGATCCCAGACCCACTCCTGCGAATAGGTGTTCCCCTTGGTATCCAACGGCCCCTGCTCCGGCGACCAGTCGGCGTCGTCGATCAGGACCTCGCGCGCGACACCTGTTTTCGGATCTGTCACGGTAGTGGTCAACAACCGCGCCTCCCAAAACTCGCAGGCGCCCTTGAGCAGCGAATAAATCCGCGCTAGATAGGCGCGATCCTGGGTGTACTGATAGTGCTGCCACAGGTTGTTGCACAGCCACGCGTTCCCGGCCGGGTGCCACCGCCAGCCGCCACCGCCATAGATATTGGTGGAAATGCCCATCGTCCAGCCGGCGATCTTGCCCGAGCTGTTGCGAAACACGTTACGCGGATCGTTGAAGTGTTGACGCGTTGACGCCGTCCAGGAGGCGACCTGGCTGAGGCAATAGTGGGTCAATGCATCGAAGCACGAAGGCAGGCCCGCGCGGTCGGGTAGCCAGTAGTTCATCTGGATATTGATATCGCTGTGATAGTCGGCCATCCAGGGTGGCGAGTTGTCGTTTATCCAGAGGCCTTGCAAGCCGGTCGGCAAACTGTCGCGCGAGCCGGCGATCGTCAGATAACGCCCGAACTGCAGATAGGAGGCTTCCAGTTCCGGATCGGCAGGCGAACCTGCTGCTGCCCGCGCCTGCAGACGCTCCCACGAGTCCATCTCGCATTGCGCTTTCGTCGATGCACCCAGATCGACACGCATCGTGTCGAACAAGGCACGATAATCGGCTACGTGCGTGTGCAGCAGCGTGGACGGCGTCTGCCGCGCGGCAACTTCGGTTTTCTGGATCGACAGCTTCAATGGATCGAGCGAGGCATCCATATAGCCCTTGGCCACCTCCAGCGTGTAATTGGTACCGCCGCAAAAGACGACCGTGAGCGCTTCGCAGTTGGCAAAGTGAAGACCCTTGGCGTCGGCCGTCACGGTGCCGGACGATGCAAAAGCCTTTATGTTCGAAGCGTACTTGAGCCCATTATCCAGGGTCCCTTCAAAATGGCAGCTTGCGCTGCCGGCTTCCGCACGCGAGATATCACCGTGCATTCCGAACAACTCGACGGCACCGTTGTAGATGCCACCGCCAGCTTGCGACAGATGGATGGCAATCATGTCATCCGGATAGCTGGCAAAGATTTCGGACATGTACGCGACACCGTCCTTTCGGTACGAAACGCGAATGCATCCCTGGCCCAGGTCCAGCTCGCGACGATACTCGGTGATGTTCGCGGCCTCATGTCCTTCCACCACCAGATACAACTTGGCCAGCATCACCAGGCTGCCGAAGTGCTCCGGGGTGTAATCAAACTGGCCGTCGTCGCCCAGCACGACATCGCGCTTGCCCAGCCACATCGATGCGTCGGTGAGGTACAGACAGTTCAGCGCAGGGTCGCCACCAACCAAGGCACCGAGACGTCCATTACCGATCGGCAAGCCTTCGCGCAATAAGTTCGACTCCGCTGCCGGCGTGCGATACCAAAGCGCGTGCTTTGAAGCACCCGCCGGCAAGGGGCCGGCGGGGCGTTGTACAGGGCGGCTCTGGGCGAACCTGGGCAGGCCAAGCCAGGGCAGCGTGGCCATCATGGCGCCGGTCATTTTCAAGAACCGGCGCCGGGCGATCAGATCGACATGTTCTTCATCCAGGCACGCTTGCTGCTCTTCGTTACGCATCAGCACTCTCTTGGAAAATAACGAGCAGCAACTACTTGCTACCGGGGCAAGTCTGGGTACTGACGCCGACCAAACCCGCACCGGGTGCCACTACGATGCGATCAAGATCGGGTGCATACCCACCTGCATTGGGGTTGCCAATCTGGATCGTGTTGGTGCCGGCCTTGAGCGGCACGCTGATGATCGTCGGCACAGGATCGTCGAACGTACTTCCGTTCAGATCCAGCTGCCGCGCCTGGCCACCGTTGACCGTGACGAAGAACGTGCGCTGTCCGCTCGTCATATAGTCGATCTCCAGCTGATAGACGCCGGATACCGGGACAGTCACATTGGTGAAAGTCACGCTGTTGGCGGCACCGTTGCCGATGTTGCCCGCCTTGGAAAGACCCGATGCGTAGTTGCTGAAGCCCGCGGTCACCGTACCGCCCAAGCTGGCCGCCTCGGCCTCATACACGGTGGCTGCCGGCAGCGGCGCATGACCATCGCCGCTGATCACGATGCGATCCATATCCGGCGGATAGCTGGTCGGATTGCCGAACTGGATGCTGTTGTAACCGGCTTTCAGGCAAACCGGCACCGTGCTTGCCGATGGAATCTGGAAACTGCCGCCACCGGAGTTGAAGGTCTGGAATGGACCGTTATTCACCTTGTACAGCGACGAACGCAGACTCAACGTCAACGAGTCGATCTGCATCAGGTAGACGCCGGCATGACTCACATAAACATTGTTGAAGGTAACGGTGTTGCCCGCACCGAGGCCAAGACCACCGACCTTGCTGCCGCCGGAACAACCGCTGCAACTGGCCACACCCGCCGATCCGGCCAGCGTCGCCGATTCGGCTTCATAGCTGGTGCTGGGTGTCGATGCGGCATGCCCGGTCGCCGAGATCTTCAGCAGGCGCACGCCGTGCCCTTCCAGTCGGGTCGAGAACGAACGCCATGAACTACCGAGTTCGGTATGCGCCCACAAGTCGCGTACACGCCAGGCGCCATTGATGCCGAGTTCGTTCCACGGCAACTCGACCACCGCCGGTATCGCATTCATATTGAACAAGGCAACGTAGTAGTCGCCGTGACCGAGATCGGAAACCCATACCTGCTGATCGCCACCCCGTACCTGAGTGGCCGGCTTGCCGGATTGGTCAACGGCAAGCACCTCGTCGTTGGTCATCAGGCGTTTGCCGAAATCGTCGATCTTGGTCAGATCGCCACCCAGATACATCGGCGCATTGGCCATCGCCCATAGCGTCACCGCCGAGCGCTTTTCATCCTTGGTCAGACCGTCGAGCGTGCCATCGCCGACATCGAGCGAATCCAGATCGTTCCATCCCAGCGTCGCATTGGTTGCGTGCTCCCAGCCGGGAATATCGCGGAAGCGTTTGTAGATGCGCGGCCAGTCCGTCAATGTCGCGCAACGGCCTTCGCACTCGACGTCGTCATCGATACGGCGTGCATTGGAAAACTGTTGCCACGTGCTCAGATAGTCCTGATCGACCTGCCATGACACCGTCATCCAGATCGGCCGTCCTGTCTTGGCGATTGCCTTGGACCATGCTGCGACGTCATCGAGGTTGTTGATGCTCAGGTTGTCGCTATACGAGCCCGGCGTAACGCCGTCGAGCTTGATGAAATCCACACCCCAGGACGCAAACAAGGCAACGACCGAATCGATGTACTCCTGCGCGCCGGGCTTGCTGAAATCGATCTTGTAGTGATACGGCGACGTACCCGGGCCACCGAATGCATTGCCGGCGGTATAAGGCACCGCCAGGATGTCCTGGATGTGATACGACGTACCGAGAATTGGCGAATTCGCCAGCACCGCCGGCTCTTCGACACCGGGAATCCAGTAGATACCGGCCTTCTGTCCGTTCTGGTGGATATGATCGATCAGCCCTTTGATATCCGGGAAAATCGTCAGATTGGGCGTCGGCCGACCATTGGCATCAAAACTCCCCTGCCACCCCGAATCCATATTGATGTAGTCGAAGCCGTGCGCCTGCAAACCCGATGACAGCAGCGCGTCGGACTGCGTGATCATGTTGGCCTGGGTCAGGTAATTCGAGTCGAGCGTCTGCTGGCTGAAACTGCTCCAGCCGAGATAAGGCTTATGCGCAACGCCATTGACTTGCGCGCTCGCCATCGCGGCAACGCCGAACAAGCCAAGCGCCAATGCGCAACGTGGAAAAAGAGAACTGACAGCACGCCGCAGGGAGAGGCTGCGGCTGCGTACAGCGGGAGTAACTACGTTCGGATCGCGAGGCGCCCATACAGAGACATTCATCGAAGAATTCGTCCTTTAGGTATTAAACGGCCACAGGCGGGCTTTCACCGAAGCGTCCCCACGCCCCGTAGAAAGTATATTTGTAGTACAAATTAAACTAGGCCCGCGCGACTTACCCTGTCAAGAATTATTTGTAGGACAAATGAGAACTGCGGCATGGAGCGGTGGTATTGCGGCGGCGCAATATTTTTGCAGCGCAATATTTTTGCTGCGAAGAAGTATTGCGAGGAGTGAGTGGAGAGGAGTGAGGAGTAAGTAAGAGCGCAGTCGCACATCTCACCTCATTCCACCTATCCGTCATTCCGGCGAAGGCCGGAAGCGCTTTTCAACAGCGAAGCTGGTCATCTATTCCTCGGTCTCTCGCTCGTCAGAGGACATTTCGAAAACGGAAACGCTGAGGAATGGATTCCGGCCTTCGCCGGAATGACGATGAGGGGTAGGAAGACTGTGGCGAGCATCCAGCGCGCATTAAGTCCTCAGTGCCACGACGCCTCGCGCACAAATCCGGCGTACCTCAGAAGCGCCTGAAGTGTCCCCACTCGGTTCGAGTAGGCGGCACGAACGGTTTTATCCCTCAACGCCCGCTGCGTAAGCGGCCAGGTCGCGAAAGCACATAGGCAAGAACGAGACCGCCACGCCACTGGGTTCCGGCCTACGCCGGAATGACGATGTAGGAAGGATGTCGAGAATCCAAATTCACTACAGCTCAGCCACGCGTCTCCAACGCCCGATTAACCCGCAACGCAATCAACGTACACCCCACACCCGAAAGCAAATAAACACTCACCGCCACCAACCCAAACCTGGACGAAAGCCCAAGCGCAACCAACGGCGCAAACGCCGCCCCGATCAACCATGCCATGTCGGTAGTAAGCGCCGCCCCGGTATAACGAAACTTCGGTGCAAAGTTGGACGTCACGGTACCCGCAGCCTGCCCGTACGAAAGCCCCAACAAGGCAAAGCCAACGAGAATAAACGCGTCCTGCGCCGCCCGCCCGCCACCCAGCAACCAGGGCGCAAAAAGACTGAAGACACCAATCAGACAAGCCAGCGCACCAAGCGTATTACGACGACCAATCCGATCGGCGATGAAGCCCGAAGCGATGGTGCCGACAATCCCCAGAGCGCCACCGACGATCTGGATCGTCAACACCTGATCCACGGACTGTTCCGTACCCAACGAGATCCACGACAATGGAAACACCGTCACCAGATGGAACAGCGCATAGCTGGCCAGTGCAGCGAAGGCACCAAGGAAAAGGTTATAACCCTGCCCTCTCAGCAACTCGATAGTGCCGATCGGCTCCAGCTCCCGTTCTTCGAGCAACTGGGAATATTCCTCGGTAGCGACCAGGCGCAAACGCGCGAACAGCGCAACCACATTGATGGCGAAAGCGACAAAGAACGGATACCGCCAACCCCAATCGGCAAAATCGTCGACTGACAGATGTGTATGCAGATAAAGGAACAGCGAGCTGGCGATGACAAAGCCGATCGGTGCACCGGTCTGTCCCAGCATGGCGTACCAACCGCGTTTTTGCGGCGGCGCGCTTAACGCGAGCAGCGAAGGCAAGCCATCCCATGAACCACCAAGTGCGATGCCTTGCAGAAAACGGAAAAACGCCAGCAAGCCGATCGACCAGGCACCAATCTGGTGATAACCGGGCAGGAACGACATGCCCGCCGTCGCGGTACCAAGCAAAAAAAGTGCCGCGGTCAGTTTGGTGCTGCGATCCCAGCGCCGCTGCACCGCCATGAAGATGGTCGTGCCCAGCGGCCGCGCGATAAACGCGAGGGGAAACACCGTAAAGGAATACAGAATACCGGTCAGTGTGCTTTCGAATGGAAAAAATACCGTCGGAAACACCAGCACCGCAGCGATGCCGAACACGAAAAAGTCGAAGTACTCCGAGGCACGGCCGATAACCACGCCGATCGCTATCTCACCCGGCGTGACGGCGACGTGAGCATCGTGACGCTCGTTTCCCGCGGAAAGATCTTGCGGATCGCCAAAATTGCTCGACATGGCACGCCTCTCCCATTCGACTCAAACGGGGCTACAAAAAACCGTTCCCGGTAGTAGCATCTGGTATGCATGCTACTACCGCCATGGGACATTGTGTCCTATGTCTTGTGCACATTCGATCGCGTAACGTTCGACACGGGATCTTTCTAGGGATGCGTTGCCGGCCATGTCCTTGAAACCTTTTCGCGGACTGCTTCCCGTTGCCCTCGTCATGCTGGCGGGCTGCAGCACGGTCTTGATGTCCCCCTCGGGCGATGTGGCGCTCCAGCAGCGCAACCTGATCATCAACGCGCTGGTGTTGATGTTGATCATCATCGTCCCGGTGATCGCGCTTACCCTGTTCTTCGCCTGGCGCTACCGAGCCTCGGCCAAAGCCACGTACGCCCCGGAGTGGGATCATTCCGTCATGCTGGAGCTGCTGATCTGGTCGGCTCCGCTATTGATCATCATCGCCCTGGGCGCACTGACCTGGGTCAGCACGCACAAGCTCGACCCATATCGCTCGCTGGATCGCCTCTCCGCCGGGCGGCCGATCCCCGCAGAAGTGAAGCCGCTGGTCGTCGATGTCGTCGCGCTCGACTGGAAGTGGCTGTTCATCTATCCCGAGCAGGGCATCGCCACCGTCAATGAAATGGCCGCACCGGTCGACCGGCCGATCGAATTCAAGATCACCTCGTCGACCATGATGAATTCATTTTTCGTCCCTGCCCTTGCCGGACAGATCTACGCGATGCCGGGCATGGAAACACAGCTCCACGCCGTGATGAACAAGCAGGGGCAGTTCGAAGGTTTCTCGGCCAACTACAGCGGAGCCGGCTTCTCCTATATGCGCTTTGCGTTTCACAGCTTGAGCGCCGACGCATTCGACCAATGGGTGGCGCAGGCAAGACAATCCGGCGACAAGCTCGATCGCGAGAGCTATAACGCGCTGGCCAAACCCAGCACCAACGATCCCGTCCGGCGTTACGCAAGCGTGGCCCCGGGCCTCTACGACGCCATCCTGAATCTCTGTACCGAACCTCAGCGCCAGTGCGTAAGCGACATGGCGCACATGGGCGAGATGCGCCAGTCCGGCAAGTCCGGCGACGAACATCGGATGGATGCACCGGGAGCCGCCCAATGAGCCTGCACGTTGTTGAATCTTTGCGCAGGATGAGCCGCGATGCTTGACCATCCCGACATGACTCGAATGATTTTCGGCCGCCTGACCTGGGATGCCATCCCGCTGCACGAGCCGATCCTGCTGTGGACCTTTATTGCCGTGGCGATCGGCGCCGTGGCCGTGCTCGGCCTCATCACCTACAACCGCCTGTGGGGATATCTCTGGCGCGAATGGTTCACCAGCATCGACCACAAGAAGATCGGCATCATGTACATGGTGCTGGGATTGATCATGTTGCTGCGCGGTTTCTCCGACGCCGTCTTGATGCGTATCCAGCAGGCGATATCGTTCGGCCATTCGGTCGGCTACCTGCCACCGCATCACTACGATCAGATCTTCACTGCGCATGGCGTGATCATGATCTTCTTCGTGGCCATGCCGCTGATCACGGGCCTGATGAACTTTGTCGTGCCGCTGCAGATCGGTGCGCGCGACGTGGCGTTCCCCTTCCTCAACAATTTCAGCTTCTGGATGAGCACCGGCGGCGCCATCCTGGTGATGATGTCGCTGTTCGTGGGCGAATTTGCACGCACGGGCTGGCTGGCTTATCCACCGCTGTCGGGCATCGCGCAAAGCCCGGATGTCGGGGTGGATTACTACATCTGGGCGTTGCAGATCGCTGGCGTGGGGACTTTGTTATCCGGCATCAATCTATTGGTGACGATCGTCAAGATGCGCGCGCCCGGCATGAACCTGATGAAGATGCCGATCTTCACCTGGACTGCGCTGTGCACCAACGTGCTGATCGTCGCCGCGTTTCCCGTACTGACTGCCGTGCTCGCCCTGCTCGCGCTGGACCGTTACGTCGGCACCAACTTCTTTACCTACGACCTTGGCGGCAACGCCATGATGTACGTCAACCTGATCTGGATCTGGGGCCATCCGGAGGTCTATATCCTGGTGCTTCCGGCCTTCGGCGTGTTCTCCGAAGTCACCTCCACCTTCAGCGGAAAGCGCCTGTTCGGTTACACGTCCATGGTCTATGCCACGGTCGTGATCACGGTGCTGTCCTATCTGGTCTGGCTGCATCACTTTTTCACCATGGGCTCGGGTGCCAGCGTCAATTCATTCTTCGGCATCACCACGATGATCATCTCGATACCAACCGGTGCGAAGGTATTCAACTGGCTGTTCACCATGTATCGCGGGCGCATTCGCTTCGACGTGCCGATGCTCTGGACCGTCGGCTTCATGGTGACCTTCGTCATCGGCGGCATGACCGGCGTGATGCTCGCCGTGCCACCGGCGGATTTCTCATTGCACAACAGCCTGTTCCTGGTCGCACATTTCCATAACGTGATTATCGGCGGCGTGCTGTTCGGCCTGTTTGCCGGTATCAACTATTGGTTTCCCAAGGCCACCGGCTTCCGGCTGGATCCGTTCTGGGGCAAATGCGCGTTCTGGCTATGGCTGATAGGTTTCTGGGTCGCCTTTACGCCGTTGTATGTGCTTGGACTGATGGGCGTGACGCGACGCCTCAGCCATTTCGAAGACCCGTCGCTACAGATCTGGTTCCAGATTGCCGCCTTCGGCGCCTTTCTGATCTTGCTCGGTATCTTCAGCATGATCGTGCAGTTGATCGTGAGTATCCGGCGACGCGAATCGTTGCGCGATCTCACGGGCGATCCGTGGCAGGGACGCACGCTTGAATGGTCGACGTCGTCACCACCGCCGGCATACAACTTCGCTTTCACGCCGCAAATCCACGATACCGATGCCTGGTGGCAGATGAAGCACATGGGCTACCGCCGCCCCTTGCAAGGCTTTCTGCCGATCCATATGCCGAAGAACACCGGCGCAGGAATCATTCTGGCCGGCCTGAGCACGGTGCTTGGCTTCGCACTGATCTGGCAAATGTGGCTGCTCGTTATCGTGACCTTCGTGGCACTGCTGGTAGTCGCCATCGGGCATACGTTCAACTATGACCGCGACTATCACATCCCGGCCGATGAGGTCGCGCGCGTCGAAGCGCTTCGCACGGAGCAGTTAGCCAGCCATGTCTGAGACCACACTGTTACCCGCCGGAACACCGGGCTCGCCCCTGAGCTTCCAGGTTGCCGAGGACTACCATCCTCAGAACGGCACCCTGCTCGGGTTCTGGATTTACCTGATGAGCGACTGCCTCATCTTCGCCTGCCTGTTCGCGGTCTACGGCGTGCTGGGGCGCAGCTACGGCGGCGGCCCAACGGGACGCGAGGTGTTCGAGCTCCCGGTGGTTGCGCTCAATACGTCGCTGCTCCTGCTCTCGTCGATCACCTACGGCTTTGCCGTGCTGGAAATGCAGCGCAAACGTCAAAGCGGCACGCTGATCTGGCTGGCCATCACCGGCCTGCTCGGTGCCGGCTTTATCTTCTTCGAGCTAAAGGAATTCGCGCACCTCATCCATATCGGTGCCGGCCCGCAGCGTAGCGCGTTCCTGTCGTCGTTCTTCACGCTGGTCGGCACGCATGGCCTGCACGTTACCTGCGGCATCATCTGGCTGATCACCTTGATGGTGCAGGTATCGAAAAAGGGCTTGATCGAAGCGAACCGGCGACGCCTGATGTGCCTGTCGATGTTCTGGCATTTTCTCGACGTCGTGTGGGTCGGGGTCTTCAGCTTTGTCTATCTGATGGGAGTGCTGCCATGAGCGCACCGACCGAGGTGACCGGCCATGGTCATGAGCATCATGAAGACGAAGCCGCGCACAGCACGCTCAAGGGTTACCTGACCGGATTCGTGCTTGCAGTGATTCTCACGGCCATACCGTTCTGGCTGGTGATGAGCGGCGGCCTGGCTAAATCGAGCACCACGGCACTGGTCGTGCTTGGCCTGGCTGCCGTGCAGATCGTGGTGCACATGATCTACTTCCTGCATATGAACGCCAAATCGGAAGGTGGCTGGAACATGCTTGCGTTGATCTTCACCCTGGTGCTGGTGGTGATCACCTTAAGTGGCTCGATATGGATCATGTATCATTTGAACAACAACATGATGCCGGCAAGCATGCACGACATGTCGAACTTGCCCTAGCCCGATAGTCAGCGACCGATATGCCTCGAACCATGGAAGAACCGCGCACCCCGCGAGGGTTGTTTTCTCTCGCCCTGTGGGTCGTTTTCGGTGCGATCGTTTTTGCCGGCTTTGTGGCGCTCGGCACCTGGCAGATCTATCGCCGCGCGTGGAAGCTCGATCTGATTGCTCGCGTCGATCAACGTATCCACGCACCGGTGACGGCCATACCCGGCCCGTCCCAATGGCCGCAGGTGAATGCCGCCAGCGACGAATACCGTCATGTGCAATTGAGCGGCTCCTATCTTTACGACCGGCAGGTCCTGGTGTGGACGTCCAGCGACCTGGGCAGCGGCTATTGGGTCATGACGCCGCTGCGCATGGCCGACGACTCGATCGTCATGATCAATCGCGGGTTCGTGCTCGCCGATCGTTGCTCGACAACGGCCCCTTGCGCACCGGGAGCGACCGGCGACATTACGTTGACCGGCCTGATCCGCATGCCGGAAACCAGGGCGTTCCTGCGCCATAACGATATCGCTGCCGATCGCTGGTACACGCGCGACGTCGCGGCCATGGCGACGACACGCAAGCTTGAACACGTGGCGCCCTATTTTGTGGATGCAGACGCTCCGACCAACGCGACATCGCAACCTGATACGTCCTGGCCACGCGCAGGTCTTACGGTCGTGTCGTTCCCGAACAACCACCTGTCCTATGCGATCACCTGGTACGCGTTGGCGCTGCTTACGCTGGGCGCGGTGACTTACGTCGTTCGCGACGGCATCCGCTCGCGTAGATCGCCAACGGGTCCCCGCTGATTCTCGCCGCCCCGCCACCGATGGCGCATGGCAGCGGGTAGCCCATGGGTCAATGGATGACAGGGTTGGCGTGATGCTGAATCGGCGCCTCGTGATGCTGGGTCGGTGCCTGTTGTTGCTGGACCGCGTGGCTATTGGTCGCGGGTTGATGTTGGGCGGCCTGGTGCCACGCGTTACTGCTCTGGGCGATCGGGGTGTTGACCGCCTGCGCCACATTGACATCGGTATATTGCTTGAACGGTGAATTCAGATCGCCCTGCACCGCATAGGCACGACTCGCATCGTCGCTCAGCACGACATGATTGATCTGGCTGAGCCCATGCTCCCTGGCGGCAACAGTCAAGGCGGCGGCAAGGTTCGCGCTGTGATGATCGGAGGCGCGACCCTGCTGCGCGTCCAGGTGTTGTACCGCGCTGAGCGCGTCTCGATACATCGCGTTACCCGGATGCGCTGCATCGTTCAACTGTGAAGCAGCAGCGTGCGCGGCCGCCTGCGGATGATGCGCCTGCGCGGGATGAGCTGGATGGCCGTGATGAGCCGGATGAGCTTGCACAGCGGCGGGATGCGTCACATGCAGCAGGCGCTCTTCGGCGCCATTTCGGCGAACGTTGAGGTCAACGGTGTGATCGTGATTGACCGTGCGCGTCAGATCGGTGCGCGCGACATCGCTCCACTGCCCGTTGACGAAGGCGCGCCCCTGACCGGCGCGGTCCCATTCGACAAAGTCGCGGCCTTCGGCATAAAAGCCACGCCCATGGGCCGTGGCAGGGTTGCCATGGTTATACGAACCACCGCTTTCCAGCGCGTTGACCATCGCACGGCCATGCGTCGGATCGACGAAGGCATCCTTGACGGTGAGGTATTCCTGGCCTAGATGCGGATGAGCCGGATCGGCGTTCAGCCGCGTCGGGTTGACCAGCGGATTGGCGACCACATCCTGCCACGGCGCATGCATGGAGTTGTTTACGGTGGCATGCTGCATGGTGTTGAACAGGTCCGCACCACGAAGCGCCGCGTCGCGTCCCGATTGCATATAGCCAGGCATATGGTCGACGGCGCCACTGACGTCGGCCACACTGTGATAAGTGCAGTTGCCGACGTCGTGAACGATCTGTCCGCCCCAACGCTCGCTCTGGTTGTAGGCCTTGGCGGCGATCGCGATAAGCTTGGCTTGGTCGTCTGCCGACGCATGCTGATAGAGCTGGCTCGCACGCATGGGCGTCACCACATCGGTCATCAACTTGTTGACCTGTTCCACGTCACGGTTGTGGATGAAGGTGATGCCGTCGTTGCTGGCGAGAAAACTGTTGAGATGCGACTTGACGCCAGCATCGAGGTCGCGGCCGTTGTCCGCGTTGATCTGGTGACCGTTACGGCTCAGGTCGCTGATCGTCTGCGTACGCTGCGCATCGTTCAAGGCCCAGTCGGCGTGGTTGGCATGCGCCCAGGTCTGGTAGGCATCGACCAGTTGGGTAGATACGACACCACTGCTCTGGCCGAGGTCGCTTTGCAAGGTGCCGATCGAATAGCCGCTGGCCGCCACGGGGTGCAATTCGACGTTGCCCTGCGCATCACGAGTCGTATTTCCCGCAAAGCTGAGGCGATACGCTTGGTCGCCCCCTTCAGAACTCACACCGATCGCAAAATAAGCGACAGCCCTGGCTTCGTCGTCCGTTAAACCTGGCATGGATGCTCTCCCCTCAATACGCGTTCAATCAAGGATGCAGCGAGTTGCTCCGCTCATATCTTGTGAAGTTCAGCTACCGCACTTGCTGTCACCGTGAACCGGCTTGCCGTTCACGGATGCATGCAGTACGACATACTTCCTGAAAGTGTTGTCGCCTTTCTTGCCGGTCATCTGATACCACACCAGATCCGTACCCTGGCGCACGAAATAATCGGTCTCGTTGGCTTCGTAATCCGGGCAAACCGCATAACCGGCCTGCTCGTCGCTGCCGCAATAGCGCACGAACAGCTTGCCGTCGTGAATGCTGCCTTTGAGTTTGCCGTCCGAACCACTGGCCTGCGTGCCGTCGCTCCAGTCGCCGGTCACATCGGTGCCGGCCTGTACCAGTTTGATGTCGGCTGTGTGATGTTGACCGCAGGTCTGCCTATAGGCCCAGCTACCCTGAAAGGGATGGTCATCGGCTTGCGCCAGGCAGAACCCCTGAGCGAGCGCCAGGCCAGCGATTGCCACCATGGCCTTCCACACGCGCCGCGCCGTACCGCGTCGATAGTCGAACATGCGCACTCCTTGAATCCCTGGATCCGGGGTGCCTGGCTGCAGGCCGAGGCACCTTATCGGGATAATACTGAATCGCGCCGTATTTTATCGCCGCCGGAAACTGCGACGAATTTCCGGCTTTTTCAGAGCGCCTTGATCTTGATGTCCCGGAACCAGAGGCGAATCGGCGTCTCGCCTTTGTCCTCGGTGCCCTGCAGGGAAATATGCCCTTTGTGAAACTTGGCGAACCCCGGCATACGGGCAAACTTGGTGTGCGCCACCAGCTTGTCCCAGTCGGCGTCCCACAGATGCGTATCGACAACCTTGTGGCCGTTCTGGAAAAACTGCAGATGGCCGTGATCGGAAATAATTTCGAACTGATTCCAGTTGCCGGCCTCGCGCACGCGTTCGACATCGGATGAAATCAAATCGAAAAGATCGCCGGAGCGCTCGTAAAGCACCTGACTATCGGGCTTGGTGCAGACCAGGTCGGCGATCTGCATCTCCGGTCCGGTTTCGTAGGTTTCATGGTATTCGGGCGATTCGTGCACGTTGAACATGATGCCCGCATCAGCGCAGGCGGTCATTTTCCATTCGAGCTTCAGGTCGAAGTTCTCGTACTCGGCTCTTGTCACCAGATCGCCGAAGTCCTTCTCGTCGCCGGTGCGACCGCGTTCGAGCATGATCGCGCCGTCCTGCACACTCCAGTCCTTGCCCGGCGCCTTCTGCAGATACGAATGCCAGCCATCGAGGTTCCTGCCGTTGAAAAGCAGCTGCCAGCCATCGGCTTTTTCTTGCGGACTCAAGGTATTGACCGATTGCGCGGCAGCGACGCCGGACAGGGTGCAAGCGGCAACTATCACAGCGGCGAAAAGCGTCGATCGACTCACGGCTCAGAACCCCTCTTAGGTGATTTCGCCGATTTTGCATCGATCTAAATGGCGCCACTAGTGACTATTGGCATACCTGCGAAGGGTCAGCGCGGCACGTGATATGCCGATGGCGACGAGATCCGCGGATCGGCGAATACGTGTATTTCCGTGGCGCAGCCCATGTGCGCCTCGGGCGCCAGCGGCACGTAGACATCCAGATTGCCGCCCGGGTAGGAGCGCGCATATTGCTCGAACCCGTCATGCCCGCCGTAATGAGGCAGTTTGCTCAGCTCGTACCGCGAGACAAGCTGATCCACACGCGGATCCGCCGATGGCTTGAGAAACAGCGCCAGGCGAATCACCGCTTGTGTGTCATCGATAATTTCCACGACGATGCGCGAGAACGCAGCGTCCAGACCGACATATCCATAAGTCGTGGTGCGATAACCGCCGAAGCTCAATGCTGCATCGGTGGTCTTGCTTATCGTCGCACCCGTGTCGATGGCGCCCACCAGTCGGCTCAAGTCACGCAGATAGATCGGCCGTGAAGCCGCAAGCTCCGCTTGAATCGCATCCATGGACACTGTCACTGACATGGGCGGCTTCGTTGCAAGATCGCGGCCGCCTGAATGGCGGCCGCGATGGATGGCCTCAGAAAGATACCGTCAGGGTCAACCGAGCTGATTGATCGTTCGCGTGACTGGCAAACTGCCCGAAGTAGCTCGCGTCGACCCAGGCATGCGAGCCCAGCGGCATGCGCAGACCCAGGTCGACAACACCGGCGTTGCTGGCAACGGCCACGCCCTGGATGTTGAAACCAGGACCACCTGCAACGAAGTGCTCGTTGCGGCTCGCCTGCGTGTCACCCCAGGCATGCTGCCAGCCGATACCGGCATAACCGCGCAAGCCGCTCTGGCCCAGGCTTGTCGTGCTGCGCAAGCCCAGCGTACCGATCGTCTGGTTGGCCGTTGCCGCATCGATGTCCAGATCGGCCGCACCGCCCTGTTCGCGGAAACCATCGGTATGCACCTGTACGCGCGCGAGGTTGGCATAGGGCTCCAGGGTGGTGAACTGACCCAGGGGAATCACATAGCTGCCTTCCAGATAAGCCTGCGCGGTATGTGCGTCGTAGTCGCTGTTCGCACTCTGCGAGAAACCGGGGAAGCTGATCGAGCGATGGCCACGGATGTCCTGCCACGCGTAGATCACCGCACCGCGAAGCCGGAACGCACCCCATTCGGAATTGCCGTAGAAGCCGGCATACGTACTGTGGGCATTCGTATCCGAACCGAGCGAATCCACGCGCGTCGAATCCTGGCCGCGCGCAACCAGCACACCGAGCCGGGTCTGATCCAGCGGCAGATCGGCACCGACTACCAGGCCACTACCGTTCGATTGCATGTGCGAAGCATTGCCGTCGCCATCGTGATCGTCCCAATGTCCCCAGCCGGTGGTCCACACCACGACGCCGTCATGCGTTTCGCCGTTCGCCGTCTGGCCACCGTAGTCGATGCCCTGCAGATGCTGGTTCACCGCACTGCGGATATGGCTGCTGCTGTCGAACAAGGCGGTTTGCGTACTGGCATGCACTTCACCCGAGAGCTCGTTGAGCGCACGGCGTGCACCGTCTGGATCGAGCAAAGTCAACGCGGAATACACCGGATTGTCGAAGGTCAGGCCATCCATGCCGGTCGCGGTGTTCTTTTCGTTGTGCGTGTTGGCGATGTCGACAAAGCTCACCGCATTGCGCTGCAACGACAGATTCACCGCATTGGCGGTGTAGCTCAGCGTCGGCGTCAGGAAGGTCAGACTGGACTGCACGCCGGCAAATGTTCCGCTGACGCCCTGGCCGCCGGTGATGATGGTGTATTCGGTCGTCGGCTTGTAGTTGCCGGGGCTGAGCAAGGCCAGCGCGGTGCCGCCCTGGATGGTGACCGTGCCCGCAACGGCGATCAAGCTGCTTTGGCCGGCCGCGTTCGCCGTGACCTGATACGTCGAACCGCTGCGCAGCAACGCATTGCCGCTGACATTGAGCGGATCGGTAAGACTGCTTGGCATGATCGTGCCTTGCAGATCCAGGCCGCCGATCGTGCCGATGCCGCTGAGCGTCGCACCGCTGTTGACGACGACGTTGCTATCGAGCGTCGCGCTCGCATGGCCGGCATCGCCGACAATCAGCGTGCCCGACTGCACCGTGGCTGTTCCGGTCGCCGAGTTGTTCCCATTCAAGGTCAGCGCACCGCTGCCCTGCTTGGTGATGCTGCCGGTGCCGCCAATGCTGCCATTGAATGCGCCGTCGCTGTTCTGGTTGAACACCAGTGCGGCGTTGTCGGTGATGTTGCCGGTCAGGCTGGTCGTGTCGCCCTGCAAGGTGCCTGCACTGATGACGGTACCGCCGGTGTAGCTGTTGGCACCGGCCAGTATCAGCGTGCCCGCGCCTTGCTTGGTGACCGTACCCGCGCCGGAGATAGCACCGGCAAAGCTGCCATCCGTCCCCTGATCGAAGACCAGTGCGGCGTTGTCGGCGATATTGCCCTGCAGGCTGGCCGAGTTGCCTTGCAACGTGCCCGCACTGATCGTCGTGCCGCCGCTGTAGCTGTTGGTGCCACTCAGGGTGAGTACGCCCGCACCTTGCTTGACCACCGCGCCGGCACCGGAAATCGCGCCAGCGAAACTTCCGTCGGTCGCCTGATTGAACGCGAGTGTCGCATTGTCGGCGATATTGCCTTGCAGGCTGGTCGTGTCGCCTTGCAGCGTACCGGCGCTGATCGTGGTGCCGCCGGCATAGGTATTGGCGCCGGTGAGCGTCAACGTGGCCGCGCCTTGCTTGATCAAGCTGCCGCTGCCCGAGATCGTTCCGGCAAACGTACCGTCGCTGGTCTGGTTGAAGGCAAGCGCGGCGTTGTCGGTGATATCGCCTTGCAGGCTGCTGGTGGTGCCGGCAAGCGTACCCGCGCTGATCGTGGTGCCGCCGCTGTAGCTGTTGGTGCCGCTCAAGGTGAGCATGCCTGCGCCTTGCTTGGTCAACGAACCGCTGCCCGACACTGCGCCGGTAAAGGTACCGTCGCTCGCCTGGTCGAAGATCAACGCGGCGTTGTCGACGATGTTGCCCTGCAGGCTGGTGCTATTCCCCTGCAGTGCACCCGCACTGATCGTGGTGCCGCCGCCATAGCTGTTGGTGCCGCTCAGGATCAGCGTCCCCGCGCCCTGTTTCGTCACCGTGCCGCTGCCCGAGATGGAGCCGGCAAAGGTGCCGCCGTTTGCCTGGTCGAACACCAGTGCGGCGTTGTCGGCGATGTTGCCCTGCAGGCTGGTGCTATTGCCCTGCAAGGTACCGGCGCTGATCGTCGTGCCGCCGGTATAGCTATTGGCGCCAGTCAGGATCAGCGTGCCATCGCCCAGCTTGGTCAGGCCGCCGCTACCGCTCAGTGCATTGCTCAAGGTGAACGCGTTACCCGCGTCGGCAATATCGACACCGCCGCCAGCCGCACCCAGCGTGACCGCGCGTGCCGTGGTATTGAAGGCGGTGCCGGTAATGCGCAGCGTGCCGCCTTCGAAATCGAGGTTGGCCGATGCCGCGCCGAGATTCGCATCCGACGAGACCGAAAGTACACCCGCGCTCAACTCGGTACTTTGCGTGTACGTGCTGGCGCCGTTCAACACCAGGGTGCCCGCGCCGGTTTTGTTGAAACCGTTGCCGGTCAGCACATTGTCGATGGTCGCCGTCCAGCCTGCGCTGGCGGAGCTGCCGTCGCCCACGCGTATTTCACTGAGCGGAGCCTGCGCTGTCCCGGTCAAACCGATCGCATCGCCATTGAGGTGATAGCCGTCGCTGGCGAACTGGATGCCCAGTGTCGTCACCGGTTGCGCCCCACCGGCATCGTCGACGGTGACCGTGCCCGGTGCGCCGCCGAAGATCACGAATGCATTGGCCGGCTCGCGCGTGGCCGTCACACTGCCGGTGGCATCGGTCCAGTTCGCATTGGCTTGCGACCACACACCGCTGCCGCCGCCCAGCTGACTGTTCGTCGCCAGACCGTTGGCATTCCAGAAGTTGAGATCCATCCCGGCGGTCGTGATCAGGTTGATCTGCTTGCTGCCGGTCAGGTTCTGAATGGTGTAGCCACCGGGCGGTGGCGTGATGCCGCCATTGGCTTCGGTCAGCGTGCCGGTGTAGTTGAACAGGTTGTACAGGCCCGGGCCGAAACCACCCGCGTCGAGCGGATTGAGGGTGGCGCCATTGATGGTGAGGTTGCCGTTGACCTGGACGCTGTGGCCCTGCCCTGGCGTGTTGATGTTGGGGCCCGGCGCGCCGAACGAGAAGTCCAGCTGGCTGCCCTGTTCGAGCAGCACGTTGCCATTGACGGTGAAACTGCCCACCGGATTACCCGGCGCCAGATGGCCGCCCGATTGGACGTCCAGATCGCCGTTGACTTGACCGAAGCCGCCGAGCGATCCGGTATTGGCCACCGTGATATTGCTCTGCACGCTGGCCGACGCATGCGCCGCATCGCCGCCGATGATCAGGCTGCCGGATGTCACCTGGGTGGCACCGGTATAGGTGTTGACCCCGTTGAGCGTCAACGCACCGCCGCCGCTCTTCGTCACGCCACCCGTACCGGCGATCACGCCGGCAAAGTTGCCGCTGCCCACATCGAGCGTGGTGCCGCCCAGTTGAATCTGGCCGCCCGTGCCGGTCAGGCTGGCCACGGTCTGATTGCCCGCGGCCGAGACATCGAGCGTGCCGTTGCCGCTCAAGCTCAATGCCGAGCCCGCCGCCAGGCTGCCACCGGCACCCAGTACCAGCGTGCCGTCGTTGATGGTGGTGCCACCGGTATAGAGATTGGCACCGGTCAGGGTCTGCGTACCGCTGCCATCCTTGATCAAGGCACCGCTGCCGCTGATCACACCACCGAACGAGCCGTTCGCTGCACTGTCGAGCGTGAGCGTGTTGCCACCGATATTTACCGTACCGCCGCCACCGTTCAGCACGCCGACCGTCTGATTACCCGCGGCGGAAATATCGAACGTGGCGCCTGCCGCCAGATTGATCCCGCTCGATGCGGCAAGGCTGCTGCCGGCCCCCAGTGCCAACGTACCGGCATCGATGCCGGTGCTACCGGTATAGGTGTTTGCACCGCTCAAGGTCAGCGTGCCGCCGCCTTGCTTGGTCACATCGCCGGTGCCACTGATAACACCTGCATAGGTGCCGTTCGCGGTCTGATCGAAGATCAACGACGCGTTGTCGACGACATTGCCTTGAATGCTGGTCGTATTGCCCTGCAAGGCACCCGCGTCGATCGTCGTGCCACCGCTATAGGTGTTGGCGCCACTCAAGGTCAGAGTGCCGGCGCCATCCTTGGTGAGATTGCCTGTGCCCGATACCACGCCGGCAAAGGTTCCATTGGCCGCCTGATCGAAGATCAACGACGCATTGTCGACCACATTGCCCTGGATGCTGGTGGTGTCGCCTTGCAGTGCACCCGCGCTGATCGTGGTGCCGCCGCTGTATGTATTGGCGCCGGTTAGTGTCACCGTACCGGCACCCTGCTTGGTCAGGCTACCGCTGCCGGAAATCGCACCGGCCAGCGTTCCATTCGTCGCCTGATTGAGGATCAACGAGGCATTGTCGACCACGTTGCCCTGGATGCTGGTCGTATCGCCCTGCAATGCACCGGCGCTGATCGTGGTGCCACCGCTATACGTATTGGCACCGCTCAAGGTCAGCGTGCCCGCGCCCTGCTTGGTCAAGTCACCACTGCCCGATATCGCGCCGGTAAAGGTTCCATTCGTTCCCTGATTGAAGATCAACGACGCGTTGTCGGCGATATTGCCCTGCAGGCTGGTGGTGTCGCCTTGCAGCGCGCCCGCGCTGATCGTGGTGCCGCCGCTGTACGTGTTGGCACCGCTCAGGGTCAACGTGCCCGCGCCCTGCTTGGTCAGATCGCCACTGCCCGATATCACGCCGGCGAAGGTACCGTTCGTTCCCTGATTGAAGATCAGCGACGCGTTGTCGGCGATGTTGCCCTGCAGGCTGGTGGTGTCACCTTGCAACGTACCCGCGCCGATGGTCGTACCGCCGCTATAGCTGTTGGCGCCCGACAAGACCAAGGTGCCGTCGCCGGACTTGGTCAGGCTGCCGGTACCGGTCAGCGCCTGGTTGACGGTGAAGGTGTTGCCTGCATCGGCGATGTCGAAACCGCCGCCAGTTGCGCCAAACACGATCGCGCGAGGCGTGCTGGTGAAAGCCGTACCGGTCACCTGCAAGGTACCGCCTTCGAAATCGAGATTGCCCGACGCCGCACCGAGATTCGCATCGGACGATACCGAAAGTACGCCGGCGCTCAATTCCGTACCTTGGGTATACGTGTTCGCGCCATTCAAGATCAGCGTACCGGCACCGGTCTTCTGCAAGCCATTGCCGGTAAGCACGTTGTCGACGGTGGCAACCCAGCCTGCACTCGCCGCACTGCCATCACCCACACGCACCTCGGTGAGCGCACCGGGCGTTGCCGCCACCAGACCGAGCGGATCGCCATTGAGCAGGTAACCGTCGCTGGCGAACTGGATGCCTTGCGTGGTCACCGGCTGCGCGCCACCGGCGTTGTCGACCGTGACGGTACCCGCCGCACCACCGAAGATCACGAACGAATCGGCCGGTGCGCGTACCGCCGTAATGCTGCCGGTCGCATCGGTCCAGTTCGGGTTGGTCTGCGACCAGACGCCAGTGCCACCGCCCATCTGCGTCGCATTGGCCAGCCCGTTGGCGTTCCAGATATTCAACGACAGACCGACCGCGTTGATCAGATTGATCTGCTTGCTGCCGGTAAGGTTTTGAATGCTGTAGCCAACCGGCGCGGTGATGCCGCCATTGGTTTCGGTCAGGCTGCCGGTGTAGTTGAACAGGTTGTACAGGCCCGGACCGAACCCGCCCGCATCGGTCGGGTTGAGCGCGGCGCCATTGATGCTCAGGTTCCCGTTCACCTGCACGTTATGACTTTGTCCGAGCGTGGTCGCATTCGCTCCCGGCGCGCCGAACGCAAAGTCGAGCTGACTGCCCTGATCCAGCGTGACGTTGCCGTTTACCGTGAAAGTGCCGACCGGAAGGCCGCCGGGCGCCAGATGGCCACCCGCCTGCACCTCCACATTGCCGTCCACGTGGCCGAAGCCGCCCAGTGAGGCCGTCGTCGCCACGGTGACGTCGCTCTGTATGCCCGCCGTCGCGTGGGCTGCATCGCTACCGATGACCAGGCTGCCGGACGTGACCTGTGTCGCACCGGTGTACGTGTTGCTGCCATCGAGAACCAGTGCGCCGGCACCGGCCTTGGTCAGGCCGCCGTTACCGCCGATCGCACCGGCAAAGTTGCCGCTATCGACCGTCAACGCACTGCCGCCGCCAAGCAGGATCTGTCCGCTTGCGCCATTCAAGTTGGCAATCGTCTGGTTGCCTGCCGTCGATAGATCCAGCGTGCCGGTGCCACCGAGCGTGACCGCCGAACCCGCCGCGAGACTGCCGCCCGCACCAAGCGCCAGCGTACCGCCGGTGATCGTGGTGCCGCCGGTATAGAGGTTGGCACCCGTCAATGTCTGCGTGCCGCTACCTTGCTTGATCAATGCGCCGGTGCCGTCGATCACGCCGCCAAAGCTGCCATTGCCCGCGCCGTTGAGCGTCAATGTATTTGCGCCGATATCGATCGTACCGGCCGCACCGCCGAGCACACCCAGCGTCTGGTTGCCCGCCGCCGATAGATCCAGCGTGCTGCCTGCCGTCAGGTTGACGCCACTGGAGGCCGCCAGACTGCTACCCGCGGCCAGTGCGAGTGTGCCGGCATTGATCTGCGTCGCGCCGGTATAGCTATTGGCGCCGCTCAATGTCAGCGTGCCCGCACCCTGCTTCACCAGGCTGCCGCTGCCACTGACCGCGCCGGCAAAGTTGCCGCTGGCCGTCTGGTCGAACACCAGGCTGGCGTTGTCCACGATATTGCCTTGCAGGCTGGTGGTATCGCCTTGCAATACACCGGCACTGATCGTGGTACCGCCGGCATACGTATTGGCGCCACTTAGAATCAAGGTGCCGGCGCCATCCTTGGTCAAACTGCCGGTGCCAGAAAGCACACCTGCATACGTGCCGCTGGTGCCCTGATTGAACACCACGGCCGCGTTGTCGAGGATGTTGCCTTGCAGGCTGCTGCTATCGCCCTGCAAGGTGCCAGCGCTGACCGTAGTACCACCGCTATAGCTGTTGGTGCCACTCAAGGTCAGTACGCCGGCACCACTCTTGGTCAGGCTGCCTGTGCCGGAGATGGCGCCGACAAATGTGCCATTTGCCGCTTGATTGAAGATCAACGAGGCATTGTCGACCACGTTGCCCTGGATGCTGGTCGTATCGCCCTGCAATGCACCGGCGCTGATGGTGGTACCGCCGCTATAGCTATTGGCACCGCTGAGCGTAAGTACGCCCGCACCCTGCTTGACCAGCGCACCGGTGCCGGAGATGGCACCGGCGAAGGTACCGTCGGTACCTTGATTGAACGCGAGCGTCGCGTTGTCGACGACATTGCCTTGCAGGCTGGTGGTATCGCCCTGCAAGGTGCCCGCGCTGATCGTCGTGCCGCCGCTATAGGTATTGGCGCCACTCAAGGTCAGTACACCGGCACCGCTCTTGGTCAAGCTGCCGGTACCGGACACCACGCCGGCGAATGTCCCGTTGGCGACCTGATTGAAAATCAGCGAGGCATTGTCCGTGATGTTGCCTTGCAAACTGCCGGTATCGCCCTGCAGCGCACCCGCGCTGATCGTGGTGCCACCGGTATACGTGTTCGCGCCGCTCAACGTCAGCGTGCCCGCGCCCGTCTTGCTCAAGCTGCCACTGCCCGATACGACGCCTGCGTAGGTACCGTTCGTCGCCTGATTGAAGATCAGTGCCGCGTTGTCGACGATATTGCCCTGCAAGCTGGCGGAGTCGCCCTGCAAGGTGCCCGCGCTGATGGTGGTGCCGCCGCTGTAGCTATTGGCGCCATTCAATGTGAGCACGCCCGCGCCCTGCTTGGTCAGCGAGCCCGTGCCGGAGATCGCACCGACAAATGTCCCGTCGGTGTTCTGGGCAAAGATCAGCGCGGCGTTATCGAGCATATTGCCCTGCAGGCTGGTCGTATCGCCTTGCAGCGCACCTGCGCTGATCGTCGTTCCGCCGCTATACGTATTGGCACCGCTCAATGTCAGCGTTCCCGAGCCGGTCTTGGTCAGGCTGCCCGTACCCGACACGGCTCCCGCATACGTCCCATCGGTCGGCTGATTGAAGATCAGCGACGCGTTGTCGAGGATATTGCCGGTGATATTGCCGGTGTTGATCTGCAAGGCGCCGGCGCTGATGGTGGTGCCGCCGCTATACGTGTTGGTGCCCGTCAGGGTAAGCGTGCCCGCACCTTGCTTGATGAGGTTGCCGGTCCCCGATACGACGCCCGCAAACGTACCGTCGACAGCCTGGCCGAAGATCAACGATGCATTGTCGGTGATATTGCCCTGCAGGCTGCTCGTATCGCCCTGCAGCGCGCCGGCCGTAATGACCGTGCCGCCGCTGTAACTATTGGCGCCGCTCAAGGTCACCGTACCAGTACCCAGCTTGGTCAGGCTGCCGGTACCGGAGATGCCACCGACGAACGTGCCGTTGGTCGCCTGGTTGAACACCAGTGCGGCGTTGTCGACGATGGCGCCGGTCAGGCTTGCCGTCGTGCCCTGCAAGGTACCCGCGCCGATCGTGGTGCCACCGGTATAGGTATTGGTACCGCTCAAGGTGAGCGTGCCCGCGCCTTGCTTGTTCAAGGTGCCGGTTCCGGAGATGGCTCCGGCAAAGCTGCCATCGATTGCCTGATTGAACACCAGCGCGGCGTTGTCGACGATATTGCCTTGCAGGCTGGTGGTGTCGCCCTGCAACGTGCCGGCGCCGATCGTGGTGCCACCGCTATAGGTATTGGCGCCGCTCAGGGTCAGCACGCCCGCACCCTGCTTGCTCAGCGCCCCCGTACCGGAAATGACGCCGGCAAACGTACCGTTGGCTGCCTGGTTGAAAATCAGCGAGGCGTTATCCGCGATATTGCCCTGCAGGCTGGTGGTGTCGCCCTGCAGCGCGCCCGCGTTGACGGTGGTGCCACCGCTATAGGTGTTGGCGCCGCTCAAAGTCAGTGTACCGGCACCCTGTTTCACCAGCCCGCCGCTGCCGCTGATGACGCCGGCAAACGTACTGTTGGCTGCGCCTCCGGTGGTCAGCGTACGCGCTCCGAGCAGCACCTGGCTGCCAGCCACGCCAATGAGATTGCCGATCGTCTGGTTGGCGCTCGAGCCGGAGATATCCAGCGCGCTGGTAGCGCCTATCGTCACAGCACCATTGGCGGCAAGCGCACCACCGCCACTCAGCGCCAGGATGCCCGCATTGATATTCGTGCCGCCGGAATAGGTGTTGACGCCACTGAGGGTCAACGTGCCCGCGCCCTGCTTGACGACACCGCCTGTACCGGTAATCGCGCCGGCAAAGGTCGTGCTGGTTGCGTCGCCTACGGTAAGGTTGTGCGCACCCAGTGCAAGCTGGCTTCCCGCCACACCCGTCAACGAACCGAGCGTCGTGTCCGCTGACGCGGCGGAAATATCGAAGCGACCCGTGGCACCGGATAAATTCATGCTGCCGGTCGGCAGCAACGAACCACCGCCGCTGAGTGCAAGCGTTCCGGCGCTCACTATCGTGCCACCGGTATAGGTGTTGGCACCAGTCAAACTCAGGATGCCGCTACCGCTCTGGGTCAACCCGCCCGTACCCGACAACACACCCGACAAGGTGAAGTTGTTGGTTCCCGCGGCGGTAAGACCGCCCGTGCCCAGGATCACGTTGTTGGCGATGGTCAGCCCGCCGTTCGACGCGGCGATGGCACCGCCGTTGGCCGAGATCGCGCTAGCACCGAAGACGCCACCGTTGTCGAAATTGACCAGGCCGCCATTGAGCGTGGCATCGCCGCTGACCAGCGGGCCCTGCAGATTCCAGGTACCGCTATTGACGAGCAGATGCTGGAAATTGATATAGGTGCCGCTGGAAAGCGTGGTTACCGCGCCACCCGTGCCCGTACCGGTGCCGCTGGTCGGCAAGACATTTTGCAGGACCAGCGTGTTGTTGCCGCCGGCACCGCCGTCGACGACGCCGGTCGGCGCAAAGCCGAGCGTTACGCCGACCAGGCCAAGCACGTTGAGATCCAGACCGATGCCACCGGCCAGATTGACCGAAGAGCCGGACACCGCGGTAAACGTATTGGTGCTGCCGGCGCCCATCGAGACGCCGCCATTGATCGTGCCGGAGTTGGCGAACGTATTACCCAGACCCGGCGTAGCGGATGCCTGGAAGGCGACGCGGCCAGTGATCGTTCCCGTATTGACGAAATTGACGCTACCACCGCCGTAGACCGCCGACACGGGGGCATCCGATGGAATCAGGCTGATGCCAAGAAGCGCGTTCGAACCGATCGTGCCGTCGTTACGGATATTGGTGGTGCCGCCTGTGCCGTTCTGTACCGCCAGCGCCATGCCGGTCAGGCCATTGATGCTGACCCCGAGCAGCCCGGAGGTTCCGTTCATCACGCCGGTGGCGGCGTTGTTGACGTTTAACGTGCTGGCATTGCCATTGCCGATAAAGGTGCCTGACGAAAGCAGGCCGAGGAGCCCCAACAGGCTGGGATCGACCGTGCCGGCATTGTTGAACGTCACGTTATTACCGGTCAGCGACATCGCGGTGCCACCAAGACCCAGCAGCACGCCCGCACTCGCGCCCGTTTGCACGTTAACTGTGATGTTGTTCGCGGTCGCCGCATAGCTGGGAGCGAGAATATTGGCCGCCCCAGTGCAGGTGACGGTAGCGCCAGCGGTTGGGTTGGCGGGCGTACAAGCGGCATACACCGATGAACTCACCCAGGGCATTGCAATCGCCAGCGCCATGGCCAGACGCCGTCTGGGCCAGCTTGGCAAGGGGGAATCGCAACGCCCCGAGGACAATCCCGCATGCATCTGCGTCGTCAATTCGGAAGCTACTTGCCAAGCGTGCAACGCACGATTCCACACGAGCCTGTAAATGCGGTTCACGGTGTATCTCCTGATCTGGGCGGTAGACCAATCAATCTGCACATTCGAAACGCGACACTCGACCTCACTCGGCGATCGGCTATTGCGGCTATTCACCCTGATGAACAGGCAACAAGCGACCGTCGCGCACGCATTAAGCGCGCACGTGATTTATTCATCCTCAAACGAACTCAGTTAAATCGTGGCGACTCGATTTTCAGGCAATAGACACCCCTTCGCGCACAGATCGGCGAATTGAAAACGGATGGCGCAACGAAAACCTACCCACACCTCAAGGTGTTGATCAAACGTCGCTAGTAGTGTTCAAGGAAATGGAATGAGCCAAGAACTAGCTTGGCGGCCCCTGACAACACCTGCACGAGGGAGCCTGGTACTGCTCAAGCTCCAATACAGGTGTTCGAAAATTTGCCGTTTCCGGGTAGAACATTGATGTTGCCCTCCTTGTCGACCAGCGTGGGTATCAGCCACGCTGATGAATGCCACGGCACATCAGTGCCACGCGCATGCACCCTGAACTTCCCTGGTCAAATCGACGCCTCGAAGAGGAAATCGATTTTTTTATATGAACCTCACCGGCAATGAGGTGTAGCGATTAATACACCAAACAATTAAAGCTAGCAACAGATAAAATCGTAAGACAACTTATGTATACAATTAATAAAAATAAGCTCCTTCTTCACGAATAAATATTATTTAACGCAAAATTTTTAGATCGATAAAAACCGGCATAGTTAATCGATTCAAGCCTGACGCTTGCTCGCCGCCGCAGCCCACAAGACGATTGCATTGGCCAAAAAATCCACGGATAGTCAGGCTGGTACCCACCCGCGCCGCCCGTGAAACCTGCGGCAGCCGGGCTACCCAGACGCTCCACAATCCAAGGATTCGCCTCATGTCACGCCACCTCCTGCGCTGCTTCCTCGTGCTTCTCGGCGTTCTGTTGACCGCCGTCTTGCCGGCTTATGGAGCTCAGGGCGCGACATCGACAAGCTTCAAGGCCAAAGACGGCGTGGTCGTGCACGGCAACTACTATCGAGCCGCCCATCCCAAGGCACTGATCCTGCTGTTCCACCAGGCCGGTTCCAGCAAGGACGAATACGCCACCATCGCACCTCGCCTGGTCGAAGCGGGCTACAGCGCCCTGGCGATCGATCAGCGCTCCGGCGGCGACCTGTTCGGCCCCAACGAAACGGCGGCGGGCTTGGGGCGCAAAGCGGACTACCTGGAGGCCAAACAGGACCTGGAAGCCGCCCTGGCATGGGGGCAACAACAGAAACTGCCGGTCATGCTCTGGGGCAGCAGTTACTCCTCGTCCCTGATTTTCCTGGTCGCGGCGGAACATCCCGACGTGAAAGCGGTGCTGGCTTTCTCTCCCGGCGAGTACTTCGATAACAAGTCACTGGTGCGCGACGCGGCTTCTCATGTGACCGTGCCTATCTATGTCACGTCCGCCAACACCGATGAAGAAATCGAGGCGGCACGCAGCATCCTTGCCGCTTCCCCGTCGTCGTCGAAGCAGCAATACATACCGCGTACGGGTGGCGTGCACGGTTCGTCCACCCTGATCGAGGCGCGCGATCCCAAGGGCGCTGGCGATAACTGGAAAGCCCTGCTGGCTTTTCTTGCGCATACGTCGCCATAACACCGGCGTGGCTCACCAGGCGTAGGACACACTCACTACCCAGGCATCGCGACCGGCGCCCCAGGCCACCGGATAATGCACGTACTCGGCGCCGCGCACCGTCGTCCAGGCCAGTTGCACATCGCAATGGCTCAATGACACGCCCATGCCGGCACGATAGTCCATGCGAGCCTGGTTGGAGGGATACCCATTGCGCCGAAGCAGGCCCATATGGCCGAACGCATACCAGTGGTCGGTAAAATTGTGACTACCATTGAGCTCGGCATACACCACCGGGACACCGACACTGAAGTAGTCATTGGTGTAGTAAATGCGCGCGCTGATCTGCCGATAGGTCAGCCCGGCATAGATTTCCGGATATTCATAATGGTGCGGCCCGCTGTACTGCGTGTATTCCGCCCCCAGCTCCCAGCTGAACTCCGGTGCAAAACGACGGCTGATGCCGGCATAACCCAGCACCTGTACGCCGTTTTCCCGCGCAAGCCGCACATTGGACGCCATGCCGCCGGCGTACCAGCCTTCCGTCGGGGCATCGTAAGACAGGGATAGCTGCGCCGCGGGCTCTCCGTCGCTAAGCGATACGCCGCGATAGCGATAATCCGAAACGAACGCAGCCGACGTCGAGACCTGCGCGTGGGTCTGGGAAACACACAACACCGCGGCAACCGCCACCAGCTTTCGAACCACGAAACGAGACTCTTATCGGCGCGGCGCCGAGGATGTCACGCTTACCGCAGTGCAATCGCACGCACAGTGTCCACTGGCACGCGCCACCGCCGCGCACGCATCGATCATCGCAGGCCGCTGTGCCGTCAAGCCTAGCGTAGTTTCCGGCTCCATGGCGTCACGCAGGTGCGCCGCCGTGATCTCCGGCGACAATTCGCGCATCAGCGCCACCAGACCGCTGACTTGCGCGGCGGCGAATGACGAGCCGGTAACGAAGTCCCAGGCGCCGCCGGGCGCGGTAGCGGGAATATCGTGGCTGGGCGCGTATAGCACGCCGGGCGGGCCATGCTCGACATGATCGCCCGCCACGGCGAACACACCAGGGTAGGAGGCGGGAAAGCCACCCCCGGCCAGGTTTTCGTCGACCGCGCTGACCACCGTGATATGGCGTGCCATCACCACGTCCAGCAGGCGTCCGAGCAGGCGATCGTCCGGACCGGCCAGGCTCATGTTGAGCACGCTGGCCCGGCTTTCCATCGCAAACTGCAGGGCCTTGGCCAGCGTGAAGCTGCTGCAGATCGCTGTCGTGTCATGGGCGGGGTCTTCCCAGCAAGCGCGCAACGCCAGCAGATGCGCGTCCGGCGCGATGCCGGCAATGCCCAGGCCATTACCCTCGTGCGCCACCATGATGCCGGCCACTTCGGTTCCGTGCTTTTCCGGGCGATAGGGATTGTCGTCAATAAAGTTGCGGGCCTGCACGACCTGCCCTTGCAGATCCGGATGGGTGGCATCCACGCCGCTATCGATCTGGGCAATCGTGACACCCTTTCCAGTGGCGGTCTGGTGCAACTCCGACAGGTGCCAGCGCGACGCAGCCGGCTGCAGGGTGTACAGCGGGTCGCCCTTCCTGTCCGACTGACTCGCTTCGGGCTCGGCCAGCACATGGAACAACTGCATGGGCTGCGCCGACTCGACACGCGAGTCCTTGGCCAGCAGATCGGCCAATGCAGCGGTGGACACGCCGTCGGCCGCACGCATCACAAAGCAATCGAGGCCCAGCGAAGGCATGGGCCAATCGTCGATCAGCACCAGGTTGTGCTCGCGTGCCAGCTGACGCGCCACACGTCGACGCGCCGCTTCGTCGGAGGACGAACGGTAACTGCCCCCATAGACGCTGGCCGGCTGAAAGTGTTGCGGCGGCGCGCGCAGCATGACCAGCAATTGCGCATGTTCGGTCGACGCATCATGCGCGATCGGTAGAGCCGTACGCGGCGTGTTCGATGCACACGCGGCCAGCGCGAAACAGACAAGCGCCATGAGAAACAGGCGTTGCATCGTCAGCGTTCTCCGCCTGCATCCATGCGTTCGGCCAGGGTCACGCCATGCGCGGTACGCAGATTGTCGCGTACACGATTGGCGCGCTCCGGCGATACGCTGAGCAGATAGGCACCCGCCTCGGTGGGACCACCGACAATACGCGTATCGTTCGAACGCACCAGTTCGCGCATCTGCGCTTCGGTCAATTGCGGATCGAATGTCACTACCAGCAAGGCGCCACGCGTATCGGGCGAGCTGAGCGTGCGGTAGTCCCCGCTTGCCTGATGGTTATGCATCAGCATGCCGCCCAGCCCGACCACGACGACGGCTTGCGCGGCAACCACCCATGCCAACCAGCGATTACGGCGCCCCCAACCCCGACGTGGCGTAGCCGTCGATGGTGCGGAACCCTGCGATAGTGCCTGGGCACTGCGCATGCGGCGATGCAGGCGCTGCATCGCACGCGGCGCATCGGTCGATGCCACTGGCTCGCTGACCAGCTCCGCCTGCAGCGTACGCAGCCACTCGACTTCGCGCTGGCACTGCGCACAATCGGCCAAGTGCTGCGCCACTTGCTCGCGCTCTTCCCCTTCGAGCGTTCCATTGACCCACCAGGGCAATAGACGGTCCGCCTCGGCGTGTACCGATCCTTCGAATTTCAATACCCGTCCGCTCATATCGCCTCCCGACGCGACGCCAGCATCGTCTTGAGCTTGCGTCGTGCGTAAAACATGCGTGTTTTCACCGTGTCGACCGGACAGTCGACAATCTCGGCAATTTCACGGCAACCGTAGCCGAAGTAATAGGTCAACTCGATCACCGCGCGTTGCTCTGCCGATAACCTGTTCAAGGCGTCGCCCAGGTGCTGACGCAATTCCTGCTGTTGTAGTTCGTCATCCGGCCCCACATGCGTGCTGCCGCCGTGCTCGTCCTGGTCGAACTCCACCGTGTCGTCGATGCCACGCAGCGACTTCAGGGACTGTCGATACGCGATCGCGAAAATCCAGGTCGACACCTTGGCCGTATGGTTGAAGGTATAGGCCTTGCGCCACACCACCATCATGGTGTCGTCGATGATTTCCTCGGCCAGGCTGGACTGTTTGGTCATGCCGCGAACAAAGCGCTGCAACCGCGGGTGATAGATCCGATAGAGCGTTTCGAACGCCCCCATCTCTTCGGCAGCGACACGCATCAGCAAGGCGACTTCGTCCTGCGCGTCGTCCCCGCCGTTTCTGGTGCCGCCTTTATCTTGCTGTCGCCGCATGCATCGCTCCCGGAGCGCATTGACCCCCAGTGCCGGTGGATACCGGGGCCCGGGAGTTCGGTTCAATCGTGGCTATTTTGAACCGATCGGGCCCGGGTCGATATCCATAGTCGCAATCGGCGTCTGGCGACGTTTGCAAGACGGCGGCCGTGCCTGTCGGGGTCCCTTCCTCCTCTCCGCTGGCACGGTACGCCTTTTGTGCGCATCCTGAACGGTAGGCTCGTCCGCTCCACCCGCGGACTCACGATCCGGCACCTACCTCCCCCAAGGTATGCGCAAACGGGGCGATCCCGAGGTGCGGGCTGAATCCCACAGCCGGTCCTTCGATACGGTGATTGCCCCGGTTCTTTTCTTGGCCGGGGGTCAAAAGGGCCGGTATAGAGACCTCCGGGACCATCTAAAAACCTCTCCTACATCGTCATCCCGGCGCAGGCCGGGATCCAGTGGCTTCGGTTTCCAGTTTTCGCGATAGAGCAGATGCTTGTCGGTTCTCGCGATAACCGATTGCAAAGTCACTGGATCCCGGCCTGCGCCGGGATGACGACTAGGAGGGGTTTTTTTAAGGGTTTCAGGCTGCGGTTGCCTGTACTCTTACCGCCGCCGCCTGACGCTATCGCGCACATCCACGTCAAAGAGCAATTGCAGGTTGTCCTCCTCGCGCTTACCCGGCAAGGCGAACTGCAAGCCCTCTCGCGTCGGCAGCCTCGCGGCATGCTCGCGTACCCGTTCGGCAGGGATGGCGATGCGCCAGGCTACCGGCGAACCCGACAGGTTCGCGGTGTCGGCAGGAGTCAGTTCAAGCGAGTATCGGACCGCGAACACATCCGCAAATTGCGTCACCGCCTCGATCGCCTGCCCCGCCAATAGTTGGGCCAGCTCTTCTTCATCGATGCGAACGCGCAGATGCTGCCCTTCGATCTGTAACTTCATGGCGACGATCCCTGATGAGCCGCGTGCACCGGCAAACCGTTGCCGGGATGCAGGCTTGCCACTTGAACGATGCCGCCCAGCGGCACCTCGCCCGAGTGTTCAGGCAATATCACCCACCCATCGGCTTGTGCGAACGGCCCAATACGGAACGGCTGTTGTTGCGCGGATACATCGGCATGCAAGCGGCCCCGCGCATCGAGGCCTAGCCTCGCGCGAAGAAAATGGCGCAAGCCGGCCTTCGGTTGCTGCGCCGCATCGAGCAACGCATGAAAAACAGGCTCGGCCGCCTGCCCGCTCATCGCGCGCAACACCGGTGCCACGAAAAAGCGCAGGCCAACGGCGACGGCCATCGGCGTACCCGGCAGCGCCATGACCAGGGGACCTTCGCGCAGCTTCGCGGCGAGTTGCGGCTTGCCCGGGCGAATCGCCACCTTGTGAAACAACACGTCAGCATCGAACTGACGCAAGGTATCGGGCACGAAGTCGTAACGTCCCATCGACACCGCGCCGGTGCTGACAACCAGATCGGCACCGGCAGCAATAGCTCGCTTGAGCGCGGCGGCATAGTTCACCGCGGTGTCGTCCACCGTTTCGCAAGACAATACGTGTGCGCCGCAGGCAGTAAGCGATGCCGCCAGATACGGGCCGTTGGAGTTGTAGATGCGCTCGGCCGCAAGCGGCGCCCGCAGATCGGATTGAAGCTCCTTGCCGGTGCAGACGATAGCCACGCGCGGACGCCGCACCACCGTCAATTCGGCAACGCCCAGTGCCGCCAACAACATGATATGCGACGGTTCGATGCGCGTGCCTGCATCGAGTGCGAGCGCACCCTTGGCCACGTCGCTGCCGGTATAGCGCACATTTTTGCCGCAGACGATGTCGTCAAGCAGCCGGATGCGTTCGGGTGAGCCGTCGCCGTGGCTGGAGAGCAACTGCGTGCGCTCGACCGCAACAACTGCATCGAGCCCGTCCGGCAAGCGCGCACCGGTCATGATTTCCCAGGCCGCGCCGCTGGATGCCACCGCCACGTCGCCCGCCGCCTGCGAACCCTGCACGACATGTTCCGAGCCCACGGGCACGGCGTCCTTTGCCGCCAGGGCATAACCGTCCATCGCGGCGTGATCGAACGAGGGCAACGCCAGAGGACTGACGACGGCCTCGGCGAGAACACGCTCCGATGCGTCGGCCAACGCGCAAGTTTCAGTCGATAGTCGCGGCGCGTGGGCTAATAGTCGATCGACAGCCTGGGCATAGTCGATCATGACTCAGCCGTGCGCCTTGTCGTGATGATCGTGGCCGTGATGTGCGTGCGGCGGTTCGTGCTCATGCGCGCGTCCGGTGTGCGAACAGGCCACCCAGGCGGTATCGCCGGTCACGTAGTGTTCTTTTTTCCAGATCGGCAGCCGATGCTTGATCTCGTCGATGATGTAGCGGCAGGCGCGAAACGCCTCGTCGCGATGCGCCGAAGCCACACCGATCCAGACCGCCAAGTCACCGATCGCCAGATGCCCGGTACGGTGCATGCAGTGCGCAGCCAACACCCCGTAGCGCTCGACCGCCTCCTGCACGATGCGCTCGCCTTCGGCATGCGCCAGCTCGGCATAGGCTTCGTATTCCAGGCCGCTGACCTCGCGCCCATCGTTATGGTTGCGTACCCAGCCTTCGAAACTGCAGAAACCGCCCGCGGCGGGATGCTGCAACGGATCGCGCAGCGTTGTGATATCGACCGCCTGGTCACAAAGACTGAAGCGGCTCATCCGCCAGCCACCGGCGGGATGAAGACGACCGTATCGCCATCGCGCAGCAGGTGACTCCAATCGCTGAACTGCTCGTTCACCGCTACCTTCAAGGCATCGGCGGGCAAGGTAAAGCCGTGGCGATGGCGCAGCTCGTCATACAGCTCGCGCAACGAGCTTGCCGATGTCACCACCTGCTCGCCGCTGCCGCCCGCCTGCTCGCGCAATTGCGCGTAGTACTTCAGGTTAACCGTGGTCATGATGTCCGTTCCGGGCGGTCAACCGCCGATGTAATGCATTTCGATTTTATGGCGTGCACCGTTACGGCGCTGCGCACGTTCTTCACTGTAGCGGTCGGCGCGACGCAACCATACGTCACGCAACCTTGCCAGCAGTTGTTCGTCGGTGGCGCCGTGGCGCAGCGGCATGCGCAGGTCGGTGCCCTGGGTCGCGAAGAGGCAAGTATAAAGCGTGCCCTCCGACGACAGCCGCGCGCGCGAGCAGGCCCCGCAGAACGGTTGGCTGATCGAGGAAATCACCCCCACCTCGCCGGCACCGTCACGGAAGCGAAACCGCGAGGCGACCTCGCCGGGATATTGCGCGGGCACCGCCTCCAGCGGCCAGCGCGCATCGATACGCGCGATCAGCTCGCTCGAGGGCACGACCTGGTCACGCGCCCAGTCGTTGCGGTTGCCTACGTCCATGTATTCGATCAGCCGCGGAATGATGCCGGTGCCGCGAAAGCGCTCGATCAGGTCGAGCACGCTGTGTTCGTTGACGCCACGCTGGACGACGGTATTGAGCTTGATGCCGCCGGGAAACCCCGCCGCCTGAGCGGCATCGATCCCGGCCAGCACATCCTCGAGTGCGCCGCGCCCGCCACTCATGCGGTGGAACAGGGCCGGATCGAGCGTGTCCAGGCTGATGGTGACGCGATCCATGCCGGCCGCACGCAAGGCCTCGGCATATCGCGCCAGCAGCACGCCATTGGTGGTCATGGCCAGGTCGTCGATGCCGGGAATGCGGCGCAGACGCTCAACCAGTTCGGGCAGATGGGGCCGCAACAAAGGCTCGCCGCCCGTGAGACGCAGCTTGCTCACGCCAAGCTGGGCGGCAAGCCGGCTCAGGCGCTCGATTTCGTCGAAGCTCAGCCGCTCGTCGTTCCGCAAGAAGCTGAAGTGCTCGCCGTAGGTCGCCTCCGGCATACAGTAAGGACAGCGAAAGTTGCAGCGATCCATCACCGATATGCGTAGATCGTGCAGCGGACGCCCGTGCTGGTCGCGTGGCTTTGCTGCAGCATCGAGCGGTTCGAGGAGGGTGTGGAGATGGGTCATCGTGGAGAAATCATGGGTGCCGACCGGCGCTTTGACAACTGGCAGGCCTGGCGCCCCGGGGCTGGCTTGAACCAAATGCCCGCCATCAGGCACCACAGATCATGCTGCACCCGGGACCGTTCGACCTTAGTCGTGTAGCGCGTCATACGTGTTCACTTAACTATCGTGTATACATAGCCCGCTTCATCCATGACACCAACAAAGACACCAAATAAGGGGAATGCTTATGGCAGGGGTACCTGAAGCAGAAGTCCTGAACAAGGCGGGTGGGGGCTCGCCCGGTTTACTGGCCAGGGAACGCACGATCGCCGGTCCGCGCTTCAACCGCTGGCTGGTGCCGACGGCAGCGCTCGCCATCCATCTATGTATCGGTATGGCCTACGGTTTTTCGGTGTTCTGGCTGCCGATGACCAAGCTGGTGCCGGGGACCGATGCGGCCTGCGCCAACCTGGGCTTCTTTGCGCAATTGTTCAATGGCACCTGTAACTGGACCGTCCCGTCGGTCAACCACATCTTCGAGACCTTTATCGCCATGCTGGGTATCTCGGCGGCGATCTGGGGCGGCTGGCTGGAACATGCCGGCCCGCGCAAGGCCGGCTTTATCGCCGCGCTGTGTTGGGGCGGCGGCCTGATCATCGGCGGCATCGGCGTGTCGATGCACCAGCTCTGGCTTGTCTATCTGGGCTGCGGTGTCCTCGGCGGCGTGGGACAAGGCCTGGGATACATCACGCCGGTTTCGACCCTGATCAAATGGTTCCCGGACCGGCGCGGTCTGGCCACCGGCTTTGCCATCATGGGCTACGGCGGCGGCGCGCTGATCGGTGCACCTATTGCCGTGGCGCTGATGCAGAAATTCACCGTGAACGGTATCCCCGGGGTCGCCAGCACGCTGATGTGCATGGGCGTGATCTATCTGGTGGCAATGTCGCTGGGTGCCTTCGGTTTCCGCGTGCCGCCCAATGGCTGGAAACCGCTGGGCTGGACGCCGCCCACACAGTCGACCAGCAAGCTGATTACCCAGCGCCATGTGCATCTCAACCGCGCCTGGAAAACGCCGCAGTTCTGGCTGATCTGGGTGGTGCTGTGCATGAACGTGACCGCGGGTATCGGCGTGCTGTCGATGGCCAGCCCGATGCTGCAGGACGTCTTCGGCGGCAAGCTCTTGGGTCTGAGCGGCACCGGCGACCTCACGACCGCGCAAAAAGCCGCCATCGCCGCCTCCGCCGCAGGCTTGGTCGGCTTGATCAGCCTGTTCAACAGCCTGGGCCGTCTGTTCTGGGCGTCCACGTCCGATTTCCTCGGCCGCAAGCGCACGTATTTCGTCTTCTTCGCGCTGGGTATCGTGCTGTACTGCCTGTTGCCGACGCTGGGACATCTGGGCATGGCAGCCATGTTCGTCATCGCGGTCTGCCTGATCCTGTCGATGTACGGCGGCGGCTTTGCCACCGTGCCCGCTTATCTGGCCGATATTTTCGGCACGCAGATGGTAGGCGCGATCCATGGCCGCTTGCTCACCGCATGGTCGGTGGCCGGTGTGGCCGGTCCCTTCCTGATCGCTGCGATCCGCCAGACGCAGCTGGACGCCGGCGTCGCCAAGAACCTCGTTTACGACCACACGTTGTATATTTTGGCCGGCCTTTTGCTGATCGGCATGATCTGCAATTTCCTGGTCAAGCCGGTCAAGGAAAGCGCCCTGATGACCGACGAGGAACTGGCGCACGAGCGATCGCTGCAGAAGGAAGCCGGCACCGCCGCCAACGCCAACGATGCGGCACGTGGCAGTTTCGGTGTCGTCGGCTTTGTTGCCTGGGCCTTGGTCGGCATTCCGTTCCTGATCGGCGTGTGGATTGCCATGACCAAGGCAGCCGCGCTGTTCTGATGATCGACGTGATGAAGGTGATCGCATGAAACGCCCCGCGAACGTCGCCAAGCTGCCGGATCTCCCCGAGGAGATCCGTGCGGCGGTGCTTGAGGTGACGGACCGGCTGAAGGACTTGCCCGGTGCCCTGCTCCCCGTCTTGCACGGCGTGCAGGAAGCACTGGGTTATGTCCCTGAAGATGCCGTGCCGTTGATTGCCCGTGAAATGAATCTTTCGCGGGCGGACGTGCACGGCGTCATCAGCTTCTACCATTTCTTTCGTTCGCACCCCTCGGGGCGGCGCGTGATCTACGTCTGCCGGGCCGAGTCCTGCCAGGCGATGGGCGCCGTCACGCTGGAAAAACATATCAAACAGCGCCTGGGCGTAGACTTTCATCAGACCACCGCCGACGGTGCGTATACGCTTGAGCCCGTGTATTGCCTGGGCAATTGCGCCTGTTCGCCGGCGATCATGGTCGACGACGAGCTCCAGGGCCGGATGACACCGGCACGTTTCGACGCCTGGCTCGACGCGGAGGCGACATGAGTTTTACCGTTTACGTACCACGTGACGCCAGCGCGCTGTCGCTGGGAGCCGAAGCAGTCGCGCACGCGATCGCCGCCGAAGCCGCGCGGCGCGATATCGACATCACCATCGTGCGCAACGGTTCGCGTGGCCTGTATTGGCTGGAACCGATGGTCGAGGTCGCGACATCCACAGGCCGGGTCGCCTACGGTCCAGTGCAGAAGTCCGATGTCAAAGCATTGTTCGATGCTGATTTCGTCAACGGCGGCAAGCAAGCACTGTCGCTGGGCTTGACCGAAGAGATCGCGTTTCTCAAGAACCAGCAACGCCTCACCTTTGCGCGTGTCGGCATCGTCGACCCGCGCAGCCTGGACGACTACCGCGCACATGGCGGTTATCGCGGGCTGGAAGCCGCCTTGCACATGGACGGTGCAGCCATCGTCCAGGCGGTTACCGACGCAGGCCTGCGTGGCCGTGGCGGCGCGGCGTTTCCTGCCGGCATCAAGTGGAAGACCTGCCACGATATCCAGGGCGGTCAAAAGTACATTGTCTGCAACGCCGACGAAGGCGATTCGGGCACCTATTCCGATCGCATGATCATGGAAGGCGATCCGTTCGTGCTGATCGAAGGCATGACGATCGCAGGCATCGCGGTTGGCGCGACCCAGGGTTATATCTATCTGCGCGTCGAATACCCGCATGCGCAGCGCGCGCTGGAGGCGGCGATTGCCGCGGCCGAAGCCGCCGGTTATCTGGGCGGCAACATCGCTGGCAGCGGCAAGTCATTCCGCCTTGAAGTACGCATGGCCGGCGGCGCGTATATCTGCGGCGAGGAAACCTCCCTGCTCGAATCGCTCGAAGGCAAGCGCGGCCAGGTGCGTTTCAAGCCGCCGCTGCCGGCGATCCAGGGCTTGTTCGGCAAACCGACGGTGATCAACAACGTGATCACCCTGGCGACCGTGCCGATCATTCTGGACAAAGGCGCAGCCTATTATCGCGACTACGGCGTCGGTCGTTCGCGCGGTACCTTGCCGATCCAGCTGGCGGGCAATATCAAGCGGGCCGGGTTGGTCGAACGCGCTTTCGGTCTCACGCTACGCGAATTGATCGAAGGCTACGGCGGCGGCACCGCCAGCGGCCGACCAGTGCGTGCGATCCAGGTAGGCGGGCCGCTGGGCGCGTATATCCCGGCATCGCAACTGGACGTGCAGATCGACTACGAAGCCTTCGTCGCCATTGGCGGCATGCTCGGCCACGGCGGCATGGTGGTGTTCGACGACACCGTCGACATGGCCGCGCAGGCGCGTTACGCGATGGAGTTCTGCGCGATCGAATCCTGCGGCAAGTGCACGCCCTGCCGTATCGGTTCGACCCGTGGCGTCGAAGTCATCGACCGCATCGTGGCCGGCAATGCTGCCGAGCGCGAACGCGAAGAAGTGCTGCTGCGTGATCTATGCAACACCATGCTTGCCGGTTCGCTCTGCGCGCTGGGCGGTATGGCGCCGTTCCCGGTGCTCAGCGCACTCGATCATTTCCATGAAGATTTCGAAGCCAGCGCCACGACGGCAGCCAGCTGAGGAGTAAGACCCATGTTGTCCATTGTCGAGATCGACTACGGCACCCCGAAGTCTCCGTCCGAAGCGATGGTGACCCTGGAAATCGATGGCCGCAGCGTGCAGGTGCCCGAAGGTACCTCGATACTTCGCGCCGCGGCACAGGCCGGGATCAACATCCCCAAGCTCTGCGCCACCGAAATGCTCGACGCCTTCGGCTCGTGCCGCTTGTGCCTGGTCGAAATCGAAGGCCGCAAGGGTTATCCGGCCTCATGCACGACACCGGTCGGCACCGGCATGAAGGTCAGCACGCAGACGCCCAAGCTCGCTAACATTCGCCGTGGCGTGATGGAGCTGTATATCTCCGATCATCCGCTGGACTGCCTCACCTGCCCGGCCAATGGCCATTGCGAGCTGCAGGATATGGCCGGCGTGGTCGGTTTGCGCGAAGTGCGCTATGGCTACGAAGGCGCCAACCACGTCTTTGCCAAACAGAAGGACGGTACGGCCAATCCGTTGTTCGCGGCGAAGGACGAGTCCAATCCGTATTTCACCTTCGATCCGTCCAAGTGCATCGCCTGTTCGCGCTGCGTGCGCGCGTGCGACGAAGTCCAGGGCACGTTTGCGCTGACCATCCAGGGGCGCGGCTTCGAATCGAAAGTGGCCGCCAGCCAGGACAACCGCTTCCTCGACTCCGAATGCGTTTCCTGCGGCGCCTGCGTGCAGGCCTGCCCTACTGCGACGCTCTCGGAAAAATCGCTGATCGACAAGGGACAGGCCGAGCACAGCGCGATCACCACCTGCGCCTATTGTGGCGTCGGCTGCAGCTTCCGCGCCGAAATGAAGGGCGAGGAACTGGTGCGCATGGTGCCGAACAAGGATGGCCATGCGAACCATGGGCATTCCTGCGTGAAAGGCCGCTTTGCGATCGGTTACGCCACGCATCCGGACCGCATCAACACGCCGATGATCCGCGCGAAGATTTCCGACCCGTGGCGCATCGTCAGCTGGGATGAGGCCTTTGCGCACGTCGCCAAGGAGTTCAAACGTATCCAGGCGACGTACGGCCAACATGCGATCGGCGGCATCACCTCGTCACGTTGCACCAACGAAGAAACCTACCTGGTGCAGAAGCTCGTGCGCGCGGGCTTCGGCAATAACAATGTCGACACCTGCGCACGCGTCTGCCATTCGCCGACCGGTTACGGCCTGAAGGCGACGCTGGGCGAATCGGCCGGCACACAGGATTTCGATTCGATCGAATCCACCGACGTGGTGCTGGTGATCGGCGCCAACCCGACCGATGCACACCCGGTATTCGGCTCGCAGATGAAACGCCGGCTGCGCCAGGGTGCCAAGTTGATCGTGGTCGATCCGCGCCGCATCGACCTGGTACGCACGCCACACGTGAAAGCCGACTATCACCTCAAGCTGCGTCCCGGCACCAACGTCGCCATGCTCGACTCGCTCGCGCATGTGATCGTGACCGAAGGCCTGGTCGACGAGGATTTTGTCGCCCGTCGTTGCGAACCCGAAGCATTCAACAAGTGGCGCGACTTCGTCTCACATGAGCGATACAGCCCGGAAGCGATGGAAGCGACCACTGGCGTGCCGGCTGCACTGGTACGCGGCGCGGCGCGCATGTACGCCACCGGCGGCAACGGCGCGATCTATTACGGCCTGGGCGTAACCGAACACGCGCAAGGCTCGACCTCGGTAATGGCGATCGCCAACCTCGCCATGGCTACCGGCAACATCGGTCGCGAAGGCGTCGGCGTGAATCCGTTGCGCGGCCAGAACAATGTGCAGGGTTCGTGCGACATGGGTTCGTTCCCGCACGAATTCCCCGGCTATCGCCACGTCAGCGATACGGCGACGCGCCAATCGTTCGAGCAGGCCTGGGGCGTGCCGCTCTACGCCGAGCCGGGCCTGCGCATCCCCAACATGTTCGAAGCGGCACTGGATGGCAGCTTCAAGGGCCTCTATATCGAAGGCGAAGACATCGCCCAATCCGATCCGGATACGCAGCATGTCACCGCGGCGCTGAGCGCGATGGAATGCATCGTGGTGCAGGATTTGTTTCTCAACGAATCGGCCAAGTTCGCGCATGTCTTCCTGCCGGGCAGTTCGTTCCTGGAAAAGGACGGCACCTTTACCAATGCCGAGCGCCGCATCTCGCGCGTGCGCAAGGTGATGGAGCCCAAGGGCGGTCTGGCTGACTGGCAGATCACCCAGCGACTGGCGCAGGCGATGGGATATCCGATGGACTATTCGCATCCGTCCCAGATCATGGACGAGATTGCCCGCCTCACGCCGACGTTCCATGGCGTCAGCTTCGACCGGATCGACGAGCTTGGCTCGATCCAGTGGCCTTGCAACGAGCAGCATCCGACGGGAACGCCGGTCATGCACGTGGAAGAATTCGTGCGCGGCAAGGGCCGCTTCATGCTGACCGAATACGTGCCGACCACCGAAAAGGTCAACGCCGAGCATCCCTTGATCCTCACCACCGGCCGTATCCTGAGTCAGTACAACGTCGGTGCGCAGACACGCCGCACGGCGAACGTGATGTGGCATGACGAGGACCGACTGGAAATCCATCCGCACGATGCCGAGGAACGCGGCATCAACGAGGGCGATTGGGTCGGTATCCAGAGCCGTTCCGGTGAGACCGTGCTGCGCGCGATGGTGTCCGAGCGCATGCAACCGGGCGTGGTGTACACCACCTTCCACTTCCCCGGCTCCGGCGCCAATGTGATCACCACGGAGAACTCGGACTGGGCGACCAATTGCCCGGAATACAAGGTCACGGCGGTGCAGGTGACGCGCGTGACGCAGCCATCCGAATGGCAGAAGCGCTACTACGCCTTCTCCGATGCGCAGCAGGCGTTGCTGGAACAATCGGTGGATAACGCTTGATCGAGACGGATACAGCGAGTTCCGAAGGCTATGTGACCCGCAGTGTCGAGCGCTGGCGCGATGGGCGCGTCATCCAGGAAGACGACGCGGTGGCCGAAGAAGTACCCGTCGCCATGGTCTATAACGGCGATACCTTTGCCGTGATGATGGCCACGCCGCATGATCTTGAGGATTTCGCGCTCGGTTTTTCGCTCAGCGAGGGGCTGATCGCCACGCCCGAGCAACTGCTGGACATACAGGTCAGCACCCTGCTTGAAGGCGTCGAGATCGCCATGCATGTGCCCGACGATACGCCCGCCGCACATATCGGTGCGGAGCGCCAGCGCCTGCTGCCCGGGCGCAGCGGGTGTGGTATCTGCGGTACGCGCGATCTCGAACAAGCCATACGCCAGGGCGATCCCGTCGGCATCGGCGCGACGCTTACCCGCGAAGCGCTCGAACATGCCCTGGCGCAGCTGCAGAAGCTTCAACCGATGAACATCGCCACGGGTGCCGTGCATGCCGCCGCATGGGCGGATCGTTCCGGTGCTATCCAACTCGTTCGCGAAGACGTGGGCCGGCACAACGCGTTGGATAAATTGCTCGGCGCCATGCGCTATCGCGCGCTCGACCCGGCCGACGGCATGGTGCTGGTGACCAGCCGGGCCAGCTACGAAATGGTGACCAAGGCCACCAGTGCGGGAGTGACGTTGCTGGCTGCGATCTCGGCACCGACGGCGCTCGCCATCGAACTGGCCCGCAGCGCCGGCATCACCCTGGTGGGTTTTGCGCGTCGTGGCAGCCACAATATCTACACCCACCCTCACCGCCTTGCCGCCGCAAACCGTACGGAGTCGCCATGAGAATCGAACGCCTCGTCGCCATGGCCAACGACATCGCCACCTACTTCACCATCGAGCCCGACCACAACGCTGCCGTGGCCGGCGTGCGCGATCACCTCACGCGCTTCTGGGATCCGGTAATGCGCCGTGAGATCAAGGCGTACCTCAACGAAGACGGCGAAGGTTTGCTGCCGCTCGCGCGCGAAGCCGTGGATAGCCTCCAAGTGCCGCCTGCGTCATGAACGCTTAAGCGAACTCTAGCGCTCGCGTCCTCGCTCCTCACACCAAACCGCCACACGCGCTTGACGCGACAAAGCCGACGCTCTGCGGATAGGTCAGCAGAACCGGAGCAGCGAGCATGGCAAAAAAGAGCGCGAAAAAGACCGAACAGACCCCCAGCCGCGCCAAGACAGAGCAACGCGGCACCGGCGACGAACTGCATCAGGTCGCCGGCGGAACGCATCCTGCCCTCACGACCAATCAAGGCACGATCGTCAGCGATAACCAGAACTCGCTGCGCAGCTTCCCACTTGGCCCTACCCTGCTCGAAGATTTCGTCCTGCGCGAAAAAATCTTTCATTTCGATCACGAGCGCATTCCCGAGCGTATCGTGCATGCTCGCGGGTCAGCCGCGCACGGTTACTTCGAACTGACTCGCTCGTTATCGCGCTACACGACTGCCAGGATACTTACCGAAACCGGCGTCAGGACACCCTTGTTTACCCGCTTCTCGACCGTGGCCGGTGGCGCAGGCTCGGTAGATACGCCGCGCGATGTTCGCGGTTTCGCAGTGAAGTTCTATACCAAGGAAGGAAACTGGGATCTGGTCGGCAACAATATCCCGGTGTTCTTTATCCAGGATGCCATCAAGTTTCCCGACCTGGTTCATGCGGTAAAAATGGAACCTGATCGTGGTTTCCCGCAATCGGCGACCGCGCACGACACCTTCTGGGATTTTATTTCGCTGACACCCGAAGCGATCCATATGATCTTCTGGGCAATGTCGGACCGGACCATACCGCGTTCACTGCGCATGATCGAAGGTTTCGGCATCCACTCGTTCCGCCTGATCGATGCCAAAGGCCAGTCGACCTTCGTGAAATTCCACTGGCGTCCGGAATTGGGCTTGCAATCGACGACGTGGAACGAAGCGGTAAAGCTCGCTGGTGCCGACCCGGACTTTCAGCGCCGCGACCTGTTCGAAGCGATACAGTCTGGCAACTTCCCCGCGTGGGAACTGGCCGTGCAGTTGTTTACCGAAGAAGAAGCGGCAAAGTTTCCTTTCGACCACCTCGACCCGACCAAGATCATTCCCGAGGAAACGGTGCCACTCAAAGTCATCGGCCGCATGGTGCTGGACCGCTGGCCGGACAACTTCTTCGCCGAGACCGAGCAAGTGGCCTATTGCCCCGCCAATATCGTGCCGGGTATCGACTTCAGCAATGATCCGCTGCTGCAAGGACGCCTGTTCTCCTATCTCGATACGCAGCTCAAGCGACTGGGCTCGCCGAACTTCCACCAATTGCCTATCAACGCGCCCAAATGTCCGTTCGCCAATCATCAACGCGATGGCCAGATGCAGATGCAGGTGCCACGCGGGAGAGTTGCCTATGAACCTTCGTCGCTGGGTGACGATACCCCGCGAGAAGATCCCAAACGCGGTTTTCATAGCGCGGGCATCGAAGAAGGCGGCATGCGTGGACGCATACGTTCGGAAACCTTTACCGATCACTACAGCCAGGCACGCCTCTTCTACCGCAGCCAGAGTGCGCCGGAGCAGGCGCACATTGCGTCGGCCTTTACCTTCGAGTTGTCCAAGGTCGATACCGCGCACGTCCGCGAGCGGATCGTCGGCCACATCCGCCATGTCGATGAGGCGTTGGCACGCTGTGTTGCCGATGGGCTGGGATTGGGCAATCTGCCACCGCTTCCGGCCGCCGCCACGCTGGCGATCGATATGCCGCCTTCGCCCGCCTTGCAGATCATTGGCAAGATGAAGGACACGCTCGCCGGTCGGGTTGTCGGCGTGCTGATCGCCGACGGTTCGGATGCGAAGACCGTCGATGCCATTCGTAAAGCCGTCGAAGCGGAAAACGCGACCGTCAAACTCGTCGCGCCCAGACGAGGCGGCATCAAGCTTTCGGGCGGCAAAACCGTCGATGCCGATGGGCAGCTAGCGGGCACGCCGTCGGTGGTATTCGATGCGATTGCGCTGGTTCTTTCTGCCGGCGCGGCCAACACGCTGGCGGAGGATCCTGGCACGCTCGAATTCGTCCGCGACGCCTTCCATCATCTCAAGGCCATCGGCCATGACCAGGGCGGCGGTGATCTGCTGCATCGCACAGGCGTGGAAACGGATCAGGGGGTGGTCGTGCTGTCCAATCTCAAGGCGTTCGTTCGCGCGGCGAAGACACGGCAGTGGAGTCGCGAATCGTAGGCTTGCTTCGTATCGCCTCCTGCTTCCCCCTCACCCCAACCCTCTCCCCTGGCTATGCCGGGGGAGAGGGTTGGGGTGAGGGGGGCTTTTAAGCATCCAAGGCCCGAGCCAAAGCAAACGCCGCATTCACCAACGCCACATGGCTGAACGCCTGCGGAAAATTCCCAAGATGCCGTTTGGCGCGTGGATCGTATTCCTCGGCGAACAACCCCACATCATTGGCCAATGCAAGCAACCGCTCGAAAAGCTCGCGCGCCTTGTCCAGCTCGCCCTGAAGCACATAGTTCTCGACCAGCCAGAAACTGCACGCCAGGAACGCGCCCTCCCCTGGCGGCAAGCCATCGACACCGGTCGCGGTTTCATAGCGCAGCACCAGGCCTTCGGTCAGCAGACGTTCCTCGATACGCGCCACCGTATTCCTGATGCGCTCATCCTCGGGCGGCAGGAAACCCACGGTAACGAGTAACAGCAAGCTGGCATCCATTTCCCTGGAACCATAGGCCTGGGTAAAACAGTTGTGCTCCGGATCGACACCGTGCTCGCAGACGCTCGCATGAATACGGTCGGCGACGTCGCGGTAATGCTGGCGCATCGATTGATCGGCGGTGTGATCGCTATGGGCAGCACGATCGAAAGCGACCCAGGTCATCACCTTCGAATGCACGAAATGGCGAGGCTCCGCACGGATTTCCCAGATGCCTTGATCGGGCTCCTGCCAGATTTTTTCCAGACGGCCCAATAGCGCATCGCGTACCGCCAGGCCATGTTCCACCACCGGCAAGCCGCGCTTGATGGCCGCAGCCATGGCATGCGAAAGCTCACCGAAAATATCCAGTTGCATCTGCTTGGCTGCCGCGTTGCCCACGCGGACCGGACAGGACCCTTCGTAACCCGACAGCCAGGGAATCGTCCATTCATCCAGACGCCGTTCGCCGCGCAAGCCATACATGATCTGGATCTGGTCCGGGCTGCCGGCAACGGCGCGAATCAGCCAGTCGCGCCAGGCCAGCGCCTCGTCGTCGTAACCCGCATTGAGAAACGCGAGCAGGGTCAGCGTCGCATCGCGTAACCAGCAATAGCGATAATCCCAATTGCGTTCGCTGCCGATAAATTCCGGTAGCGATGTGGTTGGCGCGGCGACGATGCCGCCCGTCGGCAGAAAACTGAGCCCCTTGAGCACGATCAACGAGCGCTTGACGATGGATGCCCAGGGACCAGCACCCACACACCGCCCGGACCAGTCGTACCAGAACGCCTTGGTCTGTTCGAGCGCATTGTCGGCATCGACCGGTTCGGGTGCATCCACGTAAGACGACGCGTGACTCAATACGAAAGACACCGACTCGCCTTCGGAAAGGGTGAAGTCGGCCACCGAGTGACCATCGTCGCCACGAATTTCTACTGTCGAGCGCAGAATGAGCTGATCGGGACCTGCAACCAGCCGATGCGTCTGCTCCTCGACCTTGCTCACCCAGGGCACCGTCGTGCCGTAATCGAAACGCACCACCAGCTTCAGGTGCATGTCGACCGTGCCCTTGACGCCCCGCACGATGCGCACGATATGGCTGCGCACCGGATCGGCCGGCATGAAGTCGATCAACTCCACCTGCCCCTGTTCGGTGTCGAACAAGGTCTGCAAGACGAGGCTGCCATCGTCGTAGTGGCGAGTCGTCTTGATGACATCGGCCACGGGCGCAATGCACCAGCAGCCGTTTTCATCATCGCCAAGCAAGGCGGTAAAGCAGGAACCGGAATCGAAATGCGGCAGGCAAAGCCAGTCGATCGACCCATTGATGCCGACCAGCGCCGCCGTCTTGCAGTCGCCGATCATGGCGTAGTCTTCGATGCGGAGCGTCATGGCCGGCCTCAGCCGATCTTGCGCCATGCACGCCCATCGCGCTGCAACAGCGCATCCGAACAGGACGGACCGTCGCTGCCGGCCGCGTAATCGGGAAACCCGATGGATTTGCGACTGCTCCAAAGGTCCAGAGCCGGCTGCACGACGCGCCACGCACCTTCGACCTGGTCGGCGCGCTGAAACAGCGTTGCGTCCCCGATCAGGCAATCGAAGATCAGCGTCTCGTAACCGTTGGCCGGTGCCTGCTGAAACCAGTCGGCGTATTTGAAATCCATCGATACGCTGTCGAGTTCCATCCGAGTGCCCGGCTGCTTGGCGCTGAAGTGCAGACGAATACCTTCATCGGGCTGGATCTGGATGATCAGCCAGTTGGCACCCAGCTCCTCCACCGGGGCGTCCTTGAACAAGGCATACGGCGCCGCCTTGAAGCGCAGTGCGATCTCGGTCCAACGCTTGGAGAGACGTTTGCCGGTGCGCACGTAGAACGGCACACCGGCCCAACGCCAGTTATCGATCTCCAGCTTCATCGCGACATAGGTTTCGGTATCGGAATCGGGCGCCACATTCGGCTCCTCGCGATAGCCCGGCACCTCGGTGTCGCCGATCCTGCCCGCACCGTATTGCCCACGGCAGACGTTCTCGGCCCTCACCGGATGCATCGCCGAGAACACGTCGGCCTTCTTGTTGCGTACATCGTCGGCGGCAAACGACACCGGCGGTTCCATCGCCACCATCGCGATCAACTGGAACACGTGGTTAGGCACCATGTCGCGCAAGGCACCGGTGACTTCATAGAAACTGCCGCGCTTTTCCACACCCACCGTTTCGGCCGCCGTCACCTGCACGTGGTCGATGCGGTCGCGATTCCACATATGCTCGAACATGCCGTTGGCGAAACGAAACGCCATGATGTTCTGCACGGTTTCCTTGCCGAGGAAATGGTCCATACGGAACACCTGGGTCTCGTGGAGCACCTTGAGGATCCGCTCGTTCAACGCCTTGGCCGAATCGAGATCGTGGCCGAATGGCTTCTCGACAATGACGCGGCGCCAATGCTCGCCCTCCTCCTTGGTAAGGCCTGCAGCGGCAAGCTCGTCGATGATCGGCCCGAAGAAACGATCGCCTACCGCAAGATAGAACAGGGTATTGCCGCCGAGCTGGTGCTGCTTGTCCAGCTCCGACAGGACATCGCCCAGATGCTTATAGGTATCGGCCTTGGTGATATCGCCGACGACAAACGTCGCATTCGCGGTCAGCCGCGCCCAAACCTGCTCATCGACCTGATTGTTACCCGCCGGCGCGTTTTGCAGCGTGGTGGCGAGAAACTCTTTCAGCCCTTGCGTCCACGCCTTGGCGTCGCTGTCGTTCCGATCCACGCCAACCAGCACGAAGTTATCCGCCAGCTTGCCGGCACGACAAAGGTTGTACAGCGCCGGTACTACCAGGCGCTTGGTGAGATCACCGTTGGCGCCAAAGATCACCATGGCTGCGGGGGGCGCCACTTTGCGCGGCGCCGAGGACTTCGCGGATTCTTTCGATTGATCGCTCATGCATCCATCTCGGCAGGCTTAAAACCTGCATAGCATGCACAGATCGGGTCGAGCGAAGCGTGAACAAACCGTTCACGGCTGGCAGTGTGTCAGGCGCTCTTCTCGTTCGGTTCCACGTCAAGCCAGGTAGGCGGCAAAAACAGCGATGAGAACCGGAACATAGAGAATCAACATCGCTCGAGCTACATAAAGGCCGTATTTTATTTTCGCGCCCAAATGACCCGGCAACTTCGAATCGAGCATCATGTCCCAGATGGCGATTGCGCGTTTCATGCCGACCTCGGCGTCAGGCTTGAAATATGTCGGATCGGCCCGTGCTACCTCCGACCGGACCCATCTGACAAGGACATAGTAAATCGCGGCATAGCCCCACATGATCAAAATAACGACATTGGCGCTCACATCATCCCCCCCGGGTCAACATTTCGAAAATCCTATTCCGCGGGATCCGCGCAGATCGTCGCCCTGTCGGAGCGAGAAATCGTCACAGATCCCGGGATGGCATCATTTTTCAAAGCTTGTCTTTTCAATCGTGCCATCCCGCGACCACAAGCCCACTGGGCGTGTATGCCGTGAAGAACGCTAGCGCTAAAGCTTCGTCGCCACAACTGGTAAGACTTTTTTTCGGACAAATCCGATAATTCTTGAGGGCTGCTACGGCGCCCTGGCTAAAAAAACAAAAAGCCGGCTAGTCACCGGCTTTTTGTATATCAACCACCTTAGCCAACGATTACTTGGCCTTGGTTTCCTTTTCCATCAACGTGGCGACCATATTGGCCGGCACTTCCTGGTAACGGTCGAACTCCATGGTGAAGTTACCGCGGCCGCTGGTGGCCGAGCGCAGGAAGTTGATGTAGCCGAACATTTCGGCCAGCGGCACATAGCCCTGGACGAACGACGACGTACCACGCTGGCCCTGGTCGCTGACCGAGCCACGACGACGGTTGATGTCACCGATGACGTCGCCGAGGTAATCGGCTTCGGTCACCACTTCGAGCTTCATCACCGGCTCGAGCAGCTTGGGCTTGGACATCTTCTGCGCTTCGCGGAAGCAGGCGCGACCGGCGATTTCGAAGGCCAGCGCCGAGGAGTCGACGTCATGGAACTTGCCGTCCACCAGGCGTGCCTTGAAATCCAGCACTTCGTAACCGGCGATCTGGCCCTGGCGCGACTCCACCTTGATGGCGTGCTCGACGGCCGGGATGTATTCGCGCGGCACGCGGCCACCGACCACTTCGTCGGAGAACACCACGCCCGAACCCGGCTCGCCCGGCTCGAAGATGATCTTCACTTCGGCGAACTGACCCGAACCACCCGACTGCTTCTTGTGGGTGTAGACATGTTCGACGGTCTGACCGAAGGCTTCGCGGAAGCTGACCTTGGGCTTGCCCATGTTCGCTTCCACACCCAGCTCGGTGCGCATACGGTCGATGGTGATTTCCAGGTGCAACTCGCCCATGCCCTTGAGCACGGTCTGACCGGTTTCCTGGTCGACTTCCATGCGCAGCGACGGATCGGCCTTGACCATCTTGTAGAGCGCGGTGGACATCTTGTCGATGTCGTTGCGGCTCTTGGGCTCCACCGCCACGCTGATCACCGGATCGGGGAAGCGCATGCGCTCCAGCAGCACCGGATGGTTCGGATCGGTGAGCGAGTCGCCGGTCTCGGTTTCCTTCATCGACACGAAAGCGCAGATGTCGCCGGCGCGGACTTCGTCGATTTCCTTGGTGGTGTTGGCTTGCACTTCGACGATACGGCCGATGCGCTCTTTCTTGCCGCGGGTGACGTTCTGCAGCGTGTCGCCCTTCTTGATCACGCCCGAGTAGATACGGGTGAAGGTCAGCGTACCGAACTGGTCGTTGATGACCTTGAAGGCCAGCGCGCGCACGGGTGCATCGTCGGTCACCAGCTGTTCGCCGATGACGTTACCGTCTTCGTCCACCATCGAGATGCCGCCGTTCTCGCCCGGGTACGGCATGTAGTCGATGACGCCGTCGAGCAGCTGCTGCACGCCCTTGTTACGGTACGAGGAGCCGCAGAACACCGGCACGATCTCGCCCTTCACGCAACCCTTGCGGATGAACTTCTTGAGGTCTTCGATCGACGGCACGGTGCCTTCGCCAAGATAGGCGTCCAGCGCGGCTTCGTCCTGCTCCACGGCCGTCTCGATCGACTGCATGCGCAGCTCTTCGAGCTTGGACACCCACTCCTTGTCGGCGGCCGAGGCGAAGTTCTTGATCTTGTCGTGGCCGGCGATGTCGGCGAGCGGGATGGTTTCCCACTTGCTGTCCTTGTCGTCACCCAGCCAGATGTAGCCGACGCCGGCGATCAGGTCGGCCATGCCGATGAACTCGTCGTGGCTGCCCAGCGGGATCTGGCACAGCAGCGCGTTGGCGCCCAGGCGGTTACGGATGCCGTCGACGCAATGTTTGAAGTTGGCGCCGATACGGTCCATCTTGTTGACGTAGCACATGCGCGGGACGTTGTACTGGTCGGCCAGACGCCAGTTGGTCTCGGTCTGCGGTTCCACACCGGCCACGCCGTCGAACACCACCACGGCGCCGTCGAGCACGCGCAGCGAACGGTTCACCTCGATGGTGAAGTCCACGTGTCCGGGGGTATCGATCACGTTGATCTGGTGACCCTTCCACTCGGTCGACACGGCGGCCGACTGAATGGTGATACCACGCTTGCGCTCCTGCTCCATGTAGTCGGTCGTGGTCGAGCCCTTGCCGTCCTTCGTGTCATGCACGTCGACGATCTGGTGCTTCTTGCCGGTGTAGTACAGCACGCGCTCGGTCGTGGTGGTCTTGCCGGCGTCGATGTGCGCAATGATGCCGATGTTACGGTAAAGCGAAAGCGGTTTCTGGCGTGCCATAGTGGCCGGCTCCGAGATTTATCAGACGATGGTAAACCGCTAATTATACGCGCAAATGATTGCCAGTGGTGGCTTGTGTGACGCCGAAGTGCGTCAGGGCGCCTGCCAGGCAGGCGTAGACGAACCCAAAGCGCTCGCAGGCCTTGAGAAATGCAGGCCGAGCCCTCCCATCGATACGGGCGATATCAGCCTCTGCGCCGGCCCCCATGCGGTGGTTTCGATGTCCGGTGCCCGGTCGAGTTCGGTTTCCGGCGCCAGCGCGGACGAATCTGACTGCCGGCCCAGATCGAGCAGCAGCTTGGCCGTGCGCGCGAGGGAGAGCCGCGCGATGCAGCCGAAGCCATCGCGCCGGCGATGCGCAAGGCCACGGATCGCCGCGGCAGCCATCACATAGCCGGTACCGAGATCGAGCGCCTGCACCGGTAGCGGCACCGGCTGCTCGGCCCCACGCCAGTTCATGCCGTCGTGCGCGATGCCCGTACTCATTTGCACCAGGCTGTCGAACCCCCGGCGACCGCACCAGGGCCCGGTCGCCCCGTAGGCGTTCAGGCTGACGTCGATCAGGCCCGGACAAAGCCTCTGCCGTGTTTCGGCGTCATAACCAAGCCGGTCCAGGGCGCCGGTACGGTAGCCGTGAATCAGCACATCCGATGCCGCCAGCAAGGATTCGAAGATGGCGCGGTCACCCGCCGAGCGCAGATCGAGCCGCGCGCAGCGCTTGCCCGGCGTCACCTCCGGTATCAGCGCGGGCTCGTCCCAGTCGGGCGGATCGATGCGCAGCACCTCGGCGCCCCAGCCGGCAAGAAAACGCGTCGCAACCGGTCCGGCCAGTACACGCGTGAGGTCCAGTACGCGAATGCCGGCAAGCGGGCGCAACGCGTCGATCGCCGAGGCGCGATCGGCAGTCGATGTACCTCGTTCGCTATGTAGCAAGGGCTCCGCGTTCACCGCCCTGCCCTGGGGATGATCGTTCCACTCGGCGACGCTGTGCATCTGTGCAGCACAGCCGCCGGCTTCGACGATCGCTTGCTCCAGCTCCGTCGCATTCCACCGGGATACCGCCAGTGCCATGGGTTGCTTGTCCGCATGCGGCCCCAATACCCGCTGGGCGGCAGCCCGATGCGCCGGCGCATTGGTATGTAGACGAATCCAGCCGTCCTGCGCACGGTAGTCTCCCGCCAGCGCATCCCATGGCGCCGGCGGCATCCAGCCTTGTGGCCGGATCGATGCGTGAAACCACATCGAGGCAAGCCGGCGATCGATGACAATGCCTTCGCTGTGGCTATCGATCCATTCGTCCAGCGCCAGCGCGGCGGCCGCCATGGTGGCGCTGGCAAAATCAGTCACGAAAAAGGCCGAAGGCAACGCGCCTTCCGAGGTAAAAGACAGCGTATCCAGGCGGCTGCGATCGCCACCGCATGCCGACCATACCGTCTCGGTCAACGCGTATGCCCTGTCGCTCATCGCTTCTTCTCCGCCGGTTTTACCGCGGGCGATTGTGCAACATGGCTTGCACGGGAATCGAGTGAAGCGATCGCCGCCTTGGCCGAAAAGCGAGGCGCTGAGCTAAGCGGTGGTATTCAATAAAGCGCCCGAACTGCTGTCTCCCATCTGCGTCAATGCCTCGGCCAGCTTCTGCATGGCCGATTGCAATTGGCCCAATGTCGTCGCGACGCCGGACTGCGCCGCCGTCACCCGGGCAAGCGTTGCCGGGTTGTCCGGGCTGCTTTGCGCGGTGGCTGTCTTGAGTTCCTGCTGTTCGCGCTGCAACTGCTTCTCGAGCTGCTCGATCAGCTTGAGCAAGGCCTCGACCGCCGGACTGCCCTGCGACTTGGCGCTACTGCTGTCATTGGAAGCCAGTGACGTAGGACGTGACTGGACATCCACATGTGCGCCGCTGCTGCCGTTCGCATCGGCAGACGAGATCGAACGGACATCCACGTTGGCTGGGGTGATCATCGAATTCCCGCGGATTAGTCCCTTAATGCGTTTCTCATCGTCCGCGTCGGCAAGAACTTTAGCCGCAGCCCGATCCATGCCGTCAAAATGAATGGATATTAAATATCCCGCATTGATCGCTTGCAATTAAATAGCGCGCTATGTAAATTACGAACCCATGAAGACCCAGCCCTCCATCAGCAAGAACGACCTGCCCGCGCCGACGCTCGATGGCCAGTTGTGCTTCGCGCTGTATTCGGCCGGGCTGGCCATGAACAAGGTCTACCGCAAGTTGCTGCGCGAGTTGGACATTACCTATCCGCAATACCTGGTGATGCTGACCCTGTGGGAAAACCCGAGCATGAGCGTGTCCGAGATCGGCGAACGCCTGTATCTGGATTCGGCCACGCTCACCCCCTTGCTCAAACGCCTGGAAGCTGCCGGCTTCGTATTGCGCCAGCGCTCCCGCGAAGACGAACGTCAGGTTGTCATCACCCTGACCGAGCAAGGGCGCAAGTTGAAGTCAAAAGCCAGCGACGTGCAGTTCGGTGTTTTTTGCGCAACCCAATGCGCGCCCGACGAGCTGATGAAGCTCAAGGACGATTTGCAGATGTTGCGTGCCAAGTTGTCCAGCGAGAACTGAAAGCAAACCCTTTTTTCGATCATAAACATAGCGCGCTATTAAATAGCTAGCTATCCATACCCAGGAGAGAGACCATGAGCATCCAGAACGTTCTTTATCGCGCCCAAGCCAAAGCCACCGGTGGTCGTGACGGCCGCGCCGTTTCGTCCGACGGCGTCCTCGATGTACAGCTGACCACGCCCAAGGAGCTTGGCGGTAACGGTGCGCATGGCACCAATCCGGAACAGCTGTTTGCCGCCGGTTACTCGGCCTGCTTCCTCGGCGCGTTGAAGTATGTCGCCGGCCAGGAGAAGAAGGCGCTCCCCGCCGACACCTCCATCACCGGCCAGGTCGGCATTGGTCCGATTCCGACCGGCTTTGGTATCGAAGTCGAATTGACCATCTCGATCCCGGGCCTGGCTCGTGAAGAAGCCGAAGCGCTGGTGCAGAAGGCGCATATCGTGTGCCCGTATTCGAATGCTACGCGCGGCAATATCGATGTGACGTTGACTGTGGTTTAACACGGTTAGAAAAGATGAAAAAAGCCGCCTGATGTAACGGGCGGCTTTTTCTTTTGTTGTCTGATTTGCGTCAGAGCCGCGACTAAAGGAAACCACGAATAGCCTCTGTTCTCATCGTCGCCCCGGCGAACGCCGGGGCCCAGTGTCTTCAGCACGTTAGGGCACAAGGCACTGGGTCCCGGCGTTCGCCGGGACGACGGATAGGAAAAGACTCTTAGAAGTGACTCCCATAACCTCGGCAGCACTCAAGCAAGCATCAACGCCGCCGCACGCTCGGCAATCATGATCGTAGGCGCATTGGTATTACCGCTGATCAACGTCGGCATCACCGATGCATCGACAACACGTAGACCATCGATACCGCGCACACGCAACTCGCTGTCGACAACGGCGTCGTTGTCCTTACCCATCCGACACGTGCCGACCGGATGATAAATCGTCTCTGCACGGCGACGGATAAAGTCCTCGATATCCGCATCGTTCTGCAGCACACGCTCGGGATAGCGCGGTTCGCCGCGATGCGGCGCGAATGCCGGCTGATTGAGAATGGTCCTCGATACCTTGGCCACCTCGATCATCAGCTTCAGGTCATGCCCTTCCGGATCGCCGAGGTAGTTGGCATCGATAGACGCCGCCCTGGCCGGATCGGACGACGCCAGGCGGATACGGCCGCGGCTGCGCGGGTGCAGGTAGCACGCGTGCAAGGTGTAACCCCGTCCCGGCAATTCACGATTGCCGTGATCGTCCAGTTGCGCGGGAATGAAATGAAACTGGATATCGCAGCGGTCGTCCTGGGCAAAACGGCTGCGCACGAATCCGCCGCCCTCGGCGGCATTGCTCGTACCCGGCCCGTCGCGATGCATTAGGTAACGCAGGGCCACCGCCGGCTCGTTGAGATGATCGTATGTCGACGGCCACGTCGTGCCGGTGACCGAACAGATATCCAGATGATCCTGCAAATTGCCGCCCACACCGGGCAGGTCCGCAGCAACGTTGATGCCGTGACTGCGCAGATGATCGGCAGGACCCAGCCCCGATAGCATCAACAATTGCGGGCTGTTGATCGCACCACCGGCAAGAATGACCTGGTTCGCCTCGATCCGGCTGCCATCGACGAGCTCCACGCCGTATGCCCGACCGCGATCGATCAATACCCGCGCCACCTGCGCACGCGTGCGTACCTCGAGATTGCCGCGTGCCCGTGCCGGTTGCAGATAGGCGGTTGCCGCCGAGCATCGGCTGCCATTGCGCTGGGTGACCTGATAAAGCCCGAAGCCCTCCTGCGTGGCACCGTTGAAGTCCGGATTGCGGGGGTAGCCCGCCTGGACCCCGGCCTCGATAAAGACGTCCGACAAGGGATGGTGATAACGCAGATCCGAGACCCCAAGCGGACCATCTGCGCCATGCAAGTCGTCGGCGCCGCGCGTATTGCCCTCGGAACGACGGAACCATGGCAATACCTGATCCCAGGACCAGCGGGCATCACCGGTTGCCTGCACCCAGGCGTCGTAGTCCTCGGGCACGCCCCGGATGTAGCACATCGCGTTGATCGAACTGGAGCCGCCCAGGGTCTTGCCGCGCGGCCACCACAAACGCCGGCCGCCCAGTTGAGGCTGCGGCTCGGTGAAATAGCTCCAGCCGAACCAGCGCCCGCCATACAGACGCCGCAGCCCGCGTGGGTAGCCGACCAGTTTGGCCAACCCGATGGGCATATGGATCAAGGGATGCCAGTCGGCCGGCCCGGCTTCCAGCAACAAGACCTTCTGGGCAGGCGACTCGCTCAATCGATGCGCCAGCACGCAACCGGCCGAGCCGCCGCCAACGATCACGTAATCGTAAGTCATGCCGTCCCCTTCCCTTGAGCGTCGAGGGATCATGCGCGAGTACGGGGCGCTTGGGAACTTGCAGCGCAGCGAAAAAAAACGTGCCGCCCGAAGGCGGCACGTCGTTATGTCCCGCTGGGACTCAACAATCAGTTGTCGAAGTCGTAGCCCATTTCCACATAGACCGCACGACCCAGGGCACTGTAGTTGCCCTCGTCGAAGTACGGCCAGTTGCCGTTGGTGGTGTCACGCGGCGGCTTCTTGTTGGCGATGTTGTTCATCACCAGCGAGATCGATGCCTTCGGCGTGATCTTGTAGTTCACGCTGCCATTGAAGGTGATCCACGGACCGATGTCCTTTTCCGTGCCGATCGCGTTCCAGGTCTTGCCGTTGCGGATACCGAATACCGTGGTGCTCCACTTGCCGATGTTCCAGGTCGCCGTGCCGGTGACGCGGCTCTTGAACTCATCGGAGTTGTCGCAGCACAGGTAGTTCAGCGTCTGATCGCCCGCCTTTTCCTGGTAGGTGTGCTTGAACTCGTCGTAGTAATCCAGACCCAGTAGGAAGCTACCGAAGTTCGCCGTCTTGAAGTGGTAGTTCAACGACGACTGGACGCCAGTCTGGTACTCGGTTGCCACGTTGATCGGGTAGGTGTCGACTTCGTTGACCGCACTGGGGTTGATCGGCGCGGTCGCCGAGTTGCGCTTGACCTCACCGATCACCTGCTGACAGGTCGGCGAATTGATATCGAAGGTGGTCTGACCGTTCTCGGACACACCCAGGCGGCAGTTCGCTTCCTGGTTGAGGATTTCGTCGCTGCTCAGCGTGACCACTTCGTTGGAGATGCGGATGGCGTTGTAGTCGACCGACCAGCTCAACGCATTGTCCGCAGTCGACCAGACGAAGCCGTAAGTGAACGTCTTGGCGGTGATGTCCTTGAGCTTGGTATTGCCCTCGGACACCGCCAGCGTCTGAATGCCAGACTGCGGGCAATTGTTGTAGTTGGAAGAGTTATACCCGCCCTGGCGACACAGATAGTAGTCGGTGTTGGTCGAGTATCCGCTCGAATGCGACGAGAACAGGTAGAACATGTCCGGCGCACGGAACGCGGTCGAGTAGCTGCCGCGCAGCAGCAACGTATCCATCGGGCGGTATTCCAGACCCAACTTGTACGTGCCCTTGCCCGGCGTCTGGCCACCGTACTTGTAGCGGTCGAAACGGCTGGAAAGATCGACCGTCACCGTTTCCAGCACCGGTACGCGCATTTCCGCACCGATCGCATAGGAGCTGCGCTTGCCCGAAGCGACTGTCGTGCCACCCACGCCACGGAAATAGCCTTCGGCCGCCAAGGGGCTGGCCGAATGGTTGTCGAACCGCTCGTTACCGTTCTGCGCGATCAAGGCAAAACCGACGTCGCCAGCCGGCAGGGTGAACAGGCTCGGCGTGTTGGCGGTGATCGTCTCGTTCTGCGTCCACGACATTGAATCGGCGCGATCCGTAGCGGTGAACTGGTTGTAAAGCGCACGGGTGATCGGTTGATACAATCGATCTAAATTCGGGGCGTAAATCGCATAGCCGTTAGCATCGGTGCCCAGCTGCGGCCCGAGGTAGTACTGGTCGACGCCGTTATTGGCCAGGAAGTCCTTCGAATTGCGGACCACATTGGACTGCGAACGGTTGTAGTACGCGTCGTAGTTCCAGCTCGACGAGCCGATCTGGCCCTTGATGCCGAATGTGACGTCATAGGTACGCGTATAGACGTGCTGATAGGTCGCGTCCGCACCCACTTCTTCCGGTGCATAGATGCGCTGCCACTCTTCGTACTGGCCGCTGGTCTGGTTGTAGAAGGTGTTGTTCCAGAACGGACTGCCACCCGAATAGGTCGGGTTGCTGAAGCTGTACAGCATTTGCGAATACAGCTCGGTGGTGTCGTTGATGTGGTAGTGCATGTTGAGCAGACCGTTGGCTTCGGTGCTCTGGTTGCTCAAACTTGCCTGGGCCACGTTGTTCGGGCTGCCGCAGTAGTAACCGAGGTTGGAACCCGCACGGAACGAATAGGCCGTGCTGTCGCGATACAGATAGCTCAACGGTGCGCAGGTCGCCGCACCCGGATCGATATAGTGCGCATTGTCGCCCGCGGCCATGCGCAGGAAGGTGCGCGACGGCACGCCCGGCTTGCCGGTCGGGTCGTCGTTGTACGAATCGATATAGCTGCGCTGGTAGGCCCAGACCGGATCTTCCTTGGAAATCTGGACGCCACCGCTGATGTCGAAGTTGCCCCAGGTGTGGCCCGAGCTGACCTGCAAGCGCTTATTCAGACCGCCACCGTCGCTGTAGTCGCCCACACGCAAGGAAACGTGCGTGCCATCGACGTGGTCCTTCATCACGATGTTGACCACACCGGCAATCGCCGACGAGCCGTAGATCGACGACTGGCCACCGGTCAACACGTCGATATGGTCGATCAAGCCGACCGGAATATTCGCGATATCGGTGATGTTGTTATTGCCGTTGTATGCGAGCGGATAGCTCGCCATCGGACGGCCGTTGAGCAGGGTCAGGGTGAAGCTCGGACTCAGGCCGAACAGACTGATGGTCTTGGCGCCCGGCGTAAAGCCGCCGGTGAACTGCGGGTCCTGCACCGAGCCATTGGCGATCGGCAAGGCACGCAAGGCTTCGAACGTGTCGGCAAAACCCTGACGATCGATATCCTTGGCGGTGATGGTGGTCTGCGGCGACGGACCTTCGATCTGGGCACGCGGAATCAGGGAGCCGGTAACCTGCACGGCCTCCAGCTTCTTGACCTTCTTGTCGTCGGCGCTGCTCGTGGTGCTGCTGTCATCCTGCGTGGCGGTCTGGCCATTGCCGGCAGGCGGTTGCGCCGGCGGTGCATCGCCAGCCAGGGCCTGCGCAATGGACAACGCCAGGATGGACGTTGCAAATGCGTATACGAATTTCGGTTTCATAAAACGACGGTACTCCCCAATAACGTGTCGAAAAGGCCGTCTATGCGACGGCACCACCACGAACAACGTCCTTTTATTGGCCGCAACACAGCGAGCAGCACGATCGAGTCGCACTACCCAGGGCGTCCCCTGCGGCCTCCAGCTCCTGTCCTATAGCGACCCGGTTCCTAAGACGGATTCCCGAGCCACTCGATTTCTGCAACCACCACGCCATGCGCGCCTTGCACGTGCCAGCGGTAGTAGCTGTAGTTCCCCGGATGGGCGACGCCGAAGGCACGCGTCTGTCGACGCCATGCGAACTGCTCGCCCTGCCGCTTGTCGATCACCGTCCAGTGCTTGCCGTCGATCGAACCCTCCAACACCCAATCGGAAGGATCGCTACCGGCCTTGGCCGAGGACGTCAGCGTGTACATCTGTACTTGTTGAGAAGCGGGCAACTGCAGTCGCACCTCGCCCTTGGTCAGGCTCGCTTCGGTATCGGAGGTGTTGTCGCTGATCGCCTTGGCCGCGGCGGCATCGCCATCGACCGTGACCTGCGCACCGCTCACATCGGCAAGGTCGGTCATCGGCGACGGAGCGCCGTTGCCGGTAGTCAACGATGGCAGACGAGCATCGTCACCGGTGCCCCAACGCGAAGGTGTCGGGCCCATGTCGAACACCAGATGGGCGCCGTGGGCCAGGTCGTCCTGGCCGATCCAGGTCTTGTCGTAGGGTTTGCCGTTGAGCGTGACGCTCTGGATATAACGGTTGCGATCACTGACCTGGGGTGCATCGATCACAATCTCCGCACCGCCTTGCGCGTGAATCTGCATATGCGGGAAATACGGTGCGCCGATCGCATAGGTCGGCGTGCCGGCACGCAGCGGATAGAAGCCTGCTGCGCTGAACACCCACCAGCCCGACATCTCGCCGTTGTCTTCGTCGCCTGGATAGCCCTGGCCGATCTCGCTGCCGACGTACAGACGCGTCAGCGCATCGCGCACCTTGTCCTGCGTTTTCCACGGCTGGCCGGCAACGTCGTACATATAGAGGATGTGATGCGACGGCTGGTTGCTGTGGCCATACTGGCCCATGCGTACGTCGCGCGCTTCGAGCATCTCGTGAATCACGCCACCGTAATCGCCGACGTGGAAATAGCCCGGTGCACCGAAAAATGCATCAAGCTTCTTGGCCAGGCCGTCGAAACCACCGTACAGATTGGCCAGGCCCTGCCCATCCTGCACGCCGCTGTCGAAGGCCATGTTCCATGCATTGGTTTCGGTGTAGTCGCCACCCCAGGCAAACGGATCGAAATCCTTGGCGTCGATGCGCCATTGGCCATCGGGTTTGCGTCCCATGAAGAAGCCGGCGTCGCAATTGAACAAACGCACATAGTTGCGCGCACGGCTGCTGAAATAGCGCGCGTCATCGGCGTAGCCGCGATAGGTATCGCCGGGCACGGGATGTTCGGCGAGGTTCTTCGCCAGTTCGGCGATGCCGAAATCGTTGAGGTAACCGGCCATCGACCACGACAGGCCTTCATCGGTCGAGTTATCGGTATAGCCGGTAAAGATCGAGCGCTGCACGCCCTTGCGCCCGGCGCCGGCGATATCGCTGACGACGGTCGCATCCTTCAGGGCCGCCTGATAGAACGAACGCACGTCGAAGCCATGGATGCCCTTGTTCCAGGCATCGGCAAATGCCACGTCCGCACTGGTGCCGACCATCAGGTCGGCATAGCCGGGCGACGACCAGCGTGCGATCCAGCCGCCGTCACGGTACTGCTGCACGAAACCGTCGATCAAATGGGCAGCGTCATGGGGCGTGAGCAAGGTATAGGCCGGCCACGCGGTGCGATAGGTGTCCCACAGACCGTTATTGACATACGGCTTGCCAGCGACGATGCGCGCACCCGTCTTCGTCGGCGTGTTCTCGCCCGTCGCTGCGGAGAACGGACTCGCATAGCGATAGTCCGGCTTCGCTGCGGTACCGACATTTTCGAACGCCTCGTTCGGATACATGAAGAGGCGATACAGATTCGAATAGAGCACCGTCTTGTCGCGACCGCCGGCACCGGGAATCTCGACAATGTTCAGCAGCTTGTCCCAGCTTGCAGCCGCGGCGGCCTGCACACCTGCGAAGGTCGCGTCGGCGGGCAACTCCATATCGAGATTATGCTTTGCCTGATCCACGCTGATCAGCGAGGTCGCAATGCGCATGCTCACGGTCTTGCTCGCATGCGTATCGAAACCGAACCAGGCCGCGACATGGTCCCTGCCCTGCCCGGTCAAGCGGCCGCTTTCCTTGACCGGCTGATCGAACACGGCATAGAAGAACATGCGTGTCGCGCCGGTCGACAACTGGCTTGCCACATCCGAGTAGCCGCTGATGCTCGCATGCGCGGCATCGAGCTCGATGCCACCCTTGTCGTTGCGGTTGTCGAATACCAGCTGCGAACGATCACCGGTAAAGCTGAACTGCATCATCGCCGCGTGATCGGTCGGCGTCATCCTGGTGACGATGCCGTTGTCGAACGTGACCTGATAAAGATCGGCGCGCGCGATTTCGTTGTCGTGCGAGAAGCTCATCGCACGCTTGGCGCGGTCGAGCGTCGGCTCGCCGCTGGCAGCGGACGCCGGCATCACCTGGAAGGTCTGGCGATCGCCCATCCAGGGGCTGGGCTCGTGGCTGAGCGAGAAGGCTTCGATGCGCGGACGGTTATCCGCGCCATTGTGGTCCTGGTACTGATACATCCAATCCGAGCTGGCTACCGTCACCGGCGTCCAGAAATTGAACCCATGCGGCACGGTAGCGGCCGGAATGTTATTGCCACGCGAGAAATGTGCGTTGGCATTCGTGCCGCGCCGCGTGTCGACATATTCGTGCGGCGCGAGCGCATCGCCCGGCGCGGTCGAGGCACCCAGGCGGATATCGTCGATATAGCCATGAAAGGCCGGGCTGCCTGCGGGGGCATCTTCCACCAGTTCGATCGCGGCGATCTTTCTACCTGCCGCCACGGCACCGATATCGATGTCCACCAGGTTCCACTGGTTACCGTGCAGGATGCGCGCATCGCCCTGTGCCGCCGCCTGCGCGGCCGTGCGGTGCTGATCGATCGCGCCCAGGCCGGAGAGACGCTTGCCGTCGGTGAACAACACATCGACCGCCACGTGCTGCGCCGGCGCGGCCGTGTCATCTTCGACCATGGTCGGAAAGATCAGATAGGACAGGTGCAAGCCTGAAGCGGCGCTCAGACCCTCGGGCTTGAACAGCGTCGTACGCCGCTCGGCGCGTTGCACCACCGCGTCCGCGTCGTAGCGCAGCGCGTGCATGCCGGTAAAACCGGCCCCCGGCTTCGCCGTCAACACTTCGTTCTTGGCCGGACCGGCCACCACCGAAGTACGCCATCCCGCTACGGCCTTGGCCGACAAGGCCGACAAGGCCGGCTGGCCGTCTTCGAACGAATCGAAGAACGCCGCCTTGGCCGTCTCGGCATAGGCAGGCAACGATGGCAACGAGACCAACGCCATGGCGATGCCTAGCGTCAACGACGACCAGCGCGTGCCCATCCCGGTGTTGCTGTTTTGTAGCTGCAGCCGCTTACCCATCCAGCTCTCTCCCCGTGCGATGCGGCGTCTGCTCTCCTCAGGCGCCGCATGCGATCGATTCAAATCAGGTGTCAATGAAAATCCGCGCGGTGATCACGAATGCGGCGGCGAGAACGACGGCGGCACATACTTGAGGTCGCTGCCCCAGCTCGTATCGGCGCTGCCTTGCAAACTGAAATTCAGATGGCCGCCATGCTCGACCACGCTCGCCGGCAGCCAGGGTTTGACATGCGCCTTGCCATTGAACGTCAGCGCGTGCACGAACGGCACATCGGTACCGGCCTGCGGCGCGTCGATCACCAGGTCGCCGCCGGCGCGATGCACCACCGCGTGCGTGAACAGGGGGCTGCCCAGCATCAGCTCGGCGCGACCGGGAATTTCCGGATACATGCCCAGCGCCGACCACACGTACCAGGACGACATTTCGCCGAGATCGTCGTTGCCCGGAATACCGTCGGGCGTGTTCTTCCACAGCGTGTTGACCACGATGCGCACCGATTCCTGCGTCTTCGACGGCTGACCGGCGAAGTCGTAGAGCCAGGGCGCCGCCACCGAGGGTTCGTTATCCAGCTCCGAGTGCAACGGACCGGCCTTGGTCAGCGCCCACTTGCCGTTGTCGTCGTGGAAGAAGCGATCCAGGCGTGCGCTGGCTTTCTGATAGCCGCCCAATTGGTCGAACAGGCCATGCACATCGAATGGGATCATCCACAGGTAGACCGCAGCGCTGGCTTCGACAAAACCATCGTCGGTTTCCGGCTTGAATGCCGGCCAGCTACCGTCCGCATTGCGGTTCTGGATATAGCCGCCTTCAGGCGTCGCATTCGGATTGAAAATATTGCGCCAGTAGCCCGCGCGGGTCAGGAACTGCTTCTCGCCCGCCTTGTCGCCCACCTGGGCCGCAAGCTGGGAGAGCGCAAAGTCCGCGGTGACGTCTTCGAGCGTTTCGGCTGCACCACCCCAAGCGTGCGATTGCGTCGCGATGTAATGCAGCTTCAGCCACTGGTCCAGCGATGGGCGCTGGCCCACGCACTCCACATTGCAACCATCGTCGGAGCTGTCGTGTGCGGTCGGCACGGTGGCCGCCTTGACCAGCGAGGCGTACGCACCCTTGAGATCGAAATCGCGCCCGCCGAACGCGTAGATATCCGCCAGCGCCGGCACGGCCGGGTCACCACTCATGACGTGGGTGCCGCCGCTGTTGTGCGTCCAACGATCCCACTCGCCATCGTTCTGCCTGGCCTGGTTGTACAGCGACTGTGCGATATCGCTGCCGATCTTGGGATTGATCCAGGTCACCAATTGGAGATGCGAACGATAGATATCCCAGCCTGAGAAATTGGCGTATTGGATTTTCTGGCTGCCATCGACGCGATGGGTCTGCTGGTCGAAACCGCGGTACTCGCCGTTGACGTCGCTATAGACGTTCGGATGCATCAGCACGTGATACAGCGCGGTGTAGAACGCGGCGCGTTGATCGAGCGTGCCGCCGTCGACGGCGATACGGCCCAGCGCATCATTCCACGCCGTGCGCGCCGCGTCGTGCACATGCGCGAGACTCGTACCTTTGGGGATTTCCGCTTCCAGGTTCGCCTTGGCATTGGCGAGGCTGACATAGGAAATACCAACGCGAACCGTTACCGGCCCCTTGGCCGGATCAAACGCCAGCCATACACCCGAACCCTTGCCCGGCTCCGGGAAACCCTTGTCACCGTAACCCGTGCCGCCCTTTGCGGAGGTCGTCCCCGGCTTGAGCTGGTCGTTCTCCCACGCGCCGACATCGCCGATCGGCTGGTCGAAACTGGCGACGTAGTAAAGCGTGTAGTAGCTGCGCTGGTCGGCCTTCGCGAGATAGCCACAGAAGTTGCCGCTGGTGACCGAACCGCTGACCGTATTGGCCGCCTTGTCGACCTGCACCTGCGAATCGCTCGAGCCGACTTCGGAATCCGAAGCGCGAATCAGCAGGTTCGCCGGCTTGCCTGCCGGAAAGCTGAAGCTCGCCATGCCGCTGCGCATGGCCGCACCCAGTTCGACCTTGACGCCGTCGGCCAGCGTCACGCGATAGTCGCCGGCCTTGGCCGTCTCGTTGGCGTGCGTGAAGTCGCTGGCGTACGTGCTGTCCTTCAGATCGGTCGACGGCGAACTCGTCACCGCTTGCGTGATCGGCATGAACGGCACATCGCCACTGGCACCCGCACAACCGGCGCCGGACAGATGCGTCAGGCTGAAGCCGCGGATACGCGTGGCGTTGTACTCGTAACCGCTGGGCGACGCCGTATGCGTGTGCTTGCCGCGCGTGTTTTCCGGACTCCACTGCAGCATGCCGAAGGGCATCACCACACCGGGGAACGTATTGCCGCCGTTGGTCGTACCGATCAAGGGATTGACGGCATCGGCGGGCGACACGGCGCTTTGCGCCCATGCACTGCCAGCCATCGCCAGCGAAACGCTGGCGCACAGAACGAGGGACTTTATCGATGCAACGGAACGGGACATAGGCGACATCACGGACTCAGACGAAGGGGGGAATGCCAAACGCCGCTCGCGCGGCTTGGCCCTTGGCCGGGTTCGTCGCAAATTCGCCAACATTTTCTGTTGCCATACGACGGTCCCGACTCGGTTGATCCAAGACAACTGACACGCGGCCTCGAAAGGCCCTGCAACTCAAACGCCTGGCCGCAGCCGGGCCGCATATGCGTGGCCGGAAGCACCCAGACAAAAATTTAGATCGATCCAAATTTCGTGCGGAAAAATGTGCGGTTAGGTCTTCTGTCGTCTGGAATGTCCCCGGGAATCGATGGTGGCGATGCGAAAGACGCAGCTGGATAAACACCGTCAGCCTGCGTGTGGCGGCGACTCTACATCGAAATTTAACGGACGGCTATGCCCCCAAACGATGTTGCGTTGCGGCAACGAAAACGATTGCTGTCAAAGCGCCCGCGTCGGCGCCGCAAAGCAGCCGCGCAGAAAGTCCGCGAAGGTGTGGATCAATAACGACGTTTGCCGGTGTTGCGGATAGACCGTATGTACAGCAGCCACCGGCGGTCGCCATGCATCCAGCACGGTGACCAACTGCCCCGCTTCGATCGCGGCGCCCACAATGAAAGTCGGTAGATAGGCAATGCCGAGATCTTGAATCGCTGCGTCGCGCACCAGTTCGCCATTGTTTGCGCGCATGCGTCCGTTCACCGTGATACGCGTTGGCGACGCACCGCCAAACAACCATTCGACGTGGCGGCCGTGCCCGTAAAGCAGACAGTCGTGCCTGGCCAGATCAGCCGGATGCTCCGGCGCACCATGCCGCTGCAAATACGCAGGGCTGCAACACGTAACGATCGTCATCGGTGCGATGCTGCGCGCGATCAGCGACGAATCGGCCAGGCTGCCGATGCGAACAGCAAGATCGTAGCCTTCGCCGAGCAGATCGACCGTGCGATCGCTCAGGTCGAGTTCGATCGATACCTCCGGATAGGCCGCGAGGAACTTCGGCAGGACCGGACTCAGATGCATCGTGCCGAACGACATCGGCGCGGTAACGCGCAGCCTGCCGCGCGGTATGCGATTGGTACCGGAAATGCGCTGCTCCAGACCGTCGACATCCTGCAGGATGCTGCGCGCCTGCTCTTCGTAAGCACGCCCCAGGTCAGTCGTGCGCAAATGCCGCGTACTGCGCGTCAACAGCCGTACGCCCAGGCGCGCTTCCAGCGCCATGATGCGTTTGCTCAGGAATTGCTTCGATAGCCCCGCTTTTTCGGCCGCAGCCGTAAAGCTCCCCGCATCAACAACCTCGATAAACAGCCGCATGTCTTCGAGCTGGCTCATTGTCAACTCCAAGGTGACAGTGTCGCGCATTCTACGCGGTTTATCAGCCCAAAGGGCGACATTAGCATGTGCTTCAACAAATCCGCCGGACACGCCGGCCCCAAACACCAAGGACACCGCGCTCATGAACACTCGCAACCTGCCGGCCGTCGCCCTCATCGGCCGCGTACTGCTCTCCACCCTTTTCCTGATCAGTGGCTTCGGCAAACTTGCCGCACCCGCGGCAACCAAGGCCTACATAGCCTCCGCTGGCCTGCCCTTGCCTGACCTGGCCTATATCGCCGCAGTCATTGTCGAAGTGGGCTTCGGTCTGGCACTGCTGGTGGGCTACCGCAGCCGCATAGTGGCCACGGTCATGGCGCTGTTTACCCTGGCTGCCGCCTTCGGTTTTCACGCGCACTTCAATGACCTCAATCAGCAGATTCATTTCCTGAAGAACTTCGCCATCGCCGGTGGCCTGTTGCAGATCGCAGCGCTTGGCGCAGGTGCCTGGACCATCGATGGCCTGCTTGCACGCCGCAGCGCTTCGCACTGATCGATCCAAACCGATAGTTACTTATTACGGAGAACGCCATGTTCGATATTCTCAAAGCCAATGCTCGCGGCGTCGCCAATCACGGCTGGTTGAATTCACGCCATAGCTTTTCGTTCGGCCATTACTACAACCCCGAACAGATCGGTTTTTCCGACCTTCGCGTGATCAATGACGACCGCGTCGCACCGGCCCAGGGCTTCGGCCAGCATCCGCACCGCGATATGGAAATCTTTTCCTATGTGCTCGAAGGCAGCCTGGAACATAAGGACAGCATGGGCACCGGCTCGGTGATCCGCCCGGGCGATGTGCAGCTGATGAGCGCCGGTAGCGGCGTGACGCACAGCGAGTTCAATCACTCCAAGAACGAGCCGGTGCACTTCATGCAGATCTGGCTGATACCCGCGGAGCTCAATGCCGCGCCGCGATACCAGCAGGAGCATTACGCCGATGAAGAAAAGCGTGGCCGTCTGCGCCTGATCATTTCGCCGGATGGTGCGGAGGGTTCGCTGAAGGTACGTCAGGATGCGCGTGTTTATGCTGGCTTGTTTGATGGTGCGGAATCGGCCACGTTGACGTTGCCGGCGAACCGTTACGCTTATATCCAGATGGCTCGCGGCAGCGTGACGGTGAACGGGCAGCGCTTGAATGAAGGTGATGGCGCACGTGTTCGCAAAGTCGATAGTCTGAACTTCAGTGATGGCGATAAGGCCGAGGTGTTGGTGTTTGACTTGCGGCCGAATGAGTTGCCGCAGATGGGGTGAGTTTTTGGGTGGCACGAAGATCAAGAGCCCCCCTCACCCCAGCCCTCTCCCCCGGCAAAGCCAGGGGAGAGGGAGTCAAAAAACACGCAACGTTCAAACTTGCCTCGATGTGCCCCCTCTCCCCTGACTCCGCCGGGGGAGAGGGTTGGGGTGAGGGGGCCGGGGACTCGCGAAATCCCCAGCAAAAGCTTGAAAACCCCGCTTTTCGCCCCTTCTATACTGTTACCCCCATTCCAAGAAACAGACCCAGCCCCATGATCGAACTAGTCGGCTTCGATGGCGACGATACGCTGTGGCATAGCGAAGGCTATTACCAGAGCGCGCATGCCGAATTCGAACGTATCGTCGGTCGTTACGCCGACCTGGAAAACCTGCGCCTGCACGAGCGCTTGCTGGAAACGGAGCGACGCAACATCAAGCTCTTCGGCTATGGCGCCAAGGGCATGACCTTGTCGATGCTCGAAGCGGCGATCGACGTGACCGACTCGCGCATCAGCGCCAAGGATTTGCATCGCATCATCGCCATCGGCAAGGACGTCCTGGCGCATCCGGTGGAGCTTCTGCCCGATATCCGCGCTGCCGTCGAAGCTGTCGCCGGACGCTATCGTGTCGTGCTGATCACCAAGGGCGATCTGTTTCACCAGGAGCAGAAAGTCGCCAACTGCGGCCTGGCCGATCTGTTCCAGCGCATCGAAATCGTGTCCGAGAAAGACGAGCGCGCCTATCGCCGCGTGCTGGGCGAATGTGCGGTGCCGATCCAGTCCTTCGCCATGGTCGGCAATTCGCTGCGCTCGGATATCGCACCGGTCGTCACCCTTGGCGGCTGGGGCGTGTATATGCCTTATCACGTCACCTGGGCACACGAAGCCGATACCGATTTCGCGGACAGTTCGCCGCGTGTCATGCGTGTGGACAGTGCGAAAGATATCGTCGGCGCACTCGACGAACTCGATCGGCGCGCTGCGGCATGAACACCACTGCCACGGCCATGCTCGACAGTCTGGAGCGCGATCGCGCACGACTGGCGCAATTCATCGAACGCCATCCGCGCCTGTTCGTACTCACCGGCGCCGGTTGCAGCACGGACTCGGGTATTCCGGACTATCGCGATACCGATGGCGGCTGGAAACGACCGCCGCCGGTCACGTTCCAGGCTTTCATGGGCGAGGAATCCACGCGTCGACGTTACTGGGCACGCAGCCTGGTCGGCTGGCGACGCTTTGGCCGCGCCCATCCCAACGATACCCACCGTGCCCTGGCCAAGCTGGAGCAGGACGGCAGGGTCGATATCCTGATCACCCAGAATGTCGACCGCCTGCATCAGGCCGCGGGCAGCGAGAACGTGGTCGATCTGCATGGTCGGCTGGATCTGGTGCGCTGCATGCACTGCGAAACACGTAGCTCCCGTAGTGATTTCCAGCATGCCCTGGAGCACAGCAACCCGGATTGGCTGCATCTGGAAGCCACCGACGCCCCCGACGGCGACGCCGATCTGGACGGCCTGGATTTCTCCGGGTTTCACGTACCGTCCTGCCCGCGCTGCCAGGGCATCCTGAAGCCCGACGTGGTGTTTTTCGGCGAGAACGTGCCGCGCGAGCGCGTCGACGCCGGTATGCGCGCCGTACAGGACGCCGATGCCCTGTTGGTGGTCGGCTCGTCCCTGATGGTCTACTCCGGCTATCGCTTTGCCTATGCCGCCTCGCGGGCTGGCAAGCCCATAGCCGCGCTCAACCTGGGCCGGACCCGTGCCGACCCTCTGTTGACCCTCAAAATCGACCAGCCTTGTGCAGCGGCCCTGGGTTTCGTCATATAGTCGACCTCCGATCTGCGTTCCTGTCGTTCTCCGGTCGAGACGAAATCGTATGAATGCACAGAAGTCCCTGGTAGCTGGTCCGGATCATTCCAACGGCGAGTTTCGCCGTTGCTGCCGCGCTATCGAGGGCTATCTGCAAAAAGCCGAGCAGGCGCGCATCGATCTGCTGCTGCAGTACGACGCCAAGCGACTGCATAGCTGGCGCGTGAACCTGCGTCGCGTAACGGCCACCCTGGACAAGCTGATCCATATCCACGGCGGCGATGAAGCGAACGTCTTGCTGGAAGCGCTCAAGCAACATCGTGACGCCACCGGCTCCAGCCGTGACCTGGATATTCTTGCCGAAGAAACGTTGCCGGCGTTTGCCACCGAACATCCCGGCAGCATCCCGACACCCGCGTTGTGGCAAAAACTGGAGCAGCAACGCAATCAGGCGCGCCATGACATGCTCGATGCGCTGCGTGAGCATTCATTGGCCCCATGGATCGCCGACTTCAACGCCTGGTCGCAGAAACATGATGCGCCCAGCGACAAGACACTGCGGCACGCAGCGTCCGCGGCGATCGAATCGGCACATCGCAAACTTTCCAGGCGCGCGGACAAACTCGACGGCGGCCGCAAACCCTTGCATCGCATGCGCACGGCAACGAAAAAGCTTCGCTACACCATCGAACTCTTTCAGCATGCGTTTCCGCACAAGGCCGCCCATGCATGGCTTGAAGCGCTGACCGATCTGCAAGGTCAGCTTGGCAAGGCGCACGATCGGATGACGGGACGCAATCTGGGCAGCGTATTGCTCGCCGACCAAAGCGACGAGAAATTCATCAAGCAGTTGCGTCGCTGGAGCAAACGCACGGCGCATCGCGCGACCATTCATGCCGACACCTCATACAAACACCTTTCCAAATTGGAACCGTACTGGCGCGGCTGATGGCAGAAACAGAGATGCCGTCTAAATAAATTTTCATGTGCATGGCGGCATGCCCGCCCTTGCAATCAGGCAAGCCAGCGCCATTCCATCGTTTTCACCTCACTGGCAGGAGTTCACATGGAATTTAGACGTCTAGGTGCATCGGGCTTCAAAGTCCCCGTCTTGAGTTTCGGTACCGGCACGTTCGGCGGCAAAGGCGAGTTCTTTCAGGCCTGGGGCCAGACCGATGTGGCGGAAGCCAAGCGCTTGGTCGACATCTGCCTCGACGCCGGCCTGAACATGTTCGACAGCGCCGACATCTATTCCGGCGGCGCCGCCGAGTCGGTACTCGGCGAGGCGATCAAGGGCCGCCGCGACAAGATCCTGATTTCGACCAAGGCCACCTTCCGTTTCAGCGACGAACCGAACGATGTGGGCTCGTCGCGCTTTCATCTGATCAACGCCGTGGATGCCGCGCTCAAGCGCCTGGGCACCGACTACATCGATCTGTTCCAGCTACATGGTTTCGATGCGCTGACCCCGGTCGAGGAAACCTTGTCGACGTTGGACAATCTCGTGCGTGCCGGCAAGATCCGCTATCTGGGCGTGTCGAATTTCTCCGGCTGGCACCTGATGAAATCCTTGGCGGTGGCCGACCGCTATGGCTACACCCGCTATGTCGCCAACCAGGCGTATTACTCGCTGATCGGTCGCGACTACGAATGGGAGCAGATGCCGTTGGCTGTCGACCAGGGTGTGGGCGCCGTCGTCTGGAGCCCGCTGGGCTGGGGCCGTCTCACCGGCAAGATTCGTCGCGGCCAGCCGCTGCCGGAAACCAGCCGTCTGCACAAGACCGGCGACATGGGTCCGCAGATGCCCGACGAACTGCTCTACCGCGTGGTCGATGCGCTGGACGACATCGCCAAGGAAACCGGCAAGACCGTCCCGCAGATCGCCTTGAACTGGTTGCTGCAGCGCCCCACCGTCTCAACCGTTGTCATCGGTGCGCGCAATGAGGAACAGCTCAAGCAGAACCTCGGCGCCGTCGGCTGGAACCTCACCACCGAACAGGTGGCCAAGCTCGACGCGGCCAGCGAAGTCACGCCGGCATATCCGTACTGGCATCAGAAGGGATTTGGCGAGCGCAATCCGTTTCCGGTGAAGGTGTGAGGGTCTAAAGCCGCCCGCCACCAAGGGTAAAGCCGGCTACCGGCTTTACCTTCGGGAACGAAAAAACTCCCGCAACATCGTCGACGCTTCATCCGCCAGCAAGCCGCTTTCCACCTGGACGCGATGGTTGTGCCGCTCGGAAACCAGCGTATCGAACACGCTGCCGGCCGCCCCGGTCTTCGGATCGGTGGCGCCATAGACCACCCGTGCAATCCGCGCGTGCACCAGCGCCATCGCGCACATGGCGCAAGGCTCCAACGTCACATAGAGCGTCGCGCCGATCATTCGATAGTTGGCCAGCTTCTCGCCGGCCGCCCGCAACGCCTGTATCTCGGCGTGTGCGGTCGGATCGTTGAGCGTGATATTTCGGTTCCAGCCCACGCCGATAATCTGGTCGTCGAGCACCAGCACGGCACCCACCGGCACCTCGTTCTCGGCATCGCGCGCATGCTCGGCAAGCTGCAGGGCGCGGCGCATGTAGTTTTCGTCGGCAGCTGAAAACGCCTGGGCGGGTACGGGGCTTTCGTCGGTCATGAGGGTGCGCCGTGGAAGGGTCGCGAGGAGCGACGTCGGGCGACTCCATCGTGGATCAGGCGGCAGAATACTAGAAAAGCCGGCCAATCGCCCCGACAGGGCGATTGGCCGGCCATTTTCTAAAGATCAAGACGGACGCTTTTCACGGGTCAACAGAAGCAGCAGGCGATCGCGTACATCGCGAACCAAGGCGCTTCCGCCTACCGCACTTATCGCATATCGATCGTTATCGAATGCGTCGGCCAGCCTGGCGAGCGGACGCCAGGTAAAGAACCATTGCAACCACACATACAGGGCCGCGCATACAGCAAAAAACGCGATCCCGACGATCGACCAGAAGGCCTCCTGGTCGATCCCACGATCGGAACGAGTCGACGGATTCAGTGCAACCAGTGCGGCGTGGCCACTGCTCAGCTTGAGCGGCGTTACCCAGATATCGGCCGACTGCAAACGCATCCCCGTGCCCTGTTCGCTGCCTGCGGCAAGAATCTCCTGGCGATGCGCGCCCAACAATTCGACAAGACCCGCATCGAGGCCACTCGAATAGGACACCGGCTGCGGCGAAGCATCGAGCACCAGCGCGACATCGCCATGTACCAGGTGCCCAACCTTGGCGAAGAAGCTCTCGCTGGCATGCGAGGCGGTAATCAAATACCCCTGCGGCGTGCGGCCCCGCAGCAACGGGCTCACGACGACCCAAAGCAGATCGCCATGATCGAGCCATGCGCCCTGCACGGTCGTGAGCTGACTGATCGATGCCACGACCAGCGGATCGTGCGCAATGCTCGCGCGGTCCTTGCCCAACGCGCCGATGGCGGTAATCGGTGTACCGGTCGGATCGAGAAGCATGACGATATCGTCGCCATGGCGACGCTGCTTCAACAAATCGCTGATCGACAGATTGTCGACCGCGCCGCCAAGCTGCGGATTGGGTACCAACGACTGGGTGACATAGTCGACGAAGGCAGGATCGCCGGCCAACGTCTGTGCACGAAGCTGGAGCATTTCCAGCTCCTGCGCCTGCAAGTCATGCACGATCTCGCTGGACGTCTGCAAACGCGCCAGGGCACGCGTCCGCTCTCCCCGATGGGCGTTCCATAGCGCGGCGGCCATGGCCAAGGCTGCGCAAACGATCACGAGAATCCATCCACCCCATAACGCTTTGGTCGAGGGCTTCATGGATGCGCAGCCTGATTCAGTTCCGTGGCGACGCGCGGCTTGATCGCGACCAGCTGCATCGAGATGTCCTTCTGCGGCGCGCCGACAGACTGGCTTTTAAGGGTTCCACGAGGATTCCAGGCATACAGAGTCCCAGGACCCGGCGGCAAACCATGCAGCGAGAAACTCCCGTCAGCCGCTACCGCCGCCATGTATGGCGTGGGCACGACCAACAGGTCCAGCTCCATGAAGTGATGCACATTGCAGCTCACCAGCACGGGGCCTGGCTGAGTAAAGCGGTGACTCAATACTTCACCGACTTTCTGAAACTGGTAGTTGAAAACCGATCCCGGCGTGGACGAATACAGGTTGTGCAGCACCTGGTCCAGGTTGGCGAACTTCACCGTGCTGCCGGCAGGGATCGCCATCGCCGCGGGGCGAAAATCCTGATCGACCGAATACACCGTGTAGGTGCCTGGATGTACTTTGGCCTTGCCTGACTTGGGCACGAAATAGACGAGCGTGTCGGTCACTTCGCCAGCGGCGAGGACCTGCCCCGGATTGGCGACCAGCTCCACGTGGCCGGAAATCTCCGATCCCGTGGATGCGTGCATTTGATGCGCAGTGGCGGCGCTGGCCGTCGCGGCCAGCCCGCCCAGTGCCATGGCAAGGCACAGACGAAGAACGAACATGTAGCCCCCTGAAGTTGCGTCGACGATTGTCTGGAATGCAAACCCGTCGCAGCTTATAGAGTGCGGCAACATCAATCTAATTGATTGATGAAATGAAGTTCATTCGTTTGGCCTATGGCAGATCCGTTACATATCCTTGAATTACGCCGGTAGCGATACGCCGGTAAGTTTCTCGCTCAAGACCCAAAGCTGTTCGGCCTCGTCGTGATCGATCGCCCATGGGCGCACGCCAAGCGAGGCTTCCGAATCGGCTGCTACGGCTTGTGCGATATCGCTGTTCTCACAATACAGGCCACCCATGCCATCGAGTTGGGGGCTGGTGGCGCACCACACGCTGGTAGCCGCGCCCTGCGGTGGCGACTTCATATCGCGCGATGGATCAAAAACAGGCGTGCCATCTTCTCTGACGAAACCGGTAGCGACCAATTCCTGCTTGCTCAAATGCCGCGCCAGTTCCGTCACGATACCGCCCGGGTGCAAGGCAAATGCGCGGATGCCATAAGGCTGACCGAGCTGATCGAGCTTGATCGCAAACAACGCGTTGGCCGTTTTCGACTGACCATAGGCCACGCGCTTATCGTAATCACGATGCTCGAACTGCGGATCGTTGAAATCCACCGGCGAAATACGATGGCCACGCGATGACACCGACACGACACGCGCGCCGCCGGCCCGGCGCAATGCCGGCCATAGGCGCAGCGTCAGTTGATAGTGGCCAAGGTGATTGGTGGCGAACTGCGATTCATAGCCGCGTGCATCGCGTGTCAGCGGATTCATCATCACTCCGGCGCTGTTGATCAGGATGTGCAGCGGCTGTCCGGTTGCCAGAAACCGCTCGGCAAACGCATCGATGGAAGCCGGATCTATCAGGTCGAGCGATTCGACCGTGACATGGGCGATACCGTCTAGGTTCTTGTGTGCGCGTTCGAGATCGCGCGCCGGCACGATGACCTTTGCACCGGCCGAGGCCAGGGCCTTGACCGTATCGATGCCGATGCCCGAATAGCCACCGGTCACGATGGCGACCTTGCCGCTGAGATCGATGCCGGCAATGACGTCGTAGGCCGTCGAGGCCGGGCCGAAGCCCGAGGAAATGGGGGATTGCTGGTGGGACATGGATGACTCCCGTTCGAAGTGGCGTTCACTATGCGCCGCCAGGACCGGATTTCGAATGCTTGTTCATACGGATTTCTTGCGTCAAAATCTGGGCCATGGCCGATCCACTCTCCGATATCCTCGAACTGGTCGACGCCCAGTGCGCCATGAGCGGCGGCTTCCGTGCCGGTACGCGCTGGTCCCTGCGCTATCCGCCGCCGACCCAGATCAAGTTCTGCGCCATGATGAAAGGCCATGGCTGGTTCATGCTCGAAGACGGCGCCCTGCCGATCGAGCTCGATACCGGCGACGTGGTGCTCATCAATAGCGACAAGCCGTTTATCCTGACCAGCGATCCGGCGCTCGATCCGATCGACGCCACCACGATCTTCGCGCGCAAGGTCGATGGCATCACTCGCTATGACGATGGCGACGACACGTTCATCCTCGGTGGCCACGTCACGCTCGACGAAACACGTGGGCATCTGCTGCGCGACGCTTTGCCACCCGCGCTCCATGTCAGCGCGGCTTCGAGCGAGGCGGCCATCCTGCGTGGGTTGTTGCAGCAACTCGTCGGCGAAATCGCCCAACGTCAACCTGGCTCCGCGCTGGCTTCGGCCAATCTTGCACAACTGATGTTCGTGCAGATGTTGCGTGCGCATCTGGAATCAAACGATCGACTGGTCAGCGGTTGGCTGCAGGCGCTGGCCGATGGGCGTATTGCACCGACACTGCAGCTGATGCATGGCGACCCGGGCCGCAACTGGGGACTGGAAGAACTGGCCAGGGAAGCCAACATGTCGCGCACGACCTTCGCCGAGCGCTTCAAACAGGTCGTCGGCATGGCACCGCTGGCCTATCTCACCCGTTGGCGCATGTACCTGGCTGAGCGCGCCTTGATCGAAGAAGACACACCCGTCGCCCAGCTCGCCTTCTCGCTTGGCTACACCTCCGAAAGCGCTTTCAGCAATGCGTTCAAGCGCACCATGGGGCTGGCGCCGAAGCGCTACCGTTCGCGCGCGAGACCTGCGGCAACCGTGCTCGATGCTGTCTGAGACAACTCACATCACGGGATACGGCCCGTCGGTAAACACTGTGTCGTGATATCCCTTGCTGCCCACCTCGCGGGCGAGCGTGCTGCGGAGATCCGTGCCGTTACGTAGACTGTCCAGCACATGTTGAAAACCGTAACGCGGCTGCCAACCCAACGCCTCTCTGGCGCGCGTATTGACGTAGACGCGATCGAGCCCGTCGAGAAGGCGCCAGCCCTGCGCGGCGTAAAGCGCCGCACATGCCGGAAAGCGCGCCTGCACTACCCTGTCGGCATGTAACCTGATGCTCGCCAGGTCACCGGGCTCGAATGGCGTCGTCGCCGAAACGATGTAGCGGCCAAAACCCAGCCTGGGTGTCGCGTCCAGCGCCAGAAGATGCGCACCGACGACATCCTCGATATCGGCTCGTCGATACAACAATTCATTGGCCTGCGCATTGTCCGGCGCAAAAGCCGAGCGCACCTGCGGATCGTCATCGGCCTCGGGGAAAAAGCGCGATGTGCGCAGCACGATCGCTGGAAGCCGATGCCGCCTCGCAAACAGTTCGCACAGATTCTCCGCCGCGAGCTTGCTCACGCCATAGATGTTCTTCGGCACCGGAACGACGTCTTCTGTGATCCATGCCGCCGGCTCGCCGACTGGTGGAACGAGCGCCGATCCAAATACGCTTGTTGTGCTTGTAAATACAAACGCACAGGCCTTGCTACTTGCTGCTTCTTCAAGAAGATTGAGCGTACCGGTGATATTGGTATCGATAAAATCCTGATACGCATGCGTGGCGACGTGCGGTTTGTGCAGCGTTGCCGTGTGGATGATCTGGTCGATACCAGCCAAGCACTCGCGCACGAAAGTGCGGTCGCTGATCGACCCCACCCGATCCGTAAACGGTGATGGCTTGAGATCGATGCCAAGTACGTCTCGGCCTGCTTTTCTCAACGTACGCATCAGCGCTTCGCCAAGATGGCCCGCGCTGCCGGTGACCAATATCTTCATGTGCGTCCTCTTGCCTGGGGAGGTCGCGGTAGCGACTGAAGTCGCTCCTACAAACTCAGGCAGGCCCAGCTAGGTTGTAGGAGCGACTTCAGTCGCTACCGTCCCGCCACATCACGTTAGCAGCCACAGCCAGCGCGATATACGCATAAAATATGCACGGCATCCCAAGGAGCACGCTCATGGGCACGATCAACGCTTTCGGCTTCGACATGCGCCGCATGCGCCTGCTGCGCGGCATGAAACAGCAACACCTGGCGCAACTGCTCGGCGTGGACCAGGCAACGATATCGCGCTGGGAACGCGGCACGCTCGCACCCTCGAAAAAGCAAAACGACGCCGCGCGACGCCTGCTGGTCGACAAACCGGCCCCGACACAAGATGCAGTTCTGAAGCGCCTGGTCGAATCATCGACGCAAAAAGTGCATCTGATCTGCAGCCGCAGCCATCGTCTGCTCGCCGCATCCCCTGCCCGCACGGCCGCATGGCAAGTCGATGCCACCGCACTGCTGGGCACCTCCATGCTCGGCTACGCCAGCGACGACATCCTGCAGGCCGAGGCGAGCTTGAACGAACTCGGCTGGCACGAGGGCGAGATCGCCGCGCTCGAAGTGCGCACCGGTGCAAACCGCGACCCGCGCGTACCGATCGTGCCTGGAACGATGCTGTGGGAACGCATCGTGCTGGCGGATGGCACGATCGGGCGCCTGGTCACTACGCTGGCTTGAGCCGGATCAGCTCGCTTGCGGGGTAGCGGTGTTGACCGCCAATTGAGCCGCGAAAGCCCTTTGATAGGCAGGCCGTGCTTCGCCGCGGGCGACATAGGCGGCCAGGTTCGGAAATTCACCCAGGATGCCCGACGGTCGGGTCCTGAGCAGCACCGATACCATGATCAGATCGCCCACGCTGAATGCACCATCGAGCCACTCGGCATCGCCCAGGCGAACCGAAAGCTGACCTAACCGCTGACGGATACGGTCCGCCACCAGCGGCACGCGTTCCGCGCTCCAGGGCTTGTCACCTTCCGCAAACTTGGCGTTCGAGAGTTCGAGGATCGGCGGTTCCACCGTGCTGAGCGCGGCAAACATCCAGGTAATGGCGCGCGCCCGGGCATCGGGATCGGTCGGCAGCAGCCCCGTATGACGCTCGGCGATGTGGAAGACGATCGCGCCTGTCTCGAACAACGCAAGATCACCTTCCTCATACGTTGGAATCTGGCCGAAAGGATGAAGGCTCAGATGGGCCGGCTCCTTCATTGCACGGGGCGAAACGAGGCGAACCTCATAAGGTTGGCCAGCCTCTTCAAGCGCCCAGCGAACGCGCGTGTCGCGTGCCAGTCCCTTGCCACCATCGGGCGAGCATTCAAAAGCGGTAATCGTGATCGTCATCGAATGGCTCCTCTAGACCAGCATCGGTAGCTGTGGGTTCTGAGCTTAGTTAAATGGCCGAATCTCGATCTCGCTCGGCCCGGGCATGGGATTCGGGCAGCGCTTCGCCCAGGCGAGCGCCTCGTCCATGTCCCTGACGTCCCATATCCAGAAGCCGGCGACCAGTTCATGGGTTTCGGCAAAGGGCCCATCGATCACCCTGCGACCGGAACCATCGAATGCGACACGCTTGGCCTGCGAGGTGGGCTGTAGCCCCTCGGCCATGAGCAGAACGCCAGCCTCGCGCAGTTCGTCGTTGAACCTGCCCATCGCCGCCATCATCCCGGCCACCCACTCCGCCGAGGCCGTCCCGTTTTCGCTCTCGTCGGTCGCCTTCACGAATACCATCACGCGCATCGCCTTTCTCCCACCCTGGAGCCGGCTTTACCGGCTTGATATAGGAACGACGAACAAGGCTTTAGAAAATCGACAGCATCCCGAGAATTTTTTCTGCGCTCGAGACTTAACCGGATCGAGCCTCTTTGGAACCCGGAAAATTTCAGCGTTCTCCAGACTGCACACGGACACAGGTATACCCCAGACGCAGATCCGACGTCCCTGCCTGCGCGGCGCCTTCAGGGTCGAAAGAAGCCATGTCATTCGCCGTTCGCGGATCGTCAAAATGCCCCGGATGAGCTGCTGACGTTCCAAATACCTTGTCGACGATAAAGCCGTCGCCACAACGTCCATAGAGAACAAATCCACCTGTCAGCATGTAGCTTGCGTACGCCTGCCAGGGTTTCAATTCCCTGCCCGCGCTGCGCACATGAAATACGACGGGATGGTCGCCGGGCCGATAGATAACGTGCATGCCTACCCTATAGGCGCGGACCTGCTTATCGGGTTTGACGCTTGAATAATCCGCGAACGGCAGCTTCGCTGGACACGTCCCCACCGGCTCCACGTTTTTGACATCCTGGAAGGTATCGAGCGAAAAATATCCGGTACCCGAAAAGTCGATGGCACCACTGGATTTGACTCGACATCCCCTCAGAACATCGAGCGCTCGGGATTTTTCGTCTGCTTGCACCAGTTCGACGGAACGTTGCCCGCAATGGGGCCGTTCCAATTTCAACTCGAACCACTGACGGATGCCGTCGTGAAAGATGAGCCGCCCCTCCAGCGTCTGGACCTGTGAGGGGCTAGTGGGTCCCGCGGCGCCAGCACTCGGACAGGCTTGCCCGAAAGCTCGGTTTCCCGCACAGGAAAGAAGCAGTAGCAGTAACGCGCAAGCTCCCATCGAGGCGGGTTTTCGGTGCATGAGATGCGCTTTACCTGGTGGGTTGGGACCGCTTCAGCACCCAGTGTATCTCGCGTCCGTCATTCCCACTCGATTGTCGCCGGCGGCTTGCCGCTGATGTCGTAGACCACGCGGGAGACGCCACGAAGTTCGTTGATGATGCGATTGGACACCTTGCCCAGGAACTCATACGGCAAGTGCGCCCAATGCGCGGTCATGAAGTCGATGGTTTCCACCGCGCGCAGCGCGATCACCCATTCGTAGGCGCGAGCGTCGCCCACCACGCCGACCGATTTGACCGGCAGGAACACGGCGAAGGCCTGGCTGGTCTTGTCGTAGAGATCCCAGGCGCGCAGCTCTTCGATAAAGATCGCGTCGGCGCGCGCCAGCAGCTCGGCGTATTCGGCTTTGACTTCGCCGAGGATACGCACGCCCAGGCCGGGGCCGGGGAACGGATGGCGGTAGACCATTTCGCGCGGCAGGCCGAGTTCGACACCGATGCGGCGGACTTCGTCCTTGAACAGCTCGCGCAACGGCTCGACCAGCTTGAGCTTCATATGCTCGGGCAGGCCGCCGACGTTGTGGTGGCTCTTGATGACGTGGGCCTTGCCGGTCTTGCTGCCGGCCGACTCGATCACGTCGGGGTAGATGGTGCCCTGCGCCAGCCACTTCACTTCGCCGCCGCTGGCCTGGGTGAGCTTGGCCGACTCCTCGTCGAAAATCTCGACGAACAGGCCGCCGATGATCTTGCGCTTGGCTTCCGGGTCGCTGACACCAGCCAGCGCATCGAAGTAGCGCTGCGCCGCGTTGACGCGGATGACCTTGACGCCCATGTGCTTCGCCATGGTCGCCATGACCTGGTCGCCTTCCTGCCAGCGAAGCAGACCGGTGTCGACGAAGACGCAGGTAAGTTTGTCGCCGATCGCTCGATGCAGCAGCGCCGCGACCACGGAGGAATCGACGCCGCCGGAGAGACCGAGCAGTACCTGATCGTCACCGACCTGGTCGCGTACGCGGGCGATCTGGTCTTCGATGATGTTGGCGGCCGTCCACAGCGTGCGGCAACCGCAGATGTCGGTGACGAAGCGACGCAACAAGGCTTCGCCTTGCTTGGTGTGCGTTACCTCCGGATGGAACTGCACGCCGTACCAACGCTTTTCCTCGTTGGACATGGTCGCCACCGGCACACGATCGGTGCGGCCGGTGACGGTGAAGCCCGGCGGTTCTTTCGCGACGTGATCCCCATGGCTCATCCACACATCGAGTGCGGGCTTGTCGGCCGGGTGATCGGTAAGGCCCTTGAGCAGGCTGTCCTGCGCGATGATCTGCACGGTGGCGTGGCCGAACTCGCGTGCGTCGGCGGCCTCCGTCGCACCACCCAGCTGCGCGGCGAGGGTTTGCATGCCGTAGCAGATGCCGAGCAGCGGCAAGCCCGAATCGAAGACCTCTTGCGGCGCCTTGGGTGCACCTTCGAGCGTAGTCGATTCCGGGCCACCGGAAAGAATGATGCCCTTCGCACCGAAGGCAGCGATCTCGGAGGGATCGTGGTCCCAAGCCCAGATTTCGCAATAGACACCGATCTCGCGAATGCGACGGGCGATCAGCTGCGTGTACTGCGCGCCGAAATCGAGGATGAGGATTTTATCGGTGTGGATGTTGGTCATGGGCACTGGCCAAGAGATCGACGGTGGGCTCTTGCTCGTCATTCCGGCGTAGGCCGGAATCCACTACTCGAGCGCGATGCTCGCCATGCGTTGCCATAAACCGAACGCGTGACGAATGGATTCCGGCCTGCGCCGGAATGACGAGGTTGAAGGACCGGGGCCGCGTCAACCTCGCCATGCACTCACTCAGGAATTAAGCCGATAATTCGGCGCTTCCTTGGTGATCTGAATATCGTGCGGGTGCGCTTCGGTAACGCCGGCCGAGGTCACCTTGACGAATTGCGCGTTGTTGCGCACGTCGTCAATGGACGCTGCGCCGAGGTAACCCATCGAAGCGCGCAGGCCACCGATCAGCTGATGGATGATGTTGCGCAACGGGCCACGGTACGGCACGCGGCCTTCGATGCCTTCGGGCACCAGCTTGTCGGGATCGGCGTCGTCCTGGAAGTAGCGGTCCTTGGAACCGAGCGCCATCGCACCGAGCGAACCCATGCCGCGATAGCTCTTGTACGAGCGGCCCTGGAACAGCTCCACTTCGCCCGGCGATTCTTCAGTGCCGGCAAACATGGAACCGAGCATCACGGTCGACGCACCGGCGGCAAGCGCCTTGGGGATGTCGCCCGAGTAACGGATACCGCCATCGGCGATCAGCGGGATTTCGTCTTTCAGCGCAGTGGCGACCAAATCGATCGCGGTGATCTGCGGCACGCCCACGCCGGCAACCACACGCGTGGTGCAGATGGAACCGGGGCCGACGCCGACCTTGACCGCATCGACACCGACATCGAGCAGCGCACGCGCCGCTTCGCCGGTGACGATGTTGCCGGCGATGACCTGCACCTGCGGATAGTTCTTCTTGACCCAGCCGGCACGCTCGATCACGCCTTGCGAATGACCGTGCGCGGTGTCCACTACCAGCACGTCGACGCCGGCATCGACCAGCGCAGCCACGCGCTGCTCGGTATCACCGCCCACGCCGACGGCCGCGCCGACCAGCAGGCGCTCGAGGCGATCCTTGGCGGCGTTCGGGTTGTCACGGGCTTTCTGGATGTCCTTGACGGTGATCAGACCGCGCAGCTGGAAATCGCCGTTGACGACCAGCACCTTTTCGATGCGGTTCTTGTGCAGCAGTTGCAGCACTTCGTCCTGGCTGGCGCCTTCGGGTACGGTGATCAGCTTTTCCTGGCGCGTCATGATGTTGCGCACCGGGTCGTCATGCTTGCGCTCGAAACGCAGATCGCGGCTGGTGACGATGCCGACCAGCTTTTCGCCGTCGACAACCGGCACGCCGGAGATATTGTGTGCGCGGGTGAGTTGCAGCACTTCGCGAATCGAGGTGTTTGGGCCGACCGTAATGGGGCTGCGGATCACGCCGGCTTCGAATTTCTTGACCAGTCGAACTTCGGCCGCCTGCTGCTCGGCGGTCATGTTCTTGTGGATGATGCCGATACCGCCGTTCTGCGCCATGGTGATCGCCAGACGCGCTTCGGTCACCGTATCCATCGCCGCGGAGACGATTGGAATATTGAGCCGGAGGTTACGGGTCAAACGGGTGGAAGTGTCTACGTCGCGGGGAAGGACGGCCGAATGGGCCGGTACGAGGTAGACGTCGTCGTAGGTGAGAGCCTCGGCGAGGATGCGCATGCGAAAAGTCCCGCTGCAAAGAGAGGATTATACGCGCCATCCCGATGGTGCGCCACACCATCGGTGCCAGGCTGCGTCAATCCGTCCGCGCTTCGGCAGCCTCGAGGGTATTTTCCATCAGCGTAGCCACGGTCATCGGGCCGACGCCGCCGGGAACGGGCGTGATCCAGCTGGCGCGCTCGGCGGCGGGCTCGAATTCCACATCGCCGATCAGGCGGCCATCGTCCAGCCGGTTGATGCCGACGTCGATCACCACCGCACCGGGCTTGATCCATTCGCCCTTGACCAGACCGGGGCGGCCGACGGCGACGATCACGATATCCGCCTGCCGGACAAACCCTTCCAGATCCTGGGTGAATTTGTGGCAGGTGGTGGTGGTGCAGCCGGCAATGAGCAGTTCCAGCACCAGCGGTCGACCGACATGGTTGGACACGCCCACAACCACGGCATGCTGGCCGCGCACCGGCCGATCGGTATGCCCCAGCAAGGTCATCACCCCTTTGGGGGTACACGGGCGCAGACCGAAGCGGCGCAACGCCAGGCGACCGAGGTTGACGGCCTGGAAACCGTCCACGTCCTTGTTGGGGTCGATGCGGTCGACCAGCGCGTCTTCGTCGATATGGTCGGGCAGCGGCGACTGCACCAGGATGCCGTGCACCGCCGGGTCGGCATTGAGCCGGTCGATCAGGGCGAAGAGTTCTTCCTGGCTGGTACTGGCCGGCAGGTCGAAGTCGAAGGAGCGGAACCCGACCTGATGGCAGGCCTTGCGCTTGTTGCGCACATAGACCGACGAACTGGCGTCGCTGCCGACCAGCACCACGGCCAGCCCCGGCTCGGCCAGCCCCTTGGCTTTGCGCTCGGCTACACGCTTGGCAATGCGGTCCAGCAGTTCCTGGGCTATCCGCTTACCGTCGAGGATGCGAGCGCTCATGGCATTTTCCTTATCCTGCAAAGCGCGACATTATCCTGACTCGACCTTGGCCGCACAAACGATGTCGGCTATTTACCAACAAGAGTCATCATGGCCACTGTTTCCGTACCCGTCCCCACCCCGTTGCATGCACCGCCGCTGCTGTTACGTCCCTGGCAGGACGACGATGCGCCGGCACTGTACGAAGCCATTCGCGAGTCGATCGAGAGCGTCGGGCGCTTCATGCCCTGGTGCCATCCCGAGTACCGCCTGGACGAAGCCCAGGCATGGACGGCCCATTGCCGCGCCAGCTGGCTCGAAGGCAGCATGCACGACTTTGCGATCCTGACGACGGAAGGCCGCCTGCTCGGTGCGGTCGGGCTCAACCAGCTCGACTATCGCAATTTTCGCGCGAACCTGGGCTACTGGATCCGCGATTCGGCCCGCGGCCAGGGCTATACGGCACTGGCTGCACGCACGGTGGCGGCGTTTGGCTTCGGGTCGCTTGCGCTACAGCGCATCGAAATTGTTGCCGCCGTGGACAACCTGGCCAGCCAGCGATGCGCCGAGAAGATCGGCGGTCAACGCGAAGGGATCGCACGTCGGCGAATCTGGATGCACGACGAGGCGCACAACGCCGTGGTCTACGGACTCGTTCCCGACGACCTGATTCAGCCGGCCGCGGCGCACCAGCGCACGATATCTTCGTAGCCTTCGAAGATTGCCTGCGGTCCGCAGCCCGGGCATTCCGGATCGCGACGCAAGCGGGTTTCGCGAAAACGCATGCCCAGGGCATCGAACGACAACAAGCGTCCGACCAGGGGTTCGCCGAGCGCCAGGATCAGTTTGAATGCCTCGGTTGCCTGTAGCAGACCGACAATGCCTGGCAGCACGCCAAGCACGCCCGCCTCGCTGCAATTGGGCGCATCGGCTGCGGCGGGTGGCTCGGGGAACAGGCAGCGATAGCACGGCGAATCGGCACGGCGTGGATCGAATACGCTGACCTGGCCGGTGAAGCGTTCGACTGCGCCGTAGATCATCGGCATTTTCAGACGCTGGACGGCGGCGGCAATCAGGTACCGCGCGGGAAAGTTGTCCGCGCCATCGATGACCAGATCGTGGCCTTGCAGCAGACGTTCGACACTATCGGCCTGCAGGCGCTCGCTATGCAGATGCACTTTGACGCGCGGGTTGAGCGCTGCCAGCGTCAGTTGTGCCGACTCGGTTTTCAGCATGCCCACGCGCGCGTCGGCATGGATGACCTGGCGATGCAGATTGGAACGCTCGACGCGGTCGTCGTCGATCAACGTGATTTCGCCCACACCAGCCGCTGCCAGGTAAAGCGCCGCGGGAGCACCCAGGCCACCGGCGCCTAGCAGCGCGACTTTCGCCTTGCCGAGCTTGGACTGCCCTGCTTCGCCCACCTGCGGCAAACGCAGTTGGCGGGCATAGCGCTCGGCCGCGTCGCTATCGATCGTGCCGGCCGTGACCGGCAAGCCCTCGGTTTTCCAGCGCGTGAAACCACCGGCGATCGAGGCAACCTTGGCGTAGCCCATGCGTTGCAGGGCTTCGGCTGCCAGCAGCGAGCGTTGTCCACTGCCGCAGATCAGCAGGATCGGTCGATCACGATCGGCCTCCTGCTGTTCGATGCGCAATTCGAGAAAGCCGCGTGAGATGCCCAGCGCGCCGGTGGCGATACCACTGGCGCGTTCATCGTCTTCGCGTACGTCGATCAGCAGAGCCCCATGCGCTTGGCGCCCCAAGGCTTGGGCAGGGGTGATTTCTTCGACTTGCTGACGGAGGGCGGCAAGCCAGCTGTCGCGATTGAGGGCGTCGGTCATGGGCTTAGTTTACGCCGTTGATCGAAGAGCGCCTGGCGCCAGCGCTTACTTGCGCTTCTTCATCTCGCGAATCATGCGCTGGCGCTTGCGCATCTGACCTTCCGTCAGCACGTTCTTCTTGCCGGCATACGGATTCTCGCCATCGCGGAAGCTGATGCGGATCGGCGTGCCTTCCAGCTTGAAACGCTGGCGGAAGAAGTTTTCCAGATAGCGCCGATACGCCGGTGCAATGTGCTTGGTGCGGCTACCGTGAATGACGATGGTCGGCGGATTGCTGCCACCCGGATGCGCAAAACGCAGTTTGGGCGCATGACCGCGCACCAACGGCGGCTGATAGCCTTCGTAGGCGCGCTCGAGCGTCTTGGTCAACTCGGACGAGCCCAACTCCTTGGTCGCCGCAGCATGCGCACGCACCACGGCGCGCATCAGTTCGCGCAAACCCGAACCATGCAAAGCAGAAATGAATACGCGCTTGGACCACTCGACGAACTGCAGACGGCGCTCTAATGCACGCTCGCACTGTTCGCGCTGATACGCATCCATGCCGTCCCACTTGTTGACGGCAATGACGAGCGCCCTGCCCTCATCGATGGCATGGCCGATCAGGGTGAGATCCTGGTCCGCAAGATTTTCGCGCGCATCGACCATTACCACGACTACTTGCGCGGCGGCCATCGATTGCAGCGTCTTGATCACGCTGAACTTCTCTACCGCTTCCTCGACGCGCGCCTTGCGGCGCACGCCGGCGGTATCGATCAGGGTGTAACGTTTGCCGTCGCGCTCGACCGGCACGCGAATCGGATCGCGCGTCGTGCCGGCGACATCGGAAACGATCAGGCGATCTTCGCCGAGCAGGCGGTTGATCAAGGTCGACTTGCCGGCATTCGGACGACCGACGATGGCGACGCGAATACTGCCGTCTTCGCCTTCGACCGCTTCTTCCAACTCCGGCGGCAGCAGCGGCAATGTTGCCGCGATCAGGTCTTCCGTACCGCGGTTATGCGCAGCGGACAAAGGCAACGTAGTGCCAATGCCAAAGACCGAGAACTCGGCCAGCGAGGTCTCGATATCCAGGCCATCGGTCTTGTTGACCGCGGCAATGATCGGCTTGCCGCTGCGGCGCAGCTCGTCGAGGATGCTGCGATCCTGCGGCAGCAAGCCGTCGCGCGCGTCTACCACGAACACGAGCACGTTCGCCTCGGCGATGGCCAGGCGAACTTGTTGCGCAGTCAGACCTTCGAGACCTTCTTCGGTACCGGACAAACCACCGGTATCCACCACCACGAAGGGCCTCTCGCCAGTACGGCAGATACCGTAGTGGCGATCGCGGGTGACGCCTGGCATATCAGCTACCAGGGCATCACGGCTGCGCGTCAGCGCGTTGAACAGGGTCGATTTACCGACGTTGGGGCGACCGACCAGAGCGACGACGGGCAGCATGGGAATTCATCGGCCTCGGGGGATCAATGTCCGCCGAGACGATAGGCGCCAATACGGCCCTTCACGTCTTCGACGTACACGATATCGCCCACGACCAGCGGCTGAGCGCGGATGGCCTTCTTGGACAGGCGCTCGCGAGCGGCCAATGCACCGTCGCCGGTCTGCAGCCAGTGCACGTAGCCCTCCATATCGCCAGCGACGATATAGTCGGCCTGCACGGCCGGCGCAGTCAGCCAGCGGTACTTGAGCTTGTCGTTCTTCCAGATGTCGGCGCCACCGCTCTTGTCGAAACTCCACACCTGCGAGTCGTCGCCGACGCCGTAAAGCGCGTTGCCTTTGACGTCGATCGAGGTGAAGGTGGAGAACGGGCGCGACCACAATGGGCGACCGCTGGGGCCGTCTACGGCCACCAGGTTGCCGTGAAACGCGGCGCCATACAGCGTGTTGCCGTCGATCAGGATGGCACCGTCGGCATCGTTCAGGCGGTCGATTTCGGTACGGCCTTCACCGCTGGCGAGCGACTGCTCCCACAGCTTGTCGCCGTTATCCATGCGCAGCGCCACCAGCTTGCCGGCATCGCTACCGAAGAACACCACGCCGTTGGCGCCCAGCAGCGGGCCGTTGCCGCGCAGGCTGAGCAGCGGCACGGTGCTCTGGTCGTAGGCCCAGCGACGCTCGCCGGTACCGCTGTCGAAGCCATACAGGCGGCCGTCACCGGTACGGGCAACCACCAGGTTGCCGACGATGGTCGGCGCGGTCAGCACTTCGGAATTGATCGTGGCCGACCAGCGCTCGCTGCCGTCCTTTGCATTCAGGCCATAGACGTGACCGTCGAGGGTGCCCACGACCAGCAGGTCGCCGGAAACCGCCGGACCGCCGGCATAGTACGAATCGTAGCGCTGCTTCTTGGTGTCGCCCCAGCCGAACCAGCCATGCTGGCGCGAGCTCTTGCTCCAGAGGGTCTTGCCGGTCTGCGCGTCGAACGCGGCCAGATGACCATCCGTGCTGGCGGCGTAAAGCACGCCATCGGCATAGGCAGGACGCAGGCGCAGGCCGCTGTCGCCCGCTCCCTTGCCGACGCTGCTGCGCCACAGGCGCGTGACCTGCACGGACGCCTTGAAGCCCTTTTCAAGCGGTGTGGGCGGCTGAACGTTCTCTTTCTTGAAAGAGTGGCAGCCAGCGAGCGCTACCAAAGACGTCAGCGCGATCAGCAAAAAACGACGGTTCATGCACCCTGCTTCCCGGCCACTGCCAGATCATCGATTTTGTTCTGCAACAAGGCACCGCCCTGTGGCGCGTTTTGACCCAGGATCGCTTTGGCGGCCTCATAGGCCTTGCGCGCTTCCTCGGGGTGACCAAGCTTGACCTGCGCATCGCCGCGTAGTTCCTGGCTGATGCCTTCGTAGCTCTTTGCGGGCATGCGACCCAGGGTGGCGATGGCGTCATCGGCCTTGCCCTGCGCCAGCTGCACCTGTGCGGTACGGAACTGCATCAGCGCCTTCAACTGCGCGTCGCCGGCGTATTTTTCGGCATCGCCGAGCGCGGCCACGGCCTTGTCTAGCTGATTGGCCTGCACCAGGCGCTGCGCACGCTCGCTGGCGGCAAAGCTGGCGTAGGCGGTATCGCTATAGTCCTTGAGCAGGCTATCGGTCAGCGTTTCGGCCAGATCGTTCTTTTTGGTCAGCACCGCCATCTGCATCTGCTGATAAAGCTCGGAGGCCTGCTCCTGGTGGCCGACGCGATGCGCGCGCCACTGCTGCCAACCGAAGATGCCCACCAGGCCGATGGCAATACCGACGATGATCGACAAGCCGTTCTGGCGCAGCCACTTCTGTACGCGTTCGCTCTGTTCGTAATCGTCGTACGCTTCAAATGCCATGCTTAAAGTTCACCGTTGAAAAGACCACGCAGGACCAGCGCCGGCAGACAGCGCCTATTGCGGAAAAAGTCGAGCCTCGCCCGGCGGAAGGCCGGCGGGCGGACAATGCCCAAGCATAACGTAACTTGCCCCCGGCCGCGTAGCCGGCGGGCAAGCGGGAGCCGATCAGAAGTTGGCGGGACTGGCCTTGCCGTCCTGCACTTCGATGCGGAAATGCGCCACATTGGCGCGGCGATAGCTGTCCAGCGGCATCGGCTGGCCATCGAGCGTCACCTGCGCGCCGTTGGCATTGCCGATACGCACATCCAGCGGCTGATCGCTCTGGTAGGTCTTGCTGGTGCCCGCACGCAGCAGGCCGTATTCGAGCTTTGAGCCATCCTTGCGGATGATCTCCACCCAGCTGTCGCTGGGCAGGCTCAGCACGAGGCTGTGCGCACCGGAACCGGCGACCTGCGGCGCGGCGATCTCCGGCTTGGCGGTCGCGTTGTCGTTACTCAGGTTCGGGAACGGCGCCATGGATGCCAACAGCGGCTGCTGGTCGTCCTGGCGCTGAGGCTGCGCTGCCGCCGCCGGCGTGGTTGCCGTGCTGCTGGATGCGGGATTGGCCGACGCCAGAGTGGACGCCGTCGTGATGGCGCTGCTACCCGATGCGGTCGGCAGCACCTGCTCCTGCTGCGCCACCGGCGTTGCATCGAGCGGGGCCAGATGGCTGACATCGCGATCGAACGCCCCGCGCATGCCCAGCCAGATCGCCGGCACGGCGATCACGCCGGTCAACACCACGTAGGTCGCCGCGCGAAGGTAGTTTTCAAGCAGATAGCGCGAATGCGAAATGCCGCCGGTCGCCACCAGCGTCGGCTGGACCTGGCTCGGCTTCAGGCGCTGGATTTCAGCCTGGATCGCCGATTCTTCGACACCTACGTGCTGACCGTATTTGGTCAGGTAGCCGGCCAGATAAACCTGATAGTCGATGCCGCTGTAATCGCCGCTTTCGAGTTGGCGAACAACCCGAATAGGCAGACGCAGCGTGTGAGCGCAAGCTTCTACGCTCAGGCCACGTGCTTCGCGGGCCGCGCGCAGGCGTGCACCAAAGGATTCAGTCGCTTCATGCGTCGTCGATGTGCCCACGCCCGTCGCGGACGTGTTGAACAGATCAATGTCGCCCTGAGCGTGTTCGGCCGGTTGTGACGGATTGGAAGTCATGGGCTAGCAGTAGTATCGAGGGCACGCGCCTGTTCCGAGTCCGGGAACTGGGTCTGAAGTCGCCTGCTGTAATTAAGGGCCGCATCCCTGTTGCCCAGGCGGGATTCGATGTCGTGACCGAGCTTGAGTGCCTGCGGGCTGCTGCTGGATGGCCCAAGGGCATCGTAGCGCTGCATGAAAGCACGTGCACGGAACGCATCGTTACGCTGGTAAAGCATGTTGGCGAGCTGATAGAGCGCCTCGCCATTGTTCGGATCGATCGCCAATGCCTTGCGGAAAGACTCTTCCGCACCGGCAACATCGCCATTGCGCGATTGACAGCTACCGGCGTTCGTCCAGGCCAGCGATGGCGTCTGGTAGAACGGATCGGCAACGGCTTTCTGGAAATACGGCATGGCTTCGGCCGTGCGACCGGAGTTGCACAGGAACACACCCAGATTGTTGTTCGGACCGCCACGAGCCGGATCGATTTCCAGCGCCTTGCGGTAGTGCAGCTCGGCGTTGGGTTGATCCTTGATGCGCTCGTAAACCACGGCGATGACGGTTTGCGCCGGCTCGTAGTTGGGGTTGTACTTGAGCGCCTTGTTGAGCTGCTCCAACGCGCCCTGCAGATCGTTGTTCTGCATGTACTGCTGGCCGAGTTGGGTCAGGATGCGCGCCCCGTCCTCGTTCTTGTTGGACTTGGTTTCACGCAAACGGCTTTCGGGTGTGTCAGGGCCGGTCGTCACGCAACCGGCAAGCGCCAGCATCAGTCCTACGGACAGAGCCGCACGATCAAGCCGCATGGGCGGACCCCTCATCCAGACGCTTGCGGAATTCGGCCTGGCGACGCGTGCGATCGAGCACCTGCCCCTTCAACTGACCGCAAGCCGCATCGATGTCGTCGCCGCGCGTGCGACGCAGCATCGTCAGGATGCCGGCATTGAGCAACTGGGTCTGGAAAGCGCGAATGACTTCGACGTCCGAACGCTCGAAACGCGTGCCGGGAAATGGATTGAAGGGAATCAGGTTGACCTTGCAGTTGGGCAGGCGACGCATCAGCTTGATCAACTGGCGTGCATGCTCGGGCTGGTCGTTGATGCCCTTCATCAAGGTGTATTCGAAGGTGATCGACGTACGCGGCTTGCGTGCCAGCCAACGCAGACAGGAAGCCACGAGTTCGGCGATCGGGTACCGCTTGTTGAGCGGCACCAGTTCAGTGCGCAGTTCGTCGTTGGCCGCGTGCAGCGACACCGCCAGCGAGACATCGATGGATTCGGACAGCTTGTCGATCATCGGCACCAGGCCCGCGGTCGACAGGGTCACGCGCTTGGACGCCAGGCCAAAGCCGAAGTCGTCGCGCATCAGGCTCATCGCCTTGACCACGTTGTCGAAGTTCAGCAGCGGCTCGCCCATGCCCATCATCACCACATTGGTGATGCGACGGTTCTGATGCGTGACATTGCCCAGGTGCTTGGCCGCCACCCACATCTGACCGATGATCTCGGACGTGGCGAGGTTGCGGTTGAAGCCCTGCGTCGCGGTAGAACAGAACTGGCAGTTGAGGCCGCAGCCAACCTGCGAGGACACGCACAGCGTGCCGCGCGTGGGCTCGGGAATATAGACCGCTTCGACGGCATTGCCGCCGTCCATGCCCAACAGCCATTTGTGCGTGCCGTCGGCCGCGCCCTTGTCGAACATCGTCTTGGGCGGCCCGACATAGCAGGTCGCTTCGAGCTTGGCTCGAAGCGCCTTGCCTACATCGGTCATGTTTTCGAAGTTGTCTTCCAGGCGGTGGTAGATCCACTTCATCACCTGATCGGCGCGATACGGCTTCTCGCCGATACCGGCGAAGAAATCGCGCAGGCCCTGTCGATCGAAATCGAGCAGATTGACCTTGTCGTTGGGGGTGACTTCTACCTGGTTCACTTGCGTCATGACCTCAGCGCGAAAAGACTTCCGTCTCGGCGAAGAAATAAGCGATTTCGACCTTGGCCGTCTCGGCCGCGTCCGAACCGTGCACCGCATTGGCGTCGATCGAATCGGCGAAATCGGCGCGGATCGTACCCGGCGCAGCGTCCTTCGGATTGGTCGCACCCATCAGCTCACGATGCTTCAGGATCGCGTTCTCGCCTTCCAACGCCTGGATGATCACCGGACCGGAGATCATGAACTCGACCAACGCATTGAAGAACGGACGCTCGCGATGCACCGCGTAGAAGCCTTCGGCTTCACGACGCGACAGATGCTTCATCTTCGCAGCCACGACCTTCAGGCCGGCCTTTTCGAAGCGTGCGTAGATTTCACCGATCACGTTCTTGGCAACGGCGTCGGGCTTGATAATGGAAAGGGTGCGCTCCAGCGCCATAGTCGATCTGCTCCGGGAAACGGTTTTTGAGTTTTTGTGCTTGGGCGGTGCCGACCCCCCGGCCGGCGGATTTTGGCCAAATCCGTCAAGAAATATGGATTTAGCGCGGGAAAGTCTGACAGATTCTAGCGGATACGCAAGTTGTACACATACGAGGGCACATGCTCTGTATGAAAGGTCTCAAACAAACGTTTGACGGAAGCGTTCGACCGATATAATCTTAAACGATCGTTTGACTCCTACCGCCCAGGCCAGAACGTGCAGACATCACAGCAATCGACCAAAGAACGCATCCTCAGTGCCGCCGAAGTGTTGTTTGCAAGGCACGGATTCGACGGCGCTTCGCTGCGCCAACTCACCGCCGCCGCCGGGGTCAACCTCGCCGCGGTCAATTACCACTTCGGCTCGAAGGACCGCCTCGTCGAAGAGGTCTTCCGGCGCCGACTGGACGAGCTCAACAGCCGCCGCCTGAAGGCGCTGTCGCGCATTTCCGGCGACCCCGGCACGACCCTCGAAGACGTGCTGGCTGCCTTTATCAAGCCCGCACTGGAGCTCTCGCACGATGGCAGCGGCACGCTGTTCATGCGCGTGCTGGCCCGCGCCTTCGCCGAGCACGACGACACCCTGCGCAAGTTCCTGTCGGAGAACTACGGCCATGTCATGCGCCAGTTCACCGCCGAATTCGCCCGCCTGCTCCCGCACCTGAGCAAGGAAGAGCTCTATTGGCGCGTCGACCTTGTCACCGGCGCCCTCACCCACGCCATGTCGGGCTTCGGCATGATCCAGCGCAAGAGCGATGTCACCGAAACGGTCCATCGTGAGCAGACTGCCGCCCATCTGATTCGTTTTGCCGCCGCCGGCCTCAGCCATCCCTGAGTCGAGCCAGGCACCCGTCTTTAACGCAAGCACCTTCAGTGTCCGTACTTCGTCGGAGATCCCAATGACTGCTCCATCTTCATCAACGTCCGCCCTACGAATTCGCAAAGCCGCGGTACTCGGCGCCGGTGTCATGGGCGCGCAGATTGCCGCGCACCTGACCAACGCCGGTGTCGAAACCGTGCTGTTCGACCTGCCCGCCAAGGAAGGGCCCAAGAGCGGTATCGCCCTGAAGGCGATCGAGAACCTCAAGAAGTTGTCGCCTGCCCCGCTCGCCGAGAAGAACCTGGCCGCCGCGATCATCCCGGCCAACTATGACGAGGACATGGAACATCTGAAGGATGTCGACCTGGTGATCGAAGCGATCGCCGAACGGATGGACTGGAAGCTGGATCTCTATACGAAGATCGCGCCGCATCTGTCCAAGACCGCGATCATCGCGTCCAACACCTCGGGCCTGTCGATCAACGGCCTGGCCGAAGCGCTGCCCGAAGACATGCGCCATCGTTTCAGCGGCGTGCATTTCTTCAATCCGCCGCGCTACATGCATCTGGTCGAGCTGATCCCGACCAAGCTGACCGACAAGAACGTATTGGACGGCCTCGAAGCCTTCCTCACCACCACCGTCGGCAAGGGCGTGGTCATCGCCAAGGACACGCCGAACTTCATCGGCAACCGCATCGGCGTGTTCTCGATGCTGTCGACGATGTATCACACCGAACAGTTCAAGCTCGGCTTCGACACCGTCGATGCGCTGACTGGTCCGGCCGTGGGCCGTCCCAAGAGTGCGACCTACCGCACCGCCGACGTCGTCGGCCTGGACACCATGGCGCACGTGATCAAGACCATGGCCGATACGCTGGCCGACGATCCGTGGCACGAGTTCTTCAAGGCACCGGCATGGCTGCAGGGCCTGATCGAGCAAGGTGCGCTCGGCCAGAAGACCGGCGCCGGTTTCTATCGCAAGGCGGGCAAGGACATCGTGGTGCTCGATGTCGCCAAGAAAGACTACCGCCCCTCCGAGCAGAAAGCCTCGGACGAAGTGACCGCCATCCTCGCCATCAAGGACCCGGCCGAGAAGTTCGGCAAGCTGCGCGCGTCCAGCGATGCGCAAGCACAGTTCTTGTGGGCGACGTTCCGTGACCTGTTCCACTACACCGCCTATCACCTGGCCGATATTGCCGACACCGCACGCGATGTCGATTTCGCCATTCGCTGGGGTTACGGCTGGAAGCTCGGTCCGTTCGAAACCTGGCAGGCCGCCGGCTGGCAGCAGGTGGCCAAGTGGATCGAGGAAGACATCGCCGCCGGCAAGACCATGAGCAAGGCACCGCTGCCCAAGTGGGTGACCGACGGCCGCACTGGCGTGCACGGCAAGAGCGGCTCGTACTCGGCCAGCGCCAACGCCGACAAGCCGCGTTCGCAGCATCCGGTGTACCAGCGCCAGCTGTTCCCCGATCCGATCCTCGGCGAGAAATTCGATCAGGGCACGACCGTGTGGGAAAACGACGGCGTTCGTTTGTGGACGCTGGGCGATGACGGCATCGGCATCATCTCGTTCAAGACCAAGATGAACACGGTCAACGATTTCGTGCTCGACGGTATCCAGCATGCGATCGGCATTGCCGAGGAAAAGCTCAAGGGCGTGGTGATCTGGCAGACCGGCGAGCCGTTCTCGGCCGGTGCCGATCTGAAGGGCGCGCTGGGCTTGCTGCAGGCTGGCAAGTTCGACGACTTCGACAAGATGGTCGCCAACTTCCAGCGCACCAGCATGCGCATCAAGCATTCGCTGGTGCCGGTCGTGTCGGCCGTGCGCGGCCTTGCCCTCGGTGGCGGCTGCGAATTCCAGATGCATTCGGCGCGCACCGTTGCCGCACTGGAAAGCTATATCGGTCTGGTTGAAGCCGGCGTCGGCCTGCTGCCGGCCGGCGGTGGTCTGCATGAGCTGGCCGTACGCGCCGCACAGCAGAATCCGAGCGACCCGTTCGAAGCCTTGAAGAAGGTGTTCGAAACCATCGCGATGGCCAAGGTGGCTGGCAGCGCGCTGGAAGCGAAGGAGATGGGCCTGATGCGCGACAGCGACGTGGTCGTGTTCAATGCCTATGAGCTGCTCTACGTCGCCAAGAAGGTCGCGGCCTCACTGGCCGAAAGCGGCTATCGCCCGCCGTTGCCGGCACGTGCGATTCCGGTCGCCGGCGATGTCGGCACGGCCACGTTCAAGGCGTCGCTGGCAAACATGCAGGCCGGTTACTTCGCGTCGGAGCACGACGTGGAGATCGCCTCGCGCATTGCCGACACCTTGTGCGGCGGTGTGATCGAGCGCGGCTCGCTGGTGGACGAGGAATGGCTGCTGGCGCTGGAGCGCAAGCATTTCGTCGAACTGGCGAAAACGGAAAAGACCCAGGCACGCATCGCGCACACGATGACGACCGGCAAGCCGCTGCGTAACTAAAAGCTCGTCGCTCCTGCTGACGCGGGAGCCCAGCGACTTCGTATTACTGCAAAGACACTGGATTCCGGCCCACACCGGGATGACGAACAAAAAACCTAGCGCGTCGCAGCCTCGAAGCGCGACGCAACGGAGCAAATCCATGAGCAAGCAAGTGCAAGACGCTTATATCGTTGCCGCCACCCGTACACCCGTCGGCAAAGCACCGCGCGGTGTCTTCCGCAACACCCGCCCGGACGACATGCTCGCCCACGTGATCCGTGCCGTGATGGCACAGGCACCGGGTATCGATCCGCACGAAATCGGCGATGCCATCATCGGCTGCGCCATGCCCGAAGCCGAGCAAGGCATGAACGTGGCGCGCATCGGCGTGCTGCTGGCGGGCCTGCCGGACACTGTGCCGGGTGTCACCATCAATCGCTTCTGTTCGTCGGGCGTGCAGGCCATCGCGATGGCCGCCGATCGCATTCGCCTGGGCGAAGCGGACCTGATGATTGCCGGCGGCACCGAAAGCATGAGCATGGTGCCGATGATGGGCCATAAGGTCGCGATGAACCCGGCGATCTTCAACAACGAGAACATCGGCATCGCCTACGGCATGGGCATCACCGCCGAAAACGTCGCCAAGCAGTGGAAGGTCAGCCGCGAAGAACAGGACACCTTCTCCGCAGCCAGCCACGACAAGGCCCTGGCCGCGATCAAGGCCGGCGAATTCAAGGACGAAATCACGCCGTTCAAGCTCGACGATCACTACCCGGATCTGAAGTCGCGCGGCATCAAGACCGATAGCCGCGTGATCGATACCGACGAAGGTCCGCGTCCGGGCAGCACGGTCGAAGTGCTGGGCAAGCTCAAGCCGGTATTCCGCAATGGTCAGTTCGGCGGTTCGGTGACCGCGGGTAATTCGTCGCAGACCTCCGACGGCGCCGGTGCCTTGCTGCTGGCCAGCGAAGCGGCGATCAAGAAGTACAACCTGCAGCCGCTGGCGCGCTTTGTCGGCTTCTCGGTTGCCGGCGTCAAGCCGGAGATCATGGGTATCGGCCCGAAGGAAGCGATTCCGAAGGCGCTCAAGCAGTGCGGCATGACCCAGGATCAATTGGACTGGATCGAGCTCAACGAAGCGTTTGCCGCGCAGTCGCTGGCGGTGATCAAGGACCTGGGCCTGGATCCCTCCAAGGTCAACCCGCTCGGTGGTGCGATCGCACTTGGCCACCCGCTCGGCGCGACCGGTGCGATCCGTGCCGCCACGCTGATCCACGGTCTGCGTCGCCGCAAGCAGAAGTACGGCATGGTGACGATGTGCATCGGTACCGGCATGGGCGCGGCGGGGATCTTCGAAGCGCTTTGATCCTTCGTTAGACGATGCTTCAAGTCCAGCGGCGGTGCGCAAGCATCGCCGCTTTTTATTGCGTCGCGTTTGGGCGCGTGCTTTGACATTTCTGGAAGATGTCATCGTTCAAAATAACCGCCTTGCCGTTTGTCCAAGGAGCTATTCCGTGTCGTCCATGCAAGCCATCGAAATAAGCCAGCCCGGTCCGCCGGAGAACCTTCGTCTGACGACGCGGCCTCGTCCGCAACCTGGCAAAGGCGAGGTGTTGATCAAGGTGGCGGCATCCGGTGTGAATCGTCCGGATGTCTTTCAACGACAAGGCGCCTACCCGCCCCCACCCGGTGCCTCGGACTTGCCTGGCCTCGAAGTCGCCGGCGTCATCGTCGAGGGCGATACCGATCACGACAATCCGTTTGGGCTGAAGATCGGCGACGAGGTCTGTGCATTGCTTGCCGGCGGTGGTTATGCGGAATATGTCGTTGCACCGCTTCCACAATGTCTTCCGGTGCCACAAGGCTTTTCGGCGATCGAGGCGGCGGCCTTGCCGGAGAACTACTTTACGGTGTGGAGCAATGTCTTCGACCGTGGACGCCTGGGACAGGGCGAAGGCGGCGAGCATGAAAGCCTGTTGGTGCAAGGCGGCTCCAGCGGCATCGGTGTTACTGCGATCCAGCTTGCGCATGCGTTCGGGCATCGTGTGTTTGCTACGGCCGGCAGCGAAGAGAAATGCCGTGCCTGCGAAAAGCTGGGTGCCGAGAAAGCGATCAACTACAAGTCCGATGACTTCGTCAGCGCGATCCATGCATTGACCGACGGCCGTGGTGTCGACGTGATCCTGGATATGGTGGCCGGCGACTATGTGCCGCGCGAACTCGATGTACTGGCCGAAGGCGGCCGGTTGGTGGCCATCGCAACGCTGGGCGGCAACAAGGCGAATATCGATATCGCCAAGATCATGCGTCGGCGCATCACGATTACTGGCTCGACCTTGCGACCGCGTCCGGTGGCATTCAAAGGTGGCATTGCGCGTAGTTTGTACGAAAAGGTTTGGCCGCTACTCGCTGCAGGCACGGTTCGCCCGGTGATCCATCAAGTGTTTCCCGCCGCGCAGGCGGCGGATGCGCATGCCTTGATGGAGAGCAGCTCGCATATCGGGAAGATCATGCTGCGTTGGTAACTCGCGCCTATAAAAATCCTTCCTAGCCGTCATCCCGGCGTAGGCCGGGATCAAGTGGCGTCGATTTCAGGTTTTCGCGATAGAGCAGAGGCTTGTTGTCCCTCGCGATAACCCATCACAAAGTCACTGGATCCCGGCCTGCGCCGGGATGACGACTAGGGTGTTCGAGGTTCCTCACGTCCCACGAAAGCTCCGTCGATAAGAAGCCGGCGACGTGGCAAACGCCGCAACAAAATGCTGCCGCAGCGATACGGTGGAACCAAAACCGCTCGACTCCGCGATACGGTCCACGGTTTGATCGGTGGTCTCCAGCAACCGCTGCGCATGCGCCAGGCGCTGCGACAGCAGCCATTGCGTCACACTCGTTCCCGTCGTGCGCTTGAAACGCCGGGTAAAGGTACGCCGGCTCATGGCGGCACGGTCGGCCAGTGCATCCAGGCAAAGCGGTTCACGCAGATTCGCCAGCGCCCACTCCAGGGTGCTGTTCAGGCGGTCGGCATGATCCATCTTCGGTACGGGTTGTTCGATGTATTGCGCTTGCCCGCCATGACGATGCGGCGCCACCACCATGCGTCGAGCGACTCGATTGGCCACCTCGGCGCCATGGTCGCGACGCAATAGATACAGACAACAATCGATCGCCGCGGCGGTACCGGCCGAGGTGATGATGTCGCCATCGTCCACGTACAGCACATCGCGCTTCAACAGCACCTGCGGATAGCGCTCGGCAAAATCCTCCATCCACACCCAATGCGTCGACGCGCTGCGTCCGTCGAGCAGCCCGGCTTCGGCCAGTACAAATGCCCCCAGGCACAAACCCACGATGCGTGCGCCACGCGCATGGGCTGCCTGCAGCGCATCGAGCAAGGCTTGCGGCGGACGCTCTGTCGGATCGCGCCAGGCCGGGACAATGATCGTGTCAGCGTCAGCCAGCCGTTCCAGGCCATGCGGCGCATCGATCGAAAACCCCGCCAAGGTCTGCAGAGGCCCAGGTTCGGCTGCGCAGACCACCAGCTCGTAGCGCGGCGCACCCAGCCGGGCCAGATCCTCGCCAAACACCATGCAGGGCACGGCCAGATGGAACGGGCTGATCTGGTGGTAGGCGATCACCGCCACCGTGTTTTGTGGGCGCTCAGGGGACATGGCCCGATTCTATCACTGAGTGTCCTGCGAGCCACTTCTGGGCGCTCCGCGATCGGCGAACAATGCACACCAAGCCGCCAGCTCGGCGGCATGGGCTTCTCAGTACATATCAACTTGTGCTCGCAAACCTTTGATTAAGGAAATCAATATGAAAAACGCTTTGTTCGCTTCATTGGCCGCCATGACGGTCACCGGCCCGGTTTCCGCAGCAACCAACGATCACCCCACCCTGCGCGCCATCGGCGGTGCCACTGCACCGACGTCGCTCGACGCCAGGACAACGGCCCTGCTGGTGATCGACTTCCAGAATGAGTATTTCTCGGGCAAGTTGCCGGTTCCCGATGGCCGCAAGGCGCTCGACCAGGCCAGGAAGCTGGTGGGCTTCGCCGACCAGCACGGCATCGACGTGATCCACGTGCGTCACATCACGCCGGCCGGCTCTCCGATCTTTGCCGAAGGCAGTAACGGCGCCGAGATTGTCGATGGCATCAAGCCGGGCGAGAGGCACACTCTGCTGACCAAGAACCAGGTGAGCGTGTTCGCCAGCACGGACATCGATGCACGCCTGCGCGCCAAGGGCATCAAGACCCTGATCATCTCCGGCTTGATGACCCATGCCTGCGTTGCCGGCGCAGCGCGTGACGCGGTACCGCTGGGCTACAACGTGATCGTCGCGTCCGACGCGGTGGCTACGCGTCCGATCAACGCGTTCGACGGCAAGGGCGTGGTCTCCGCGCAGGATCTCCATCGCGCGGCGCTGACGGAAATCTCCGACGCGTTCGCCACGGTGGAACCGACCGGCGACATTCTCGCCCTGCCGGTGAACTAAGGCCGGCTACGCCAGACGAGCTCCGTTGGGAACGCCGCGTTCAACCGTCGTCACCACGATGCCTTCGTCGGTATGAAAACCGGTCAGCAAAAACTGGGAACGGAACGGACCGATCTGCTTTTCGGGAAAGTTGATCACCCCGACGATCTGTCGTCCAAGCAGATCGTCGGGCTTGTAGATGCCGGCGATCTGCGCGCTGGTTTTCTTTTCGCCATACGGGCCGAAATCCACCCACACTTTCAATGCCGGCTTGCGTGCCTCGGGGAACGGTTCCACGCGCACCACGGTGCCGGCCACGATCAATACCTTTTCGAAATCGCCCCAGCTGATGGAATCGACTTCTTGTGCGATAACGTTGCTCATCCTTCCAGTCTCGTCTTGAACCAGTCTTTGCCCTGCTGCCACCAATAGCCGGCCTGCGCCGCCAGGTAACCGATGGGGCGATAGGTATTGTCCAGGCCGTAGTGCGCGAACGGTTTCCACGCCTCGCTGCCTTCGGCCAGCGCAGCCGCCAGCAGCTCGCCAGCGGCACAGGTCGGTGCCAGGCCGTGACCGCCAAAGGCCTGCGCCCACCATAGGCCATCGCCACGCGTGCCGATCTGCGGCATCTGATGACGTGCATAGCTCATCAGACCCGACCAAGCATAGTCGACGCGTGTACCTTTGAGCGACGGGAACACGCGCAGCAGATCGTTCATCAACAACCGCTGCACCCCTCGCGCGGAACGATCGCGCACCGAGATGCGTCCACCCCACAACAAACGCGAGTCCGACAGCGGCCGGTAGTAGTCGAACGCAAACCGCGAGTCGTAGATGGCAGCGCGTGTGCGAAGGATGTCGCCCATCCGCTCGCCCAAGGGCTCGGTAACCATCACGTATGTAGCAATCGGCAGGATGGCGCGATCGATCTGCCGATGCAGGCCGCCGAGATAACCGCCGCAGGCCAGCACGACCTGGTCGGCCAGGACTTCTCCATGCGCCGCACTGACGCACCAGCGTGCGCCCTCGCGCCGCACACGCCACACATCGGTTTCTTCATGAATGCGCACACCCTGCTCGCTCGCCGCCTTGGCCAGACCAATGGCGAAATTGAGCGGATGCAGATGCAGCGCGTTGCGCTCGTACAGGCCGTCGAAATAACGTTCGCTGCGTACCAGCTCGCGCAACCGGTCGCGTTCGAGCCAGGTCCAGTCCACGCCATAGTGTTCGGCCAGCAACTGCTGCCGTTGGCGCAAGACACCCGGATCGCGGAACCAGTTCGCCCAGATGACGCCTTCATCGACCACGTCGCACGCGATGGCGTAGCGCCGGGTCAGCTGCCGGATACGTTCTACTGCATCGGTCGTGCGCTGGAACATGGCTCGCGCCAGCTCCGCGCCATGTGCATCGAGCAGGGCCTGTTCGCCCAACGAATAGCCGGCGAATACGAAACCGCCGTTGCGACCCGACGCGCCAAACCCGACCTGCTCGCGCTCCAGCAGAACCACATCGTGCACGCCACGCTCGGCCAGTCCCAATGCCGTATGCAGCCCGGCGAAACCGCCCCCGATGATGACCACCTTGGCTTCGCTACGGCCTTGCAACGGCGCGTACGCGGGATACGCGTTGGCCGTGGCGCGGTAGTAGGAAGCGGGGGACGTGTTTTTCATTCGTGTCTGGGATGCGTGGTGTAACGATAAGGTTGGAAGGATAGCGGCAAGAGCGCCCCCTCACCCCAACCCTCTCCCCCGGCAAGCCAAGGGAGAGGGAGCTAAAGCCGGCACGTTTCGATCTTGCCTCAAGTTGCTCCCTCTCCCCTGGCTTGCCGGGGGAGAGGGCTGGGGTGAGGGGGGCTCTTACTCCACCAAACTCACACCAAGCGCCCGCTGATCGCTCTGCCCCCGATCATCTACCACACGCACCGAATAATTCCCCGCCCCCGGCGCATCCCAGAACAGCAACTCACCGGGCGCGCTATGCCCGATATAGGCATCGTTGACGAACCAATAAAGCTGACGCACGGCCGCATCGCCATTGGCACTGAAACCGATGCGATCGTCGCCCTGCTTTTTCAGCCGCATGGTGTAGATGCTTCCACGCAAGGGCGAGGTGATTCTTGGCGGCTCTCCTTCGGCCGCGCCGCCATCGATACAGGCATCGTTCTGCGGCGGCTTCCGTCGCGGCATGCCCGCCTGCACGAAAACCCGTTGCAATTCCGACGGCCAGTATTCATAGACTTCGATATGCGTGCGCTTGCCTGCATAGGGCGGGCACGCCGGCTTGCCCGTCGCATCGTCGATCACCACCGGCCTGTGTACCTGACTGACACGAATCGGCGACTTGCCGGGGATGAACCAGGTGTAGCCCTTTTGCGGACACCACTGGTTGGGCAGATCGCCGCTGGCCAGACAGATCTGCTCGCGTTTCAGATTGGCCGGCATGTGGTGGATGGGCTCGGACATGCCCGGCCATTGCGCACGCATCGCGTCGACGATCTGAAAGAACAAGGGTGCCGCAGCTTCCACGCCGACAAAGGCCGGATTGCCGCTGCCGTCGAAATTGCCGACCCACACGATCAATACATAAGGACCAAAACTGCCAGACGTCCAGGCATCTCGAAACGCCCATGACGTGCCTGTTTTCCAGTAGACAGGCACACGCGATGGATTCGCACCGGACGCCTCGTCCGGGCGCGGGTTCTGCCGCAGCATGTCCATCACCATGAAGCTGGCTTCTTCACTGATCAGTCGCGTGCCGGTGGAGGCTGGATCGGAAGCAAGCCAGCGCAGCGGCTTCAGCTCGCCGCGGTTGGCCAGCATCGCGTAGAGACCCGCCTCTTCCTGCATGGTCACCTCGCCACCACCGAGCACCAGCGCCAGCCCATAGTGTTTTTCGCTGGCCATGCGGCTGATGCCGGCCCCACGCAGGAACTGATACAGGCTGGGCTGCTGCAGCTGCGACGCGACCCAGACAGCGGGAATGTTGCGACTGCGAATCAAGGCATCGGTTGCGGTGATCGGCCCTAGGAAATGGCCGTCGAAATTTTCCGGCGTATACGGGCCGAACGAGGTCGGCACGTCGCGCAATACTGTCTGCGGATGCAGCACGCCCTGGTCGAAGCCCAACGCGTAGATGAAAGGTTTCAAGGTCGAGCCAGGCGAACGCTTGGCCTGTGTCCCGTTGACCTGCCCCTGGATGCCCGCGTCGGCATAGTTGGCCGAACCGACCAATGCCTTGACGCTCATATCGCGCGTATCGACCAGGATGGCTGCTGCGTTACGTATGCCTTGCGCATCGCCACGCTGGACAAAATGAGCGACCTGGCGCTCCAGCGTATGCTGCATATCCAGGTCCAGCGTCATGGCGATGCGGCTGTCTACGACATCGCCTTCGACACGCCGCGTTGCCAGTATCTGTTCGACCGCGTGCGGTGCTTCGAATGGCAACTGCGATAACGGGCGTAGATTGAGTGGCAGCGAAAACAGTGGCTTCAATGCGGCGTCGTTGGGATGCCCATGCAGCCAGCGTTCGTACAGTCGGTTACGCGAGTCGGCCAGGTACTTGCTGATGATGCCGATCGGCGCATCGCTATCGAGCGATGGCGCACGCAGGCGTCGACTCGGATCCTGCGGTATCACCGCCAGCGTCAGCGCCTCGGGTAGATTCAATGCCGCTGGCGATTTGTCGAAATACGCGAGACTGGCCGCACCTACACCTTCGACATTGCGGCCGTAGGGTGCGTAATTCAGATACGCCTCGAGGATCTGCTGCTTGGAGTAGAACATCTCCAATCGCACTGCAAGACCAACCTGGCGCAGCTTGCCCCATGGCGAACGGGTGTTGAGGCGATACAGCAGGCGCGCGAGCTGCATGGTGATGGTCGAACCACCTTGCGGGTTGCCGTGGCGCACATAGGTCACCCAGGCACCGCGCAACAGACCATACGGATTGAAACCCGGATGCCAGCGAAACCAGCGGTCCTCGTGCAATTGCACGGCATCGACCAGTGCCGGCGACATGTCTTTCAGCGGCACCCACAGACGATAGCGATCATCGTCGGCCAGGGTTAGACGCATCAATCGGCCGCGATCGTCATAGACCGCGGTCGATGACGGCAGGTAATCGCGCAACGACTGATGCGGCCACACACGGATGCCGACCAGCACGCACACGATCAACCCCGCGCCGACCAGCCAGTTCTGCCAGCGTTTGATCCAGCGGATAAACGCCTGGGTTATCGAGTACGGCAACTTAGCTCACGCTCATTCGATGCCGCTCTCCCAGGACGGGAGAGCGGCGCTGTCGCTTACGGTTTGCGTACGACGGTCAGGATGGCGCCACCGGGTGCGCGTGCCTGAATCTTGCGGTCGTACAAGGACTCGCCAAAGGCCGGCGGCACGATGAACTTGCCGGCATTGGTCGCCTTGATGCGATAGACGAACTCGCCCACATTGGGTGTGGCCTCGCCATAGAGCACGACGCGATCTTCGCGCACGTCCGCGTACTGCAAGGTCCAGCTCGATTGACCCACGCCGATCGGCGAACGCCATGCGCTGGCCGCTACGGTGCTGTCACCGCCCTGGTCGTTTTCGCTGTCGTCCGCGGCCTGTTGATCGGCGACGGGCGGTGGCGGCTGGATGACCGGCTCGAAGCCACCCGGCAGCAGGTCGACGATCGCCAGATCACCCACATAGGCGTTGGTGGTCGAGCGTATCTTCAAATGAACGTCGATTTCCTGGCCAATCGTGATCTGATCCAGCGCCTTGCCGTTGGTGTCGGTGTAGTCGCGGGTAATCTCCACGCCCTCACGCTCGGCCTTGGTCGGAGCGTCACGATCGTAGCCGCCCTGACTGACCACATACCATGCCGGCAAGGTGGTGCCGTTGGTGAAGCGCAGGCGTGCATCGGACGGTGTCCAGCTACCGTTCTGCAGCATGCCCTCGACCTTGCCGATGGACCTTACGTTGCCATCGGCCTTGACCGCAGCGATATCCAGCTTCGCCACTTCGCCTTGCGCCTGATCGGCGTAGGCATCGAGGGCCAGGATCGTCACCGACGAGGAATAGGTGTTGAACCACCCGTTCTGCAGCGGACGCACGATGTTCTCGAACGCCTGCGGCGGCAGGCTCTTGAGCTGGTCGGGGAAATGCTTGGCCACCAGATAGAGCGTGATCGAATCGCGAGTCAGCGGATCGTAGTAGTAGTGATAACCCCAGGGCTCACGATCGCCTGGGCTCGACAACATCTTCAGCGGACCGGCAAGCATCTGCCCGGCCAGCTTGTCCTGCTTGAGCAGCTTGTAGGACGCAGCAATCCACGCCGCCGTCAGATCGTCCTTCCATTCCTTCGGCTGTGTTTCGCTCAGGCGCTTCTGCAACGACGCCAGATAGTTGGTGGTGACATTGCCCTGGCGAGTCAGCAGATAGATGGCATAGGCACGCTGGCGCAAGGCTTCGATCGAGTCGCCACTATCGTCGGCAGCGATCTGCTTCAGGAAACCATTGCCGGCGTCGAACATATCGCGCGGCACGGCCAGACCACGGTCGCGCGCTTCGAGCATGAAGTGCATCGCATAGTCGGTCAGGAAGGCATCGCCATCCGGCGTTGCCGTCCACAGGCTGAAGCCGCCCTGCCCGTTCTGACGCGTATGCAGCGCGTCGTACAGATTTGCCAGCGCCTCGGCCTGCGTCTTGCCGCCGGTCTTCTGCGACGCCATCAACACCTGCTTGAACTCAGGCCGCTGGCCGAAGATCAGCGCCGGCATCGCGCCGCTGATGATCTGCTCGGTGCAGTAGTGCTCGAAGTCGACCAGATAGGACGTCAGGCCCTGGGCCAGCACGAGCGGCAGGTTCGACATCGCCACATTGCGTTTGGCATAGGCGTCGTACAACTTGCGCACGCCGGTGAAATCCGCCTTGTTGCCCGCGTCGACCTTGCCGATGCCGACCGTGGTGCGGAACGCGGCCGCCGGACGTACCGACAGGTCCACGCTCTGCTTGGCCGACTTGTCGCCGTAGGCTGCACTGAAGGTCAGGTTGCCCGAGCCCAGCTGATCGGTCGCCTTGACCCGGAACAGCGCCACGCCTTCGCGCATTTCGCCCAGACTGATGCTCTGCGTCGCATTGCCGACCAACTGCAATTGCGGGCCGGTCTTCAAGGTCACCGATACCGGTACCTGCTTGCCGCCCAGCCCGGTGAGATTGTTTGCCACGCCGACGCTTACTTCGACTTCGTCGCCCGGCGCCAACGTGGTCGGCACGTTCGGCGACAGCACGAAGTCGCCGCGTACCGTGGTGGCACCTTCGAAGGTACCGATCTTTTCCGGCGAGACCGCCACGGCCATCACACGCAGCTTGCCGTTGAAGTAATCGGGTACGTGATAGGTCACGTCCTTCTCGCCATCGACATCGACGATGCCGGACCAGTAGGCCACCGGCTTGTCGCGTTTGCGCTTGAACGGGTTGAGCTGACGACCGATCGCACCATCCGCATCGCCGCCGGGAGCGGCCATCGCCATCAGTTTCTCGAAGTCCGGCAGGATCAGGTCGAGAATCTGCGAGGTGCCCACTTCCAGCATGCGCTTGCGGAAGAAGTACTTCAGCGGATCGCCCAGCTTGTAGCGCGCGACCTGCAGGATGCCTTCGTCCACGGCGAAGATCACCGCCTTGGTCGGCTGGGTCGAGGTCAGCTTCAAGGTGACGTCCTGTCCCGGCTTCACCATGGCAGGCGCATCGACCTTGATGTCGTTGCGACGGGCATCGAGGTTGACCGAGAACGGCACCACGCCATAGCTCAACGGGCTCATGAAGATTTCATCCGACGACGGATCGCGGATGTACTGCACATTGATGTAACCGTTGCCTTCGAAATCCGCCGGCACCGTGATGTGCTGGACCGAGCTGGTGGTATCGGCGTGGAACCATGCGTGCGCATAAACCTTGTCACGCTCGATGGTGATCAGGCCGCTGCCGGCATAGGGCGCACGCACCGCGATCTCGACCGACTCACCCTGCGCGTAGTCCTTCTTGCTGAGATTCAACTGCAACTCGGCATTGCGGTCGAGCGAACGCGATACATTGGCGTCACCGGCCACGCTGTATTCGACGCGATTCACCTCGGTGCGATCCGCGCGGCGGATCACCAGGGCATAGTTACCCGGCTTGTCCGTCGGCAGCGCGTAGTCAGAGCCACCGGCAGGAATGCTTAGCGGCTGTTCGCTGACCGGCACTTCCTTGAGTTTGGACTCGTACTTGTAGACACCCGAATCCTGCTTGGTCAGCACCGAGATGTAACGACGCTCGATCAGCTGGGCTTTCAGATCGCCCAGGGCCATCGACTTGGCCTGCGGATTGATCGCTACCAGATGCACCGTACGGCTTGCATTACGGCTGACGTAATCAAGGTTGTCATCGGACTTGTAGCCCACCAGCCACTCGTTGCTCGACACCAGGGTCTGCGTGGCAGCGGCAACATTGCGACCGCCCTCAGCCTCGTACGCCTTGGCCAGGAAATACAGCTGGTAGGTCGCATCGGCGTATTTTTTCAGGTCCAGGTCGAACTCGGCGTGGCCCTTGTCGTCGGTCTTGCCGTCCTGGAGATTCTCCTCGTAACCCTCTTTGGCGCGCTTCACATCATAGAAGTGATAGTCGGGCCAGCTACGAAAAGCCGGGAAAGCCGGACGCAGCGTCAACGACGCTTCGACACGACGATCGGCGGCGGGCGTACCGAACAAGTTCTGCGCGTCGACTTCGCCCTTCAATTGATCCGGCTTGACCCAGCCTTCGGCCACCTGCTGCGACAGCTTTGCGTCGACCTTCATGCGATCGGGGAGGAACTCCTTGACCTGCACGGTGGTGTTGCCGACCTGCGCGTTCGCCTTGCCGTCCTTGACGATGTAGAGATTGACCGTCCAGGTACCGGTCGGTGCGGTTTCAGCCGGCGCGTATTCCAGTTCGCCGAAGCCGGACGCATCCATCGACAACGGAATCTGTTTCACCGCCACGCCGCGCGGGTCGACGATTTCTGCCTGCAACGGAATACCCGCAACGCTGCGCGTCCACGTCGCCGCACGAACGATCAGACCGATGTGGAAGGTATCGCCCGGGCGATAGATACCGCGATCGGAAAACAGATAGCCCGACAACTGACCCTGGTTGATCGCATTGCGCTCGCCGCCGATATCGAAGCGCGAGAAGTCAAGCTGACGATCATAGGTGCCGATCGGCAGGAACGACAGGTCATCGCCTTTCTTGACCAGGTACAGCGTCGGCTTCTTGTCGCGGTCCAGACCCTTGAAGGTCGGGAAATGCACAACGCCGTCGGCGCTGGTGGTCTGTGTATAAAGCGTCTGGCCGTTGATCGCCATGACCGACACGCTAGCGCCACCGACTGGCTGACCATTGCCGATCGACTGCACAAACACGTCCTGGCTGCCATCGACAGCTTTCTTTACCAACATGCCCAGATCGGTGACAACGACCAGACGGGTGTCCTGCGGCGTTACGCCGGTGTCCTCACTCGCCTCACCACTGCCGTCGCCGTCGGCGGCGCTATCGGGTTCGTCCCCGGATTCTTCATCGCCTTCATGGGCGTTATCCGGCGCATAACCCTTTTCTGCATCCGCCGCGGCCTGTTTCTGCGCTTTTTCGCGCTTGGCTTCGGCCGCGGCATCGTAGGAAGACAGATGCAGCATGAACACGCCGCGCTTGCCTTCCTTCAGATACTGGCCGAGGTCCACGCCTTCGTAATGTGCCTTGCCCGGATCGCCCTTGGGGAAGCTGCGCTTCACCTCGTAACGCTCGACGATGTGGTCTTCGCTGAAGCCATAGGTCAGCTCGGGTTTGGTGTAGTTACCCTGGTTGAGGCTGACCAGGTGCTGGATCTGATCGGGCAGCACGCGGCCGACTTCCACACGCATACCCGGCAGATTGCGCGACACGACCGAAATGCGCTTACTGCCGCTCATCGACAGCAACGAACCGTCCGCCATGAAGCGCAGCAGCTTCGGATAGTCAGGCACGGTGACAGCTTGCGCCGTCGCCTGCCCCGACAGATAGCCGCCGAACGATTTCAACCCTTTTTCGACACGCACATAAATGCGCTGGCCGGGTTCAGCGTGAAACTTGAAGCTTTGCAGCGACGCGTATTCGTTTTCCGTCGGCACCAGCTCCAGCTTCAGCGGCTGGGATTTTTTCAACAGCGATTCGCTGATTTCCGACGGCTGCCACTCGTACGGTGCCGCGTCGTCATCCTCGCTGAATTTCGGATTGCGCTTGGGCAATACCCAGGCCTTGGTCAGGCCCGCGACTTCGCTGTCGCGCACGTTATCGCTGACATCGACCAGCAGCACCTGTTCGGGCTCGTACTTGTCGTTGTCTACCAGGGTCGGCTCGATACTGGTGATGGCAAGGCTGTACAAGCCAGGCACGGCGATGCTGGCTTCTTTCTTGTCGGCCGTGGCATCGCCACCACGCGAACTGCGCACGCCCTTGTCGATCGTGTAGGCCACCGCGCCGGCAGCGCTCGGCAAGGCCAGCGGCTGCGAATGAATCCAGGCGTGCAGCTTGTATTGATCGTAGGTGACGGTGTACTTCAGATCGCCGCCTTTGCTACCTGGCTGGTTCAACTCCAGCCCGATGCGCTTTTCAAACTGCGCAGCATCCACCGGGTAATTGAAATCCACCGGCAGAATGGTTTTCTTGGCGGTAGCGTCCTGGGGATCCTGATAGAACTCGCCACGACCCACGGTCATGTCGAACGCCACGGTGTCGAACTCCACGTGGTCGTCGGCCATCAATACATGGCCGGCAAACGCCTTGGGTACGTCAAAGCGGACCTCGAAGTGCTTGCCAACCGGCCAGTCTTCGGCGGGAACGAAGCGCAGGTTTCGATCGTCGACCCAGCTCCACTGACCTTTGACGACCGGCTGCATGCTGATGCCCGTCGTCACCGTCTTGCCGACCTGTTCGATCGGCGCGGCAGACTTGGAGAAGCGTATATCCAGCGGCGAGATGACGATCGGCTGCTTGGTGTAGTCGGTCAGCAGCGGCGCATGCGCGGTGATCGCGATCTTGACCGGTTCCTCGGGCTTGGGCCGGTTCTTGTACCACTGCCACCCGTACCAGCCGCCAAAGCCAACCAGCAGTACGGCAATCAGCGCTCCTGCCGACTGCAACGGCCGGCGACGCACGGCGCCGGCCGTCGCGGGCGCCCAGGCAGGCGCGGACCAGGACACGTTGCCGATCAGCGGCTTGAGGATCAAGCCGATAAGGCCAAACAGGCCGCGCACAAGGCGCACAGGCAACAAGAGCAAAAACCGCAGCAGATCCATAGTGCTTTCCTGAGCTCATCCGATGAAACAAACGGCGGGGATCAGCCAAGCACATGCCAAAGCCGCCCGAACCACGGACGGCCAATGATCAAGCCAGCTTCCCCAATGCGAATCCTGCGCCCGAAAAATGGCAGGTTCGGGCGCAGATTGTGACATGTTGCCGCCTTCGGCGGAAACGGGGCAAAGCACGCCACGAGCCTCTGGCGCCCCTCGAAAACCTCAGTTCTCATCGTCGCCCCGGCGAAGGCCGGGGCCCAGCGTCTTTAGTACATTGACGCGAAAGGCACTGGGTCCCGGCCTTCGCCGGGACGACGTGTAGGAGAGGCTTCTTTAGAGGTTTTGCGAAGCGGTTTCTACGGAATGTCAGGTGGCTGCTACCGCCAACGACATCAAAGCCCCTTGATAAAGTCGCGCACGGTCGGCGCGAGCTTGGGGTCTTGCATCGCCATATGCATGGTGGCGCGCACCAGGCCGGCCTTGTTGCCGCAGTCGAAACGCGTGCCTTCGAAGCGGTAGGCCAGGACCTTGCCCTGCTCCTTCAGCAACGCGTCGATGGCATCAGTCAGCTGAATCTCGCCACCGGCACCAGGCGTGGTCTGCTCCAGCAACTGGAAGATGCGACCGGGCAATACATAACGGCCGACCACGGCCAGATTCGACGGCGCGTCGGCAGGCTTGGGCTTTTCCACCATATGGCGGATCTGCGCACTGCGCTCGTCGATCGGCGTGGCGTCGACAATGCCGTACTTGTCGGTGTCGTTCTGCGGTACTTCTTCCACCGCGATCACACCGGCACCCTGTGCCTGCGCAAGCTCGGCCATCTGGCGCAGTGCGCCCTTGCCCTTATTCCAGATCAGGTCGTCAGGCAGGATGATGCCGAACGGCTCATCGCCAACTACCGGCTTGGCGCACAGCACCGCATGCCCGAGGCCGAGGGCCTCCGGCTGCGTGACGAAGATCGCGCGAACATGCCGCGGCAAGGTGCCCTGCACCAGCGCAAGTAGTTCGTCCTTGCCTTTCTCTTCGAGTTTCGCTTCCAGCTCGTAGGCCTTGTCGAAATAATCGGCAATGGCGTGTTTATAACGATTGGTGACAAACACCAGTGTATCGGCACCTGCATCGACCGCCTCGTCGACGGCGTACTGAATCAACGGGCGATCCAGTACCGGAAGCATTTCCTTGGCGACAACCTTGGTCGCGGGCAAAAAGCGTGTTCCCAAACCAGCAACGGGAAAAACCACCTTACGCAACGGCTTGCTCACTCACTTCTCTCCAGATTCAACGCGACGAATCGACACCACGTTTTCCGGCTGGCCAATATCGCTCCAGCGGAACGAAGGCAACAAGCCGGAGACACACGCACGAAGATTTTCTTCGTCGAAGGCGATGGTAGCGTCCGTCGCCTTGGTCAGCTGAACCTGCAACAGATCCCACGAGACCTGACGATGCTGTGCCAGGAAGATCTTCGCGTGCGTGGTGGCGCTATAGTTTTCCAACGGATGAAACAGCTCTTCGAACAGCTTCTCACCCGAACGTAAGCCGGTATACACGATCGGTACTTCGGTGCCCGGTTTCTTGCCGGCAAGACGGATCATCTGCTCGGCGAGATCGCGAATCTTCACCGGCTCGCCCATGTCGAGCGCAAAGATCTCGCCGCCATGACCCAGGCTCGCCGCCTGCAGAATCAGCTGGCAAGCTTCGGGAATGGTCATAAAGTAACGCGAGATTTCCGGGTGCGTGATGGTCACCGGCCCGCCGTTGCGAATCTGCTGGCGGAACAGCGGCACGACCGAGCCGGCCGAATCCAGTACGTTGCCGAAACGCACCGTGATGTAGCGCGTATTCGACTTGGCGTTGAGATTCTGGCACCAGATTTCGGCGATGCGCTTGCAGGCGCCCATGACGCTGGTCGGATTGACCGCCTTGTCCGTCGAGATCAGTACGAAGCATTCGACCTTGTGCTGATCGGCCAGGTCGGCAATGTTGCGCGTGACCAGCACATTGTTGCGGAAGGCCTGACGCAACTGACCTTGCAGCATCGGCACATGCTTATAGGCTGCCGCGTGGAAAACCACCTGCGGCTGATTTTCAGAAAACAGCTTGCGCATGGCAGCCGCATCGCCAGCGTCGGCCAGAATGCCTTCAAAAATCAGCTCCGGATATTCCGCGCGCAGTTCCTGGGAAATCTGATAGAGATTGAATTCGCTGTGATCGACAACTGCCAGCGAATGCGCGCCCAGACGTGCCACTTGTCGGCACAGCTCCGAACCGATCGAACCACCGCCGCCCGTCACCAGCACACGGCGACCCGTCAGCGTTTCGCGAATGGCCGTCCAATCCAGTTCGACCGGATCGCGGCCAAGCAGGTCTTCGATGGCCACTTCCTTGATCTCGTTGAACTGCGCGCGACCGGCGACGACGTCCTCCAGCTTGGGAACGGTGCGATACGGCAAGCCGGTGAGATCGCACAGCTCCACGATGCGGCGCATTTCCGTGGTGGTCGCACCAGGCATGGCGATCAGCAGCATCTGCACCGCCGCTTCGCGGGTCAACTCCGGCAACTGATCGATACGGCCCAAGACGGGACGTCCATTGATGCTGGCGCCGCGCAGGCTTTCCTTGTCGTCGACAAAGCCGACCACATTGAAACGCGCATCGCGATGCAGGTCGCGCGAGAGCGCTTCACCCGCTCGGTCAGCACCCACGATCAATACGCGCTGCGCACCTTCGGCCGGAAACATGTCCAGGCGACTGTCCTTCCAGAAGCGGTAGGCGAGTCGGGGGGCACCGAGCAAAATCGACAACACCACCGGATACAGCAGAAGCACCGAACGCGGAACATCGTTGAGGCGGTTGTACAAAAACAGCGCCAGGCCGATGGCTAAAGCGCCAATGATGGTTGCGCGCAGAATATTCCAAAGATCGGGCAGGCTGGCGAAACGCCACACGCCACGATAAAGACCGGTCCAGCTGAGCACCGCCGCCTGCACCAGCAGCACCAGCGGAAACTCCAATGGATGAAAGGCGTAATTCCCGTCATTGATCAGGTCGTAGCGCAGTGTCTTTGCGATCCACCAGGCCAATGCGGCCATCAGCAGATCGTGCAGCACGACCGCCGTACGTGGATGAATGACACCGATTAATTTACGTAACGACATGACGGGCCTTGTGCGAAATGCGCCTCAGGCGTTGGCGCTTGACTAGCATCCATGCTGCGCTCGCAGCAAGGTAGACGAAAACGCAGATCGGGAATGCCAGCCGGGGATAAACCCATGCCAGTACTACCGAGGGCGCCACGACTAACGCATTCCAGATCAGATACCACATGCCCCCTGCTGCATGGGATAACCCGCTGCGAACCAACCATTGGTAGAGATGTTCGCGGTGCGCAGTGTACCAGCGCTTTCCTGCCAACATCCTGCTCAAAAGGGTAAGCGCAGCATCCACGACAAAAGATGAACTCAAGGTCAAAGCAGGCCAAACCAGCCCCGTTTCGACGCGCCACAGCATGACCGTGAGCACAAAAATCAGCAATCCTACGGTGCCGCTACCGACGTCCCCCATGAAAATGCGAGCACGGGGCCGATTGAAGAACCAGAAGCCCAGACTGGCCGAGGCCAGGCAAGCCCCCGCCCCCGCCAGCGCCGACTGCCCTGCGGCCCAGGCCAGCCAGGACAGCCCCAGGCCGACGAAAATCGCTTGTTGCGCCAACAAGCCGTCGATCCCATCCATGAAATTGTGCAGGTTGATGCTCCATGCGCCAGCCAGCATAAGCACCGGCAGCCACAGCATGGACAGGCTGCCATCGAACAAAATTACGACGGCGAACAGTGCACTGGCTAGAAGCTGAACGCCCAGCCTGGGAAGGATCGGTAAAGGGCGGTGATCGTCCCACCAGCCCACCCCCGCCGTGAGCAAGGTGGCCGCAGCCAGGGCCGCAGCTACCTGCCAGGACCACGCCGCGGGCAAAAGCAGCAGCGCGGCTGGCATGGTCAGCACCGCCGAAATGATCAGACCTATGCCGCCACCGCGAGGCGTAGGGATGGTATGCGAACGGCGCTGGCCCGGCTGGTCGAACATGCCGCGCCGATGGGCATAAGCGATCGCGCTGCGCACCAGCACAACCGATATCAGCAAGGCCGCCAATGCCAGAACGAGAAGGCGCACGAAACTCGGCATGAAACTCACTCGTTGGCTACGCCGTGGATCGGGCGAATCGTGCTCCAACTCTTGCAGCTCGGACACTGCCAATGATGTGCCTTGGCGCCGAAGCCACAACGGCTGCAGCGATACATCGCCTGGCCTTCGAGCAACTTCTTGGTGAGGTCGCGCAGGATCAGGAAATTCTCCCTCGCCTCACCGTCGATCTTGTCCATGGTCGCATCGATCAAGGCCATCAGCCCACGTACCGACGGACGCTGACGCAACTGCGAGGTCAGGAAATCAATCGCCGTGCGTTCGCCATCGCGTTGCTGATAAAGCTTGGTCAGCGCCAGCACCGGCGAGATACCGTGATAACGGCCAAGCATGTCGCGCAGGAAATGCTCGGCGCGTTCCATCTGCTGCGAACGTGCATAGCTATTGAGCAAAGGCGGCAGGATTTCCGGCACAAAAGCGATATCCGCTTCGATCGCTTCTTCGTACACCTTGACCGCTTGTGCATGCTCGCCTTCGTCGGCGAACAGACGCCCGGTCAGCATGAAAGCGCGCACGCTACTGGGCTGACTGGCGAATGCCTGCTGCAGATACTCACGTGCTTCCTGACGCGCACCGTGCTGACGTGACTGCTCGGCCAACTCGCAGTAGAACTGCGCGATCATGCCCGACTCGTCTTCGCCGATCATTGCCTCGAGCCGGCGCGCATGCTCGATGGCTTTATGCCAGTCGCGTTCGTGCTGATAGATCGCAATCAGATGACGCAAGGCCGATGGCGCATGTGCATCCATGGCCACCAGATCGGAAAACAGCGTTTCGGCGCGATCGAGCAGACCGGCGCGCATATAGTCTTCGCCCAGCTCCAGCAGCGCGACGGTCTTCATCGCATCGGACAGGCCGGGACGCGATACCAGATGCTGATGCAACCGAATGGCGCGATCGACCTCGCCCCGGCGGCGGAACAGATTACCCAGCGCGAGATGGGTTTCGACCGTGTCGCGGTTGTATTCGGCCAGGCGCAGGAAAACTTCGATCGCCTTGTCCTGCTCCTCGTTGAGCAGGTAGTTCAGGCCGCGGAAGTAATCGGACGACAGCTCGCTGACTTGTGCCCCCGAGCGCCGGGCGCCCGATCGACGGGCACTCCACCACCCACTGGCAAAAGCCAAGGGAACCAGCAGAGCAAGCACATAAAGCCCCGTCATGTGCCGACCGTCTGCCCCGTCTTGTCCGTAGCCTTGCGCTCCCGACGGAGACGACTGCGATGTTTCATGCTCACGCCGAGCCATGCGGTCAGACCGCCGAGCAACCAGCCGATCACCAGGGCAGTCAGCAGCGCCGCCCCCTTGGGTAACTGCACGTGGGCAAAAGCCAGGTCGTAGCTGACGAAGTCGGCGTTGAGCGCCCCCAGGACAATGCCGGCGGCGACGAAGAACAGAAGGATCAGGATGACAAGCAGTCGCATCGCGTGACTTTAGCTGATTGACCGGCCCGGGCACAGCCGGGCAAGGAAGCGATGTTGTGATCGATGGCATACATATGCGCCCGGCCCATGCCCACCATGAGTGCCCTGGCAACGCAGGAAGGTTTAGTCGGGACCAAAAAAAACGGCCGGCTTGCGCCGACCGCTTCTTGCTTTATAGCCACTGGACTCGACGGGCTCAGGCCGCGCCGGCTTGCTCCAGCAACATATTGACTCGCTCGCGCAATTCCTTGCCCGGCTTGAAATGCGGCACGTGCTTGCCCGGCAGCGCAACGGCGTCGCCAGTCTTGGGGTTGCGACCCATACGCGGCGGCCGATAGTGCAGCGCGAAGCTGCCAAAGCCGCGAACTTCGATCCTCTCACCATGAGCCAGCGCGTGGCTCATCTGTTCGATCACGCTTTTCACCGCGAGTTCGACGTCACCAAACGCAAGATGGGTTTGGCGCCGAGCCAGCGCTTCGATCAGTTCGGATTTGGTCATGGGTCCCCAATGTCCGTGACATGAAAACACAACTATACCGTTGGAGCGGCGCAATGCCGCTCCAACGCCAGGCCTGATTAGTCAGCCTTGTTCAACTGCTCTTTCAGCAACGCACCGAGCTTGGTCGTACCGCCGGAAGCGGACGAGTATTCGGCCATTGCGTCCTGCAGATCTTCCTCGTCCTTCGCGCGGATCGACAGCTGCAGCTGGCGGCCCTTACGGTCCATGCCAGTGAACTTGGCTTCGACCTTGTCGCCCACCTTCAGATGCTGGGTAGCGTCGTCGATGCGCTCCTTGGCGATGTCGTTGGCGCGCAGGTAACCCTCGACGCCTTCGCCCAGGTCAATGACTGCACCCTTGGCGTCGACTTCCTTGACCACACCGTTGACGATGGTGCCGCGCGGGTTGGTCGCCATGAACTGACCAAACGGATCCTGCTCCATCTGCTTGATGCCGAGGGAGATGCGCTCGCGCTCCGGATCGACCGCCAGAACCACGGCTTCGATCTCGTCGCCCTTCTTGAAGTTGCGAACGAGGTCTTCGCCCGATGCCTGCCAGGAGATATCGGACAGGTGAACCAGGCCGTCGATGCCGCCGTCCAGACCGATGAAGATGCCGAAATCGGTGATCGACTTGATCTGACCGGACACCTTGTCGTTCTTCTTGTGCATCGCTGCGAAGGCTTCCCACGGGTTCGAGCGGGTCTGCTTGATACCCAGCGAGATGCGGCGACGCTCTTCATCGACGTCCAGCACCATCACTTCGGTCTCGTCACCAACCTGCACGACCTTGGCCGGGTTGACGTTCTTGTTGGTCCAATCCATTTCGGAAACGTGGACCAGACCTTCGACGCCCGGCTCGATCTCGACGAAGCAGCCGTAATCGGTGACGTTGGAGACCTTGCCGAACAGACGGCTGCCGACCGGGTAGCGGCGAGCGATGGCGACCCACGGGTCGTCGCCCAGCTGCTTCAGGCCCAGCGACACGCGGTTACGCTCGCGGTCGTACTTCAGCACGCGGACGTCCAGCTCGTCGCCGACGTTGACGACTTCGGACGGATGACGCACGCGCTTCCACGCCATGTCGGTGATGTGCAGCAGGCCGTCGATACCGCCCAGGTCCACGAATGCGCCGTAGTCGGTGAGGTTCTTGACCGTACCCTTGACCACTGCACCTTCGGTCAGGCGCTCCAACAGCTTCTCGCGCTCCTCGGAGAACTCGGTCTCGACGACGGCGCGGCGGCTGACCACAACGTTGTTACGCTTGCGGTCGAGCTTGATGATCTTGAACTCGAGGTCCTTGCCTTCCAGGTAAACCGGATCGCGGACCGGACGCACGTCGACCAGCGAGCCCGGCAGGAATGCGCGGACGTCCTTGATGTCGACGGTGAAACCGCCCTTGACCTTGCCGGAGATCTTGCCGGTGATGGTCTCTTCCTTGTCGAACGCCTGCTCGAGGTCGTCCCACACCATCGAACGCTTGGCCTTCTCACGGGAGAGCTTGGTCTCGCCGAAACCGTCTTCCAGTGCGTCGAGGGCAACCTTCACCTCGTCGCCCACCTGCACTTCCAACTCTCCGCTCTCGTCCTTGAACTGCTCGATCGGGACGATGCCTTCGCTCTTCAGGCCAGCGTTGATCACGACGACGTCGTTGCGGATTTCCACAACGATACCGGTGACGATCGCGCCCGGCTTCAGCTTGGAGATGGCCTGTTGGCTCTGTTCAAACAGTTCGGCAAAACTTTCAGTCATGTTGATTCCAGAAATGGGAAAAGGCCGTAGACCCTCGTGCGTTATGACGAACGCTCGAGCATCTCATCGGCCCACCGGCTGTGGGTGTCTTTCGGATTGGCTACCGTCGAACACCGTTGACCAAAACTCCATGCCGTAGCACGGAGCACGAATGCCATCGGCAGCCTTATGGCTGCACGACGGCGAGTACTTTAGCGACCACGTCCCCGATGCTTAAGCCGGTGCTATCCACCAGAATCGCATCTTCGGCGGGCTTGAGCGGCGCGACGGCCCTCGATGCATCCCGGGCGTCACGCGCTTCAATTTCGCGCTGAAGGCTTGTAAGTGTAACGCTGAGTCCCTTTTCCTTCAACTGCTTATAGCGTCTTTTCGCGCGTTCGGCGGCACTGGCGGTCAGGAACACCTTGAACGGGGCATCCGGGAAGATCACCGTCCCCATGTCCCGGCCATCGGCCACCAGTCCCGGCGCCTTGCGGAAACCCAGCTGCATGGCAACCAGGGCCTCCCGGACCGAGGGTACGGAGGCGATGGCCGAGGCTGCAGCGCCGGCTGTCTCGGTCCGCAGCTCATCGGTAGCGTCATGCCCGTTCACGATGACCCGGGTGTCCTGCCCGTCGGGAGCGGCCCGAAACTGGATCTTGGTGGTCTGCGCACAGCGGGTGACCGCTTCCACGTCCGACAGGTCCAGCCCGCCCGCGCCCGCGGCATAGCCCACGGCCCGGTACAAGGCACCCGAATCGAGCAGGCGCCAGCCCAGATGCTCGGCGACCAGGCGACTGATCGTGCCCTTGCCCGACCCGGACGGCCCATCAATGGTAAGTACGGGAACGGGGGTGGCAGGGGTCATGACGGCTCCGGTCGGGCTAAACCACTTATGATATCGCGTTGACCCCCACGCCGAGCGCGTGGTATCAAGCCGCGCACCTTTCCGCAAGCTTTCCTAAAGTACAGACCCCATGACCGATCTTCGTCCCGAGTTCGAACAGGCAGCCGAAGACATCCAGAAACTGGGGGAAAGGCCGGACAACGACACCCTGCTCAAGCTCTACGCCCTTTACAAGCAGGGCTCCGAGGGCGACGTCCACGGCCAGCAGCCTGGGTTCTTCGATTTTATCGGCACCGCCAAGTACGAAGCGTGGGCGAAGCTGCGTGGCGTGGATGGGGAAGAGGCTCGGCGGCGGTATATCGCTTTGGTGCGCGAGTTGCTGGGTTAGTCGTAGGCCGATGCGCTCCTGAAGGCGCTGGGTCCCGGCGTTCGCCGGGACGACGGGATGTGGCGCACGGCTTCATCGACCAGGCTGTGGCATTCCCACCCTCCTATAGCCCACCTCAAAGAAACATCAGTCCGTCGTCCCGGCGAACGCCGGGACCCAGCGCCTTTACGCCTCGTCAAAAAAGCCACGCCCCTTGCGCTAAGCCTCCCCTTTCCGGCACATTCATACGATCGTTTGAACGAGCCGCCGCCGCCCCATGTCCTACCCACACCTGTTCGCCCCGCTCGACCTGGGCCATGTGACCCTGCCCAACCGCATCCTGATGGGCTCGATGCACACCGGCCTGGAGGACAAGGCGGCGGATTTCGACAAGCTGGCCGCTTATTTCGCCGAACGCGCACGCGGCGGCGTTGGCCTGATGGTCACCGGCGGCATCGCGCCGAGCATCCAGGGCTGGCTCAAACCCTTCGGCGGTCGGTTGAGCATGCCCTGGCATGTCGCACGCCATAAAAAGGTCACCGAGGCCGTACATAAGGAAGGCGGGCTGATCTGCATGCAGATCCTGCACGCCGGCCGTTACGGTTATCACCCTCTATCGGTCGCACCCTCGAAAATCAAATCGCCGATCACCCCATTTACGCCACGCGCACTTTCCGCAGGCGGCGTGGAACGCAGCATCCGCGACTTCGCCCATTGCGCAAAGCTCGCACGCGACGCCGGTTACGACGGCGTTGAAGTAATGGGTTCGGAAGGCTATCTGATCAACCAGTTCCTGGCCGAACGCAGCAATCACCGCAACGACAAATACGGCGGCGATGCCACACGACGCATGCGCTTTGCGCTGGAAGTGGTCGAGCGCACGCGCGAAGCGGTGGGCCGCGATTTCATCATCATCTATCGCCTGTCGATGCTCGACCTTGTCGAAGGCGGCCAGGACTGGAAAGAAATCGTGACGCTGGCCAAGGGCATCGAAAAAGCCGGCGCAAGCATCATCAATACCGGTATCGGCTGGCACGAAGCGCGCATCCCCACCATTGTCACCAGCGTGCCGCGCGCAGGGTTTTCGTGGGTCACGGCCAAGCTCAAGGGCGAAGTAGCCATTCCACTGATCACCACCAATCGCATCAACATGCCCGACGTGGCCGAGCGGATTCTTGCTGCCGGCGAAGCGGACATGGTGTCGATGGCGCGTCCGCTGCTGGCCGACCCGCAATGGGCACGCAAGGCACAGGCAGGACAAGGCGATCGCATCAACACCTGCATTGCCTGTAACCAGGCCTGTCTCGATCATGTGTTTTCGCAACGCCGCGCCAGTTGCATGGTCAACCCGCGTGCTTGCCATGAAACCGAACTGACCATCGCGCCCGCGACGGCAAAAAAACGCATCGCCATTATCGGTGCGGGACCGGCCGGCATGGCCAGCGCGGCCACGCTGGCCGAGCGTGGCCATGCCGTCACGCTGATCGATCAGGAAAGCCGTATAGGCGGCCAATTCAATTATGCCAAACGCATTCCCGGCAAAGAGGAATTCGAGGAAACGCTGCGCTATTTCCGCTATCGCCTGGACGATCTTGGCGTGACGCTGCAGCTCGGCCAGCGCGTCGACGCCGCAGCCGTCAAGAACGGCGGCTATGACGAAGTGATCGTGGCCACCGGCATCACGCCACGCAAGGCGCAGTTCCCCGGCAGCGACGATCCGCGCGTGCTCAGCTACATCGATGTGCTCGCGCATAACGCGACGGTGGGCGCACGTGTCGCGATTATTGGCGCCGGCGGCATCGGCTTCGATGTCGCCGAGTTTCTGGCCGAATCGGCACCCTCGCCCACCACCGATGTCGTGCGCTGGACGCGCGAATGGGGCGTGGATCGTCAACTGGAAACGCGCGGCGGCCTGGTCAAGGCGCAGCCGGAAGCACCCGAACGCCAGATCTGGTTGCTACAGCGCAGTGAGGGCCGCCCCGGCGCACGCTTGAACAAGACCACCGGCTGGGTGCACCGCGCGACATTGAAAGCCAAGCAGGTGGCGATGCTCGGCGGCGTCAGCTATGACCGTTTCGACGCCGAAGGCCTGCATATCACCATGGACGGCAAATCCCAGGTACTGCCGGTCGACAACATCATTGTATGCGCCGGCCAGGAGCCGAACCGCCACCTCGCCGACGAATTGCTGGCAGCAGGCATCAAGGCTCATGTGATCGGCGGCGCGGATGTCGCTGCCGAGCTGGATGCCAAACGCGCCATCGATCAAGGTACGCGCTTGGCAGCGAACCTTTGAACGATAGCGAGGGGCGGAAAAAGAAAGCGCCCCGCTAGACGACGCGTCGATATCGGTTCGGGGGGAGAGAGACCGAGTATCGCGGGGATATAGCGTCGCTGCGGAGCGGGGGTCACCGCCACCTGGGGGGAGGGGAAGGTAGCGGGACGATGCGTAGGATAGGATCGATCCAGGTCGTCGGCAAATATATATTTAGCGCTCCACTTATTCGTTTTGCGTATAAGATCACGCCCAACCGGCGAAAAAGCCGCTATCCACCTCTGCCCGGATCGCTCTCATGTTCGATTTTCGCCAGCTGCGTTACTTCATCGCGGTCGCGGAAGAGCTGAGCTTCAGCCGTGCAGCCCAGCGCCTGCACCTCTCGCAGCCCCCTTTATCCCAGCAGATTCAAGCGCTTGAGCGTGATCTTGGGGTGCTTTTATTCAATCGGGACAAGCGCAACGTCGCACTGACCGAGCCTGGGCGGGTGTTTTTGGAACAGGCGCGACAGATCCTGGGGAAGGCAGAAGAAGCCCGCGGCCAAGTCGCTGAGGCCGCTGCCGGCTTTACCGGGCTCCTGCGGCTGGCCTACACCGTCTCGGTCACCTTTCATCCGGCCCTGCCTCATGCCCTACTCCAGCATCGCCAGATCGCTCCCAATGTGCGGGTCGCGCTGAGCGAGATGTACACCGAGCCCCAATTTGCCGCCTTGCTGACCGGTCAGATCGATGTCGGCTTTGTCCGCGACGAACCCAAGCATGAAGGCGACCGCGAGGCTTTGCAGCTGGACATCATCGACCGAGAGCCGCTGGTACTTGCCCTGCCCGCCGGGCACCGCCTTGCGGGCCGTACCAGCGTCAGGCTGCAAGAGGTGGCGCGCGAATCCTTTGTGGTGCAGCCGCGCGAGTTGGCCGCCACGCTTTACGATCGCCTGGTACAGCTGGCGATGAAAGCCGATTTTCACCCGCAGATCCGCCAGCACGCGCAGCAGATCAACGGCCTGCTGGTGCTGGTAGCCGCCGGCATGGGCCTGGCCCTGGTACCCGCTTCGATGCGTGCCGTCGGCCTGGCTGGGGTAAGCTATGCGTCGCTGGACGACCCGGACGCCACCATGCTCCTGGCCGTCGCGACCCGCCGCAACGATCCCTCGCCGGTACTGGCCAAATTCCTGTCCACGGTGGCTGAATCCAAAGCTACTGTGGGCTTGTGATAGGCGATTCAACCGGTTACACTTGCGTGCTCAATTTTTCGTATTCTTCTTTTTCTGTTTCAGGAGCTGGCCGTGAAGGTGCTTTCCTCTTTGAAGTCCGCCAAGCAGCGGCACCGTGACTGCAAGGTTGTGCGCCGTCGCGGCAAAGTGTTCGTGATCTGCAAGAGCAACCCGCGTTTCAAGGCTCGTCAGCGCTGAGTTTCGCGCCGGGTCGTAAAAAAGCCGCATTTTATGCGGCTTTTTTTATGCCTGAAAAAAGGCTTTTAGTTACCTGACCGATTCATCTCCCCTCATCGTCATCCCGGCGCAGGCCGGGATCCAGTGGCTTCGGTTTCCGATTTTCGCGACAGAACAAATGCTTGATGGCTCTGGCGACAACCGACCACAAAGCCACTGGGTCCCGGCCTGCGCCGGGATGACGAATTAGGAGAGGTTTTTCGGGGTTTCTGGAAATCGCTTCTACAAAGGAAATCAGGCGGGCCACTGATTCTCAAACACGCACTCGCTCAACGGCAGCCGCTTCGCCCAACGCTCCGTTTCCAACATGGGCCGCGGGTAAAACGCCTCCACATGCCCCAGGCAGAGAATCGCCACCGGTCGCGCGCCCTCCGGCATCCCAAGCAATTGCCGCACTTCGTCGACATCGAACAGCGAAACCCAGCCCATCCCGAGGCCTTCGGCGCGAGCCGCGAGCCACATGTTCTGGATCGCACAGGCCACTGACGCCAGATCCATATCGGGCATGGTGCGACGGCCAAAGACATGGCGTTCGCGCCCGTCCATCAATGCCATCACCAGCAGCTCGCCGCATTCGAGCATGCCCTCGACCTTGAGCTTCATAAACTCGTCGCTGCGTTCGCCCAATGCATCGGCGGTGAGCACGCGCTCGCGTTCGACGCAGGCATGCAGCGATAGACGTAGCGCAGGCTCGGTGACCCGCACCATGCGCCAAGGCTGCATGAAGCCAACGCTCGGAGCGTGATGGGCGGCATCCAGCAGGCGACGCAGAACCTTCGGCTCCACCGGATCGGGCGTGAAATGGCGCATATCGCGACGCTCGTGAATGGCGCGATAGACCGCTGCGCGCGCTGTCTCGTCAAAAGCCTGAGTCATCGATATCGCCGTGTTGGGGTGTACAAGAAAAAAGCCCGCCAAAGCGGGCCTTCTTCATCGCAAAACCAATGCCGTCACTCGTACCGAACGCCAGTGATTTCGTAGTGCTTTACGCCGTTGGGCGCCGTGAACTCGAAGCTGTCGCCTGAGCTCTTGCCGATCAACGCACGCGCGATCGGCGACGACACGGCGATCAGGCGCTGCTTGATGTCGGCTTCGAGGTCGCCCACGATCTGGTAGGTCACCGCTTCGCCGCTGTCTTCGTCTTCCAGGTCGACCGTAGCACCGAACACCACGCGGGTGCCGGCAGCCAGACGCGAGATGTCGATCACCTCGGCGGTGGACAACGCACCTTCCAGCTCGGCGATACGGCCTTCGGTAAAGCTCTGCTGCTCGCGCGCAGCGTGATACTCGGCATTTTCTTTCAGATCGCCATGCGCACGCGCTTCGGCAATCGCCGCGATGATCCTCGGGCGATCGACCGATTTCAGTCTCTCCAGTTCGCCACGCAGCCGCTCGGAACCGGCTTTTGTAATGGGGGCGCGACTCATGCCTTCAGCTCCTTGTGCAACTCTTGCAGGCTGTGCACCTCGCCGGCACCGTGGAAATCCAACGAGTGCACCAGCGCGCGCGCTCCTGCGACGGTGGTGGAATAGGTAACGCGATGCTGCAGGGCCTCGCGCCGGATCGAGAACGAATCGGCGATGGCCTGCTTGCCCTCGGTCGTGTTCACGATATAAACGATTTCGCCGTTCTTGATAAGGTCGACGACGTGCGGGCGGCCCTCGAGCACCTTGTTGATGCGCTCGCAGACCACGCCATGCTCGGCCAGGTAAGCCGCCGTACCGGCGGTCGCCACCAGGCTGAAACCACGCGCCAGGGCGTCCTTTGCCACCGGCAGCAGGCGATCCTTGTCGGCATCGCGCACCGACACGAACACCTTGCCCTTCGGCGGCGTCTTGATACCGGCAGCGTCGTGGCCGCGTGCGAAGGCGGCGCCGAAGCTGCGGCCCACACCCATCACTTCGCCGGTCGAACGCATTTCCGGACCGAGGATCGGATCGACGTTCTGGAACTTCAGGAACGGGAAGATCGCTTCCTTGACCGAGTAGTACTCGGGGATCACTTCACGCGTGGCGTTCTGGTCTTTCAGCGAACGGCCGGCCATCGCGCGTGCGGCGATCTTGGCCAGCGGCACGCCGGTGGCCTTGGACACGAACGGCACGGTGCGCGATGCACGCGGGTTGACCTCGAGAATGAACACGGTGTCGCCCTGGATCGCGAACTGCGTGTTCATCAGGCCGATGACCTTCAGTTCCTTCGCCATCAACGTGACCTGACGGCGCATCTCGTCCTGGATCTCCTGCGAGAGCGAATACGGCGGCAGCGAGCAGGACGAATCGCCCGAATGCACGCCGGCCTCCTCGATATGCTCCATGATGCCGCCGACCAGCACGTTGCCTTCCTGGTCGGCGATGATGTCGACGTCCACCTCGACTGCGTGATCGAGGAAGCGGTCGAGCAGCACCGGCGAATCGTTCGACACCTGCACGGCTTCACGGATGTAGCGCGACAGATCGGCATCGTCGTAGACCACTTCCATCGCACGACCGCCCAGCACGTAGCTCGGGCGCACCACCAACGGATAACCGATCTCGCGGGCCAGCGCCAAGGCCTCGTCGGCATTGCGCGCGGTGCGGTTCGGCGGCTGCTTCAGGCCGATCTTTTCGATCATCTGCTGGAAGCGCTCGCGGTCTTCGGCCAGGTCGATCGAGTCGGGCGACGTACCGATGATCGGCACGCCGGCGGCTTCGAGCGCGCGCGCCAGCTTCAGCGGGGTCTGGCCGCCGTACTGCACGATCACGCCCTTGGGCTTTTCCAGCGCGACGATTTCCAGCACGTCTTCGAGCGTCAGCGGCTCGAAGTACAGGCGGTCGGACGTGTCGTAGTCGGTCGACACGGTTTCCGGGTTGCAGTTGACCATAATGGTTTCAAAACCATCCTCGCGCAGGGCGAGCGCCGCGTGCACGCAGCAGTAGTCGAACTCGATGCCCTGACCGATACGGTTCGGGCCGCCACCGAGCACGATGATCTTTTCGCGATCGGTCGGCTGCGCCTCGCACTCTTCCTCGTAGGTCGAGTACATATAGGCCGTGGTGGTGGCAAATTCCGCCGCGCAGGAGTCCACGCGCTTGTACACCGGGCGTACGCCCAGCGTATGGCGCAGATGGCGCAAGGCCGCTTCGTCGCTGCCGAGCAATTCGGCCAGACGCGCATCGGCAAAACCCATGCGCTTGAGTTCGCGCATGCGCGGCGCGTCGAGCTTGGTGATGCCCTGCGCGGTGACCATCGCCTCTTCCAGCACGATGTCTTCGAACGCGGCCAGGAACCAGGGGTCGACGCGGCTGAGGTTGTGTACCTCTTCGAGCGACAGCCCGGCGCGGAACGCATCGGCCAGATGAAACACGCGGTCGGGGCGCGGCTCGCGCAGCTCGCGCTTGAGGATCGCCAGGCCATCGTCGTTGCTCAGGTCCAGCCCGGTCGGGTTCAGGCCAGTCTTGCCGATCTCCAGGCCGCGCAGCGCTTTCTGCAGCGACTCGTGGAAGGTACGGCCCATCGCCATCACTTCGCCGACCGACTTCATCTGCGTGGTCAGGCGAGCATCGGCGGACGGGAATTTCTCGAACGCGAAGCGTGGAATCTTGGTAACGACGTAATCGATGCTCGGCTCGAACGAGGCCGGGGTCAAGCCGCCGGTGATGTCGTTCTTGAGTTCGTCCAGCGTGTAGCCCACCGCCAGCTTGGCGGCGATCTTGGCGATCGGGAAGCCGGTGGCCTTGGAGGCCAGCGCCGACGAACGCGACACGCGCGGGTTCATTTCGATCACCACGACGCGGCCGGTCTCGGCATTGATGCCGAACTGCACGTTGGAGCCGCCGGTGTCGACGCCGATCTTGCGCAGCACGGCGATGGAGGCATCGCGCAGGCGCTGGTATTCCTTGTCGGTGAGCGTCTGCGCCGGCGCGACCGTGATCGAGTCGCCGGTGTGCACGCCCATCGGATCGAGGTTTTCGATCGAGCACACGATGATGCAGTTGTCCGCCTTGTCGCGGACCACTTCCATCTCGAATTCCTTCCAGCCGAGTACGGATTCCTCGACCAGCACTTCGTGCACGGGCGAGAGATCCAGGCCGCGCTTGACGATCTCTTCGAACTCTTCGACGTTGTAGGCGATGCCGCCACCCGAGCCGCCCAGCGTGAAGCTCGGGCGGATGATGGTCGGAAAACCGACCTTGGCCTGCGTGGCCACGGCCTGCTCATACGTGCGAGCGACTTCTGCCTTCGGGCAGTCCAGGCCGATCTCGGCCATGGCGACGCGGAACAGCTCGCGATCTTCGGCCATGCGGATGGCTTCGCGCGAGGCGCCGATCAGCTCGACGTTGTACTTCTCCAGCACGCCGTTGTCGGCCAGATCGAGCGCGCAATTGAGGCCGGTCTGGCCACCCATCGTCGGCAGCACCGCGTCCGGGCGCTCCTTGGCGATGATGCGCTCGACCGTCTGCCAGTTGATCGGCTCGATATAGACCGCGTCGGCGGTCTCCGGGTCGGTCATGATCGTGGCGGGGTTGGAGTTCACCAGGATGACCCGGTAGCCCTCTTCCTTCAGCGCCTTGCAGGCCTGCGCGCCGGAGTAGTCGAACTCGCAGGCCTGGCCGATGACGATCGGGCCGGCGCCGATGATGAGGACGCTCTTGATATCGGTACGCTTAGCCATCGTTAGCGGGCCTCCTGCATCAGTTTGGCAAACCGGTCGAACAGATAACCGATGTCGTGGGGGCCGGGACTGGCTTCCGGGTGACCCTGGAAGCAGAACGCCGGGCGGTCGGTCAGCGCAAAACCTTGCAGCGAACCATCGAACAGCGAGCTGTGCGTGATGCGCACATTGGCCGGCAGCGTGGCCGGGTCGACCGCAAAGCCGTGGTTCTGCGAGGTGATCAGCACCCGGCCGTCATCCAGGTCTTTCACCGGATGGTTGGCGCCGTGGTGGCCGAACTTCATCTTCAGCGTCTTGGCGCCCAGGGCCAGGCCCATGATCTGGTGGCCCAGGCAGATGCCGAACAGCGGAATCCTGGCGTCGAGCAGCTCGCGCGTGGCAGCCACCGCGTAATCGCAGGCGGCCGGGTCGCCCGGGCCATTGGAGAGGAACACGCCGTCCGGCTTCATCGCCAGCACCTCGGCGGCAGGCGTCTGCGCCGGTACCACCGTGATGTCGCAACCCTGCTCGGCCAGCAGGCGCAAGATATTGAGCTTCACGCCGTAATCGTAGGCCACGACCTTGAAGCGTTTGGACGGCTGATTGAAGCTGGTGCTGTCGAGGTCGTAGACGCCCTCGTTCCAGCTGTAGCTCTTGCTGACGCTGACCACCTTGGCCAGGTCCATGCCGTTGAGGCCAGGAAAGGCGCGCGCCTTGGCCAGCGCCGCGTCGACGTCGATCTCCGCGCCGGCCACGATGCAGCCGTTCAGGGCGCCCTTGTCGCGCAGGATGCGGGTCAGGCGGCGGGTATCGATGCCGGCAATGGCCACGATCCCGTGCTTTTTCAGGTACTCGGGCAGGCTCATCGTGCTGCGCCAGTTGCTGGCAAGGCGCGGCACGTCGCGCACGATCAGGCCGGCGGCGTGCACCGCGTCGGACTCGGCATCCTCGGCGTTCACGCCGGTATTACCGATATGGGGATATGTCAGGGTCACGATTTGGCGGGCATAGGAGGGATCGGTGAGGATCTCCTGGTAGCCGGTCATCGCGGTGTTGAAAACCACCTCGCCGACGGTTTCACCGGTAGCGCCCACGGTGTGGCCGTGAAATACGCTGCCGTCTTCGAGGGCAAGCAGAGCGGGAATAGGCATGGAGGCCGCCTTTTAGGTGCAGCAAAGTCCGCAAGCCGCGCTATAGCTGGCTTGAGGACCTTGGTAATGGAAAGTCTCAGGGCGGGTCGAAATGATAGGTGCAGGAGGCCTTTCTGTCCACCGGATAAAGCGTGAATGCGTTGCCAGAAGACCCCTTGCAAATTCATATGCGGCGCTACACTAGCGCGACTCTAGGAGATTGACCGTCATGAATGCCGCCGTCCTGCTCGATCCTGCCCGCCTTGACCGCCCGGACACGGATATTCGGCTGGAGCCGTTCCCCTTCATGATTGCGCACGGCCAGCTGCCGGACGATGCCCGTAACGACATCGAGCGCGATTTCCCGCGCTACGCGAGCGCCGGCTTCTTCCCCTACGACTCCAGCGACTGCGGCCCCACGGTCAACACCCTGGTGCAGAACCTGACCACCCCGGAATTTGCCAGCGCCGTCGGCCGCCGGCTGGGCATCGAGAATCTGGGCCAGTATCCGACCCTGGTGACCCTGTGTCGCTCGCTCAACAAGCGCCACGGCACGATCCACACCGACAGCAAGTCCAAGGTGGCCACCGCCCTGCTCTACCTCAACACGCAATGGCCGGACACCAGCGACGGCTGCCTGCGGTTTCTGAGCAAGATCGACGATATCGACGATATGGTCGCCCCGGAACTCACCCCGCTCTACGGTGAGTTCGCGGTGTTCAAGCGCTGCGACAACTCCTTCCACGGCCATCTGCCGTTCGAGGGCGAGCGCCGGGTGATCCAGGTGGCCTGGCTGACCAGCGAAGAGGAGAAACTGCGCAAGACCAAGCGCGGCAAGTTCTCCCGCGTCTTCAAGCGGATGTTCGGCTCGCTGGACCGCAAGCTCGGCTCCGACCGCGATCGCAGCGCGGCGCATCGCGACTGATCGGTTAAGCTTCACGCATTGACGCGTGCTTCTTTTGGGGAAAAGGCATGTCCCTCGTTTTTATCGTTTCGGTGCTGTTGCAGCTCGGCTGCGCCGTGCATGTCGTGCGCAGCGGTCGCCCGCTGTACTGGATTTGGCTGCTGCTGATCGGCTCGTATCTCGCCGTCGCCGTCTACATACTCGTCGCGGTCATTCCGGACATGCGCCACGATCCACGTGGACGTCAAGTGACCAGCAAGGCATTACAAGCGATCGACCCGAAGCGTCGCCGCCGCGAGCTGCAGCGCAAGCTCGATATTGCCAATACGGTCGAAAATCGCCGCAGGCTTGCCGAGGAAAGCCTGCAAGTGGGCGACTATGTCAACGCGCAGGAGCTGTACCAAAGCTTGCTGTCGGGCATGTACGAAACCGATCCCAACTTCATGCTTGGACTGGCGCAATCGCAAGCAGGCAACAACGACTTTGTCGCCGCACGCGACACGCTGGAACGCCTGATCGCCGCCAACCCGACATTCCGCTCGCCCGACGGGCATCTGCTCTACGCGCGCTGCCTGGAAGAAGTCGGCGAAACGGATAAGGCGCTGGAGGAATATCACGTCCTCGCCGACAGCTATCCGGGTGAGGAAGGTCGCTATCGCTACGCGCGGTTGTTGCGGCAAGTGCAACGCGCCGAAGAAGCCCGTGACGTTTTGCAATCGCAGCTGCGCCGCGCAAAGGCGATGCCTGGCTACTACCGCCGCAAAGAGCAGGCCTGGCTGAAAGCGGCCAAGCTCGAACTGGCCCAGATCGGCGAGTCGTAAAGCCACCCGCGATGACACCCGTCGTCCTGCACACGGTGTTCGAGATACTGGCATATGCGGTCGGTTTTCGTACCTTCCTTTGGACACGCAAGCGTCTGGCCCCCTCGGCCTTTGCGCACGAGGACGAAGTGGCCTGGGTCGGCGTCGGCGCGATCGTCGGCGCGGCCCTGGGCGCGAAGCTGTCGTACTGGCTGGACGACCCGCTGACCGCGTTCCAGAACTTTCCCGACCTGCGCCATCTGCTCGAAGGCAAGTCCATCATCGGCGCACTGCTGGGCGGCCTTCTCGGTGTGGAGCTGTGCAAGAAGATCGCCGGCGTGCGGCAATCCACCGGCGACGCTTTCGTGCTGCCATTGACGGTGGGTATGTGCATCGGGCGCGTTGGCTGCTATCTGGCCGGCTTGAACGATCACACCTATGGCATTGCCACCACCTTGCCGTGGGGCGTGGATTTTGGGGACGGCATCGCAAGGCATCCTACTCAGCTCTACGAGATCGCGTTTCTGCTCGTGCAGTACGCGTGGATCCACGCCCGTCGCGCCGCCTTCGAACGACCTGGCGACCGCTTCCGCGCCTTCATGATCGGCTATCTCGGTTTCCGCCTGCTGGTGGAATTCATCAAGCCGGTTTTCTACACCTACCCAGGGCATGTCTCCGGCTTGCAGCTACTGTGCGTGGCCGGCCTGCTCTACTACCATCGGGACATACCGCCAATTGCGCGGCTTTTGCTCAGGGGACGAAGCAAGGTATGGGAGCCAAGGTAAGGCCGTATCTGTTTTACGACAGCGCCATTTCCATCTGCAGCACCTGCCTGCGCCGGGTGGAAGCGAAAATCCTGATCAAGGACGAGCGCGTCTATCTCGAAAAATGGTGCCCGCATCATGGCCGCGAACGCGTTCTGGTCGCCGACGATGCTGCCTACTACCGCCAGTGTCGCGAGCTCTACATCAAGCCGCCAGAGCTTCCGCAGCGTTTCAATACGCCGCAGCACTATGGCTGTCCGTACGATTGCGGCCTGTGTCCGGAACACATGCAGCATTCGTGTCTGACCCTGGTCGAGATTACCGATCACTGCAATCTGCGCTGTCCCATCTGCTACGCCGAAAGCGGCCCGCACCGACCGGGGTTTCGTGATCTGGCCACGGTCGAACGCATGCTCGACGCGGTCGTAGCCAACGAAGGCGAGCCGGACGTGGTGCAGCTTTCCGGTGGCGAACCGACCTTGCATCCGGATTTCTTTGCCATTCTCGATGCCGCGCGGCAACGGCCGATTCGCCATCTGATGGTCAATACCAACGGGCTGCGCATCGCCAAGGAACCCGATTTCGCCGCACGTCTCGCCGAGTATCAGCCAGGCTTCGAGCTGTACCTGCAGTTCGATTCGTTGCGCGACGAAGTACACAAGGACCTGCGCGGCGCCAAGCTGCGCGACGTGCGGCTCAAGGCGCTGGAACACCTCAACCGCCATGACATCTCAACCACGCTGGTCGTGACGGTCAAGAAAGGACTCAACGACGGCGAACTCGGCGAGATCATCGATTTCGCACTGACCCAACCCTGCGTGCGCGGCGTAACGTTCCAGCCGATCCAGGCCGCCGGACGGCTGGAAGGCTATGACGTCGAGCACAACCGCCTGACCTTGAGCGAAGTGCGCCGCCGCATTCTCGAACAAAGCACGCTGTTTCAACCGGACGACCTGATTCCCGTGCCATGCAATCCCGATTGCCTGGCCATGGCCTACGCACTGAAACTCGGCGACCAGATACTGCCGCTGACTCGTTTCGTATCGCCGGAAACACTGGTCAGCAAGGGTCGCAATACGATCGTGGTCGAGCGCGACGAAGAGCTGCGCGCGCACGTGTTCGAGCTGTTTGCGACCAATCACTCGCCCGAGTCGCAGGCCTGTTCGCTGTCGGACCTGCTGTGCTGTCTGCCACAGGTGCAGGCACCGGCCGATCTGTCCTACCGTAACGTCTTTCGCGTGCTGATCATGCAGTTCATCGATGCCCACGGTTTCGATCTGCGCGCAGTGAAAAAATCCTGCGTGCATATCGCCCAGCCTGACGGACGCATCATTCCGTTCGACACCTTCAACCTGTTCTACCGCGACGACAAGGCCAAAAAACTTGCCGCGCTACGACAGGAAATCGATCAATTGCGCGCCATCGAGAGCACGATGCCATGAGCGACGAACGCATCCCCGATCCCTATCGACCGCCGCTGTCTCCCGAGCCAGGCATCGAGCCCGAGCCTCCCAAAATTGAAGGCTCGCTCGCCGCCGGCATCGGGCTTGCGTGGGTCGTCATGGTGCTGGGAGAGATCGTACTCGGCGGCCTCGGTGTATCGGCCCATCCCCTCTTCCTGGGAGGCTGGTTCATTCCGCCGCTGGTCGTGGTGGTCTGGGCGATTTCACTGATCAGGCGCGGCGTGCGGCGAACCGGCAAGGGCATGCTGCTCGGACTGGCTTCCGTCGTTGCAGTCGTGCTGTTGCTGGTCGCCGCGTGCTTCGGCTTGTTGATGATGGGCGGCGGGTTGCACGGCCTATGAACCGGGCAACTCACCCTGCCGTGAAATGCCAGACGACATAACCGGCAAACACCCCGTACAGCAAGCCAACCGGCATCAGCAAGCGCCCGTCCACGTTGCCACGACGGAACAGCCACCACAGGAAGATCACCGCGATACCGGTCAACACGCCGGCTACCATCAGCGGCGCATCGAACAGCCATGGCGTGCCAAACAGCGCCAGCGAACTGGGAATGGTCGCCTGGATCATCATCGCGCCGGAGATATTGGCCAACGCCAGACGCTCCTTGCCCTGACGTACCCAGATAAGCGCATTGAGTGTTTCCGGCAGTTCGGTGGCGACCGGGCTCAGCACCAACGCGACAAGGTGCGGCGATAGCTGAAATGCTTCACCGATCGCCTCGATCTGCTTGACGAAGGTGTGCGAGGCGATCGCGATGACGGCCAGCGCGAGCACGGTTTGCAAGGCGATCATCGACATCGCCGGGTTTTCGGCGCGTGGTTGGAATTTCAGCGGTTCAAGCGCATCTTCATCGTCCGGCACACTGTCGTCGTGCTTGAGTTCGCGCCAGACATAGAGCCCATAGGCGGCGATGAACAGCACACCGAGCCAGGGTTTGATCGCGAACGCCACCAGACCCAAACCGCACTTCACTACGAAGATCGCCAGGAACCAGGATTGGTCGCGAGCGAGACGTCCGTGGTTGACGCGAACCAGATTATCCTTGCGCTGCAAGCGCTTTCGGTTGCTCCACAACGCGATGCCGACCACCGCATAGGCAATCGTTGCCAGCACCAACGGGCCACCCAGCGCGGCACCGACGCCGATATCCTTTTGCTCGGGTGTGCGGCCGAATACCACCGCGACAAAAGTCACCGCGCTTTCGGGCAAGGCCGTACCGAACGCAGCAAGCACGGTACCGGTAGCGGTCGCGCCGAGGCTGAGCTTTTGCCCGAACCATTCGACGCCGTTGACGAAATACTCGCAGGCGAGATAGATCGCACCGGCCGACAGCAGGAACAACAAGGCGATAAGCATATGAATCCTTGGCCGGGCGAGCGAACGTAAACCAATGGCACAACGACCCCGCTCGCCCGGCTAAAGGTGAGCTAAGTCGTGGCCAAAGGTCTCGCCGGGCCGGCGCAATCCTGAAGCACAAGATCGCGGGCCATCCGCACCATGAAGCATGCGCTTCAAGTCTGTTGACGCGGATTCCTCTGGGTAGGAAAGCCGTGAGGCCTTCCGGGAGCGAGGATGGCTACTCCCCAATGACTAACGGGCGCCATGGTAATGGCGCCCGTCGCTATCGGCAAGCTTGGGAGGCTTTAAGCGCCGCTGCGCTCGGCCAGCATGGCATCCAGGTCATAAGCGCCGGCGGGCTTGCCTGCAAGCCAGTGGGCCGCCTCGATGGCGCCCCGGGCGAAGATGGAGCGGTCGGTGGCGCGATGCCCCAATTCCACGCGCTCGCCCTGCCCGATCAGCATCGCGCTGTGCTCGCCGACGATATCGCCGCCACGAACGACGGCAAAGCCGATCGTGCCGGCCTTGCGTGGGCCGGGGCGGCCTTCGCGGGTGTACACGGCGTCCTGTTCCAGGGTGGTGCCGCGCGCCTGCGCAGCCGCCTTGCCGAGCGAAAGCGCGGTGCCCGATGGTGCGTCTTCCTTGCGGTTGTGGTGCGCCTCGACGATCTCAAGGTCCCAGTCGCGCAAAGCTGCCGATGCCTGGCGCAGGAGGCGTGTCAGTACCGCTACGCCGAGACTGAAGTTGGTGGCGTGCAGGTGGGCGATCGGTGCTGCGTTTAAACGCCGGGCAAGTTCATCATTGATGCCGGTAGTGCCGGTGACGAGTGCGACCTTGTTCGCTTCGCAGTAATCCAGCGCGGCGACCAGACCTGCAGGACCGCTGAAATCGATCACGACGTCGAGGTTTTCGGGCCATGCGGTGGTGTATGAAAGCGCTTCGTTACCGGGGAATACGGGCTTGCCTGCATGGCGCTCGCTGCTTATCGCCGCGCACAACTCGAAGCGCTTGTCGTCACGAAGCAATCCCAGCAATGCCTGCCCCATGCGACCGGTGGCTCCGTTGACGGCGAGGCGGATGGGGGACGGCATGAGGTGTTTCCTTGGAACGTTGAGGGTGCCGATGCTACTGGGGCGACGCGGAGAAAGACACCAAAGCCACTCGTCCGCAACGCGGCTCGGATGATGCTCGCCAAGACCTCCCCTACATCGTCATTCCGGCGTAGGCCGGAATCCACGCCTCAGCGCTTCTGCTTGCGAAACTCTAACAATCAGGCGGAAGACTGAGCGAATAGATTCCGGCCTGCGCCGGAATGACGGATCAGGAGGAATGTGGCGGAAAAAGGAGACGCGCGCACTTACCCACGGCTCACTTCTCTTCACTCACTCCTCAAGACGTCACCCGCGACCAAAACTGCTTCACCCCATCCACCCACGACTTCTCGCGCGGCGTGTGCTTGTGCGCTTCGCCGTTGTTGAACGTCGCCTCGAGCTGCGCAAGCAGGTCGCGCTGCTCCTTGGTCAAACGCACCGGCGTCTCGACCACGACGCGGCAGATCAGATCACCCGCGCGCCCGCTGCGCACCGACTTCACGCCGCGCCCGCGCAAGCGGAACTGCTGACCCGTCTGCGTCTCCGGCGGAATCGAAATCGGCACTTCGCCATCGAGCGTGGGTACCGGCAATTCGGCGCCAAGCGCAGCCTGCGAAAAACGAATCGGCAATTCGCAATGCAGATCGTTGCCGTCACGCTGGAAGATCTCGTGCTCGCGCACGCGCATCTCGACATAAAGATCGCCGGCTTCACCACCGGCCGGACCGGCTTCGCCCTGTCCGGTCAAACGAATGCGATCGCCATTGTCGACGCCCGCCGGAATGCGTACGGACAAGGTGCGTGTTTCTTCCAGACGACCCTCGCCACGGCACTGCCTGCACGGCTTTTCGATCGCCTGGCCGCTGCCGCCGCAATGCGGACAGGCCTGCTGGATCGAGAAGATGCCGTTCTGCATACGCACGCGGCCATGGCCCTGGCAGGTCTTGCATTGCGCCACCTTGCCGTCTTCCGAACCGGAGCCGTTGCAATGCTGGCAATTGACCTGGGTCGGTACGTCGATCTTCTTTTCGATGCCGAATACGGCCTCTTCCAGATCGAGCTCCATGATGTAGCGAAGATCGGCACCACGACGCGAACGACTGCCACCACGGCCTCCGCCCATACCGAAAATGTCGCCGAAGATATCGCCGAAGATATCGCCCATGTCGCCAAAACCACCGGCGCCACCGCGACCACCGCCTGCCCCGCCCTCGAACGCCGCATGGCCGTACTGGTCATACATCTGGCGCTTCTGCGCATCGGCGAGAATCTCGTAAGCCTCCTTGGCTTCCTTGAACTTCTCCTGCGCATGCGGATCGTCCGGGCAACGGTCCGGGTGGTATTTCATCGCCAGGCGACGAAACGACTTCTTCAGTTCGACCTCGGTAACCGTCCGTTCGACACCGAGGACTTCGTAGTAATCACGCTTGCTCATGGGCAGGAAGTCCGGCTTGCAGCCTGTGAAGCCGGCGGCTGCGCCGCCTGTAAATGGTCAATGGAAAGAGCGAAGCGAATCATGTGGCAGTACGTGTCCGTTGAACTTTAATGAGAGACCCAAGCGTGACCTGCAGTCTTTCCATTTCAGAAATGAGCAACCCGGCATCTCGAATGAACCCTAGATTTTCAGCAATACGCACCTGAGTATCCAGCTCGGAAAGCGAGCCTCGGGCAATAAGAAGAAAACGGACAAACTCCCTCCCGCTTCCTCTACTCGCGCCTTCAGCTATGTTGGAAGGCACGCTTACCGCAGCTCGGCGGATCTGAGAGACAAGACCAAAAAGCTCGTCTTTCGGAAACTCACCTGTGATCTCGTAAAGATGTGTAACCAAGCGCATGGCATCCTGCCATACCCGCAAGTCGTGATGTGGCCGCGACATGCTCTTCCCTGTTTACCATTTACAGCATAACGGGGCCAACGGCCCCGTTATGCGAATTTACCGCCTTACTTCTTGTCGTCTTTGACTTCGGTGAACTCGGCATCGACCACGTCGTCCGGCTGAGCCGAACCGTGCGGACCCGGGCCCGGCTGCGCGCCAGCGTCCGGCTGCGCACCGCCCTGAGCGGCCGCGTAAAGCGACTGCGCGGACTGCTCCAGCTTCTCGATCTTCGACTCGATCGCGCCCTTGTCGTCGCTGTCCTTGACCTTTTCCAGATCCGACAACGCACCTTCGATCGTGCTCAGCTGGTCGGCCGGAATCTTGCCGCCGTGTTCCTTGAGCGCGCTACGCGTCGCATGAACCAGCTGATCCGCCTTGTTGCGCGTGGCGACGAGCTCGTGGAATTTCTTGTCTTCTTCCTTGTTCGCCTCGGCGTCGGCGACCATGCGCTGAATCTCTTCCTCGGACAGACCCGAGCCGGCCTTGACCTCGATCTTCTGTTCCTTGCCGGTCTTCTTGTCCTTGGCCGACACGTGCAGGATGCCGTTGGCGTCGATGTCGAAGGTGACTTCGATCTGCGGCATGCCGCGCGGCGCGGCGTCGATGCCGGAGAGGTCGAACTTGCCCAGCGACTTGTTCGCGCTGGCGCGGTCGCGCTCACCCTGCAGCACATGCACGGTCACGGCGGTCTGGTTGTCGTCGGCGGTCGAGAAGACCTGCGAGGCCTTGGTCGGCACCGTGGTGTTCTTTTCGATCAGCTTGGTCATCACGCCACCCATCGTCTCGATACCGAGCGACAGCGGGGTAACGTCGAGCAGCAGCACGTCCTTGACCGAACCGCCCAGCACGCCGCCCTGGATGGCCGCGCCGACAGCGACGGCTTCGTCCGGGTTGACGTCCTTGCGCGGCTCCTTGCCAAAGAAATCCTTCACCGACTCCTGCACCTTCGGCATACGGGTCTGACCGCCGACCAGGATCACCTCGTCGACGTCGGACACGCGCAGGCCAGCGTCGTTCAACGCGGTGCGGCACGGATCGATGGTGCGCTTGACCAGATCTTCGACCAGCGCTTCGAGCTTGGCGCGGGTCAGCTTGATGTTCAGATGCTTCGGACCGGAGGCATCGGCCGTGACGTACGGCAGATTTACCTCAGTCTGGTGCGAGGACGACAGCTCGATCTTGGCGCGCTCGGCGGCGTCCTTCAGGCGCTGCAGCGCGAGCGGATCCTTGCGCAGATCGATGCCCTGGTCCTTCTGGAATTCTTCGACGAGATAATCGATGACGCGCATGTCGAAGTCTTCGCCGCCCAGGAACGTGTCGCCGTTCGTGGCCAGCACTTCGAACTGCTTCTCGCCGTCGACTTCGGCGATCTCGATGATCGATACGTCGAACGTACCGCCACCCAGGTCGTACACGGCAATCTTGCGGTCACCGCCCTTCTTGTCCAGACCGTAAGCCAGCGCAGCGGCGGTCGGCTCGTTGATGATGCGCTTGACCTCGAGACCGGCAATGCGGCCGGCGTCCTTGGTCGCCTGGCGCTGGCTGTCGTTGAAGTAGGCCGGCACGGTGATGACCGCTTCGGTCACCGTCTCGCCGAGATAGTCTTCGGCGGTCTTCTTCATCTTCGCCAGCACCTTGGCGGAGATTTCCTGCGGCGCCATCTTCTTGCCGTCGGCAGTCTGCACCCAGGCGTCGCCATTCTCATGCGCGACGATGCCGTACGGCACGATGTGCAGGTCTTTCTGTACTTCCGCGTCGGTGAACTTGCGGCCGATCAGGCGCTTCACCGCGTAGAAGGTGTTCTTCGGGTTGGTCACGCCCTGGCGCTTGGCCGGCGCACCCACCAGGACTTCGCCGTCCTTGGTAAAGGCGACGATGGACGGCGTCGTGCGATCGCCTTCCGAATTCTCGATGACCCGGGTGGTGCTGCCATCCATGACGGATACGCAGGAATTGGTCGTGCCCAGATCGATACCAATGATCTTGCCCATATGCTCTGACTCCAAAAATTTCTAAGCGGCCCCCGCGGCCGCGACTGGTTTCTAAGTGGGGCTTGGCCTTGGCGATTCAATCGCGTCAAGATTTCCGAACCCCGGGTTCGTCGCTACCGTCACCGGTGATTCAGGTGCCGGCCGCGCCGTGTGTGCTCGATCAATCCTTGGCGACGGCGACCAGCGCCGGGCGCAACAAGCGATCGTTCAGCACATAGCCTTTCTGCAACACACTCACCACGGTACCCGGCGCCTGCTCAGGCGCTTCGACCATGCTCACCGCGTGATGGCGCTCCGGATCCAGCGGCTGGCCGAGCGGATCGACCGGCACCAGACCGTTGTTCTGCGCAATGCGCAGCAGTTCCTTCAGGGTGAGATTGATGCCTTCGCGAACGGTAGCGATATCGCCGCTTTCCACCGCCAAGCCGCGCTCCAGACCGTCGTAGATCGGCAGCAGCTCGTTGAGCAATTTTTCGTTGGCAAAGCGGCGCGCCTGATCCAGATCGCGCTGCAAACGACGACGCTGATTTTCCAGCTCCGCACGCTCGCGCAATACACCATCGCGCAATTCCGCATTGCCTGCTTCCAATTCAGCGACACGCTGTTTCAGTGCGTCGAGATCGGCCTGCATGGCTTCACTCGCCGCGGTGGCTTCCGGCGTATTTTCCGGCGCCTGCGAATCGTTGTTCTGCATGAAAAACTCCAAGCCTCATCCAGGGCCGGCATGATTTTGCATACCGACCAGTAAACTTAATGCGGGTGAATCCCGCCTCCCAAACGGCTTTATGAGGCCGTTGCCGCCCGATTCAAGGCATCGCTGAGCAGCCCGGCCGTGGCTTGTACCACAGGGATGACCCTTTCGTACGCCATTCGGGTCGGACCGATCACACCGACCGCCCCAAGCACACGCCCTTGCGCCCCATAACTGGCGGTAACGACGCTGCAACCGTCCAGCGCCGTAAAGCCCGATTCCTCGCCGATAAACAGCCGGACACCCGGCGCCCTGGCGCACACTTCCATCAGTTGAAGCAGCTCGTTCTTCTTCTGAAAGGCCTCGAAAAGCTCGCGCAGGCGATCGAGATTGGCCAGCTCCGAATAGGACATCAGATTGGTCTGGCCACTGACCAGCACATCATCGCCTTCGCTATGTGGCGCAAACGAGGCGGCGGCCAGTTCCACCGTGCTGGACAACAGACGGTTGAGCTCGCTGCTGGCCTCTTTGAGCTCGCGCAGCAGATGCGTGCGGATATCGTCCACGCGCAAGCCGGCGAAATGGGTATTGAGGTAATTGGCTGCCTGCTCCAGCTCCCGAGCATCGAGCTGCTTGGCCAGGCGCACGATACGGTTCTGCACCTGGTTGTCGGAGAACACCAGGATCACCAGCACCTGGTTGTCGGGCAAGGGCACGAAGTCGATATGGCGCAGCGGGAAATCGGCCTGGCGCGGCACGGTGACCACACCGGCGAACTGGGTCATCGCCGACAGCAGCGTGGAGACATTACCGAGCAGATCGCGCGTGGTCGTCGGGCCGGGCGGCAATTCGCGGCGCAGGCGCGCCATATCTTCGCGCGGCAGCGGTTGCAACTCGATCAGGCTATCGACGAACAGCCGCAGCCCGCGGGGCGTCGGCACACGCCCCGCCGAGGTGTGCGGCGACACCACCAGGCCGGCTTCTTCCAGGTCGGCCATGATGTTGCGGATGGTGGCCGGGCTGACATCCAGGCCCGAGGAGCGCGATAGCGTGCGCGAGCCCACTGGCTCGCCATCGACCAGATACTGCGCAATCAGCGTGCGCAGCAAGCTGCGGGCGCGGGCATCTAATTCATGGCCGAAGAGTTGGGGCATGCGCTGCTGTGGCAATCCGTGAGACAGAGAAGAAATAAGGTGTGCGGGGGAAGAATGCAAGGAAGTCAGGCTTCGACCTCCTGGCCGACCCAGGCCGGGTCACCCTGGACGACCTGCTTACCGCCCCATCCATCAATCCGTACAATCCACCGACTCACTGATACAGCGCGCCATGCTCACCTCCCTCTATGTTCGCCATTTTGCGGTTGTCGAAGAAGCCGAGATCGCCTTCGGGCCGGGCCTGACCGTGGTCAGCGGTGAGACCGGCGCCGGCAAGTCGCTGCTGGTGGACGCCTTGATGCTGCTCGCCGGCAGCCGCGCCGATAGCGGCATGGTGCGTGCCGGCAGCGACCGCGCCGAGCTGGCCGCCGAGTTCGACCTGGCCGAGCTGCCCGACGCACGCGCCTGGCTGGCACAAGAGGAGTTGGACGAAGAAGGCACCTGCCAGCTGCGCCGCGTGATCCGCGCCGAGGGCAGTTCGCGCGCCTGGATCAACGGCCGCCCGGCCAACGCCAGCCAGCTCAGCGAGCTGGCCTCGATGCTGGTGGAAATCCATGGTCAGCACGAGCACCAGGCGCTGCTGTCGCGCAGCCATCAGCTGGCGCTGCTCGATGCCTACGCCGGCCACGATGAGCTGCTTGCCCAGGTCCGTGAGGCTGCCCAGCAATGGCGCGCCGTGCAGGCACGCATGCAGTCGTTGAGCGGCGGCGACGATCGCGATCAGCGCATCGAGCTGCTGCGGCACGAAGTGGGCGAACTGGAAAAATGGGCCTTGCCCGCCAGCGAAATGGCCGAACTGGAAGCCAGCCACAAGCGCCTGGCCAATGCCGGTCGCCTGGCCGAAGGCGCATCCGGCGTCAGCGAGATGCTCGACGGCGACAGCGAGCTGTCGCTACGCCGTGGGCTGGCCCGTGCGCAGGCCGAGCTGATCAAGCTCGCCGCGCTGGACGACAAACTTCAGCCGCTGCTGGAGCTGCTCGATAACGCCAGCATCGAGCTGAGCGAAGCTGCCGATGGCCTGGGCCGCTATGCGCTGGATGTCGACCTCGATCCCGAGCGCTACAACGAGGTGGACACGCATCTCACCCGTCTGCATGAGCTTTCCCGGCGGCATCGCCTGCCGGTGGCCGAGCTGCACGAAAAGGCGGCCTCGCTTGGCGAGGAGCTGGCACAGCTCGAAGGTGCCGGTGAAGCGCTGGAGCAGCTCGATCGCCAGCGTGAGAAGCACCAACGCGACTACCTCAAGGCCGCCGGCACATTGAGCCAGGCGCGCACCGATGCCGCCACTCGGCTCGGCCAGGAAGTAAGCGTACTGATGGGCGAGCTGGGCATGGCCGGCGGCCGCCTGGTGGTGGAGCTGGAGTCCACCGGAAATGGCGAGCCCGACGCACAGGGCCAGGAGCGCTGCGAGCTGCTGGTCAGCGCCAACCCGGGCCAGCCCCCGCGCGCGCTGCGCAAGGTCGCCTCCGGTGGTGAGCTGGCCCGTATCAGCCTGGCTATCGAAGTGGCGACGCTGGGCAAGGACACCGTGGGCAGCATGGTTTTCGACGAGGTCGATACCGGCATCGGCGGCGCCGTGGCCGAAGTGGTCGGCCAGAAACTGCGCGCCCTGGGCGGTCAGCGCCAGGTGCTGTGCGTCACCCATCTGCCGCAGGTCGCCGCGCAAGGTCATGCGCATCTGCGCGTGTCGAAACACAGCGATGGCGAGAGCACGCAGACGCGTATCGACAAGCTCGATGCTGGTGGACGCCGTGATGAGCTGGCACGCATGTTGGGTGGTGTGGAGATCACCAAGGAAACGCGGGCGCATGCCAAGCAGATGTTGGAGCGGGCGCAGACGGCCTAAAGGGATTCTCGAAAAACCTCAGTTTCCATCGTCGCCCCGGCGAACGCCGGGGCCCAGCGTCTTGCGCACGTTGAGGTGTAAGGCACTGGGTCCCGGCTTTCACCGGGACGACGGATAGGAAAGGTTTTTAGAGGCTCCCAGAAGTCGCCCGCAAAGACCCACATCGGCTCAATTGCGCCGCGGCAACAATCCCCGTTCGCTCGCCATCCGATAAAGATCCAGTTCCGACCCGGCTCCAAGCTTCCCCATCAAACTGGCACGGTGGATATAGATCGTCTTCTGTCCAATGCCCAATTCCGCCGCCACCTGCTTGGGCGCACGCCCGGCCGCCAGCAACAGAAACACTTCGCGCTCGCGCGCGGTCAGGCGATTGATCGGGTCGAGCGCTTCGGACGGACGATCGGCGCGGCGCTGGCGCAGGTCGGAGCTCAGGAAGGTCTCGCCCTGCATCACCGCACGCAGGCCGGCTACCAGTTCTTCCGGCGCCACGCCCTTGGTCACGTAACCACTCGCACCGCGGCGCAACGCTTCGGACACATAGGGTTCGCCGTCGTGCATGCTAAGCACCACGATGCGCGTATCGTGGGCGACGCTAAGCAGGTGTTCGATCAGGGGCAGCCCGCTTCCATCGGGCAGCGACAAATCCAGCGCCACCAGGTCCGGGCGCTTCTGCCCTACCGCTTCGACGGCATCGTCGGCGCTCCGGCATTCGGCCACGACCTCGAGATCCGGCTCCATCTCGATGAGCCGTTTGAAACCTTCCCGGACAATGGCGTGGTCGTCGACCAGAACGATGCTGTACATACGGCAATGTATAGCACGCCGCGTCGGCCTCGCACGCGCCTGCCCGACATGTAACATCGCGCCCCATGGCATCCAAATCCCTATCCTTCCCCGGCGCCGGCCTGCTGCTTGGCCTGTGCTATTTCGTGTTGTGGGCCTTTCTGTGGCCTACCGAGCAACCGTACTGGATGCTGCCGTACGGCTTGCGCTTCGGCGCCCTGCTGCTGACCCCGATGCGTTACTGGCCCTGGCTGCTCGTCGCCGAGCTGGCGGCGACCGGCATCATCACCGAAGCGACCCACATGCCGATGGGCTGGTATGGCTTTGTGGTCGGCGAGCTGCCGGAGCCGTTTATCGTGGCCATCTGCATGTGGCTGATGCGTCGCGCCAACCTGCACGCCAGCCTGCGCGACCCCGAAGACGTCTCGCGCCTGCTGTTGTCGGCGGCCTTCACGGTCGCCACCACCACGGCCGCCGACGGCGCGCTGCTGGCGATGGTCCATGCTGCGCCATCGTCGGACATGCTGATGCAGGCGCTGGGACAGGACCTGCTCGGCAACTACGTCGGCATCCTGCTGGTGGTGCCGCTGATGATCATGCTGGCCCGCGCGCACTTGAGTCGCCGCGCCACCGCGCGCCTGACCATGGATGGCTTGCTGGTGATGCTGCCGGCCATGGCGATCCTGCTGGTGCTGTCCGCCCACGCGCCACCGCAACCGCAGTTCGCCCGCGTGCTGTCGCTGGCGCCGGTGCTGTTCTTTGCGTTCCGCCACGGCTGGCGCGGTGCGAGCATGGCGATGCTGATTTCCAGCCTGGGCATGACGATCGTGGACCGCCTCGCAGGACATGGCACCTCCAATGCCTCCGCACAGCTTTTCCTGGCGGTGGCCGGCACCGGCGCATTGATGCTCGGCTCGGCCACCGATGCATTACGACGCAGCAGCGAGCGCGTGGCCGAACAGAACGTCTATCTGGCCGCGGTCAACCGCCGGCTCGATCACCTCGCCCGCCAACTGCGCGACGCCGCACGCGGCAACCTGCAGGCGGAAGAAAATCAGCGGCGCCATATGGCTGCCGAACTGCATGACGAACTGGGCCAGAACCTCACCGCGATCCAGACCCATCTGAAGCTCGCGCAATCGCGCCTTGCGCAGGTCGGCATGGAAGACGTCGGTAACTCGATCAATATGATCCTCGGTCATATGCGCCGTGCACTGCATCGCCTGCTCGATGATTTGCGTCCCGCCGTACTCGACGAGTTCGGCTTGTTGCGCGCGCTGGACGAAGGCCCCATCCGAGACCTGTTGACCACGGCCGGCATCACCTACGCCACCGAGTTGCACGGCGATCCGCGGCTGCTGGACGAAGACACCCGCACGGCGATTTATCGCCTGGTGCAGGAAAGCGCCACCAACGCGGTGAAGCACGCCCAGGCGGGGCATTTTCAGCTGCGCTTGCGCATCGGTGAGCGCCAGGGAACGGCGCTCGCGCTACTGGATATTCGAGACGATGGCGTGGGCCTGCCAAGTCGCATGCCGCGTGGCGGACGCGGCCTGCAAGGCATGCGCGACCGAGTCACATCATTAGGTGGGCTATTCCGTCTGCGACCTGAGTCACAAGGCGTGCACCTTCGCATCCTGCTGCGCAGCAACAACTCGCCTTCCGACAGCCACCGGCTGTAAATCTATAACTAGGAAATTTTCCAATACCGCTCTTGTGAAGGCTTCGTTAGGATTCTCCCATCGATGTGGGGGAGCCACCATCGCAAGATGGTGTGCCATGCCAACCGTGGGGACGGTGGGCATGAAGAATGGCAGGATGCCATTCCGCCGTTACCGATGGATGTACCGCCGCGAGCAACTCGCCATGCAGTGCAACCAGTCTGGTCGCGGATCAGCCGTCAGGTGGACAGGAGTCCATCGGCGGCTTTTTTTCGTCTGGAAGAAAGTCCGGCGGCTGTGCCGCCTGTAAAGCCGGTGCTGCGCACCTGAAAAGGGTCAAGGGGAAAAACAAAAAGCCGGCAACCTCATAGGTGCCGGCTTTTCCTCTTTACTCTTTACCCTTTTCAGGCGGCGCAGCCGCCGGACTTACCGCCCCGACTTGTGCTTGGGCCGCACGTAAAGGACCAGACTGTGGTCTTCCAGCACGTACCCGTGCTTGGCCGCAATTTCGTGCTGCAGGCGCTCGATCTCTTCGCTGACGAACTCGATCACTTTTCCGCTGTCAACATCGATCATGTGATCGTGGTGTTTACCGCGGTCCAGTTCGTAGACGGCCTGGCCGCCCTCGAAGTTGTGCTTGACCACGATACCGGCGGCCTCGAACTGGGTCAGCACCCGGTAAACTGTGGCCAGGCCGATATCTTCCTGGTGGGCAAGCAGTTTCTTGTAGATGTCTTCGGCGGTGAGGTGATGGGCATCCTCATCCTCGAAGATCTGCAGGATGCGCATACGGGGGTGGGTCACTTTCAACCCGGCCCTGCGCAGTTCTTTGGTTTCCTGTTCCATAGCATTTCCCCGGCAAACGCCGTGCTGGCAAGCCGTTAGTGTATCATCTGAACCTTTACGATCCGGACGCAAGACGCATGCATAAGCTGATTCGCACGCTGGGTTTCGCCATGCTGGCCCTTTCCCTGGCCAGCTGTCGCCTCGTTTATACCCCCGACGTGCAGCAAGGCAACCTGCTGGACAAGAAAAACGTAGCCCAGCTACAGCCCGGCATGACCAAGCGTCAGGTGCTGGTGCTGATGGGTTCGCCGTCGGTAAGCAGCCCGTTTGACCATGACCGCTGGGACTATGTCTCCACCCAGCAGCACCGCGGCGGCGCGATCAAGGTGCGCACGCTGAGCCTCACCTTCAACAACGACACCCTGGTGCGTACGGAAGGCGATTTCTTCGCCGAGGACGCGCAGCAGCTGGTCAACGACAGCAAGAAGTACCACGCCAGCTACCCGGTCGACGAAACCAAGGGCGACAAGACCAAGACGCCTGAGGAAGAGAAGAAGGACAGCGGCGACAGCGGAAACTGATGCTCCGCGGTCAACCCTTCCCTGAAGCGCGCCGCCGGCGCGCTTCTTTGGGATCCAGAGTCAACGGACGGTAGATTTCCACCCGATCGCCATCGGCCAGTACATCGTCCGGTGCCGCCCGACGGGAAAAGATCCCCAGACGGTCTGCGGCAATCGCCTCTTCCGGCAGGACCGAGGCGATTTGCGACGCAACGATGGCCTGCATCACGGTGGTGCCGGCCGGCACGGTAAGACGACGCAGCTCCTGATGATCGGTAGCGGCGTAGACCACTTCGACGTGGATCGGCTCAGCCATAGGTACGTTCCGCCTCGCGGCAGAAGTCGTCCACCATACGGCTCGCCAGGCCTTGAAAACCCAGCTTCAACGCCATGCCACCCACACGGCCGGCGTAGTCGAAATCCAGCGCAAAGGCGATCTTGCAACCGTCATCGCCCAGCGCAATGAATTCCCACACCCCATCGAGGCTACGAAACGGGCCTTCGACCAGGGCCATATGCAGGCGATGCGGCGGATCGACGGTGTTGCGCGTGGTAAAGCTGTGGCGCAGGCCGGCAAAGGTGAGGTCCAACCGCGCCACCAGTACGTTGTCGCTACGCTCCAATACCTCCGAGCCCGCACACCAGGCAAAGCGCTTTGGGTATGCTTCAACATCGTTGACCAGGTCGAACATCTGCGACGGTGAATATTTCACCAGGGCGCTGCGGCGAATTTCGATCACGTCAGCCTCACATGAATCTCATCGTGTTCACCCCCATATCAGTGGGGACGAACCACTACAGGGCAAGTTAAGCCCGAAGTTTAACGGACATGGCCAAGGCGAAGGACAAAGAAAAAACCGGCGGCACCATCGCGCTGAACAAACGCGCGCGCCACGAATACCATATCGACCGCCGTTTCGAGGCAGGTGTCGCGCTGCAAGGCTGGGAAGTCAAATCGTTGCGCGCGGGCCGGATCAACTTCGGCGACAGCTACGCCATCGTCAACCAGGGTGAGATCTTCCTGTTCGGCGCGTCGATCCCGCCGCTGATCAGCGCATCGAGCCACGTCGTCGCCAACGACCGCCGCACACGCAAGCTGCTGCTGCACAAGGAAGAGATCGACCAGTTGGTCGGCGCCGTCGAGCGCAAGGGCTACACCATGGTGCCGATCGCCATGTACTGGAAAGGCAACAAGGTCAAAGTCGAAATTGGCCTGGCACGCGGCAAACAGGCGCATGACAAGCGCGAAGCGGACAAGGATCGCGACTGGCAGCGCGAAAAGCAGCGCACGATGCGCTCGCACAACAAGCACGCCTGAAGTTTTCCACAGCCGCTGTGGATGTACTTCGTATAAGCCTGTGGACAAATACGATTCAATGCTGTGTCGACAAGTACTTAGTACGCGGTGATCAATACATGCTCACTGCTGACGGTCGCCGTAGGAATGAAGTCTTTGTAGGATCGACTTCAGGGAGCTTCTAAAAAACCCTTCCTATTCGTCATTCCGGCGAAGGCCGGAGGCGCTTTTCAACAGCGAAGCTGGTCATCCACTCCTCAGCGCGGACGCTTGCCACAGGCCGTCTGACAAGCGACAACTGAGGAATGGATCCCGGCCTTCGCCGGGATGACGATAAAAACTGAGGTTATTTGAGGTTCCCTTCAGTCACGACACCCGGTGACGTCACGATCTGTCGCGACTGAAGCCGCTCCCACAACAACTAGTTCAGCGTCCAGAAACTCAAAAATCCTTACGCCCGCTCCGCATCGTGCCGGTCGTCGAATCGTGCGTCTGGAAATACAGCCGGGTATGCCCATCGGGCTTGCGCTTCATCATCACAAACGCCTGCTCGCCCTGCGCGGGGTAATCGAGCCGCCCGAACGTCTCCGCTCGCGGCAGGCTCGTATGCATCGCCGCACCGTTGGCTACCGGCCGCAAATGCATCATGTTGTCGCGCCGCTTGGCGATCGTGCAGCCGCTGAGCTGGGTCGTCAGCGTGAGATTTTCTTGCTGCTGAGTCAAAGCGGTTTCGGTGATCCGTCCCGTCCTCCACCCCGCGACCTTCTTATTCGTCAGCTGACCGGCGAAGTTGTCCTGCTTGGCCTGCCGCATCGGCAAGAATGCGGCATCGAAATTCGCGCCGGCCTGGTTCGACTGATGAACCCCCTGATGTGCCGCCGCTTGCGAAGCAAACACCAGATGCAGGTGAGCCGTGGGTGCGCGCGTCACGCCGTCGCCGCCGACGATACTGTGCATATTCGGAAACGTCGTTGCATTACCCACGTCGTGGCGCAACTGATAGGTCGCTTGCGTCGTCGCAGCCTTACCCACCACATCAGGTGGCTCGATATGCGACTGCACCGCATAGGTACGCAAGAACGCCGAGGGATGGTGCCGCATCAATTGCTCGGGCGACATATGGCCGTATTGCCAGTGGCGCCCCTTGTCGATCAGCGCCTGATTGCCCGTCGCCTTGCCAACGCGCTTCATCGCGCGCCCCAGTTCCTGCCACATGGCGAGCCCCCCCCCTTACCTGGACTGTCCCGACTATAGCCCTGCCCCGACCGCCGCGAAAGCGACCTGTTTCACTCCAGCAGCATGCTCATGGCATCGACCGAGACGCCAAACCCATGCCGCTCGTACAAGGCGCGCGCGCTGACGGTAGCGTGCAGGTTGATCATATCCACGCCCTGCTCCCGCGCCGCCGAGGCCACCGTGGTCAGCAAGGCATCGCCAACGCCCTTCCGGCGATAGCCTGGCCGCACATAGACATTGAGCACATACCAGCCCACCCCGTTTGGATAGGCCTGCGAGGGCATATGCGGATACGGGTTGACCGCCGCACTGCCCGCCACCCGGCCGTCGACCTCGGCCAGCCAGGCCACCAGCCTGCCGTCGCCCAGGGCGTCCTCGATCCAGTAGCGCAACCGGTCGGCGAACCCATCGGGCAGATGCTGCCCCATTTCTTCGAGAAACGCGCAACGCAACTCGGTCAACAAACCCGCGTCGCCCTGCTCGGCCAGACGTATCCGTGCCATGACTTTCCCCTTGTGGCGCCCACGGTGATGACAATAGACGTAACACAGCTGCGTGCGCAGCCTTGATGTATGACCGAATAGCTACATATACTTACCCGTTCCAGCTTTTCCCGGTTCCCTTCCAGCTCTATCCCAGTTTCCCTGGGGGTGTCATGGCTTCGACGGGGGTAGTGAGATAGCTTGGTGCATGCCGAGGGGGTGACTTTCCTCGTTAAACCAGTCGCAAAACTTATAGTTGCCAACGACGACAACTACGCTCTGGCCGCTTAAGGCCTAGCCCCGAACCCACTTGTGCCTGTGCTCGTGGATGTAGGGTCATTATCACGGGATCGCCCGAAGCTGCCGCCTGTCGGTAAGGGTTAAATAAAGCGGGCTGGTCCTTCGATGCGCCGCGCACACTGTGCTGTCGCGGGACGAGATTCAACAGTGAGCTAAGCATGTAGTACCGGGCGTTGAACGCCTTCGGACGCGGGTTCGACTCCCGCCACCTCCACCAATTCAAGCTCCAAGCAAGTCCAATACAGGCCGGAAACCCGAAGCATACCAAGGGTTCCGGCCTTTTTCTTGTCCAATGTCGTCCAGCCCGAACCATTGAAATCCAGGGGTAACTGGGGGTAGGTTTGGGGGTATCCGATCATTCCTGCAAGGTGTTACCCCCAATGGCGCTCTCAGACACCGGCATTCGCAAGGCGCCTCTCCCGGACAAACCAAAGAAGCTGGCGGACGGCGGCGGCTTGTATCTGCTACTCAATCCAAACGGCTCGAAATGGTGGCGCTTCAAATATCGGCTTGGGGGTAAGGAAAAGTTGCTATCGCTGGGTACCTACCCCGACACAGGACTGGCAGACGCTCGCGAGAAACGCGACACCGCGCGCAAACAGCTGGCCGCCGGTATCGATCCTGGTGTGCAACGCAAGGCTGAAAAGGCTGCTGGAGAAGAGCGGGCAGCAAATAGCTTCGAGGCAATCGCTCGCGAATGGCACGCGAAGCAATCAGCGACTTGGGTCGAGTTGCATGCGAGCCGGATCATGCTGCGACTGGAGAACGATATTTTCCCGTGGCTTGGTAGTCGGCCGATCGCAGAAATCACCGCCAAAGAACTACTGACAACGGTGAATAGGATCGTCGACCGCGGCGCCGTGGAGTCAGCCCATCGAGTGCTGCAGAACTGCGGTCAAGTGTTCCGCTATGCCATTGCCACCGGGCGAGCCGAACGCAACCCCGGCGCTGATCTACGTGGTGCTCTACCCACAGTTAAGCAGACCCATCTTGCCGCCATTACTGATCCGAATGCCATTGGCGCCCTACTCCGCGCCATCGATGGATATCAAGGCTCATACGTCACCAAATGCGCCCTACGACTAGCACCCTTGGTATTCGTGCGACCTGGCGAGCTCCGGCAAGCAGAGTGGTCCGAGTTCGACTTGGACAATGCACAGTGGAATCTGCCCGCCGAGAAGATGAAGATGCGCGAACCGCATTTGGTACCGCTAGCTCCGCAGGCCGTAGAGATTCTCCGCGAATTGTTCGCACTGACCGGGCGGGGTCGCTACTTATTCCCAAGTGCACGGGATCCAAAACGCCCTATGAGCAACAACGCCGTATTGTCGGCCTTGCGTCGCATGGGCTACGCCACCGATGAAATGAGCGGCCACGGCTTTCGTGCAATGGCACGAACTGTGTTGGACGAAGTGCTGCACATCCGCCCCGACTATATCGAGCACCAGCTGGCCCATGCCGTGAAAGACCCGAATGGGCGTGCGTATAACCGCACGGCGCATCTGGCTGAGCGGCGCAAGATGATGGCCGGCTGGGCAGACTACCTCGATGGTCTACGGGCTGGTGGCCAGGTCGTGGTTATCAGGGCGCAACTGATCAGTCGCTAGAACAAAAAAACCTAAAAGCATGTTTTCACTCAGTTTTCTCGCCACCTCTCGGCGCACTCTTGTCATTTCCACTGCCTTTACGGCCTGTTTTTTGTAATCTCAATCTATGAGAGTACCTTAACGATAATAGCGATTTATGTTTCACAGGACTTGTTTCACGCGCTAGTATCTCCACGTTTGTGCGGACATGCTTCAGTGCTGCGCCGCCGAACTCGGGGGTTTCCCCGAACAACGAGCTTGGATGGCGACGCGGAGGGGGCGTGGGCGGGAAAACTTCCACTGGAAAGAAATCGACGACGATTGATCGTCGAGTAACTTGGGCGCAGTCTTTTCGAGACATTTTTGTAGCGTCCTTGAACAAAGGGCAACTCTTGCCCATGACGCTTTCGCTGGCGCTGCTGCTTTGGATCGCTCGAGCGGATTCTGCGACATTGTCGTCAGTCGGGCACGAATTAGTGCATTTACTAGAGCATCATCAAGGCGTCGGATATGTACTATGGATAGTGACGCTTTTTGGCTGGGTGGTGCACGCGCGATTTGTCAAAGGAACGACGGACGCTGAAAGTGGTCGGATAGGCAAGGAAAAAACCGGCCTTCAAGAGAAGTTGGCTGACAGAAGTTTTTCTTCGAGCCGAAGGTAAGGAGAACGAAATGGAATATCTTGTTGTGGCCATCGTGCTGCTAGCTGCATGGCACTACATGTACGAAAGCGTGATCTTGCCTGCGATCCACACGAGTCTCAGGAACAAGTTTTTTTCTTTGCGCGATGAACTGCGAAGCGTGTACATCGACTCACAAGACATTGACAAGAAAGCCTTCGACATTGCGCATGATGGCATCAACAATGCCATCAACTCTGTTGATGTCCTTGATCTTTCAATGCAGATCAAGTTGCAGCGCCGGTTTGCGTCCGATGCTGCGTTTCGTGATCGAGTAAGTGCTCGCGCGAAAATTATCGAAGACACCGAAAGCGCAGCGATCAAGGACATTGTGAAACGTGCAAATGAACATCTGCGAGATGTGTTTTTCTACAACTCTGGCGGCTGGTTTGTCTACGTAATCCCAGTGGCGGTGGCGGTCGTATGCTCTCAATCGATCATGAAGACTACACGCGAGCTTTTCTCTCTGTCCGAGACGGATGCTGGAAGGTTCATAGAATCGCACCATCAATTTGCAGTGTAAAAGAGCCCCGCACAGCGGGGTTTTTTGCGTCATCAGTATTCCTGGAGATGATGAGAATGAACCCACTTATGGAGACGTACAGAGGCGTAGTTATCACGTATGGCTCTGACATCATCAGCAGCGAGCATATTGCTCATTTCACCTTTCCAGTGGAGCCACAACCGCGAGGATTTCAGTCGCAAATGCACCATGAGATGAGGCCGGGCAGCCCTGGTGAGCGACGCACCATTACTAGTTGGAGCGGGACAGAGGTACTAGCTGAAGCCAAAAGGCAGATCGATGCCTTTCTCGACAACTCACCGTTCGTCCGATCCTGAAGGGACTGTCTTTTTACTTTCTCGACATGCCGCTTTCCGAGCAGATTGACATCGCACTATTAGGCAGCACGAGTGGCAGCATGCCGGCTTGAGCTGACCAGGCACGCAAGCTCAGCTGATAGCGATTCAACGTATTCACATAACCCCATCATGTTTAAGCGCATCATGCCTTCATGATGAAATCCCGACTGGATCTGCAAGATCGTCTGGACACCATCAATGCTTCAGCAAAAACGATGTCGTCCACGGCCAATGGCCTAGCCACGCTGGAAAGTGCGATGCGGGAGCTTCTAGGTGGATCCGAAGTGACTTCCGCTGACCGTCAGTGGCTTCGTGATCAACTCTGCCGCCTTTGTATTCGGCGAAGTTTGCCTTTCAACATGCTATAGCGCAGCTAACCCACCACACCGCAAATTTGGCGATGGGCACGTAACGCATCACATCAGCGAATCCATCCCGTCTCGCAGCTGCGGGTACGTTACCCCTCCCCCGGCGGCAGGCTCCCCTTCAGCGCAATCCACGCTGTCCTGGTATAGAAATCGAGCTCCCGATCCTCTGCCAGCCGTTCTAGCAGCAGCTTCATGTCATGCATGTCGCTCGGCGAGCTCAACGATCCGGTGTTGTCCCGCATCGCCAGCACGGCCACGGCCAGGGCCTTTTTAATGAGGTGTAGATCGCGCGGGGATTCAAGAATATCCATAGGGATAGCTTAGACCCAAACCGCGGCGTAAATAGGACTGAGGGCGGCACAAGATCGTATGCGCTTCACCCCGGGGCTCGCGCAATGGCCAGGTGGCAGAGTGGTCATGCAGCGGCCTGCAAAGCCGTGTACGCCGGTTAGGCTGCGCCCTTCACGCGTTATGCTCAGCGTACCGAACTGGGCAGGGGATTCACGCATGATCGCCACCAAGGGGCTTTTCCAAGAAGACGTCGATGCGCTGTTCCACATCGATTTTGGCGCCAAAGAGATTCCACTTGAATACGCTGGCAGGCTGTTGTCCAACGGCCTCGTCAAGCGCGCTGGGCCGCTGCACGGAGCTCGAGTGCCAGAGCTGGGAGACTTCTACATTGGCGTGTCCGATCTGGGCCGAACCTTCATGGCAGCTGTAAGGGAGAAGCTTGCGCCCCCTTACGTCGAACCTCGAAGCTAATCGCATCACGATTCCACCCTTTCGCGCCAAGCGACCATAGCTTCAGCGTTCGCTTCACGCAGCCCTTACCCCAAGACCATTGGGCCGAAGCTCTAAGCGAATACGTGATCGGCATACCAAATATTAGGGAGTCCACGCATGAACGACTATAAAAACGCCCGCATACTTCTCCGTGATGGCGAATACAACGGCATCGGCTACATGCTCACCGTATATGCAAGCAATGGCGCCACTAAGTTCAGCCTTGAAGAGGTCGCGATCGATGGTCTGCCGCCAATCAAAATACGAGAAGGCGCACGCTATAACTCTGCAGAAGCGGCATTTACTGCCGGGCATGAGAAGGCGCGTGAGACCATCTCTCACTGATGCCTTCTTTCGCCCGAATCAGATATTGCGACGCTGCTCGATCGCCCACTCGTCGACCTCTGATTTCTTCCATGACCGCGTCACTGGATTGGCCTTGGGGAAGTCCGGCCCGCATGCAACTCGCTCGAGGAAGCCGCGGCGATTCGGCTTGACCGCCGTGGTCACTATGCCCAGGAAGACTGCACACGCGTCTGCAGATAGCCAGCGATCGCTGGCCACCAACGCGGCGATCATGGTCAGGGTCCAATCGATATCGTTGCTCATGTCATGCGCTCCGGTTGCGATTAGGCCCCGGACGCTATCACCATGGCACCACTGAAGAGGATGGGGGCTCGGTCATGGATCACCTTGGAATGATCGGCATGGCTATGTGGTTCCGCCGGCACAGTGCGCCGATGCCGGACTGGTTGCAGCTGGTGTTCTTTGTGTTTGGTGTCGTAGCGCTGATATCGGCGGTGGTCGGAGGTTGGCGCAGCCTTCGACCTAAAGACCATGGTGCAGAGGCGCTCAAGCGGATTCACGAACGCCGTGCTGGTAAGCGGTAACCGTGGCACCATTTGCGCACTCAACGGGACAGGGGTGTCACGCATGAACGAGTTTCCAAGGCTACGCAAGCTCTTCGATTGGCCAACGTTGGTCGGATTCCTTGCTGGTGCAGCGACGATCATGTTCATCATCTATCCGCCGCAGGCAGGTTGGGGAGATAGGTTGAAGTGGGGTGATATATCGGGATGGGCACAAGCGATCGGATCGATCATCGCCATCGCCGGAGCTTTCGGAGTTGCGAATTGGCAGCACGAGCGAGCACGGGAACTGAAGGAAAAAGACGCTCGACTACTTGCCCGAGATCGTGCACTCGTGATCGTTCTGCCGTTGCGGCAATGGCGTGACAACTTTAGAGGCGTCAATGACGACGCTGAAAACAGTGAGGAGGAGAATACCAACCGGTTAGAGCAGCTAGATAACTGGCTTCGAAGCTACAGCACACCGAAAGCGATAAGAGAACTTATAGGTCGATATCATGAGCTTGGGTCAGCGGCGGAGCCTGTCCAGAACCTCGTTTTCCTACACGGGAACCTGATGGCCGATATAGGCGAACTGGAGCGCGTTCGACGTGGCGACTATTCAAACGATGAAGAAGACCAGCGAGTTTATGTCATGCATTTCACCTTACTCACAGAGCGTTTGGATCGCGCATTGAGTGCCGCTGTCGAAGCTGTCGTGGCACTGCTTAAATGACTTCATCCATCGTTAACGCCACCGATCTTCGCAGACAGGCATTGCACAAGCCGGCAAATATGTACCCCGTGGTAATCTCGCATCGCCAAATAGCCACCAACCAATAAGGGGGAATCTATGGAAGAGAACGACGAACTTTTGCATCTGGTTGCCAAAGTCATGGCTGTTGCGGCGACTACGGGCGAAGTCATGCAATCACTCATCGAGACACACCCGGATCCAGTCCAATTGCACCTGGCATGGCAGCGGCGAACCGCTGCAGCTGTCGATGGCGAGATGGATACACCGCCATTCAACGTCGATACCTACCGCGAGGCGTATTTAGAAAATATGCGTGGGATTTCGCAGTGCATTGCTCGCGCAGTTATGAAGCAGCAGGGTCTCGACTAGCTAGCGCACGGGATGTCTAGCAATGTGTTAAGCCCCCACTTGCCTGCAACTCGCAGCGGCTAGCTTCATTCGGCACTTGACTTCAGAGAAGCCCCGGCAGAAGATCACTATGTCGCCGCAAATTCGGCGACCAGGCGTGAGAACCTGATAGTTACAAGGCGCAACGGCGCCTATGGCGCTTTTTTTGTGCCCGTTGCGTCACGCCCTCCTTTCTATGGTGGGCGTGCAGGGCAGCCTTGTGCTGGCCGGTTACCTTGTACGCCGGTTTCTCACCCCTGCACGTCCGCCACCCTTACCTCTAAGGCTTGGGTGGCCTCTTCAGCGTTATTGCCAGAGGTGGATCATGACCATGAAACCGGAAATCAGTGCGCTTACCGAGATCGAACTTGCTATCGATGCGGACACTGCCCAGTGGGTGAAGACCCAACGCTCAGACGTAGTGTCGATTCCCGTTTGGGGCTTTGCCAACTCGCCGGAGGTAGAAGATCGCTGGCTGCGATCCAATATGGAACACTGCTTTCAGGCTGTGCGCCAGTTCATCAATGGCTACAACCTAACCTTCGAGCAAGAGCTCTATGTCTACAATCGCATCCCTTTAGGCAAAACTGCAGAAGACATTTCGCAGGAGCAACTGATCGCGCTCATTGAGGAGGCGCGTCATGTCTAAGAAGCCAGAAGATATCGCCGTAGTTGCTGCGAATTCTCCAATCAAGGCAAATACGAGGGTGGAGACCCTTTTCGATGATGACGTTGTCCTTAACAAAGAGGACATCGCCATAATTCGAAATGTCATTCTGATTGGCCTCGCCAGTTACGGCGAAGTGCAGAAAATGCTAAATCAGCAGCAGATTTTTGAGTCGCTAGGCCGCAAATGGCCCCTTCCTGACAGGGTTATGGACCCCACCGGGGACGCCGAAACAGTCTCAAAATTTGCGGATGCTCTTCGCACGATTCAGTTCATGTAGGTGCGCCGACATGACCGCGATGATCATCCCGTTTCCATCCGATCGCGCCCGCTCGACTCTGCACAGGGAAAGTGACGGTGAGCAGCTCAGCCCAATGGTGCTGCGGCTGCTTGCACTGATGAAGGAATGTGAAGAGAAGTACGGAACGCTGATGCCCCCGCCCTTCTCTGGAGACGGCCATGACAGAAAAGCGTTTGATAGATCTTAAAGAGGTCACCAGGCTGACCGGCCTTGGGCGTACAGCCGTCTATGAGCGCATGGCCAGCTCGACCTTCCCCCGGCCCGTAAAACTTGGCACCGCAAGTCGCTGGGTTCTGAGTGAAGTCGAAGCCTGGATCGACCAGAAGATCGGTGAACGCGACTTGGTGGGCGCGTGGCTTGCTAGAAAGCCTATTGGACCCTAGCCAAACAATGATCGCCTCTGCGGTACATTGCTCTCGTAATGCCGCGCCTAGGCTGATCCCCGAAAACCGGGCACCTTCCCCGGCTGGCGCGGTTCCTTCTTGAAGGGCGCTTGAAGGAGCGCACATGCCTGCTTACGTTCCCAATCCACATGCCCCGGGCAGCGTGATCGATGTAGTCAAGCTACAAGACGAAAATCCGCTAAAGGTCCTGGATCCGCTACTAATTCGTGAATGGATTAAGTGTGACACTTGGACAAGGCGAGAGGCGCTCATGTTGCTTGCCGGATACGATCCGAATGTTACGCGCTGGTCCGAAGCAGCTGAAGGTTTCGGTCAGTATTCAGCAGGAAACATAGGCTACCTAGACATGCTCTCCGAGGGCATGATTGCCCTTGCCAACGTCAGCTGGCGCCATCCTCGCTTCGAAGAAGCTCTTGAGCAGTTCCTTACGCTTGCTGACTACGCGCGCGGTGGCTCGCTCGACGAAAGGAAGACTCCAGCCGACTGGGTCGCCTGGGCAGCTAGCAAGGGTCTCACGCCCTACTGGCTGTCATGGGCCAAACGAACAGAAGTCATTGCTGATCCACACACTACAGAACGATCGGATCACCGGCCCCTTACATCAATAGGCTCAGTGGCCGGCTTTGAGCTGACATCGAGTCAACGGGTCCACAACGAGCAAAATGACACTGATCACCTCACCATATCCGTCATGCCGGGAAGCGTGCATCTGGAGGACGGACGGGTCTTCCGGTATCACTCAAGCAGCATCAGCACGGTTCTTCGACATGATCAGGAAAAAATCCGCGTATACATCGAAGACACGAAGCTCTCCGATACCGAGCAAAATGACACGTCCCATGTGCCCGATATCGCCATGAAGCCCAGTTGGCAGCTGGGCTCAGACGATGATGCCCACCAAGGTCGCGGGGTGTACCACGGCGGTCTAGTAGTTCTAGGTGTTATTGATGTTCCGATGCCCATTCGAGATAACACATCCGAGCATCACTCGAGACCACAGAGCCAACATCGCTATCAAGAAGAAGAAATCAAAAGAGCTCTTGTTGATCTCGGCATCGATCCAATGGCCTTGCCAGCGCGGAAACCCGGCAAACCTGGCGCCAAAAAAGCTACCCGGTCGAAGCTATCGTCTTTCTCCACCGTAGTCTTTAACAAAGCCTGGGAACGGCTACGGGCCAATGGCGAGATTTGCGATGAATAGGTCCTTGTCCCCCATTTTGGGGGACAAGGGGATACTTGCGGGGGAGGACATCTCCACTGATTGAATTCGTGTCACCCAATGAGAGGTGACACCATGCAAAGCAGTCCGGCACTTCCCGAAACCGGCTATCTCCGCCTCCCGCAGATCGTCGGAAAGGCCGCAACCAATACCGCTGCCGCGGTCCCGGCCCTGATTCCTGTAAGCCGCTCCACCTGGTGGGCCGGCGTCCGCACAGGACGCTTCCCCAAACCCGTCAAGCTCGGTAAGCGGATTACTGCCTGGAAGGTCGAAGAGATCCGCGCCTTGATCGAGCAGGTGGCCGCATGAGCCACCTACCCTGCAACTGGCTGGACCTCCTGCCGCAGCCATTTCAGTACTACTCCGCTCGTATCGAGATGCTCGGTCCCGCAGGCGCGAGTGGCATAGCACAAGGCAAATGCCCGCTTCATGCCGATGAAGGCACGTCGCTAAACGTGAATCTCAACACCGGGCACTGGCATTGCCGTCGCTGTGGCAGAGGCGTCATGCAGGAATTCCACCAACGCCTGACCGGCATGACGTGGACCGCTGCGGTCGACGATCTGATCGGGGTGACGAAGTGAACCGCCCTCTCCAAGACATCGACGATGACGTGCTGGCCGCCTGCCTCTGTATGAGCTCCCTGGCCGATCACGTCGCCGATAACGGTACGAGCAATGCCCAGATCTTGATCAACCTTGAGCGCGCCGCTGAAGGCTTTCGTGTGCTGATGATCGAACGCCGTGCGGTGGTGGCTGCCGGATGAGCTTCATGCTCCTCAACGCGACCTGGAAGGCACAGCTCCAGCCTATGGCGAAGCTGGTCCTTGCCTGCTTGGCCGATATGTCTAACGACGCCGGCGAATGCTACCCCTCCATCCTCATGCTGGTCGAACGATGCGGCATGAGCGATCGAGGCGTCCAGAAGCAGATCGCGTACCTCGAAAGCAGTGGATACCTCCACCGCGAGTTTCGGAATGGTAGATCGACCCTTTACACAGTTACCCCCGAACGCGGTTCACCCCAGGAACGAACCGAGTTCACCCCTGCCCCGAATGACATTCACCCCGAACAAGATTCACCCCCGCCCCCGAATACGGTTCACCCCTCCCCCGAACCACGTTCACCCTCCCCCGAACGTGGTTCACCCTTAACCACCACTCAACCACCACCTAATCACCAATTGAACCGTCAGAGACGCAACTCGACGACGGAAAGAGGAAGCCGGTTACCGGACAACTGGGCTCCGAGCACGGACTTGCTGCAGTGGGCGATGAAGGAAGTGCCTGGCCTCGACATCGAGACAGCCACCGCCGAGTTCGGTGACTTCTGGCGCGCAGTACCAGGTGCACGTGGCGTCAAGGTCGACTGGGAAGCCACATGGCGAAACGGGATGCGGCGTGCTTACCGAATCAACGGGCCGCCGAAGCACACCAGCAACAAGCCAGCCATTGCACAGCAATTCTCCCAGAAGACTTACAACGGAACCCCAGACGATGAACTCCCAGGCTTCTTCCGGAACTGACGTGATAGCACGCAACCAGATTCCGACCATGACGAAGATGTGTAAGGAACACGGTGAGTATCAATCGAAGTGTTTGGCAGTCTTCCCGGGGATCGAGCCGTTTTGTGACCCCATCTTCTCGGGCTGTCCAATTTGCGATGTAGATCGAAACGCAAGAAAAGAAGCGGAGATCCTGGCGCGTCAAGAGCGAGCCAGACAAGAAGCACAACAGAAAAAAATGGATCGGCTGTTCGACAACTGCGGCATCCCATCGCGGTTCTTTGATCGAACTTTCGAAACCTTCAAAGCAGAGACGCGAGAACAGGAACACGCCCTCACTGTAAGTCGTCGGCTAGTACAAAGCGTAGTCGACGAATCCGGCGCATCTGTGATCTTCACAGGGCGACCTGGCACTGGGAAAACGCATCTCGCATGCGCCGCGGCTCAGGAGACGATTCGAACACTTCGATCAGCAGTTTTCATCACGGTGTCTGGCGCACTCCGGAAGATCAAAGATACCTACCGACGCGACAGCGATATCAGTGAAAGCGAAGCGATTGAATCGTTTCTCTTCCCAGATCTCCTGATTCTCGACGAGGTTGGCGCGCAGAACGGCAGCGAGCACGAAAAAACGCTGATGTTCGAGATCATCAACGAGCGGTATCAAAACTGCCGATCCACGATTCTCATCAGCAACCTCACGATCCAGGAGATATCCCAGTTTCTCGGCGATCGAGTCATCGACCGGTTCCGCGAATCCGGTGCAGTCATTGCCTTTAACTGGGAAAGCTACCGCGGGAAGAAGGCTGCATAGCTAGGTCCCGCGACATTTAGACCACCCACAACAGAACTCAGGAGATCACCATGTATTTCGATCCGGAAGGCACCATCGATCAACGCAAGTTTCGACTGACTCAAATCAAGAGCCTCAGCCCCACGGCGCAGAAGATCGACTTCATGCGTATGGATCGCGCTACGTTCTCTGCGATTGAAGACGCTGCTTTGAAGGAAGCAAGAGCCAACGCGCGAAACTCTGGTCGCCTGTTTATGACCACGCATCGCGATCGAGGAGGCAGGCTCGTTGAGGAGTTCGAGGGGGATATCTCTGCAGCGTTCGGGCCCTTCATGGATCGCGGATATCGGGCAAAGCTCAACAAGGAACCAGGTGCCCGTGAGGAGAGCGTCAAGCTTCGCCCCGGCCAGCGCATCCAGGTCGTGGGCTGAGGAGGTTGTCCATGTACCTAACCAATCACGGCTCGCCGAACAAGCACGTGCAGCGCTTCAAGCATCCGTACTACCCGAGAATTCATCTGAAGACTCGCTCAAAGAGCCGTCGTCAGCGTCGACGCTTCTGACACCAGTTTGCTTTGGCGCTCGCGTCGCTGACGCCAGCACGGGCCCTCTCCTCCCGTGAAGACGCGGGCGCCACCTTTCTAACCATTCAAAGGCCCAAACTATGGCAACCAAGTCAGTTATTAAGATCGATATTGATGACAAGCAGTTCAAGGAGTTTTATGCGCTGTACCAGGAGTACGAGGAACGGCTTGCGCATGCGCCGGAGGAATGGAAGAAGATCGACGATGTTGCTGGTGAAACGCACGCAAAATTTGCTGCGGCTGCAGGACTGATGTCCGATGCCATGCTCAATGCCACGCGCTATGCCCGGGAACTCAGCGAGTCGATGCGCGACGCGATTGATGCACAGAAGGAATTCGGCGATCAATCCGAGCGTAGCGAATCAAAGATGAAGGGCATCGCGAAACACGCCAAGGAGGTCGGTGAATCGATCTTTGGAATCGGCAAGTTCCTCATGAAGACCACCGGATGGGGCGCCGGGCTCTTTGCTGGCGCCACCTTCGGCATGAACAAGCTCGCAGAGAGCGCCGTCGGCAACCAGCGCAGCGCGCTCGGTCTCGGCATGACCACAGGTCAGTATCGGGCCTTTGACACCGACCTGGGTCGCTACCTCAATCCAGGCATTCTGAACTCCGTTGCCGATGCCCAGAACAGCTATACGAAACGCGCGTGGCTGTCGATGGCCACAGGCATGCAAACGTCACAGCTTACGGGAATGGACCCGGGAGCCATCGCTGCCCAGCTTGCCCTCAAGGGGCATGACTGGTGGGCCAGCACGCCGGCCTCCATGCATACCGAGGAGCAGCTACGCGGGACGGGCTTTTCGCAATCTGGATTGACATTGGAAGACATGCGCCGGCTTGGCGCCACCCCGCGGTCACAGCTCGAAGTGGCTCAAGCTCAATACCGCATGGACAGCCAGGCCCTGAACATCGGTGCGTCGCCGACAAATGCGATGTACGACTTCATGCGTCAGGTGACGCTCGCCGGGCAGAAGCTGGAGACCTCGCTGACGGATAAGCTATCTGTGCTGGCACCGTCTCTCGGATCGTTTGTCAGTAACCTCGAAAAGGATGCAGAGGTGCTGATCAACGGCGTCCTCACTGAGAAAAACCTCAAAGCCATTCAGGGCGGCATAGAGACATTCTCTCAGTACCTTGGCTCTAAGGAATTCCGGGAGAACGCTGCGCAGTTCATCGACTCAATAAAGTCGCTCGCCGATACGGTCGTCAAAGTCGCAAAATGGCTACAACCCGATAACTACTCGTATATGGACCTAACTCTCCATCCGGAGAAGTATCACAACGTCACGCTTCCAACGGGGGCCGTTGTCCCGGTCTTGAATGACGATCCGAATGCACACCCGAGCATGAAGAATGGCATCTCCAAGACCGTTCGAAAGAACGATATCGCTGCAGCGGCACAAGCCATTGCTGGCAGACCTGATGCCAAGGATGTGGCGGCAAAGCTTGGCTACCTCGAGCACAAATACAATCTCCCCGACGGCTTGCTCTCCGCCACCATGCATGTGGAATCGCGTGGGAAACTAAGCGAAATATCGAAAAAGGGCGCGCAAGGACCGTTCCAGCTTGAGCCCGGGACAGCCAAGCAATACGGAGTGACAAATCCCTTTGACTTTGGCCAAAGCGCGGAAGGCGCTGCTCATTTCTATTCCGATCTCTTCAAGAAATACGGAAGCAACCGGGATCAGATGAAGCTCGCGCTGGCCGGATACAACTGGGGACCGGGGAATGTTGACGCTGATCTGGCTGCAAGAGCAAAAGGAGGCGGAAATTGGGACGATCCAAACCATCTGCCGGCCGAGACGTTGAATCAGATTCGACAGATCCTTGAGAGGATGAGCAGAAACCAAGGGAGCATGAGTCTGACGATCGACAATCGCGCCGGCGCAAACGTGGCTGTCTCTTCCAATGCTGCGAGGCTGTGACATGACTAGGCACAGCACCCCGCGCACAAACGCGACCCCAGGGAAAGCGAAAGACACCTTGACAGATTTTGAGGAGCGGCTTCTCACTTTCGAGTCCAAATTGCCCCCAAAGCCGCGCGAACAGATGCTGCGAGTAGCGGCGGCGTTCTTAACAGTGGCCCATACCGCCAAGGGGCGCCAGTTGAAGGAGGCAAAAAAACTATGGGCACGCCTCCATTCCAAGCCCGGGCTGATCGACGAACTGCGCAAGCGCGGCTTGATCAAGGGTGAGCTGAAGGCACCTTGAGGGGCGACAGGCGTGTGTTATTGATGCGGATACATCCGGTTTGAAAAACAATCCCAGGCGATGCGGCGCCAAGACCCGGAGAGGCGTTCCCTGCCCCTCCCCGGCCATGCCTAACGGTCGGTGCCGCATGCATGGCGGGACGAACCCAGGAGCTCCTATGGGGAACATCAACGCAGTGAAACACGGTATCTATCGAGCGCACCTTACGGACGAGGAGCGCGAACTCTATGACGCCCTGTCATTGGGCCAGGTCGACGAAGAATTGCGCCTAGCCAGGATCCGGCTCGATCGCACCCTCAGGGCAGAAAAAGAGAAGCCCGATACCGGTACCGATTACGCCGGCATCATCGATCGGCAGCTCGGGCGCATTGAAGCGCTGGAGCTGACACGCGTGCGGCTCCGGGGACCGAACGTTGATGAGCTACCCCAATTGATCGACCCCAACCCAGACGTTTAATGGCTAAACATCAAAATCCGATAGCCAACGTCCGGGAACATGGGCGCTCCTCCTTCGGACTTCCGCAAGCACTACCCTGGAAACGCCGCATTGATTCGCTCGCCTAGCTCCCAATAGGTGCCATAGCAAGCCCTCAGGGAAGGCGAAGCCATTATCGGGATTGTAGTAATCGGATGAACTCTCACCGCATAGAGGACATCTGGCGCGATCTCCCAGTGACATACCTGTCCGGCTATCTTCGGCGAAAAATGGCTCTGCAATGTCCAGAATTTTCTTCATCGCAGCTTCAAACCAGTCGTAAGCCTCCCTCAGATCAGCCGGGGTTGGCATGGGTTCGAATATCTGCCGTGCGCGCGGATCAATAAGCTGAAAGACTGCCTGTCGAGCAAAGAAAAGGTCGTTTTCGAGTTCGCGCACACGTTCTTCTAGCGAATCGATAGTTGTGGACGGTGAACGCTTGGGCATCGGGCTCTCAGTCCATTGGGCGATGACAGGCTGCATCCTAAGATACGGAGCTGGCCAATGTCATCGATCGTCTGGAGTTCTCAAGGCCTATTGAGCCCCTCCCAAGGAACTTAATTGTCGGATCTAGGACAACTCGATAGAAACTCTTGGCTCCCATAGTCCGGGATATGCTTGGCGGCCCGCATGTCCGCCGGCGTGGCGATCGCGGCAGTCACCCGGCGTATCGCCTCCTCCGCGTTCTCAGAGTTCCTGTAAGCCTGCCCTTGCGGTCCATAGGCGTACTCGGCGACTAGTTGGTCCGCGGTTCGATCGACCGACCATCCGGACGCCAGAAGCGATTTGGCTTGCACCGCAACCTTCCAAAGGAAGGTGCATGCCTGCAGCTTGGCGCTGTACTCAATGCTTGCCTGCTGTTGCTCGTCTCGCGCCTCCTCATAGGTAACCCTCGTACGCTCGACCGTGGCCCTATCGATCCATAGCACCTTCAAGGGCACGTTCCCGCCGGGGTCTTGGAAGCTGACAATCCCGTCCTGAGCTGTCCCATCTTGAAAGTGAGCCGTCGCATAGCAGCTCATAGAGGCCGTTCCATCCACCGCGTTTCCAGGAAGACCCAGCGCAGCAAGATCTGGGAAGCGCACCTCGCCGGTCCCGCTCAGCGATGCAACGGGCTGCCTGAAGCCGCGTGTCTGACCCACCGATCCGTTGATCCAGGACATTGGACCTTTGGTGTTGAGGAAGCCGGTAGCACAGGGAGCAGAGGCAGGGCTGCCAGGCGACCGGAGATAATCTGGCAAGGCCAAGCAGCCTGAGAGGCCGGCAATTGAGAGTGCGACGAACAGGCGCAAAAGTGCCTTCATAGTCGTTGTCCAGTGAGTAGAGGCGCTGGCAGGTAGGCAGCGCCTTCAGGGGGTAACTTTGGGGGTAACTCAATTCAACGAAATCATGGAAGCCTTACGTATCAAGGCTTACGAAGAAGAGTTAGATAGCCGCCACCCCAATACCGGCCGTCTATGTGATTGACTCACTTAGGCGGCTTTTTTGTGTCGGTCCGGAATGATCTTTCCCAGTACCGATCATTGCCATCCCTTTGCCATGAACCGGCGGCAATGTTTCCTCGATCCAGCCAGGGAGCACCTCCGTGTCCTCCACACTTCCTCCTTCAAAGCGCATGAGTGGCGCTCCCATCAGACAATGGGATGGGGCGATGCCTATCCTCATGTCCGTCACCGTATTACTGATGATCGTCGTTGAGCTTTTTAGAAACGGCTTGCATGCACCACGCCACGACGAAGGGACATCTGACCACATCGCGATCATGCTGATGTTTGGGCAAATACCGATCATGTTCTGGTTTGTGGCTGCGCGGCGGCACTCGGTCAGCGCCATCCTGCCTACGCTCGTGATCCAGCTGAGTCTGTGGGCTATCACATTTGCGTTAGCAGTAGCCCTCACCTGAGCGCTACGCCAAGATTCGCGGTTACATCGCGGCTTGTCGCTTCTACAAGCTAGCTGTGCCTACCTGAGTTTGCAGGAGCGACTTCAGTCGCGACCATCTCCTCGCAGCGCCTCCATGGGCGCGGATGAAAAACTCGGCATCTCATGAGCATCGTTCGCTCGAATTTCAACATCCGTACGCATCGCTGGATCGGCCGTCAAAAGCCCAAGCATGTCGTTCCACGTGGTGCCATCGAAAAGCCCCGTGTCGACGCGGACGTGAGGATCGGGAGCCCGATACGTATGCAGGAGCACATCAATCCATGGAAAAACACCGGCGAAGTTCGCCTCTCCATATTGCTGATCTCGATTGTGATGCCAGCGATGCTGAAGCGGGCTGACCAGCATAGTCGACCACCGTCCGTAGTGAACACGCACATCGGCGTGAATCCAAAACTGCAACGCTATCAATAGCGGCCCCGCCACCAGCGCAGTGCTTGATGACAACCGAAACAGGAGCAACATGGGAAAAAGAATCAACATTGACTGAAACACGCTTTCCAGGACGTGCTGACGCGCATAAGTAGTCGCATTCATGGCTGGGTCGGAATGGTGGACGGCATGAAAGCGCCACAACCACGCGAACTTGTGCTGAGCCCGATGAAACGCGTAATAAGCCAGATCGTGAAGCACGATCCACAACAAGGCCCCCACCACAGCTGCCCCGGGATACCCGCGGTCCAATACGATAGGAAATCGAACGGGATGGACAACTTTCTGGACAAGAGCGAACAGAACCAAAAGCAGGACCTGACAGACACCCATGGCCAGGATCACCCAGGCGCCAGCCGCCAGATTCAAGCGCCGATCAGCCCATCGCGCCGAAGACCCCGCCATGCGTTCGGCCCCCATAGCCGCCACGCAAGCCAATGACCATGGCATAAGTGGCGTGAGCGCGAGCAATTGTCCTATAGGTGTCGAAGTCATCGAATCCATTCCGTTTATTCAAATGTGGCACGTAACATTAAGCGGCTGCATGCCTGCTATCGACGTAACATTCCCACTAAAAGCAGGCTCTTTGCGCGTGCGATTCCCACCACGGCGATGCTTATGAGCACAACGCCAGCCACAAAAAGCAGACGATCGCCGATAGCCTGATAAAGCAGCACACCCACTACCCCACCGCCCAGGAAAGACAACACCGTTTGCGTATGCAAGCGCAGGCGCGATTTGTATTGCGCGGCCTCGGACGATTCTTCTTTTCCCCTGGCGATATCGAAAAGCATGCTCAGTTCGATGCCGATATCGGTAGACATACCAGAGACGTGTGTCGTGCGAACGCGGGCATTGGATATATGCGTGACAACCGCGTTCTGAAGTCCCATCAAATAACTCAGGCCGAGAATCAATACAGGGCCTTTCTGCAGGGACGGAATCCAAAGTTCGACCAGCCCTAGCGCGATGAGCAAGACGCCTTCGATCAGAATGGTTACCGCATAGATGCCGAGAACCTGCCTGCGCCGACCGGCATTGATCAACAAGGTCGAGCTGGAGGCGCCCAGTACGAAGATCACCACGATCAGCAGATAGAAAATGCCGGTGAGCCACTCGCCACGCGCGGCATGGTCGGACAGCGATGAAACATTGCCGGTCATATTGGCCGAGAAGAATCCCACCGCGTAAAACGCGGCGGTGTTGAGTGCCCCGGCTACCGCCGCCAAGGTACATGCCAGCCTGCGGTCTGTGGCGTCAGTCCGCGAACTCCCCTGTCGAATGAGCATGATCGATTCTTGAGTGAAATGGCGGCTTCAAGCATAGCTAGAAATCCGCCGTCGCAAAGCCTCCCGCCCCTAACCTGGGCCCATAACCCCATAGCCGCGTGCCATCGCTGCAGCAAAAGCTAGCAGCAACGGAAACAATGCGACTTCCGCCCAGAGAAAGCGTCGTATGGAAGCGACCTGTGACTGGCTGGGTGCTTGCCCACTCTTGCGCCACCGCGCAAATGCGATCGTCGGTGGTGCCGATAGCACACCGATCAACCCGAAGGTGGCGATCTTTGCCCAGAAAAAGGCGTTGTGCGAATAGTAGGGCCAGCCTTTGGCGGTGTAGATGGCTCGGCTGAAGCCCACTACAAGAATCAGTACCGCCAGGACGCCATACCAGACATCGATCGCCGCCACGGGGCGAACACCGGCCTGGTCCATGCTTTGTTTGACCAGGACAAGCTCAGCGGCGAGCACGCCAAACAAGCCGAAGATCAACAGGTGGTGAGCTATGGCGGCAGCAAGATCGAGCATCGCGCGTTCCTCCCATCGGATGGCGCATATCTAACATGGATGCGCCACCCGATAGAGTGCCTGTCGTCCTGCCATTGAACAGGCCAAGCGAGGCTTCACGCTGCCGATAGCTTCAGCGCAACTGAAGCGCCGTCAGCCCGCGCCAGGTTCGTCAGCCACTGATCCGTTGCCCAGGGCAGCTTCGCCGCTGACTAGCTCTTTCCATCCGACGGATACGCCGTTGCGGCGTCCCTTCTGGGTCAGGCGCAGACCATCGGGGTCGATCAGCAAAGTGTATTCCGTGCCATCGATAACGATGGCGCGACGTAACGGCTTGTCCAGGGGTGTCATGGCGATGTGTCCTCCGCTGAGTGTCCCGGGCCGAAGCGGCCTCGAGGGCCATCAGAGCACACGGAACCGTTATGCAAACGCGGGGTATTCATCACGAAATGGTGATGACGCGGGTCGCGATTAACGTTTTAGCGCGATTTTCTTCCAAAATGCGAGTAACTCGCATCATTTCACGACGGGCGAATTCTTGCGCCCGCCGTGGGCGGCCGATCCCATTTCAATGAATACGGTCTTCGTGTCGGGCTGGCGGCATGCCATCGACATAGAAATCGAGGGCAACCACCGAACCCTGCTTGTCACGAATCACCTTGATGTAATCGGTACCATCGTCGGGATAGAAAAGTACGTCATCGCGCGCGACCGCCAATAAACGCTTCGGGCCGCCATCGCGCTGGATGATCAACTTGCTGCCATCAACGGACAACACGTGCTTGCCGGTCTTGTCGATACGGTAAGTGCCACGCAGCGCCCGCAGATATTTGCTACCCGCCTTGATGGGTTCGAGATCCGCGTATGGCTTGTCGATCGCCAGCGCCCCCAGCCGGTGCGCCAGGGCACGTGGATTGGGCGAACCGGCATCCGTATTGGCGAGTACGACCACGGTAATGTGCTGCTTCGGGAAATAAATCAGTTGGGATGAAAACCCCTCGATCCCGCCATTGTGTTCGACCACCGCTTCGCCGCGAACGGTGCCCAGCATCAGGCCATAGCCATAGTTCACGGGTGTTCCGTCGTCGGTAGCCTTGCTGCTCGACATGGTCTGGTACAAGCCGACAGGCATGGCCCTGTCCGTCGCCAGCGCGCGCATCCAGCGAAACAGATCGTCGGCTGTGGAGACCAACGCACCGGCGGCGCCAGGGCCGGTGATCGTGACGTAGGACGGCAACACCACGTGGCCGTCGCCGTCCCGGCTATAACCGGTCACCAGGTCGGGAACGACCGCGCTGTCCGCATAAAAACCGGTGCGCGCGAGCCCCAGGGGAATCGCAAACTCCGTGTGGATCACGTCACTCCACGAATGCCCAGTGACTTTCTCGATGATGGCACCCAGCAACAGGTAGCCCGAATTGCTATAAGCCCATGCCTGGCCCGGCGCAAAATCCGGCGCTTGCGCGGCGATATGCTTGACCAGGGTCGCTGTGTCGAGCGGCTTGGCCGGATCGACGTCCCAGTTATCGCTGATGCCCGCCGTGTGGTCCAACAGTTGGGCCACCGTGATATGCGCGCCATTGGGGAAATCGGGCAGGAATTTCGACAGCGTGTCGCTCAGCGCCAACTTCCCTTGCGCGCTCAATTTCAGCACGGTCGCCGCGGTAAATGTCTTGGTGATGCTGCCGATGCGGAAAACATGCTGTGCCGACAGCGGCACGCCCAGAGCGAGATTCGCCTCGCCGCGAGCACCGCGATAAATAACCTGGTCATCGCGCGCGATCAATACGCTGGCGCCAGGGCCATCGGACGCTATGCCGGCATCGAGCATCGCGTCGGCTTTGTGCACCAATGTCGCGTCATCAACGGCATCGGCCAGAACATACAGCGGGAACGCGCCAAGCATGAAACCGAGTAACCACTTCGTCATTCGCAACTCCGTCCTGATTCTCTTGAACCGGGCGTAGAACCGCGGTTTCGGCTTAACTCATCAGGCGATTTCTACCGGCATCCTTGGCCGCATACAAGGCTCGATCGGCGCGCTGCATCGCTTCTTCGGGCGTGTCTTCCGGCCGAAACACGGCCAAGCCACCGGAAAGAGTGACAGGTACCGCCTTGCCGTTGGCACGAAACGCCAGCTGCTCCACCAGGATGCGCAATGCATCGCTACGGCGCAGCGCCTCGTCCAGACCGGTCCGTGCAAAGACCAGCACGAACTCTTCGCCACCGTAGCGACACACGAACAGGCGTTCGTCGGCCTGGCCATGCAGCGTCTGGCCGACAATGCGCAGCACCGCGTCGCCAGCAGCATGCCCCAGGCTGTCGTTGATGTGCTTGAAGTGGTCGATATCCAGCGCAGCGACGCACAACGGCGAGCCCTCGAGCGTGCATTGCCGCCATGCCGCTTCGATGTGCGTTTCGTAGGCAAATCGGTTAGGAATGCCGGTCAACTGATCGGTGGAGGCTCGCTCGTGTTCGCGTTTGAGCGAATCCTTGAGCGTGGCCGTCTGCGTCTCCAGTTCTTCGACGCGTTGGCGCATCTGATCGGCACGTTGCAGGTAGGATGCGAAACGCGCATCTTCGCTCGCGCGATAAGAACGAAAGTGCTGCCCGATGGTTTCCAGGCGTGCCGTTACTTGAGAACGCAGGCTGGCCAAGTCCATCGCCTGCCGGCTGCGCTCACCAAGCTCGCGCATTTCTTCGCGCACCAGCGCGTCCCAGGCGTGGCCTTGGCTGCTGTTGCTTTCGTGCTCGGTGACCTCGACGTCGATATAACGACGGATATCCTCCAGCCGGCTGCCTACCGAATGCAGTACGCCCTGCATGATCTCGATATCGTCCTTGAGCAATCGGCCATGGCGATTGACCAGATGGGCCAACTCGCGCGCCTTGGACAGGACGTCGGTCGCGGTGTCTTGCAGGCTGGCCCTCAACACCTCGGCAGAACTGCTCAATGCCGGATCGAGCTCGATACCGTCCAGCGCAACGGCCAGGGCACGATGCCCGGAGGCAGGCGGCGGGCTCGCCGCCGCCGTCGCTTCGTCCAGCCGGGCGATGGCATCGACCATATCGCTGAGCAGGCTATCGAGCGTATCCATGGTCGGCTCGCGGCGCATTTCCTGGCCGATGCGCTCGAGCAATACATCCGCCGCCTTATGCCGGCCGGCACCAAACACCGCCAGACGGGAGACAAGGCGACGCAACGCCCTCTGCGTCTCGGCAGAGATCCGCTCCTGTTCTTCGAGGTCCAGCAAGGTCTGCTGGTACCGTTGAACCCCCTGATGCTCCACCCTAACCCTGCTCCGTGGCTGGCTTTGGTCTTGTTATCGGTAGCTTAGCCGGTGAGCTTGAGCGTTTGGATGGCCGCGTTACAAATTCGGCCCGCACGGGGTCAAAATTAAATCATACAATTCAAATAGCTCGCCTTCCGGCTTCGTCGTCCCTGTAACATTCGCCCGGTCCAATCTCTTGAGGGGGAGACTTGTGGTGACATCCAAAGCGGCGAAACATTTGCGTATTGCACAGCGGATACGCGCGACGGTTTATATCCTGATGTTGATCATTGGATTCGCCGTGCTGGGATATAAGACGCTCATCCATCCTTAGCATGATTCGCCGTCCAGCCGGCGCTAGGCCTTCTCCTTCTTCGGAGACACCCACATCGTGATCAGCGCCTGAAATACGGCCTCATCATGCCGGTTGCGCACCACAACACGAACCTTGTACTCGCCAGGCTGCGACCCATCGGCTGCCGACTCTGGCGTAGCGACAGCGACGAGATCGCTCGTCGCTTTTTTCAAGTATTCGACCGTCATGCCCTTGGGAATCCAGCGATGTGTCGACGGCACGGTGACCTCGGTCATAGTGCCACCTGCCAGCTCGGCCATATTGCACATCGCAATGGCATGCACCGTTCCGAGATGATTGAGTACGGCCCGGCGCTTGGAAATCCGCACCTCACAGTATTCCGGCCTGAGTGTCACGAAACGCGGACGGATGCTGCCGAAATAAGGTGCCTTGAAGCACAACAGGCGCGAAAACGCCCATTTGCCGCAGGGCATGGAAGCGAAGCGATTCCAGATTTGCAGCGTGCCAGAAGGTGTATCCATTACAAATCCTCCGTGCATTAAAAAACGACTTAATTCATAACCCTACAATATATTCATTCAAGGCATTAGCCGCTTAATCCCCCTAATAGCCGACCTGACCTATACAAATCAACCTGATACGTTGCCCCGGCGCTGCCGTCCTCGATTGGCGAAGCGGCTTCGCACCCGTACATAGGGAGATGACCATGGCAGGTAGATTCGTTCTGAAGCGCTCGGGCGCGCAGTTCTACTTTGTACTGCAGGCCAGCGGCAACCACGAAACGCTTATTACCAGCGAGCGTTATGTCAGCAAGCAAGGCGCGGAAAACGGCATAGAATCGGTCAAGACAAATGCGCCACACGATCAGCGTTACGAACATAAAGTGGCCAGCAACGGCACGCCCTACTTCGTACTGAAAGCCGCGAACGGCGAGCCGATCGGCACCAGCGAGATGTACTCATCCAATGCCGCGCGCGACCATGGCATTGAAGCGACAAAGAACAACGCGCCAACGGCCACGACGGCCGATGAGACCTGAGTGGGCGAAAGTGCCCTCTTTGTAGGAGCGGCTTCAGCCGCGACAAGCAGTAACGCGAGCGTGGGTCGCGACTGAAGCCGACCCTACAAAAACTCGGACACTCTTTTGCCACGGAATCCACATAACGCCTGAAAAGGACGGTAGTCATGCCAGACGTACGCTACCCGATCATCTACGTTCGCGGCTACGCGATGACGGATGAAGAAAAGAACGAAACGGCAGCGGATCCCTTTTGTGGCTTCAATGCGGGCTCCACGGTCTATCGGGCGGTAAGCGACAAGGACAAACCCGCCCAGCGATTCGTGTTTGAATCGCCGCTCGTCCGCTTGATGAAAGACTTTGGCTACAACGCCATCTACAACAACGGCCTGGATCTCCCTGACGAAGGCTTCAAGGGCGTGCTGTCGACGCGATCCATCATCATCTACCGGTACTACGACGATACCGCTCCCTTGATAGGTGGACAGCAAAGCGCTTCCATGGAGCGCTTTGCGAAGGGTCTTTCGGATCTCATCCTCAAAGTGAGAGACCATGTTTGCGGCAACGCGGACAACTGCGTCAACCCTGCCAACTTCAAGTGTTATCTGGTTGCCCACTCGATGGGCGGATTGATATGCCGTGCTTTCCTGCAGAACCCGGAGTTCAATACGCCGGAATCCAAAAAGGCCGTGGACAAGTTCTTTACGTATGCCACGCCGCACAACGGCATCGACATGGCCGGGATCAATGTGCCCAAGTGGCTTGGCCTCTTCGATATCAACACCTTCAATCGCAGCAATCTCATGACCCTGTTCGGCTACGACGCCAACCTGATCGCCAAGGGACGGTCCGACTATCTGCGCAGCGGGCAAGACATCGACATCCGGCGCTGCTTCTGCATGATCGGTAGCAATCGCGGCGACTATGAAGTCGCACAGGGCCTGTCGCGAACGTTTGCCGGCCATGGCAGCGACGGCCTGGTACGCATCGAGAATGCCTCGCTGTGCAGCATCGACGCCAACGACGTCGAGACACCTGCAGCGGCCGCCTATGCCTATCGCTCCCACTCGGGATACTTCGGCATCGTCAATAGCGAGGAGGCCTATCAGAACCTGGTGCGCTTTCTTTTTGGCGACGTCAGGGTGGATATCTTCGCTCAGGTAGACGGCGTCACGCTTCCGCCGGCCATACAAAAAGACGCCGCCGATGTGGATGCGCTATATCAGTTCGAAGCACTCGCCTCACCGCGAGGGAAGCCTTGGTATCTGACCCGACGCATGGCCGAAGAAGACTCCGTCGCCTGCCGTACACAGCAGGAGCTGGCGACCGACGCCAACCCATCCCGGCGAAAGGTCTATCTCTCGAGTGTGTTCCTGGCCAACATCTCACGAGTGAATCCAAACGACCCGTCCCTGTCGTACAGCCTCACGCTTGGCGTGCGTGTGCCTGACTACAAGGTCAAACAGGTTCTCTGGTTCGATCAACACTACGAAGGCAGCTACCTGTTTCGGGATACCTTGGTCGTTGAAATTCTTCCGCCGGCAACAGCAGCGCAACTGTGGCAAGTGCGGACCCGTTGGCAGAGCCAGGCTGCCGCGCCCACAGGAGCAGGCTACCAGCCCCTCCCCTGGTCAAATGAAAGCGCCACGCTGAAGGTGCCGTTCGCCAGCACCAGCACCCCGGGGATCAGCGGCACGCTGGTCATCGATATAACGGGTTGGAACCAGTAACCGAAGTGAAACCTACGGAATTCACTTATCGCCACGCATTGACTGCGAAGCCGCCGCCGAACCGACGCCAAACACACCGGCGACTTAAATGCTCTGCGGCTCTGATTGGGAAATGGGAGGATCTTCGCTTGGCGGCAGCCCATGCCTGGCTCGAAGCTTATCGAGCTGCGCATTCAACCAGGGCCTGTCCCGCACACGGACCAGCGGGTGATCCGCCAGGTCGACAATGGCTTGCAGCAGCGCGCTGCTGCCCGGTCCTGGGTACCGAATGCCAGATGCAGCCGCCTCCAGCATGTCCAATTCGTCCTGTAGTTCGATCCTCGATCTCATCGTATTCACTAAGTTCTCCATTGCCCCCGCAATGTAGGGTCTCCGTTGTCCCCACCTGATCTTCTTTACCGTTGTTACTCCGTCTCAATCTTCAAATCAGGCTGAATCCGTTGCCTATCCCCATGGTCCGCGCACTGCTGCAACTACCAGGACTCGCAATGAGCCATATCCTTGCCGAAATCGAAAAACGCATAATCCAGGCGAAAGAACTCCTGGAACTTGAATTTGACCACTTAATGCGCGTCCAGAACCGCCAACTCGACGACAGTTTTGCTCAATTCGTTGTCCAGAGTCGTCAGCGCGAGATCGAGCATCTTGAGGCGCAGCGGATTAATCGGATCAAACTGATAAGCATTAACCACCCGACGATAGACATCGGGCCTTCGACAGGGATCGGCGTCACCACGGCGACCGATTGAAATCGAGGTCGAGACCTGAAAACGTTTTCGGAAAACCTTTTCCTCTCCCATGTGAAAAGCATCCGTTTGTGCGCCGAACCGGCCGAATGTGCTCGTCCGATGACGGGGAAATGGTCAGCATGACCTGCGCATTCGGGTAGCCATGGCAATGGCGTGCGGGATTTTATCGCCGAGGTGCAATCCGGCCCTTGCGCACCGCCGAAAGTTCCTGCAAATAACGTCCCCATATCTTTCCCCCAGGATCCGATATCGCATGCGAGTCTTCAAACTGCTGACTGCGTTCTTTCTGGTGCTCCTAATCGGCCAGTCCACCGCCCTGGCCGCGGACAAGACACCGCCTCCAGGCGACCGCCTCGACCACATCCTGCTCTGGGGCCGCAATATCGATCAGGCCACCGCGATCATGGCCGCCAAGCTGGGCTTCCAGGTCCGCCCCGGGCGAGCCCCTGACGGCGTGGCCAACCGCTACATCCGCCTGCCCGACACCAGCTTTATCGAGCTGCTGGGCATCGCCCAGCCGGACGTGGCCGAGGCAAAGATGGACCCGGGCTCCCGCGCCGACTACAAGGTACTGAACGGCCAGCCGGGCGCTCGCAGCTTCGGCATCCACACCTCTGCGCTCGATGCCGCCCAGGCGCTACTCAAGCAGCGCGGCTTCGCGGTAACACCGATTTTCAGTGCAGCGGCGAATGACCCCGACGGCCAAGGCCCCAACAGCCCGCCACGCTGGCGCCTGTTCGCCTTCGACACCTCCCCGCTGGCCAGCCATCTCTTCTTTATCGACTACGCGCCCGGCCGCAAAGACCCAGGCAGCGTCCTGGACGACCAGCTCTCGCGCGAACACCCCAATGGTGCCCGGGAACTGACCTCGATCTGGCTGCTGTCGAACCAGGTCGACACGGATCTGAAGCAACTAGCGCGCATGGGCTTCGCCGAAGCGACACCGGTCCGCCTGCCGCAGATCGGCGCAAAGGGTTACTCGATTGCGATCGGGCCAAGCCATCTGCTGTTGTTCGAGCCGGATGGTGCGGGCGTGGCGGCCGATGCGCTGAAGCGCGGCGGCACGCAGATACTCGGTGTCAGTATTGGCGTGTCCGATCTGGATCGGGCGCAGCGACGGGTCGAACGGGGGTATGAGGTGTTTGACCACCATTTCGCGCGCTACAAGAGTCCGTTCGGTGAGGCCTTCCTGGCGCCGACGTTGGATGACCTGGGCATCCTTGTCGAATTCCATGCCCTGGGTGGCAAGAAGTGACCGACCAAGGTTTCGGGTTTCCAGAAACCTTGAGCTACCCCTGATCCGTGTCGGCGGCAGCTGACTCACATGCTGCCGCCGACTGAAGCATCGTCAAGGCCCGAGCTACTTCGCCTTGATGAACGCCAATAGATCTGCATTTATAAGATCCGCATGCGTGGTAGGCATGCCGTGCGGCAGCCCGGGATATGACTTCAAGGTTCCGTGCTTCAGCAACTTCACCGACCGAGCTCCCGTGGTAGGGAATGGACAGATCTGATCGTCCTCGCCGTGCATCACTAATACCGGCACATCGATCGACTTGAGATCGTCATAGAACTCCGTTTCGGAGAGAACTCGTATGCATTCGTACTGGGCCAGAATGCTGCCCATCATGCCCTGACGCCACCAGTTCTCCCGAATGCCTTCGGAAACATTTGCACCCGGGCGATTGAATCCATAGAACGGGATCGTAATGTCCTTGTAGAACTGCGCGCGATGGTTAGCCGTGCCATCCCGAATGCCGTCTACGACATCCTTTGGAACACCATCGGGATTCTTGTCCGTCTTCATGAAAAGCGGAGGAATAGCACTGATCAGAACAGCCTTCGCCACGCGTCCCTTGCCGTACTTCGCCACGTAGCGCGCCACTTCACCGCCGCCCGTCGAATGGCCGATATGAATTGCACCCTTGAGATCGAGCGCCTCCACGACAGCGGCAGCATCGGCCGCATAGGTGTCCATATCGTGGCCTTTATCGGTTTGCGTCGAACGCCCATGACCACGACGATCGTGCGCGATGACCCTATAGCCCTGCGCCAGGAAAAACATCATCTGGGCATCCCAATCGTCCGCGCTCAATGGCCAGCCATGATGGAAAAATAGCGGCTGCCCGGAGCCCCAATCCTTGAAGAAAATCCGTGTGCCATCGCTGACCGTGACGTACGAACTGCCTGTGCTCTTCGAATCATCGGAACGTTGAGTCATGTCATTCGCCTTCCAGATGAGATGGATACAAACGCGTAAGTCGGGTGTATCAGGAATGACACACCTCATTCGTGCAATGTTGAATTCAACGGAACGGCTGGCAAACGCCGATAGCCCGATCTAACCGGAGCCCCGAACAACCCTCTCGGTCCGTCGTCCCGGCGAACACCGTGACCCAGCGTCTTACACTTCAGCGTATCGAAGACCCTGAGCCCCGGTCTCCACCGGAGCGACGATGGGAGCTGAGGTTTCTCAGGGCGCCATCTAGACGTCCATTCAAAGGGTATTCTTAGCCACGGCAAGGCGACAATGGACGAATCGGACAAAGACCATGGTCAAAACGGCGCTCTCTCCAAAGCCTAGTGTCGAGGTCGGACTGGTTTGCGATGCAGGCACTTCACTCGCGGGTGTCCACGGCCTGACCGACTTGTTTACCTATGCCGGCGAATTCGCGTCAAAGCGGCAAGACGGCGATGGGCCGCCGCCGATTCGCGTCGTCCATTGGCGATGGGATGACGGTGAAACCGAAGTCACCCACTCCAGTGACAGCCAATCTGGCCTGCCGCATGCACCGACGATCCTGATCATTCCAGGCAATCTTCGCGCCCCTTTGCAGAGCTTCACGGCGAGTCCTCTCATACCCTGGCTACGTCAGCGACACGCGGAGGGTGTGGTGATCGCAGCGGTATGTGGAGGTGTCTTCCTGTTGGCGGAGACGGGACTGCTGACGGGACGTCAGGCCACGACGCATTGGGCGCTGGCCGAACAATTCACCACCCGCTTTCCCGATGTGCTCGTAGAAAGCGATCACATGGTGATCGACTATGGCGACGTAGTCACTGCCGGCGGTGTACTGGCCTGGGCCGACCTGGGGCTGCGCCTGACCGAACGGTTCCTCGGCCCGACGGTCATGCTTGAAACAGCACGCTATATGCTCGTCGACCCGCCTGGGCGCGAACAGCGGTACTACAGCGACTTCAATCCCAGGACAAAGCATGGAGATGCGGTGATCCTGAAAGTCCAACAGTGGCTTTGGACACAGCGTGAGCGACCCGTGTCCGTCGCGGACATTGCCCACTACGCCTGCCTCGAACCCAGGACATTCCTGCGCCGCTTTACCAAGGCAACTGGCATGACGCCGAGCGAGTACCAGCAAAGGCTGCGGATCAGCCGAGCACGGGAACTGCTGGAATTCTCCAAACGGAGCATAGACGACATCGCATCCAACATAGGGTACGACGACGCGGGAGGATTCCGGCGTGTATTTCACAAGATCGTGGGGCTGACGCCTTCCGATTATCGGCGGCGCTTTTCGCGGTGAGAATTAGTGCAACAAAAAAAACCGCGCCAGGCACGAGTTTTTCTTTCAACTCAGCAGCTAGCCCAAAGACCGAACCGCTTCAAATATGGTGCCAAGGGGGGACCCAAACTTCGCGTACTTATAGGCGCTTACAACCCATAGCTCCTTCCGTACCCCCATTTATACCCCCAAACTACCGCTCCTACCTTCACCAGGGCGATTTGGACCAGGTTAGCCGTTGCCGGCTAGCCCTCGCCGGCGCTTGAGTAACCTGACTGGACTTAGCCGCGTAAGCCATCCAATCCGCGGATCGAACTTGGGGGAGAGGTTGAGCGAAGTAATCCCAGTTGCGAGCGTCTCAAAGTGCCTTTTGATGCTTTGCACACGGGCGGGATCGCTCACCCTTGTGGACACTTCGAAGTCTCCACCGGTGATGAACTCGTCAGCCTCTACTACAAGGCCGTTCAAACGGGGTTTGAGGTCTTCGTCGCGAGCATGGTCGAAAAATACGCCGAGGGTGAACACCAGGCGATTTAGCTTATTTTTGAGTAGTGCCTCCGCAACCTTATCGCGCCCATCCTCTCTCCAATATGCTCGACCCTCAACGCTGAGGTCTTCGGCAAGAGTCAACATGGTCTGCCGGCGTTGCATCTGCAACGTGCGGCGCTCGCTCCCAGGGCCCGTGACCTTAGCGACCGCTAGGCTGACCCCGGCGCTAACGACCGCACTAATAGCAGCTCCGGCCAGATGGTCCGGCCACGAAAACGGTTCTGGCATATTTAGGCAGATCCGATGGGCTTATGCCCGCTGACTGCGGCCCGGGCGATAAATCGCTCGATGACTAGCTTGTAGTGGCGACCGGCCGAAGAGCTTGCGATCAGATGAAGATGCTTCTCCAAGAAGCCCTTTGAGTATCCATGCACGCGGATGAGGCCACCGAAAGCCTCCTCCAAGAAAGACGAACCAAATCCTTCAGCGTTATCCAAGACGACATCTACTACAGCGCCACGCTCAAGGCGTGGCACCAAGAATTCCTCTCGAAAGCGTTGGCCGTTGAATTCGCCATCCTCTGGATAGCGACCGCTGGGAACGTCAGAGAAGTCTGTGGCTATCGTGATTCTTTCATTCATCTTCATCAACCGCGCCGTAGTCTTCGATCACCCATTCGATGAAGGTCCCATGGAATGGCACCGGCAACGCACTGGTCTTGACCATTCCCGGAGATCCCGGCTGCTTTTCGTAGACGTATCGTCCGCTGCCACTCAGGATCCTCAATTTTCCTGCAACATCCAGGTTTTCGATATAGCCTTGGATGTCCTGGTTCAACCCCCAGCCCCTATACTCGAGTTCCGTACTGCTGCGATTCACAGTTACCGCAGCTTGAATCAATTTTGCGTCACTTTTTAGCAGTTCGCCGATAGGCAATATGGCCTCGGCCAGCTCGCGGACCCGTTCGAGCTTCTCCCGAGTGAGGGTCTTGGGGATGCCTATGCCATGGTCCACAAACATCACCCGCAGCCGGCGGCCGGTCGCATCCACGGAAGCTGACATCCACCAGCGCTTGATTCCCGTCGTATCTTCAGGGTAGGCATGCTGCTTTACATTTGTCATCGCCTCCGTCAGCCCCTGGAAAAGAAGCTGCCGACCGCGGATCCTCGGACCTAAATCCTCAATTGCCCGTCGCAGGTCCTGAGCTTTGTCACCTTCGGACCGATGACCAGAACTGAAAGGCACGTAGCGTTCGTCATCGGCTTCCTGATCGCAATCGATGTGGGCAACATCTTCATGTGTTTTTAACAAATTGAAGAAGCCCATTTCGAGCAACCGATTGCGAATCGCCGGATCCCACTTTTCGAGGTCTATCGGCCCGAGAGCCTGTCCAGGCACGAGTTCGCGCCATCGGTCGAATTCCGCCACCACCAACAGCGCCGCAGCAGGGGTTAGGGTTTTCAACGTCGTGAAATCGACGAAGAACTTGCCTAGCATTCGCTCGGAACAGTCGCGCAGCGTTTGCAAAAATTGGACGGTCGCCGCGAACGATTCGCGCAAATTCAGGTGAGCGGGAGCCTCTATGCAGCGAACCCGGCGGCCGGTCCGCTTATTGACCTTCTTAGGGAGTCGCCCCCAAAGTCCATCAATTACTTGCTGCCTCTTCCGGGCAATTCGATCGTGCTTCCGACCGCGCCTCACACGGAGACGCTCCCGTCGGTGATCTACCCTGATGCGCTTCCAGCGCTCCATACAGCACGCTCCGCCCCGAATGTCCCCGCCTGCTCCCGCCACCCGCGGCCCCAGGCACCGCTAAATGATATCAATCCAGAACAAGAATGGCCCCAAGGGAAAGCGGCCGTTCAAAGACGGCCACTAGGGATACGGCGAGTCACCGACCTGGTCTATAGACGTCAGCGGTGAGATTTGTCTAGCTCTGCCCGAATGTCCTCGTCCCTGGCTTGCTCGTTCCACATTTTCATGACTCGCTCAAGCACAGCAGATGTACGGACATACTTGCTTCTAGCGATGGACCAGGCCTGGTATTGGTTCGCCAGTGCCCGCTCTTGCTTACCGCCTTCATGCATACCCTTGGAATAAGCGCCACGCTTGTTAAAGCACTCAGTCGCAAAGCCCGACTCCAAGTCTTCGGACGCGCAGGCTTCTATGACAACACATACCTCTTCGGACGGCCACGCATGTTCATCCGTTACAGTCGCGCGCGCCAGCAATTTGCCGATGTACTGGTCGCCAATTGCCACGAGTCCTGCTTCAGCTGCCTCCGCACGGACCTTCGTGACCCACCATTGCAACGTCTGGCCATCATTACTCGGGACTGCTTTAAACTCAGATAGCACGCGATACGCCACGTGAGCCCTATTCCGCTCAGCTGGCGTCGGTTCTGCTGGGTCTTTCACCTTGCTGCTTCGGAAAACATAAGAAAGCATTTGAACGAACAGTTCCGGCGTCCGCTCGATATGTTGAAAGAGAACCAGCTTACGCTTGCTGTGTTCCAGTAGTGGGAAGTACGCAAACTCTAATCCGGCAACAACGTCAGGGTTGAATTCCTCTCGATCGGTGATCGCAGCAAATACTGCTTCCACGTAGTAAGACAACATGTTTGAGCCGCCGGAATGCTTGCTGTCACCTATCTGAGGGATGGCTTCTTCCAACAACGTAACAAGAACATCAGTTGAAATTTCGGCAAGGCGCCGATGTGCAGCAGCAAAGACGTCGATACTCCGACCATGCCGACGAAATTCAGCGATGGCAAACTCGAACTCACCAACTGGTCCTTCGTTGGGAAGGCTGCGGGTCAACATCCAGTAACAGTCATAAGCTTCTTGGCCAAAGGACGCAATGTACTCCCACGTGTGAGAGTTGAGCTCCCAACCAAGAAACAGACGCGCTAGGTCTTCCGCGGATTGCGTCAAAAAAACGACTTTCCGTCGTAGCTCTGTTTCCCACCACTCACTGTAGAGCCTTGAACCCATTGCGGAGACAGAAAGTGCGAGATCGCCCGGCGCCGCTGAATTGACAGCACCAACGAGCAGTTCCAAAAGCTCATCGCGCGTCATTGTAACGCACTCAAGCGCCTGCCCAATTAGATGCGGGAGTGCCACCACCTTCGACAACTCCAAGATCCCAACCACTCCTCTGGCCTCGAATACACGTTCAAGGGCTTCGGCTCGCATCTTTTCAGGGCGTTCGACCGCATTTGGATCATATCGGCCGACCATTGGCATCCAATCATCAAAGAGGCGTCTCTCCTCGATGAACGGATCATCTGGCCTGTACTTCGAAAGAAGGTCTTGTATGGATTCCCGCTCTTCAGCACGCATCGCCCAATCGCTACTTGCGTAGAACTCATGCCGAGCCACTTCGTTTGACAGCGCCTTCCAAACACTGTCCTTTTCCTCTGCGACTTGCCCGCTCATGTAGTCATCTAAGAACGACAGAAATTTTTCCCGATCATCTGGATGAAAAGCCGAAAAGCCTTCAACAAGGCTAATCACCCGGGATGTGCTTTGGCGAGCTAGCACAAGCGCATGATCAACAACCGCATGTTGTGCATCCCAAACGATGCCATACGTTAATTCCTCCTCAGAGAGCGGTTTGCTATCTCTGAGCAACGGCTTCTGAGTAGGTGTTGAACTATCGTGATAGCGGGGAAGCAGCTTGGCGACTAGCTCCCACGCGATCGAAGGACATTCCTGAAGAACAGCATCCAGACACGAAAGCCGCTGAGGTAGGCCAGCATAAGTATTCGGGCACCAACTGAGAAGAATCGCTCTCAAACTGTTGAGGGGACGATTCATTACATTAGATTCGGGCTCCGGATCGATAGCCGCGAGCTTACCAAGAACTATGGTCGACCTTGTGAGGTATTTCGGATCCCACGCCAAAACCTCTAACGCCCAAAGAAGCCGGTAGTGCGCTCCCGTTGGGCCAAAGAGACCGTCATCGTCATTCGCAAAGAGTGCGATCGTTTCGCTAGGCTCGCCCTCGAGTATAGACTCGAGGGCCCGCAAGAAAGGGTCGGGAGCGGCCTCGGCCAACAGAGCAGTTTGCTCAGCGAGTCCAATTAGATTGCGGTGGTTCTTTCCTAGGTCAGGGAGTGCCATGATGACTGAATCTACAAATTGCTGCGGGGTTTCATTAGTCAAATGGAGACCACCGACATCGCTCATAGTTGCCACGATGAGTAACGTAAGAGCGAGACCATCACGCAATTCCGCGCTGTAGTCTGCTGGTGACACGAACGTCAAACTGAACTTTTGATTGCGTGACGGCGCATCCACTACGTGGCTAAAGACATCAATTGCAACTTTTTTTAAGCGCTCAAGATCACGCTCAACCATTAGTCCAGCATAAAAGCTAAACGCGTCGACAGGTGCTCGGACCTTCCAGCTCGATTGCACCTTATCGAAAGGAGGATCTTCGTGAGTGGTAAATGGAAGCAGTGAATGCTCCAAGGTATCGTAGTCTTCCGCCCCTGATAGGCTTACAAGTGCGCTCTTATCCAAATGCTGGCTGGATGACCATCCACCAGCCAGTAGGGCTGACTTCAACGTCGCCGCATGTTGTACCCACATCGGCGGGTTGTACGGCTGATTGGCAATCAACCTCTGAAGAATGGTCAAACTTCGACCGCAGCGATGAGCCAACTCGTAGGCGCCTTCACGCGTATAACCCATCTCGACCAGACCATCGACCATGCCGCTTGCAGAAGATCGAAGAAGCCGCGGAAGATTTCTGGCCTGAGTGCCTGTGCCAACGGACAGCGTTGGTCCATGGCGAGAGAGCATACCTGACGACTTGTCTCCATCACCTTGGGTGATGAAGGAAAGATTCTTCTTGCCACTCAGAAAGCGGGCTGCCGCCTGTGACTCCACGATCAAAGTACGAGCCTCGACGGTTCTTCGTACTACGGGAGGCGCGGATCGAATCGCAGCAACCGCGAAAGCCACCACTTCAAGAGCTGTGTCAGCTCCCCAAAGTATCGATTGTGGAGCCCCTTGGAGGTGCTTAAGCACTTCTTCGGCCTTCTCTTGGCGATCGCCTATGACAACCTTCTCGCAAAGATTAGGCTTGAACTGGCTGCTATAAAAGTCCCAAAACTCGCCTGTGCTAAGCGCACCATCCTTAGGTGCATGCTGAAGCACTTCTCGTGCATATTTGGCGGCCACGGCCGGGTAAGCATCTAACCAATGAACCAGAGCTACGGCATCTAGATACCAAACATCCTTCCATTTCTGCTCATCCCGTCTCTCTTGCTCCCATTGGTCGAGTTTCTTTCCGGGCGTGTCCCAAGCTTCCAAATTAACGAGGACAAGCGTATTTTCCGCCATCACTTGGGGCGGCGTTTCCTCAGTTCTTTTGTTGTAATCGGAGGATGCTTTGGCCGCACCAGCACCAGCCCCAAACTCCCATTTGGATTTACCGGCGGGAACGCCCTCAACATCTACGGAAGTTTCAAGGCTACCGTCCCAGCCCCGTAGCTGGGCCATGTCGCCACCAGGAAATCGGAACCGGCTGGGATTGCCAATAGTCGCGATTATTAGGTCTGCCACCATGTCTGCCAGATACGCCCTGGCATCGAGGCGCTGCGCCCATTCTTTAAGGTCAACCTCGCTGATCCACTGCATCGCGCCCCCTCCTGCATCCATTTACGCGCACTAAGACGTTCTTGACCCGGCTATCCCGGTGCTTAGGACGATCTTAAACGGTCGCAATGCTGCTTTCGATAGCAGCATTGCGACGGTCCATCGGCATTGGCTAGGTCAACGCCAGCAGAGAACGTCGGCGGCGGAATTTTGGGGTTGAAGAGCGATTGCCTATGATCGATCCTGCGGCGCATCACTAGGATGTCGTATGGGACGCCCCACAGTAATTCGTACCTGAGAGAAGGCTATGCAGGATGTTGAGCACGTAACAGTGATCGCAGAAGCAGTTTGTCACCGGGCGAAGCTTTTCGAATTTGCAGCTCAGTCAGCTTCATTGTTTGGGGGTATTTCTCCTTGGACTGAGGAGAATCTTGCCACAAACCCCTGGCCATAACCCCCAACACTCTCGGGATTCAGCGATACGACATGAAACATATAGGCATAAAAAAAACCCGCTAAATAGCGGGTTTCTTCATCATTTTGGGTCTCAATGATACTTCCTGAAACCCGTCATTGGTGCCCAAGAGGGGACTCGAACCCCTACGACTTGCGTCGCTACCACCTCAAGGTAGTGCGTCTACCAATTCCGCCACCTGGGCAGGTGTCTTGCGTTACTTACTTTTTGCTGTCCGGGGCCGGAGCCGGGACGTCGTTCTTGGCGGCCGGCTGCGGAGCCGGAACGTCGCTATGGTTTGCTGCTGCCGGAGCGGTGGCCGCCGGAGTGGTCGCTGCGGGCACGGTGGCCTGCGGGACTTCCGAGTTGGCCGGCGCCGTGGGCTGCGCATTCTGTTTGTTTGCCGGCGGATTGGCAAGACCGGACATGACGCCCAGATCGTTGCCGGTGGTATCCGTCGGTGCGCCATGGCGGCTCAGGTAGATACCCATGCCAAGGCTCAACAGGAAGAACAATGCGGCGAGCACGCCCGTGGCACGGGTCATGAACGTCGATGATCCGCGGGCGCCGAACACGGTGGCGGAAGCACCGCCGCCGAAACCGGAGCCTGCATCAGCACCGGCGCCGCGCTGCATAAGAATCAGCACGATCATCGACGCCGCGATCAGAATGTAGAACACACTGAAAATGACGAACATGGTTTTCTTTGGAATCCGTTGCGTTCAGTGCGCCGCAGCGCAGATACCGAGGAAGTCGGAAGCCACCAATGAGGCGCCACCGATCAACCCGCCATCCACGTCCGGCTGCGCGAACAGGGCCGCGGCATTTGCCGCTTTGACGCTACCGCCGTAAAGCAGCCGAGTCAGACGGGCAATCATAACATCCTCTTTCGCCAGTTGGCTACGGATGAAGGCATGAACCTCCTGCGCCTGCTCCGGGCTGGCGGTATGCCCGGTGCCGATGGCCCAGACCGGCTCATAGGCGATCACGGCGGTGTCGAAGCTGGCAATGCCATTCAGCTCGATCGCCGCGGCCAGCTGGCGCCCGATGACCTGCTCGGTCTGGCCCGCGTCGCGCTCGGCCAGGGTCTCGCCCAGGCACAGGATCGGGGTCAGCCCGCCGGCGCGGGCGGCGGCGAATTTACGGGCGATCAGCGCGTCGCTTTGGCCGTGATACTGGCGGCACTCGGAATGGCCCACGATCACCCAGGTGGCGCCGACGTCGGCCAGCATCGCGGCCGAGGTTTCGCCGGTATAGGCGCCCTGCCCCTCGTGCGCGCTGACATCCTGCCCACCGAAGCCCAGGCCCGAACTCGCGTACTGCTCGATCAAGGCAGCCAGATATGGCAGCGGCGGAAACACGGCGACATCGATATCCGAAGGGAGGCTCGCAACGATATCGCCCACCAGGCCCGTGGCCATCGAACGACTGCCGTGCATCTTCCAGTTACCGGCGACGAGTTTCTTGCGCATGGCGAGCATTCCTTACTACGAAGAATCGCAAGCTTATAGGGTGCGTCCACATAGCAGCAACGCTGCGCACCTGCGAAGATCGTCGGCGCTCTTTCCACTCATGGATCCACATGTCCCAAGCACGACCGCTCAGCCTCGTCACCGGCGCATCCGCCGGCATTGGTGCCGCCTTTGCTCGTGCACTTGCAGCACGCGGTCATGATCTGGTGTTGACGGCGCGACGCGTCGACCGGCTCGAAGCGCTGGCTGAAGAGTTGCGAGGAAAACATGGCCGCAACGTCACGGTGATCGCGGCGGATCTGGCCGATCCCGCTGCATCGCAGCAGTTGTCCAATGCGCTGGATGCGCAGGGATTGCAGGTGGACTGGCTGATCAACAATGCCGGCTACGGTGTGCCCGGTACGTTCGACAAGGTGCCGTGGCAACGGCAGGCGGATTTCATCCAGGTCTTGATGACGGCGCCTGCCGAACTGATCTGGCATCTGCTGCCAGGCATGCGCAAGCGCGGTTATGGGCGAATCATCAATGTCGCTTCGTTGGCGGCACATGTGCCGGGATCGGCGGGGCATACCTTGTATGCGGCATCGAAGGCGTATCTGGTGAAGTTCTCGCAGTCGCTTGCGCTGGAGAACCGCGGACATGGCGTGAATGTGTGCGCGTTGTGCCCGGGGTTTACCTGGTCGGAATTTCACGACGTCACCGGCACGCGCGACATGATGAACAAGTTGCCGAGCTTTATGTGGCAGAGCGCGGAGGAAGTGGTCGAACAAGGTATTGCAGCGACCGAGCGCGGTGATGTCGTGTATGTCACCGGGCGCGTGAACCGGTTTATCAAGGCGTTGGTGAAGTTGATGCCGGACAGGATGGGCTTGTGGCTTTCGGGACGGGAGTCGCGCAGGTATCGGGATTTGGGGTAGGACGGGTGAAGAGCAAGCGCGATAGTGAGGCTTTAGCTAGATCCTAAAGTCGCTGGGCCTCGGCCTTCGCCGGGGGACGACAGGAGAAGTTGCGGTTAGTGCCGGCTGGTTTCGCTCAACCGCCGATCCACTTGGCCAACAGAAATGCAGCGGCTGAAGCCAGCCCACCCACCACTACCGTCTGCAACGCGCCACGCCAAAGCTTGATGCCTGCGAAGTGTCCTTTCACGGCGCCAAACACCGCCAGGGCGATCAACGTGCAAACCACTGATACGCGCAGCGCGTCCGATAGCTCACCAATCAACATGTAGGGCAGCAAAGGCACCAGGCCGCCGACGATATACGCACCGCCAATCGTCAGCGCGCTGCGCAGCGCACGTCCTGGTTCTGGCGCTTCGAGTCCAAGCTCGTAGCGCATCATGAAATCTACCCAGGCTTCGTGGTTGTTGTGAAAGTGCGTGAGGATAGGCGCGCAAGCTGCACGATTGAGTCCGTAACGGCCGAATATCTGTACGATCTCGCGCTCTTCTTCATCGGCAAGCTCGCGCACTTCGTAGAGTTCGCGGCGACGTTCGGCAGCGTAGTGGTCGGCATCGCCCCGCGCGGCCAGATAGCCGCCCAAACCCATCGCAATGGCGCCAGCAGCGATTTCAGCGACACCTGCTACGACAACGACATGACTGGCCGCCAGCGCACCGGAGAGGCCTGCTGCCAGCGCGAACGGCACCGTAAGACCATCGGCCATGCCGATGACGACATCGCGAACGGTGTCGGAGGCGGTGAAGTGTTTTTCGACGTGCGGCGTGGCGGGCATGGTCGGCGCTCCGGTGAGTCGCCGCCACTTTAACGTGCCGAGTGAAAACCCACGCGAGCGCAAAACACAATCATTGGCGTTTGCAGGTCAGGGTGTCGCCGACGACGAAATCCTTGCCGTTGGATGCGACTTGCCAGTCCACGCGATAGGTTTTCTGGTCCTGGCGGACGTAGACGAAACGCTGTGCCGGCTGGACGTCGGCAGCAGCAGTCCAGGTCAGCGTATCGCCTTGCCAGCCGGGCGAATCGAAACGGCGTGCGCCGCCGAAATTGTCGAGGATCAACGCATGGAACTGGCTGGCCTTGGCGTCGTAGCCCCAGCTTTCCATCGCGTGATACATCTGCGGCGGTGACGTGTCGTCGTGGTGCTTGAGCAAGGCCTTGCCTTGCAGATCGCTGTCGTAACGCATGGTCGAGGCGATGGTCTTGCCGCTGGCTGGGAAGCTGCCGTTGCAGGTCCAGGTGCCTTGGAAATAGTCGAGGCTGCGGATGGGTTCGGCAGCTTGGGCGGCTGGGGTTAGCGCGATGAGCAAGGCGATGAGGGGTCGCATGGAGTGCTCCGGGTTGGAGCGGTGAACTTATGCGAGTTCGTGGGTGGGTGCGCGGATCGGAAGTCATGAGGTTAGAACAAGAGCCCCCCTCACCCCAGCCCTCTCCCCCGGCAAGCCAGGGGAGAGGGAGCTAAAAGCGCGCAAGATTCAAACTCGCCTCAGTGTGCCCCCTCTCCCCTGGCTTCGCCGGGGGAGAGGGTTGGGGTGAGGGCGCTTTTTAGATCAACTTGATCTCACGCAACCGCTCCAACAGATACTCATGCGACGTAATCGACGTGTCGTAACGGCTGGGGTTGTCCAGCGTCACGCACTGCGGCACCGGATCGAGCACCACATCCGGGTTCGGATGCAGGAAATACGGCACCGAGTAACGCGGCTTGCGCGCATTCTCGTTCTGCGGGTTCACCACGCGATGCGTCGTCGACGGATACACGTGGTTGGTCAGGCGCTGTAGCATGTCGCCGATATTCACCACGATGGTGTCGCCCTCGGTGGTGATCGGCAGCCACTCGCCTTCGCGGCTGAGCACTTCCAGACCCTCGGCGCTCGCGCCGACCAGCAGCGTGATGAAGTTGATGTCCTCATGCGCGCCGGCGCGCACATTGGGAATGTTTTCTTCGGTGATCGGCGGGTAGTGGATCGGGCGCAGGATCGAGTTGCCCAGATCGGTCTTGTCTTCGAAATAGTTCTCGGGCAAATCGATGTGCAAGGCGAGCGCACGCAATACACGCGAGCCCAGCTGATCGAGCGCCTCGAACAAGCCGTAGCCCTTTTCCTTGAAGTCCGGCACTTCCGACGGCCAGATATTGGGCGCCATCACGTCGGCAAATTTCGAATCGCGCGGAATCTCGCGCCCGACATGCCAGAACTCTTTCAGGTCGGCGTGCTTGCTGTCCTTGGCCGTTTCGACCTTGAACGGCGTATAGCCGCGCGCGCCGCCCGTGCCCTTGAGGTGGTACTGCATCTTGACGTCGCTGGGCAGCGCGAAAAACTGCTGGAAGACGTCGTAGGCGCCATCGATCAGTTCGCGCGGAATACCGTGGCCGCTGATGCCGCAAAAACCGAATTCGCGATAGGCCGCGCCAAGCTCGGCGACGAAGTTGGCGCGATCGGTGTCGAAACGACGGATATCGAGAGTGGGAACCTTTTTCATGACATGTCCATAAGTTGGCGTGCGGTCGATGTAATCCGCCACCGCAGGGGCGGGGCACGTCGGGCCATTCCATGGCGACCTGCGGAACTCTTATGTCAGGTTCACAAACGTTCGGCTGCGGATTTTACGACAGCAGCCAGGGTATCTGCCAAGTGTTTCACCTCCGCCTCGTCGGCGGCCTCGACCGTAACACGTACCAGCGGCTCGGTGCCGGAGGCGCGCAATACCACGCGGCCACGGCCTTGCAGGGTCTGCTCGACCTCGGCCAGGGCCTTGCGCACCGCCTCGGTCTGCAGGGCTTCGCGGGCGCCTTCGGCGCGCACGTTCACCATCACCTGCGGGAACTTGTGCAGGCCCTGGCGCGCCTGGGCCAGGTCCTGGCCGGCGTTGGCCAACATTTCGAGCACGGCCAGCGCGGAGACGATGCCGTCGCCGGTGGTGGCGCGGTCGAGACAAAGGATATGACCGGACGTCTCGCCGCCCAGGATGCCGTCGTGCTCCTTGAGCTGCTGCAGCACGTAACGGTCGCCGACATTGGCGCGCACCAGCGAGACACCGAATTCGCGCAAAGCCAGGAACAGGCCGTAGTTGCTCATCAGCGTGCCGACCACCGGGCCGCGCAACTGCCCGCTCGCGTGCAGGCTGCGCGCGAGCACGTAGAGAATGTCGTCGCCATCGGCCAGCACGCCGAAGCGGTCGACCAACTGCACGCGATCGCCGTCACCGTCGAAAGCGATACCCAGATCGGCGCCCTGCTCCACCACCGCCTTTTGCAGCGCTTGCGGATGGGTCGAACCGACGTCGCGATTGATATTGAAGCCGTCCGGCTGGTTGCCGATAGCAATGACTTCGGCACCCAGTTCGCTGAACACCTTCGGCGCCACCTGATAGGTCGCGCCATTGGCGCAATCGACCACCAGCTTCATGCCGCGCAGGCTGAAATCTTCCGGCAGCGTAGCCTTGCAGAACTCGGCGTAGCGCAGCACGCCGTCGACGCGCGTGGCCTTGCCCAGCTGCTCGGACGGTACAGTAATGAAGTCGGCTTCGATCTCTTCCTCGATCGCGTGTTCGATCGCGTCGGAAAGCTTCTCGCCCTGTGCCGAGAAGAACTTGATGCCGTTGTCGTAGTGCGGGTTATGCGAGGCGCTGATGACGATACCGGCCTGCGCACGCATCGAACGGGTCAGGAAAGCCACACCCGGCGTGGGCATCGGGCCGAGCAGGCCGACGTCGACGCCAGCGGCAACCAGGCCCGCCTCGAGCGCGGATTCGAACATATAGCCGGAAACGCGCGTGTCCTTGCCGATCAGAACCATCGGCCGGCCCTTGACCTGCTCGCGCTTGAGTACGGCACCGACCGCGCGCCCCAGGCGCAGCATGAAATCGGCGCTGATCGGCCATTGCCCTACCAGACCGCGAATGCCATCGGTGCCGAAGTATTTACGTTCACTCATGCTTACACCCTGCATGTTATTTGGGGAAATCGCCGGCACCCCTCCAGCGGGTTATGGATTATTCGTCGTCGGGCCAGCGCGGCATGGCCGGCCGATCATCGCGGCGCGGCGCCTGATCGCCCGCCTTCACCGCCTGCCATACCGCCAGCGCATCGACGGTGGCAGCGACATCGTGCACACGCACCATCCGCGCACCGCGTTGGACAGCGATCAACGCCGCCGCCACGGAACCGGCGGCACGTTCGGAGGGGTCGTCGCGACCGGTCAGCTTGCCGATCATCGATTTGCGCGACAGCCCCACATAAGCGCCGCTACCCAGGTCGCTAAAGCGCTCAAGGGCACGCAGCAAAGCCAGGTTGTGTTCCAGGTCCTTGCCGAAGCCGAAGCCGGGATCGACCATCACCTTGCGCTTGTCGATGCCGGCCAGCTCGCAGGCGAATACACGGTCCATCAGGAAACGGTGCACTTCACCCACGACATCGTCGTATTGCGGCGCGTCCTGCATGCTGCGCGGCTCGCCCTGCATATGCATCAGGCACACCGGCACGCCCAGTTCGGCCACAACGTCGAGCGCACCTTCGCGGCGTAACGCGTAGACGTCGTTGATCATGCCGGCACCGGCGGCCACCGCCGCACGCATCACCTCGGGTTTGGATGTGTCGATGGAAATCGGCAGATCCGTACGCGCCACCAGCCGCTCGATCAGCGGCACGACGCGCGCCAGCTCCTCGTCGAGCGACACATCGGCCGCGCCGGGACGGGTCGACTCGCCGCCGATATCGAGCATGTCCGCGCCCTCGCCCGCCAGCTTCAAGGCATGCGCGACCGCCGCATCCGTATCGGCAAGCTTGCCGCCGTCGGAAAACGAATCGGGCGTGACATTGACGATCCCCACCACACGCGGGCGATCGAGCACCAGCTTGCGGCCGGCGCAGTCCAGGACGGTGGCGAACAGATCGATCGACATCAGCCTGCGCCGCCCAGTGCGCCCATGTACTCGCGGTAGTAGCGCAGCTCTTCGATCGAATCGCGGATATCCGAGAGCGCGGTGTGTGCCGACTCTTTCTGGAACCCCTTGCCGATCGATGGCGACCAGCGCCGGGCCAGCTCCTTGAGCGTGGACACGTCGAGGTTGCGGTAATGAAAGTAGCGTTCGAGGCGCGGCATCTGGCGATGCAGGAAGCGCCGATCCTGGCAGATGGAGTTGCCGCACATCGGCGATTTGCCGCTGGACACCCATTGCTTGAGGAAGTCGATGGTGGCCTGTTCGGCAATATCGTGGGCGTCGGTCGAGGTCAGCACCTGATCCCACAGGCCGGAGCGGCGGTGCTGGTTGCGGTTCCAGGCGTCCATCCCCTCCAGTCGCTCGACCGGGTGGTGGATCGCGAAAACCGGCCCTTCGGCCAGCACGTGAAGGTCCTTGTCGGTCACGATCGTGGCGATTTCCAAGATGGAATCGGCATCGGTATCGAGGCCGGTCATCTCCAGATCGATCCAGATCAGATTGTCGTCGTTCGCTTGGCTCATGCACCCTCCTGGACGCGCAGTCTAGCAGCAGGCGCCCCACCGATAGCTTGTCCATGCCATCATCGTGGGCATGCAGACGTTTTTATGGCACGACTACGAAACCTTTGGCGCCGATCCCTGGCGCGACCGACCGGTCCAATTCGCGGGTATCCGCACCACCATGGACCTGGAGATCGTCGGCGAGCCGGTGATGTTTTTCGCCAAGCCGCCGCGTGAAATGCCACCGAACCCCGAGGCCTGCCTGATCACCGGCATCACGCCCCAGCAGGCCGAGCGCGACGGTGTGATCGAGGCGGAATTCGCCTCGCGAATCCACGAACAACTGGCCCAGCCCGGCACCTGCGGCGTCGGCTACAACTCGCTGCGCTTCGACGATGAAGTGACCCGGCAGATGCTGTACCGGAATTTCTACGAGCCGTATGGGCGCGAGTGGGAGAACGGCAACTCGCGCTGGGACCTGATCGACCTGGTGCGCATGTGCCAGGCGCTGCGCCCTGAGGGCATCGCATGGCCCACGCGCGAGGACGGCACGCCCAGCTTCAAGCTCGAACACCTGGCACAGGCCAATCACCTGCAGCAGGAACGTGCGCATGATGCGCTGTCGGATGTGTACGCGTTGATCGATCTGGCGCGCCTGATACGCATACGTCAACCGCGTCTGTGGGACTGGTATTACGGACTGCGCCGCAAGCAGAAAGTGTTCGAGCTGCTCGACACCGTGCATATGACGCCGCTGGTGCACGTATCGTCGCGATACCCCGCCAGCCGCCATTGCCTGAGCGTCATCGTGCCGTTGACGCCGCATCCGACGCGGCCCGGCGAGATCATCATCTACGACTTGTCGACCGATCCCGAAGAGCTGCTGGCGCTCGATGCGGACGATATCGCTGACCGCGTCTTCGTGGCACGGGCGGACCTGCCTGAGGGTGTCGAACGCATTCCGCTACGTACCGTGCGCGCCAACCGTGCGCCGGCGCTGGCGCCGATCTCGGTACTGAACGGCGTCGATCACGAACGGCTTCAGCTCAATCTGGAGCTCTGCCTGGCACATCGTGAAAAGCTGGTCGCGGCGTCGGGCTTGAACGAAAAACTGCGCGAAGTGTTTCGCCGCAGTACCGACCTGCCGCCTGCTGCCGATCCCGAATTGGGGCTTTATGGCGCCTTTCTACCCGATGCCGACAAGCGCCTGCTGGCCGATGTCCGCGCCACGCCGCCCGACCAGATGGGCGGGCGTACCTTCCCCTTTCGCGATGCGCGCTATCCGGAACTGCTGTTCCGTTACCGCGCACGCAACTGGCCCGAGACGCTGGATGCCGAAGAACGTCTGCGCTGGGACCAGTTTTGCCGCGACCGCCTGACCCGGCCAGGCCCCTTGACCGGGCTGACGCTGGACGACTACTTCGCGCAGATCGAGACCTTGCGCACCGATCCGAGCCGGCACGATAAGCTTGCGCTACTTGACCAACTCCAGGCCTGGGGCGACGAACTCGCCTCGGGAATTGCCAACCTCGCCTGACCCGCCCATGCCCACCAGCTACTTCAGCCCCGCCACCTTCAAATTTCTGCGCGCGTTGGAACGCAACAACAACCGCAGCTGGTTTCAGGAACACAAGGACGACTACGAGCGCCACGTGCGCGAACCGTTTCTCCACCTGATCACCGACCTGCAGGCCCCGCTCGCCAAGATCAGTCCGCATTATCGCGCCGATCCACGCAAGAGCGGCGGCTCGCTTTATCGGATCTATCGCGATACGCGTTTTGCCAACGACAAGCAGCCGTACAAGAACTGGCAGGGTTCGCGCTTCTTTCATGAGCGCCGCCATGAGATTCCGGCACCCGCGTTCTATCTGCATATCCAGCCGGGCGACTGCTTCGGTGGTGCAGGCATGTGGCATCCGGAACCGGACGCGTTGAAGCGTATTCGCGGCTTTCTTGCCGACAATCCCGAGGCCTGGAAGCGTGCCACGCGCAGCAAGGCGTTTCGCGATCACTTTACGTTCTGGGGTGAGTCGTTGACTCGGCCGCCGCGCGGCTATGACCCGGAGCATGAGCTGATCGACGACCTCAAGCGCAAGGATTTCGCTGCCGGCGAGGGCTTTGACGACAAGCTGGCCTGCTCCAGCGAATTGCTGCCGTGGGTGGTCGATACGTTCAAGCGGGTTGCGCCGATGGTGGATTATTTGTGTGCGGCGCAGGAGTTGGATTTTTAGGTTCCGCGATCGATCCTGCCTAGTTCGTCATCCCGGCGTAGGCCGGGACCCAGTGGCGATAACCGTACACTGGAGCCACTGGGTTCCGGCCTGCGCCGGAATGACGAGTCAGGGAAGGTCACTGCAAGAAAACAACGCTTCAATTCACCAGCACTTTCCGCCGCACCATCACATACAGAGCCACCAGCATCGACACCACGGCGGTGATCGCCACGTAATGTGCCGGCGCCGTCTGCCCCGCGCGCTCAGCCAGCAAGTCGATCAAAGCGGCCGTGCTGGCGCCAAAAATCGCATAGGCCACGTTATAGGCGAACGACAGACCCGAATAACGGATCGCCGGTGGAAATGCCGCCACCATCAGGCTGGGGATCACACCCACTGCACCGACGAGAAAACCGACCACCGGATACCAGGTAAGGAAGTGGCTGCCACCGGCCGCCAGATCGCCATACAGGCCATAGGTGCCCAGCAGCAACCCCAGCGAGCCGATCATCAAGGCCCAGGCCACACCGATACGGTCGACCAGCCAACCGTAGAAAATGCAGCCGATGGCAAGGCAGAACGCCGCCAGGCTGTTGCCCAGGGAGACGTCTTCTTGCGCGATATGGAACGGCTTCTGCACCAGGTTCGGCAGCATCAGGATCAATACCAGGATCGCCGCCGTCAGCATCCAGGTGGTCAGCATCGAGATCGCCACGCCACCCAAGTGACCGCGCAACACGTTGCGCAACGGCATCTCGCGACTCAGCTCCTTGCGCTCACGCATCGCCGCGAACACGGGCGTCTCGCGCAACCAGCGGCGCAGCCATACAGCAATAAAGCCGAACACGCCGCCGATGATGAACGGCACGCGCCAGCCCCAGTCCAGCATCTGTTCCGGCGTCAGCTCATGATGCAGCCACGCGGCCACCAACGAGCCGATCAGGATGCCGATGGTCAGACCTGAAGTCAGGCTGCCACAGGCAAAACCGACGCGACCCGGCGGGGCATGTTCGGCCACGAACACCCATGCGCCCGGCACTTCGCCGCCGATCGCGACGCCCTGGGTGATGCGCAGCAACAACAGCAGGATCGGCGCGGCGATACCGATCTGCGCATAGACCGGCAGCAGCCCGATCGCCAGCGTGGGCAGAGCCATCAGGAAGACGCTCAAGGTGAACATCTTTTTGCGGCCGGAGCGGTCGCCGAAATGCGCCATCACAATGCCGCCCAGCGGCCGCGCCAGATAGCCCGCGGCAAAAATGCCGTACACCTGCAATTTGGCCAGCCAAGGCGCCGTACCCGGCGGAAAGAACAGATGGCCAAGCTGCGCCGCCACAAACAGGAATACGACGAAGTCGTAGAACTCCAATGCACCGCCCAGGGCCGCAAGAAAAAGTGTCTTGATATCGGCACGGCTCAGCGATTTGGAAGGAACGACATCGGGCGACAAAGGTGTTGCGGCTTGCATCGGACAAATCCTAAAGAAAGACCCGGAGGGCGAAGATACACTACTAGCTGACGTGACAGCCTTTCCTCCCCTCCCACTTTTGCTAGCCTAGCGCGGTCTCTTAAGGGGGCGTTCCGGAGGCAAAGCAAGTCACCCTTCCCTATCGTTCGTTGCAAGGAGAGAACCGATGAGTATGGGCAAGCGTTTGACCGCCGAATTTTTCGGCACGTTCTGGCTGGTCTTCGGCGGTTGCGGCAGCGCGGTGCTTGCTGCGGCTTTTCCTGAATTGGGTATCGGTTTTGCCGGCGTCGCGCTGGCGTTCGGTCTGACGGTGGTCACGATGGCGTACGCCGTCGGGCATATTTCGGGCGCGCATTTCAACCCGGCGGTCACCGTGGGGCTATGGACCGGCAGCCGCTTCCCGGCCAAGGACGTGGTGCCGTACATCATTGCGCAGGTTATCGGCGGTATCGCCGCCGGCGCCGTGTTGTACCTCATCGCCAGCGGCAAGCCGGGTTTCGACGCGGCGGCAAGTGGCTTCGCTTCGAACGGATACGGCGAGCATTCGCCGGGTGGTTTTTCGATGCAGTCGGCGATCGTTGCCGAATTCGTGCTGACGGCGTTCTTTCTTATCGTCATCAACGGCACCACGCACAAGCTGGCACCGACCGGCTTTGCACCGTTGGCGATCGGCCTGACCTTGACGCTGATCCACCTGATCAGCATTCCGGTGACCAATACCTCGGTCAATCCGGCACGCAGCACTGCCGTGGCGGTATTCCAGGGCGGCTGGGCATTGGGGCAACTCTGGCTGTTCTGGGTGGTGCCGCTGATCGGTGGCGCTGTGGGCGGCCTGATTTATCGCGGCTTGCTGGAAGACAAGAAAGCCTGAGCGAGTAGTTTCATGCAACGGCCCGCATCGTCGCGATGCGGGCCGTTGTCGTTTATGGGGTGCCTTGTTCGTACAGTTCGATCGGCAGGTCGTCGGGATCGGCGAAAAAAGTGAAGCGTCGATCCGTGTATTCGTCGATCCGGATCGGCTCGCATGCGACGCCTTGCTGTTGGAGTCGGTGCACTGCGGCATCGATATCGTCCACGGCAAATGCCAGATGACGCAGCCCCTGCGCTTCGGGGCGTGATGGCCGCGACGGTGGCGAAGGGAACGAGAACAGCTCAAGCGCCACGCCAGGGCTCACTTCCAGGTCGCATTTCCACGATTGCCGCGCTTCGCGATACACCTCGCGCACGATGCGCAGGCCGAGCGTCTTGCTGTAGAAATCGCGCGAACGCTCATAGTCGGAGCAGATAAGCGCGACGTGATGGATCGCCTTCAATAAGGGTGGTGACATTTCAAGCCTCTGAGAAAGGGAACGTCAGCACGTCGGCAATCGCATCGCTGCCGGCAAGGCACATCAGCAGGCGCTCGATACCCAGCGCCACGCCGGCGCAATCGGGCATCCGATCGAGCACGGCGAGCAGGCGTTCGTCGGCAGGGATTTCTCGCTGCCCGCGTGTGCGGCGTACGGCGTTGTCGCGCTCGAAGCGGGCGCGTTGTTCGGCCGCGTCGTTGAGTTCGTGGTAGCCGTTGGCCAGTTCGTACTTGCCCAGATACAACTCGAAGCGCTCGGCCATCGGCGGATCGCCAGCGCGGATTTTCGCCAAGGCGCATTGGCTGGCGGGGTAATCGTGGATCACCGTAATGCGATCGGCAGGGAATGCCGGTTGCAGGACGTGGGTGATTAGCAAATCCAGCCAGTCATCGCGATTCAAGCCTACCGGATCGATCCGGTAGGGCTCGAGTGGCTCGCGCAAGGCATCGATCGGTGCATGCAAAGGGTCGAGCAGGAGTTCATCGAGGAAAAGCTGGCGATAGTTTTCTACAACGACTTCGGCGCGCCGTCCTACCAAGGCCAGTGCGGCTTCCACCAGCGTGACGGTTTCCTGCATCAGACGTCGATGATCCCAGCCGATGCGATACCACTCCAGCATCGAGAACTCGGGATTGTGACGACCGCCTGCTTCGGCGTTGCGGAACACGCGACCGAGTTCGTAGCAGTCGCCGACACCGGCGGCGAGCAGGCGTTTCAGAGGGAATTCCGGCGATGTGCGTAGCCAGCGCTCGCGGGCGCCTGCGTCGACGTGTCCGGTGAATGCCGTGCTGAAGCTTTCGATGTTTGGGTCGGTGTTGCCGGCTGCGGAGAGGATCGGGGTTTCGACCTCCAGCACGTTGCGCTCGGCGAAGAACTTGCGGATCAGGGTGTAGAGGCTTGCGCGCAGGTGGAGAGCTTGCGCCTGGGTGAAGGGATATGAGACTGGATGGGGCATGGGGGGGAGTATGGCTGGATGGGGCGTTGTTTTTAAGGTACCCACCCGGTTTCCTGATCTTTGTAGAGCAACTTTAACCGCGACAGGCCATGACCCAAGCGCTGATCGCGACTGAAGGGAGCCTCGAAACAACCTCAGTTTTTATCGTCATTCCGGCGCAGGCCGGAATCCATTCCTCAGCGCAGATACTTGCCACAAGCTACCTGACAAGCGACAACTGAGGAATGGATCCCGGCCTGCGCCGGGATGACGAATAGGAAAGGTTTTTAGGGGCTCCCTGAAGTCGCTCCTACAAGAACTAGCTGGCTTTCGTCCTACCCATGCTTCTCCAACAACGCCACCAGCGCCGCCTCATCCCAAACCTCCACGCCCAGCTCCTGCGCCTTGTCCAGCTTCGACCCGGCCGCTTCACCGGCAACGACAAAGCTGGTCTTCTTGGATACCGAGCCCGCCACCTTCGCACCCAGGGCTTCCAGGCGCTCCTTGGCCTCTTCGCGACTTAGCGACGACAGCGTGCCGGTCAACACGATGGTCTGACCTTCGAGCGGCGCGCTTTCCGCAGCAGCATGCTTGGGGATGGCGTCGAGCAACCGGTGCATGGCCGCTTCGGCCTCACGCAGCGGCGCCAGCGATGCCTTGTCGGCCAGATAGGCCTCCAGGCCGGACGCCGCCGCCTGTGGCAGCCCGGCGACGATCCAATGGGCCGAGCCGCCGGCGATCAGCTTGTCCAGCGTCGGGTAGTGCTCCGCCAGCAGGCGCGTGCTCTTGGGACCGAGCTTGCTGATCTTTGCATTGTCGAGCAGTACCGACAGGCTCAACTGCTTGCGCAGCTTCGGCGATGGCGTGCTCTCGTCGCTGAAGGTAATACCCGCAGCCAGTAAGGCATCCACGACCTGCTGATTGCCTTCTTGCGCAAAGAACCCTGCAATGGAGTTGGCCACTTCGCCGCCGATATCCGGCAACACAAGCAACACCGGCTCGGGCATCGCACGGATGATATCCAGGCTCCCGAGCCACGATGCCAGCGTCTTGGCCGTGCTTTCGCCGATATGCATGATGCCCAGGCCATAGAGAAAACGCGGCAAGGTGGTGTGCTTGCTGGCCTCGATCGCCTCGATCAGATTCTCCGCCCATTTGGTGGCGATCTTGCCGGCCTTGACGGTTTCCGGCGTACTGCCGTCGCGCTCGTCGGCACGACGTTTCATTTCGAGGAAATCGTCGAGCGTGAGCTTGTACAGATCGGCCGGCGTGTGCACATAGCCGAAGTCGACCAGGGCATCGACGAAGCGCTCGCCAATGCCTTCGATATCCATCGCGCGACGCGCCGCGAAGTGAATCAGGGCCTCCTTGCGTTGCGCCGCGCAAATCAAACCGCCCGAGCAACGCCACGCCGCCGCGCCCTCTTCGCGCAGCAAGGCCGAATCGCAGATCGGGCAATGCGTCGGCATCTGCCAGGGTTTGGTATGCGCGGGACGACTTTCGGGTACCACGCGCACTACTTCCGGAATGACATCGCCGGCGCGGCGCACGATCACCGTATCGCCGACTCGTACATCCAGACGCGCAATCTGGTCGGCATTGTGCAGCGTGGCATTGGTGACGGTGACACCACCGACCTGCACCGGCGCCAGACGTGCTATCGGTGTTGCAGCACCGGTACGACCGATATTGATCTCGATCGCCTCCACCGTGGTGCTTTGTTCCTGCGCCGGAAACTTGTGCGCGATCGCCCAACGCGGCGCACGCGACACAAAACCCATTTCGCGCTGGCCGGCATAGTCGTCGAGCTTGTAGACCACGCCGTCGATGTCGTACGGCAGGCTGTCACGCTTGGCACCGATGCGCTCAAAGTACTTGATCAGCCCATCGAAGCCCTTGGCCGTGCTGACTTCAGGCGACACGGGAAAGCCCCACTCGCGCAACAACTTGAGTGTCTCCGAATGCGTGGGCGGCAGGCTGGCGCCTTCGACCACGCCGACGGCATAGGCAAAGAAGCTGAGCTTGCGCCGCGCGGTCACGGCCGGATCATGCTGACGCAGGGAGCCGGCCGCACCGTTGCGCGGGTTCGCCAACGGCTTTTCACCCGTGGTGCGCGCACGTTCGTTGAAGGCTTCGAAGTCTTTGTGCAGCATGATCACCTCGCCGCGAACTTCGAGCACGCGCGGCCAGCCCTGGCCACGCAGGCGCAACGGAATCGCGCGCACGGTGCGCAGGTTGGCGCTCACGTCCTCGCCCGTTTCGCCATCGCCGCGGGTTGCGCCCTGCACGAATACGCCGTCCTCGTAGCGCAGGCTGATCGCCAGGCCATCGAGCTTGGGCTCGACCGAAAACACCGGGTCGCGCCGGTCCAGCGTCTGCTCGATGCGACGTTCGAACTCGGCCACCTCGTGGAAGCGCTCACGCGTGGTGTCGCCGGCCTGCTCGAAGGCATTGCTCAGGGACAGCATGGGTATGGCATGGCGCACTTCGGCGAAACCGCCTTGCGCGCGGGCACCGACCTTGCGCGTTGGCGAGTCGGGGACAGCCAGCTCCGGATGCGCCGCTTCCAGTGCCTCCAGCTCGCGCATCAAGGCATCGTATTGCGCGTCGGGGATCTCCGGATCGTCGAGCACGTGATAACGATAGTTGGCGTGTTCGAGCTGCGCGCGCAGGTCGGCGGCTCGGGTCTTGGCGTTGGGTTGGCTCATGCGATGGTCCTCATGCCGCCGAAGTTTAGCGATTTGATGCGCGTCGTCACATGCCGGCGATGCGAAAGCCCGTGGCGAGCCATTTGGCCTGCCGCTACCATCACGTGATGGATACCGATACGCAGCTGAACCTGGAAGACGACGAAGTCGCCCTTGGCCTACCCCTGGTATTGCGAGGCAAACGCGGCGCAGGCATTTTCGCCGTACTGTTGTGTGCCGTCATGTCCGGCGCAGCCGTGTGGATCTATCGGGACGAGGGCGGTTGGGGCGCACTGGCATGCGCTGTTCTGTTCGCCCTCCTTGCCGCGCTGAGCTTGTTGGGCAGCCTGGTCCCGGCTTCCCTGCGCATCGACGAAGAAGGCTTCTCGGTCAACAGCGCGTTACGCAAAGGCGTTTCGCGCCGCTGGACGGAGATCGAGTCGATCGGCCTGCAAAACGTCGGTCATCAGACCGGCATCGTCTATCAGGTCAAGCCCGGCGTACAGCGGATACGCGTGCCGGGCGGTTACATGTTGCCATCCCGCTTCGAGATCCCCGCACCGGTGCTTGCGCAGATGATGGAAGCCTGCCGCGAACAGTTCGGCCAGGGCCGTTGAAGCTCAACGATGCAGATCGCCGGCCGCTTCGGGCTGGTAGCTGATATCCAGTACACGCAGGCGGCGCTCATGCCCATCCGGAGTGGGCCAGTCGATATGCTGGCCCTTGGCCAGTCCCAACAGAGCGCTGCCCACCGGCGCCAGGATCGACACCGTGCCGGTCGCGCCGGCGGCGCTCGGATAGACCAGGGTCACCGTGGTCGCGTCGCCGGTGACTTCGTCTTCGAAAGTCACGCGTGAATTCATCGTCACGACGTTCGCCGGGATGGCCGCAGGCTCGACCACCTCGGCACGGGCCAGCTCCGAGGCAAGTGCTTCATGGCGTTCGGCTTCGGCGAGCGGCATCTTGTCCAGCAAGGCTTCGAGACGTTTCAGGTCGAGGCTGGACAACACGATGGGCGGTTTGGGGATAGTCATGGGCTGCTTTTAATCCTTTAAGCGTGGTGTCGGCGCGACGATATACACACGCGTGGCTGTTCTCCGGCCACGATGAAAAGCGACTGACTTTGGTCGCGCTATCGAAAAAAATCAAGCTGCCGTAGCAGCTATCATAGGCGGGTCATGTCAGATGAAACCGCCGCCGCTGCGGAACTCCCCGCCTCCGCCCCTGCTGCCGTCGCCGCCAGCACGCCGCCCGGCACTAGCCCCGTGCCTCCCGGTCACAACGACTACGCCGGCCACCGTGGCTTGATCTGGCTGGTGGCAGCGGCCTTCTTCATGCAGGCGCTGGATTCGACCATCGTCAACACGGCGGTTCCGGCCATGGCCGACGCCTTGCACGTCACGCCGCTGGGCATGCGCACCGCGCTGACCAGTTATGTGTTGACCCTGGCGATCTTTATCCCGGCCAGTCCCTGGCTGTGCGACCGCTTCGGGACGCGCCGCGTGTTTTCCGTGGCCATCGCCGTCTTCACCATCGGCTCCCTGCTGTGCGGCATGGCGCAGTCCCTGCCCCAGCTGGTCGGCGCGCGTGTCTTGCAAGGCCTGGGCGGTGCCGCGCTGATGCCGGTGGGTCGCTATGTGCTGGTTCGCAGCATCGACAAACGGGATTTCGTGCGGGCGATGAGCACGGTCGCCACGGTGGGGCTGCTCGGTTCGGTACTCGGTCCGTTGCTTGGCGGTGCACTGGCCGAATTCGCGTCGTGGCGCATGATTTTTCTCATTAACGTGCCGGTGGGCATCGCCGGCATGGGGATGAATCGCCGGTTCATGCCCGACTACCGGCTCGATCACGCCCATCGCTTCGACCTGTTTGGCTTCCTGCTGTTTGCCGCCGCTTCGGCCATGTTGCTGACCGCCTCGGAGCTGGCCGGTGGCGTCGGCCAGTGGCCGAAGATCGGCCTGAGCGCCCTGCTTGCGGTGGTTTTTGGCGCCCTTTACATCTGGCATAGCCGCCGCACCGAATATCCGGTGCAGGACTTGGCATTGCTGCGCATCCGCAATGTGTGGGTAGCGCTGGCTGGCAATCTGTTTACCCGTCTGGGCGTGTCGGGCATGTTCCTGCTGGTGGTGCTGTTCCTGCAGGTCGGCTGCGGCTGGTCGCCGCTGATGGCGGGCCTGATGATGGTGCCGCAGGCGGTCGGCTCGATCAGCGCGAAGTGGGCGATCAACCGCCTGCTGATCCTGATGGGTTATCGGCGCCTGCTGCTGTCCAACACTCTCATCGTCGCCGTGTTGCTGGCGTCGTTCGCCCTGCTCGGCCGCGGTTCGCCGATGTGGGTGATCGCGCTGATGATGTTCTTTTACGGTGCCTTCATGGGGCTGCAGTACACCGCGATGAATACGCTGGTGTATCAGGACCTCGACGTGAAATACGCCTCGATGGCCTCCTCGATGGCCTCGACCGCGCAATACCTGTCGATGAGTTTCGGCATCGCGCTGGCGTCCTTGCTGATGGAAGCACTGCTGCAGGGCCACGCGCACGATGACTATGTGGCGGCCTTCCGCTGGACGGTGATCCTGCTGGCCGTCATCACCGCTGCCGCGAGCCAGATCTTTGCGCAGCTGAAAAAGGATCGCGGGCGGGCAGCTCGTTGAGGCGTAGCTCGGAAAGAGCATGTACGATTCAGCTTCATGGACTGAATCGAAGAATCCTGCGATGCACGCTGCCGACATCCTGCTCACCCTTTTCATCGTGTTTCTTGCCGCACAGATCGGCGGTGAAATCGCGCAACGACTGAAACTGCCCGGCGTGGTCGGCGAAATCGCTGCCGGTTGCGTGATCGGGCCGTCGTTGCTGGGCTGGATCAAACCGGAAGAAATCCTCGCCGGCACCCCGCTCGATGTGCTCGCCGAAATCGGCGTCGTGCTGCTGCTGTTCTCGGTGGGCCTGGAAACACGCCTGGAAGATCTCAAGCGCGTGGGCAAGTCGGCCTTCCTGGTCGGTGTGCTCGGTGTATTGATCCCCTTCGGCATGGGTAGCCTGTGGGCGCATGGCTCGGGCTTCGACTGGGGCAAGTCGCTGTTTGTCGCGGCCGCGTTCGTCGCCACTTCGGCCGGCATCACCGCGCGCGTGCTGCAGGAACTGGGTGTGCTGCAGCGCACGGAGAGCAAGGTGATTCTCGGCGCGGCGGTGATCGACGACATTCTCGCCATGCTGCTGCTCGGTGTGGTGACATCGCTGCAAGGCGGCGAAGGCTTCAATATCGGCCATCTACTGATGGTGCTGGCCGGCGCGATCGGTTTTATCGCCGTGATCGGCCTGGGCGGCGCCAAGGTGATGCGCTGGAATTCGTCCTGGCTGGATCGCCCGACCAACCCGCAATCGCCACTGCTGATCGTACTGGCGCTATGCCTGGGCCTGGCCTATCTCTCCACGCTGTTCGGCCTGGCCGCGATCATCGGTGCCTTCCTCGCCGGCATGATCGCCTCGGAAACGCGCCAGCAGCACACGCTGGAGAAACAGGTCCAGCCCCTGCTCGCCCTGCTCACGCCATTCTTCTTCGTGATCACCGGCAGCAAGATCGACCTGCACCAGCTGGCCAACGCAGAAGCCTTGTGGATGCTCGCGATCGTGACCGTGATCGCCATCATCTCCAAGCTGCTGGGCGGTTATCTGGGCGCGTTGTCGCTGGGCCAGCGCGGCGCGGTGATCGTCGGCTTCGGCATGGTGCCGCGTGGCGAAGTGGGTGTGGTGATCGCCAGCCTGGGCTTGACGGCCGGCGTGTTCAACGATCGCATCTACGCCATCATCGTGGCGATGTCCCTGCTCACCGCGATGGTCACGCCACCTGTCCTTGCCGTTTTGCTCAAACGCCAGGACAAGGTGCAGACACCCGACGTCGTCGGTTGAATCAGCGCATGGCGTGATACGCGCTCAGCGCATCCTGCCGCGATGCCGATAGATCGATCATCGGCGCGGGGTAGCCAGTGCGCTTGAGCAGACCCGGATCCGTCCACGGTTCGTACAGTAACTTGTCCGACGCCTCGGCCAGTTCGGGTAGCCAACGGCGCAGATAAGCGCCTGTCGGGTCGAACTTGCGTGCCTGCGTGACCGGGTTGAACACGCGAAAATACGGTGCGGCATCCGCGCCGGAGCCGGCCACCCACTGCCAGCCCATGGTGTTGTTGGCCAGGTCCGCGTCGACCAGGGTGTCCCAGAACCAGCGCGCGCCATGCTGCCAGTGCTGGCGCAGGTTCTTGGTCAGGAAGCTGGCCGCGATCATGCGTACGCGGTTGTGCATCCAGCCCGTGTGCCACAGCTCCCGCATACCTGCGTCGACCAGGGGGATGCCGGTTCGCCCCTGCTGCCATCGCTTGAGCTGCGTTTGGTTGGCTTTTGCCCACACGAAACGGTCGAAGCCGGCGTTGAAGTTCTCTTTTGGCGTCTTCGGAAAATGGTAGAGCAGATGATGCGCGAACTCGCGCCATCCCAGTTGACGCAAGTAAGGCTCCAGATCGGGGCGGCGCTTGAGGTCGCGCCGCTGCGTGCCCAGGTGCAGGGCGTGATGAATCTGCCGCGGTGAAATTTCACCAAAGTGAAGATGCGGCGACAGCCGCGAGGTGCCGTGCCGCGAAGGGATATCGCGCCCGGTCGCATAGTCGTTCAGGGCATCGTCGGCGAAGAGCTCCAACATCGACTGCGCCCCGGCTTCACCCGGCGACCATGCCTCGCGCATGCCCGCGTCCCAGGCGATACGTGGCAGCAGATTTAGCGCCTCGATCGGCAGGCTGCCGGACATATCCGCAACGCGCAGCGGCGTGGGCACGGGCAACGGCGTCTCCAGGGTGAGCTGCGGACGCAGATTTCGCCAGAACGGCGTAAAAACACGATAGGGCTGCCCTTGCTGGGTGGCTATGTCCCAAGGCTCGCACCACAGGGCTGCGTTGAAGCTGCGCACCTCGATTCCCTCGGCGCGCAAGACTTTCTTGATATGTGAGTCACGTGCAATCGACGCCGGTTCATATAAACGGTTCCAGTAGACCGCAGTTGCGCCGCTACGGTGAATCGTCTCACGCAGGACTGACAGCGATTCGCCACTGCCGATATGCAGATCGGCACGGTGCGCCCGCCACGCCGCCCGCAACGATGACAGTGAATGATGCAGCCACCAGCGACCGGCTGCTCCCGCCGCCCAGCCTCCCTCCTCCCCCGGCGCGTGGATATACAGCGGCAATACGCGTTCATGCGAGGACGCGGCCGCGTGCAACGCAGGATGGTCGGCAAGACGAAGGTCGCGGCGAAACCAGACGATGGCAGTAGTCATCGACGCAGTGTAATGACGCAGAAGGCGATATTGCAGTTCTTAAAACAGGGCCATGAACGACGGAGTCGAACCCATGACTGAACGTGAAGAAACCTCCAGCAAGCCTTTACGCGGTTTCGCCCGGCTGAATGCCGAGCAACGCGCCCAGATCGCCCGCAGGGGCGGCCTGGCGGCCCATGCGAGTGGTCACGCACACGAATTCGACACGAAAGAAGCACGTCAAGCCGGGCATAAGGGTGGTGAAGCCGTCAGCGCGAATCGTCAGCACATGGCCGAGATCGGCCGCAAGGGCGGAAAAGGACGGCGAAAGCGCGTGGAGAACTAGCCACCCTGGAGTCAAAGGAGATGTCCCATGCTCAAACCCGGTGCTATTGGACTTACTCTTTTTATCCTCGCGTCGGCAGGTTCGTCGCTATGGGCCATAGCGCCCATAGCGATTGCCCAGGTAAGCCATGCCAGCGATATGGCAACGCACGGCGTCGGCAATGGCGACCGCCAGTTCCTGCAGCAGGCGGCCAATGATGGAGCCGCAGAAGTTTCACTTGCGCAATTAGCGCTCACGCAGGCCAGTGCGCAACAGACAAGGCAATTGGCCCAGCAACTGCTGGATGACCATATGCAGATCGATCGTGAACTGGTCACGCTGGCCAATCTCAAACAGGACGCCGAACCAGCCAAACCGCCGGCGACGGCCAACGATACGCAGCAGCACCTGGAAGGCCTGCATGGCAACGATTTCGATCGCGCCTATGTCGACGATATGGTGCAGTCGCACCAGCGCGCGGTAGAGCTCTTCGCGAAAACGGCGCGCAACAGCACCGATCCCGATATCAGGCACTTTGCGCAAACCAAGCTGCCGATCCTGCAGCACCATCTGGCACTGGCACGCGAGCTTGCCGATCATGACCGCTGACGCAGCTGCTGTCAGTGGTGCTCACTCATGCCATGAGGCGCACTGCATGCTCACGAATGCACATCTCCCCAATGAAATCCCACCGCCCAGCCCACCAATGCCACCGCCAAACGTGCCGCCGGAACCGGGCCCTGCACCTGGCCCGCCGTATCCTGAATTACCACCTGAGGTTCCACCCGGCGCACCGCCGGAAACGCCACCGCCTTCCGAGCCTCCCATGCCTCGCCCAGACGAACCGCCGCCGGTGGGCGATCCGGTGCACTGAATCGACGAGGTCAAACCATCGCCATGCCATCATCAAATAACGAACAGGCGCGCTGTCTGCAAACCCTGCGCGAACGGCTGCAGAACGATCCGGATGTTCGTGGCAGGGAGCTTGAAGTCTCGATCGAGAACGGCGTTGTCGTGCTTGTCGGTGCGGTGGCAACGCGGCAGGTCAGGGACGACGTCGAGGCTTTGGTGCGCGCTTATTGCGGCGAGACGGTCAAGGATATTGAGAATCGGCTGGATGTTGAGTATGGCGAGACGGATATTCCTCGTTAGGATTAAAAGCCCCCTCACCCCAGCCCTCTCCCCTGGCTTTGCCGGGGGAGAGGGCTGGGGTGAGGGGGCGCAAGAGGCGATGCGAAGCGAGCCTTTTACTTACTCAACAGTACCTTCATTCCCATCCCGCTCCATCAACAACCAGCGGCAATGTAACGGCTCCAACATGCGAATCAGTGTCCTGGGAGCAAACGGCTTGAGCATCCCTGTGGCATTCACCACCCGCAGTTGAGTAAACGCCTGCAACTCGCCATCGTGTTCGAAGGTAACGATCACCGGTAGCGGATGTGGAGGAACGGCATCCCTCCAAGGGGCAAGTCGCTTCCATGCGTCACTTTCGACGATTGCTATCGCCACCGAAAGCGTCTCCCCCTTCGACAGCGTGTCGATAAGCGCGTCCGCCGTGTCGTAACGCACGATGGGATTGCGCATGCCGGCGCTTCGAAGGCTGGTCTCGATGATATCGGCATCGGACACCCCCGATTGCACCAATGCGATGACGGGCAAGGATGTGTCAAACATCGTGTCTGCTGGCTGCATCTAGATAATACGCAGCAACAGCAAGACCAGCACGATGATCAACACCAGGCCCAGGCCACCACTGGGGTAGTAACCCCATCCTCGACTATACGGCCAGGCCGGGACCGCACCGATCAGCAGAACTATAAGCACGATCAACAGAATCAGTGACATCTTCGTCTCCTTCGGCGGGAATGCAGGATGACTTGCACGAAAAGCAGTAGTACTCCTGTGCTTTCACCATGCGGCCTCTGCCGTCAACGAGGTGTCCAAGTTCCGCGTTCAGTTCATCACACCGTGTGATGCGAATGACAAAGCATCGCGCCAGCTTCACCTAGGAAACTATCGCCTGAATCAAACGTGCTCAGGGAAAGAAAGTTTCGATAAATCCTGATGCAGCTTGTCGAAACCCTCCCATGGATTTTTACGCAAACGCGCAAGCCGCTTGGGCAAGGAACGAATGTCGAATTGAGCACCGCTCTTGATCTTGCCTAGCTCCTCCCAGCGCAGCGGAACGGCCACCGGCGCGCCTGGGCGAGCGCGCAGGGAATACGATGCGACGCTGGTCGCGCCACGCGCATTACGCAGGTAATCCAGAAAGATCAGACCGCGACGTTTGTTCTTGCTCGCTACGGCAATGAACTCATTCGGATAGGTCTTGGCCAGCGTATCGGCAAAACTGCGCGCGAACTGCTTGACCGCGTCCCAGGCGCAAGCCGGCTTCAGCGGCACGACCACATGCAATCCCTTGCCACCGGTCGTGCGAACGAACGATGCCAGCCCAAGTTTATCCAGCAGCGAACGTACGTAGCGAGCTCCTTGCACAACACGCGACCAATCGACATCGGCCGCCGGATCGAGATCGAAAATCAGCTGCGTCGCATGCTCCGGATCCTTTACTGTCGATCCCCACGGGTGAAATTCGATCGCACCGAACTGCACCATCTCGATGACTGCCTCGGCGCTATCCGGATAGAGATAATCTCCGGATCCCCCAGACTCCTCCTTCAGGCGAACACTCGGCGTGTGCTTGAGTCCATCGATGATGTGCTTCTGAAAGAAACACCCTTCGCCCACACCCGAGGGACAACGGATCACCGACATGGGCCGGCCTTGGATAACTGGCAGAAACTGCGCCATCACCGCGCGGTAATAGTCGGCTACATCCTGTTTGGAAATCCCTTCGCCAGGAAAAACCTCCCGTTCCGGATGAGTAATAGTGACCCTATTCTTGGCAGCGCTTCGTTTTTTCGTCGCAGCTGTCTTGCTTGGGCGCGAGACCTTTTTGGCGGAAACGAGCTTTGCTTGCACCATCGCGGTATTCCCCGTTCATGGATAGCTTTGCCCCCCGCTTAATATGGCGACGCTTAATGGAACTCCGCCGCGATGACACCCTGGATCAGCGTCTTGCAATGCCCACCGATCCACGGCGTCTGCCCGCGATAATGCACTGTAAGCATGCCGTTGCGCTCCAGCTTGGTGCCCTGCCGTGCGATATACGACTCCTGGCCTGCCGCCACACCCATCATGCCGTTGACTTCAAGCACCCAGGCAATGCAGCCATTGGCGCTGCCGGTGACGGGGTCTTCCATCAATGAACCCTGCTCCACCAGAAAGACGCGCACTTCGATATCGGCCGATACACCTTGTCGATGCATTCCGAATATCGCGACACCGTGTATGTCGGCTTTATGCAGCAATGTGTGCAATGCAGCCACATCAGGCACCACGTCCAGGCAGGCTTGTGCGTCGGCCAAGCCAACCACCAGCCAGCGATTACCCATGTCCACCCGCGCTGGCATCAACTGTATATGCCAGGCATCCGTTCTGAGCGCGGCAGCCAACAAAGGCCGCAATACCTCGTCGAAGGCATCGATTTGCACAGGCGGGGTCTGGAATGCGAGTTGCCCGTCCTCGCCGATCTCGATCTGCACCAGGCCGATACCGCAATGCTGCACCAGCCGTCCTGGCGTTCGCGGCTGCAAGCCCGCCTCCAGCAATGCGTGAGCGGTGCCCAGCGTCGGATGCCCGGCAAACACGAACTCCCTGTCGGTCGTGAAGATGCGCACGGAATAGTCCGCGCCCGGCACCGCCGCGGGCAATACGAACGTGGTCTCGGAAAGGTTGGTCCAGCGCGCGATCGCCTGCATCGCTTCGTCGCTCAGCCCCTCCGCATCCAGCACCACGGCCAGGGGATTCCCCTTGAACGGCGTATTGGTGAAGACATCGACTTGCTTGAATGGACGCTGTGGCATGGCACGGCCAATGGGTAGTCTGGCGCCCAGTCTATAAGAACAGCCAGGATCGGAAAGCAGCCCGTTGCACCGGACCCAAAGCTGCCGCATAGTCTTGCGGCCTGAGGATGGGGGGATCCAAAGCATGTTGGCATGGGTATGGCTAGGCTTCGCGCTGGGCGCGGGCTCGCAGACAGCTGTTGTCGCCGATGACGTCACGAAGGGGTTGTTGCAGCGGCCGCAGTACGAACAGGTAAAGATTTCACCCGATGGCCAATACCTGGCCATCGCGCATCACGAAGAACACGGCACAACCGTGACCGTGCTCGATCGTAAGTCATTGGAACAGGTCACCCAGATCGATCCTGGCGATCGCGGTGAAGTCACGGCGCTGGCATGGCTCGGTTCCGAGCAGGTGCTGGTCGCGGCCAATCGCCGCGACGGTACCTATGCCGCACCCGTGGTCGCTCCCGAGTTGTTTCTGCTCAATATCCACGAGAAGCATGCCAAGCCGTTACCGGACAATTTTTCAGGTGTGATCGAAGGCGACGATCGCCATATCCTGGTAACGCGTTGCAAGTTTGTAGACAACAAGTGTCTTTCCGAACTGTTCAAGCTCGATACTCAACACCTCACCAGCCGCGGCGAATCGATTACCGTCGCGCCGGTGGAAGGCGCCGAGTTTCTTATCGATCACGCCGGGCAACCGCGCTTTACCTGGGCGGTAGACGAAGACGGCATAGAAAAAGCCTACGTGCGCGACAGCAAGGGCGAATGGCAGCTGATCAACGACAGCAAGAGCAGTCACATCTATCTGGAACCCAAGGGCATCAGCCGCGACAACAAATTCGCGTTTCTGATCACCGAGCAAAAATCCGGCCCGGACATACTGCAGCGCTACGACTTTGCCGACAATACGCGCCAGGACCTGTTGCACGACACGACGTCCGATCCTCTTGGCGTGATCTTCAGTCTCGACCAGTTGGAGCCGATCGGCGCCACCTTCGGTCCCGGGCGGCCGACGCCTCGCTATTTCAATGGAAACGACGCCGACGCGCAGTGGCGCCGAGCCCTTGGAGCAACGTTCGCCGACAGCCTTCCGGTCGTTATTAGCGCCAGCGCCGACGGCAATCTGTTGATCGTCGAGACGTCCAGCGATCGCGATCCCGGCTCGTTCTACCTGTTCGACAAACAGGCTCGCAAAGCGCAGCTGTTGTTTCATGCAAAGCCCTGGCTGGACTTGAACAAGCAGCTGGCGACCGAGTCATTTTCGGTCAAGGCCCGCGACGGGCTCGTGCTCAACGGATTCATGACGCTGCCTGCGCAGACGAATCATCTGCCTCCGATGGTCGTGATGGTGCACGGTGGCCCGTTCTACGTCCGCGACGATTGGGATTACAACACCGAAACGCAGCTGCTCGCCCAGCATGGCTACGCCGTACTGCGGATCAATTACCGTGGCTCGAGCGGCTTCGGGCGCGATTTCATGGAGCGCGGCTATCGTCAGTGGGGCGCGGCGATGCAGGACGACGTCACCGATGCCACGCATTGGGCCATCGATAACGGTCTGGTCGACGGCAAACGCGTGTGCATCTACGGCGGCAGCTATGGCGGCTATGCCGCGTTGATGGGCGCTGCCCGCGAATCGCAGCTGTATCGTTGCGTCATCGGTATGGCAGGTGTCTACGATCTTAATCGCATGTACACCTGGGGCGACATCCATCGCAATCACTACGGCATGCTCTATCTCAAGACCGTCCTGGGTCAGGACAAGGCACAGCTGGCTTCACGCTCTCCGGTCGAACTGGCGTCGTCGATTACCGTTCCGGTGTTGCTGGCACATGGGACACTCGACGGCCGCGTCCCGATTCAGCATGCCCAAGCCATGCGTGATGCCTTGCGCAAGGCCGGTCACCCTCCGCTGTACTTCGAGTACACATGGGAGGGCCACGGCCTTTTCGACGACGATCATCGCAAGGATTTCTACACTCGGATGCTGCAATTTCTGGATGCGAACATCGGCGATGCGTCGGGCAACCCGGTCGCCTCGCATTGAGCGTAGCGAGAGGCTGACCGCAGTCAGTCTCCCGCCACGATCCGATCCCGGCCTTTCTGCTTGGCCTGATACAGGCGGCGGTCGACGGTTTCGATAAACGCGTGCATGACGTCGTCGTGGCATGGAATGATCGTGCTGACGCCGATGCTTGCAGTCAGCACCTGGTCGACCTGCGACTCTTCATGCGGGATTTGCGCCGTAGCGAGCATCTCACGGCAGCGCTCGGCGATTTTCATCGCCGATTTTGCATTGGTCTCGGGGAGAATGAACACAAACTCCTCGCCGCCGAAGCGCGCGAGGAAATCGCGGGCCCGGGTCCCCACCTCGCTCAGGATGGCGGCGACCTGCTTGAGGCAGCTGTCGCCCTGCAAATGACCGTAGTGATCGTTGTACTGCTTGAAGTAATCGATATCGAGCATGATCAGCGACATCGGCTGCTTATTGCGCCGTGCGTTGCCCCATTCCACATCCATGATGAAATCGAAGCGACGCCGGTTGGCCACGCCGGTAAGGCCGTCCTTGAAGGACATTTCCTCCAACTCACGCTGCAACAATACGAGCTGTTCTTCGGTCTTCTTTCGCTCGCTGATATCGAACATGAAGCCGATCAGGGAATCGACCGAGCCGTCTTCCTTGCGCACCACATGGACCACGTCGCGAATCCATACGTAGTCGCCACCGCGCGTCAATGCGCGATAGTCGGCCTCATGATCGACGCCGGCAATCGATTGCGCGACGCAGAAATCCACGACCCGCTGGCGATCTTCCTCATGGATACGCGAGGCCCAGTCGTCCACGGTCATCCAACTGGCCGGATCCCAACCGAGCAGATCGCCGATTTGCGGGCCGATGTAGGCAAAACGCATCGTCGCCCAGTCGATTTTCCAGGGGATCGCGCGGGTCGATTCGAGCAGTGTTTTATAAACGGCACCGTCCGTGGCCAGATTGTCGATCTCGGACATCGTAAACCTCAGAGCGAAGCAAGCGGCGAGTCTTCGCCACGGGTATCGAGCGCCGGATCGAAGGACCAACGGCAGTTCACCGCCGCACGCGCCAGCAGTTCCAGCAGGTGAGTCGGCTCGTCATAGACGATACGGATACCAGACCGCAGGTCTTCGCGCATCAACCGGATCATTTCCTGGGTCAACGCCAGCGGAAAGACCTCGGCCGGACGCCCGGTAACTTCGGCCAGGCGCCCGGCAATCACCGGCGGGTCGCTGACCACGGGGCAAACCCGGTAGCTGTAGCCGGCACGGCCGATCGCCTCGGGCGGCAGGTCCATGAACTGCCCGGGGATCTGCGCAAAGCTGCTAAGTGACAATCGGTAGGCATTGCTGCCCAAAATCGGCAGATCCTCGGGTACCGGCCCCTCCTCGTCCAGCACCTGCAGGCGGGTCGCCAGCGAAAGCAGCTGATCGACCTGGTAGGTCTGCTGCATATGCGGGTTGCCGACACGGATCAGATTGGCGATCAGTTCGCCCAACGACGCATGGCCTATCATCGCCGCCCGCTTGGGCAGACCGCCCCACGCCCCATCCGCCCCGTTGAGCAGGGCTTCCATCACAGCCGCATTTTCGAAGCCGGCGCCGGAATGCAGATGCACCAGCAGCTTCAACGGCGGCGGCAGGAAGCTGCGCGCGATCTTCACAAATGCGCCGACTTGAAACGGCAAAAAAGTGCCGCGATCGTCTTCGAACGTCACGCCTTCGATCGGTTGTTCGGCCAACAGGGTAAGCACGTCGCAAACAGCATCCAGCGCGCTGGTAAAGGCATCGCAGCCGTCGACGATATTGATGAAAATCTTCGGCCGACCGCCGTCGTCGCCGCGGATATGCTCAATGACCCAGGCGATGCTGGCGACCAGGCTACGACGCAGAGCTTGCAGATCCTCCGGCGTCTTCACATAGGCTGTGCTTAGATAGATTTCCATGACGGTGTTGGGCACACCGTACGACTGCAACTTGAGCAATGACGGATCGGGAGTGAACGTGCCGTCCTGCGCGACCGCACCCACCGCTGTAAAAGCGAAGCAGCCGGTCATATCGATACCCTTGTTATGCAGGTACATCATGAAGTCGTCGTCGACTTCCAGATCGTCCGGCATGGCGTAATCGAGCGTTCCCAATGAAATGTGCTTGAAACCGAAGGCGCGCAATTTGGGGAGGATCGCCAGTTTGTCGGCCAGGGTCTGACCCACCCGCGAACCGACCGGGTTCTCCCGCAGGGAAAGGTCGATCAGATAAGGCTCGACCTGGCGCAGCTTCGCGATCTTTGCATTGGACTCGGCCAGGACGGCGTGAGCGTCCTGCAACGCTTGTGGTGACAGCATAGGATTTCCCGGTGCAAACGAAGCCCCCGCTCCGCTATCCACGGTAAAGCAAGGTCCGTGCCCATCAGCCAAACTGGCACTCGATTGCAAACTGGGCTCACCGGCGCGATACCGTTGGACCCGACCGCGTAGGATTGACCATGAATACCCTACTATTCGCCCCCTGCCCTCACGAAGCGAGTGCTTGATGCTCTGGGAAGAGAAGCATGGCGGCATCTGGTCCGTCGATCTGGATTACGGCGACACGCTGGTTTTTGTACGCCATGTCCCGACTGTCGACCTGATTGCCTATCTGTTCCGCCGCAGCGACGACGACATGTACGTCGCGTCCGTGTGGCGAAAAACGCATTACCGCAAATGGCGACTGCCGTTCTGGACCGCCGTCGAGCCCGCCGAAGCCTTTGCGACCGAGCACGAGGCCGATATCTATCTCACTGAACTGATCGGCACACTGGAAGCCGAAGAACAAAGCGCGCCGCAAGGTCACCGCTACGAAAGCGACGAGTTCGCGCCCATGGAAGAGCAAGCCATCGAAGCGGATAACGTGGTTTATCTGTTCCCCAATGGGTTCAGGCCACGCCCTTGATGGCTGCACGAGAGCCGCACTGCAATAAATAAATCTGCTGCCGATACGCCTCGTAAAGCGCAAGAAATAGCGCCGAACCAGCACTGGACGACACCGCCTGGGTGCGTGCTAGATTAATTGGGAGACATGGCTAAAAGGTTTGGAAAACCGCCATGCCGGAGCTGAATCGACCAAGGGTAAGTCAGACAGTTACAGGGACACTGGCTTGAGCGGTCTGCCAAATGATTTTGACTTGAGTGCGGCGTGGTTTCGCAGGGCGCAAAGCGATCTCAAGGCTTTTATGGAAGCATTCGCGGTACGGCTCGAGGGGGCCGTGCCTACGCGAGTGCGTGTCGAGCGCCAGAAAGACAGCCTGTTTTCCAAGACGCGCCACGTCACCAATGTCCATGTCGAGGCGCAAAACCATGTTTACGAACTGACGCTGCAGGGTGGCCGGTTATCGGCACAACGCAGCAAAGTCGTGCACGGCGTTTCGTTGATGACCGAACGCATGGAAGTGCCCCAGTGGCTCGATGCGCTACGTGAAGATATCCAGACGCTTGCCGAGCAGGCTGGCTCCGCGCAAGACGTGTTGCACGACTTTTTGATGTCCTGAATCGCCGCACTTTCACCGATCGCATTTCCGCCGATGTGCGCGTACTGCTATCACATGCACCACGCTGGCTCTGGAGACCTGGATGTCCTGGTTTGACCGTTTCAAAAGCGGCGCTTCCAACAATCAAGCGCCATCGAATCCCGGCGATCAGCAACAGGATTTTGCCGGCAGCAACGAACAACGTCAGCAAGCCTGGGAAGAAGCGCTGCGGCTGCATCGCCCGCCCGCCTTCGTCTCGCAACGCCTGGCCGATACGGCGCAGGGCAAACTGCCCTGGATCGCCACCATGACAGCGGCGGAGCTGGCGTTGACGCGCAGTCATGGCATCCGTCCGATCGCCACGGTATCGGGCACATGCTGGTACCACTACGGGTATTCGTGGACCCAGGGGCATGCCAGCGGCTGGCACAGTGCCTTGCACCGGATACAGCGAGAGGCCGCGGCGGCCGGCGCCAATGCCATCGTCGACGTGCGCATGCGCAAGATCGACCTGGATGTCGGCGCAAGCATGGATTTCACCTTGATCGGCACCGCGGTGCGCATCGAAGGCATCCCGCCGAATCCGGAGCCGATCGTATCGACTGTGTCCGCGTTGGAGTTCGCCCGTCTGCTCGAAGCGGGCATCGTGCCGGTAGGCATTGCCGTCGGCGCACACTACGAATGGCTCGGCTCCAGTTGGCGCATCCTCGATGCAAAAGGCGGCTGGGTAAACCAACCGCTCAAGGAGCTTGGCGGCTTCTGGGAGCGCGTGCGCCACAAGGCATTGATCGAACTGCGCCAGGATACGCACCGCCAGGGCAATGGCGTGCTGGCACATACGCATTTCGGCGAGCTCATCAAGGTCGAACAGGATCAGAACAACGGCGGCACGCAATACCTGGGGCGCCATATCGTGATCGGCACCGTGATCGAGACCGAGCGCCATCGCTCGATGACGCACCCGGTGCGCACGGTCGTGGACATGTGCGATGGCCGCTCTCCGCTGCTCGACACCACATCCACCCATCGCAACATCTACAACACCAATCAGGAAGAAGGTTCGATATGAGCGACGGTAGTTCGATTCCTCAGCCCGCGCTGGAACGCTTGAAAGGTCTGCGGCGTGAAGGGCATCCCGGCGGCATCTTCACCTCCGACTTTTCGGTCAATGAATTTCTATTGGTCCGCAAGGCGGGCTTCGAACCCGTCGGACTGTGCGTCGGCTCGTGCATCTACCATCTGGGCATTCAGTACGCCAAGTGGGGACAGAGCCAGGAGATGAACGTGCTCTCGCAGGCGATGTACCACGCCCGCGAACTGGCCATGTCGCGCATGCGCGAAGAAGCCAGCGGCATGGGCGCCGACGGCATCGTCGGCGTGCAATTGACCGTCAAGCGCCTGGAATGGGACAACGACATCCTGGAGTTCATCGCCATCGGCACGGGCGTGGTACACGCGCAAGGCCATCCGGGCTACAAGGGCCCCAAGGGCAAGCCGTTTACTTCCGACCTGTCCGGCCAGGATTTCTGGACCTTGCTGCAAGCCGGCTATCGTCCGCTGGAAATGGTCATGGGCTCATGCGTCTATCACGTCGCTCACCAGGGCATGTTGAAATCGCTGGGCAACGTCGGCCGAAATACCGAGCTCACCAATTTCTCGCAGGCGCTCTACGACGCGCGGGAAATCGCCATGGAACGCATGCAGCACGAAGCCATCGCGGCACAGGCCGAAGGTGTCGTCGGTGTCGATCTGCATGAAGGCTCGCACAACTGGCAGCCGCATATCATCGAGTTCTTCGCGGTGGGCACGGCGGTGACGCCGATCTCGACAGAACCGGATGCATCGCGGATTCCCGATCCGCAGCTGGTGCTATCCGTCAACAATTGAAGCTGGAGCAACGATCATGAGCATTCTCGGACGCGTCGCGGACCTGCTGCAGGCCAAGACACAGAAACTGCTGGACCGCTTGGAAGACCCCAACGAAACGTTGGATCTCTCCTATGAAAAGATGATCAGCGGCCTGCAGGAAACCAAGCAGCATCTGGCCGAAGTGGTCACCGAGCAGAAGGTGCTGGAACGGCAGATTCAAAGCGCACAACAAGAAGCCGACCAGGCGCAGGAAAACGCCCGCCTGGCATTGCAGTCCTCCCGTGAAGACCTGGCACGCGCCGCGCTGTCACAGCGCCAGGCGGCGCTCGAGAAAGTCGACACGCTGGGCAAGGCGCGGGCCAATATCGCTGCGCAGGCGGACAAGTTGATCGGCTACCAGCGCACGCTGGAAGACCGTATCGAGCAATTCCGTACGCAAAAAGAAGTGATGAAGAGCAGCTACGCCGCGGCACAGGCACAGGTCAAGGTGACCGAATCGATCACCGGCGTGGGCGACCATCTGAGCCATGTGGGCGACGCGATGCGCCGGGCCGAGGACAAGGTCAGCGGCATGCAGGCCAAGGCCGATGCGATGAGCGACCTGATGCAGGCAGGCGTGCTCAAGGACCCGCTCGATCATCGCAGCAGCGTGGAACGCGAGTTGCAGAACCTGCGCAGCAACAGCAACGTTGACGCCGAGCTGGAGAAGCTCAAGGCGGAGCTTGGGAAGGCGTAACAGGAACGCCCTGGAACCACTCCCTCATCATCCCGGCCTGCGCCGGGATGATGAGGCGATGAACCTATCGGCGACTACTGTTTGGGGCGCGCCACCTGATACATCTCCCACGAGATCTTCTTCATTAACGCGTTGCGATCGTCGCCCTCGACGTAAAGATCGAAATGCGTCTTCCCTTCCAGATAACGGAAATCGCTCTTGGCGTGCAGGCCATCGAGCACGGCCTGGAATTTATGCGCCGAGCCGTCGAGATAGAACGTATCGGCGGTGCCGACAATCAGATGGATCTTGCCGTCCAGGTCCGGCTTCAGAGACGGCCAGTTCTTCTGAACGCGCGCGGCGATATCGTAGTTGTCGTGCCAGTACGCAACGACATCGGCATTGACGTTGCCGGTATCGCGATCGAACATCGGCTCGGGCCGGCCATCGGCGCCACGCGGCGAGAACACCCATTCGAACGACGCGAACTGACCGCCATAGGGGCCGATGACGCGCTCCAGCTTGGCGAATGTCTCGATCGTGGCGATCACCTTGCCTTTGTCGCGGATAAGCGGAATGGCACTGCCATCTGCATGGTGGTACATGTTTGCGTTGGCAGCGTATAGATCGGCGCCGGTGAAGTCATGGAAGTCGCTCGGATCAGGCGATGTGGACCAGGTTCCGCCGAAGATCTTCGGATAGCGTGTCTGCAACCACAGCGTTGCCCAACCACCCGACGAATGACCGTTGAGGAAACGGCCGCTGGCCTTGCCATCCATGCGATAGCGCTTTTCCAGCGACGGAATTAATTCTTCGGTCAGCGCCCTGCCCCACGGGCCGTTGTTGACCGAGTCGACGAATTCGTTCGTGCCGGTCGGTCCGGACTGGTCGACGAAAACCCAGATCATCGGCGGCATCTGCTTTCTGGCCATGGCATTCCAGATGGTTGCCATGGTCGAGCCGAACCGGTTGTAGCTGCCGGTAAAACCGTGCGTGTAGTACACCACCGGATAGCGCGTCGCAGCCTTGGGATCGTACCCCGGCGGAGTGAGCACACGAGCGCGTATCGATACGGGACGCCCCCAGAACGCACTGAGTGCCGGGCTGACCATCGATTCGTCCGCTGCGTGCTTCTGCGCTTCGGGCAAGGCGTCACGCACCTCTTGCGGCGCGGTGGGCGGCAACACCCATGGCCCGCCCTTGTCCGACACGCCCTGGGTCAGCTTCAAGGTGGGAATGGCACCACCGGGGACAATCTTCACCGGCACGACCTGGCTGATGAGGTCACCCGCCTGTCGCCCGGTGTAGTTATAGCTGTGATCGACGTCGAGCACCGCCTGGAAAAGATAATCCCCTGGCGGCAATGTCGAAAACGCAGCGGGAAAAGTGATGCCGTCGGCGTCGACATCCACGCTCGTACCCGGCGCGATATAGGCCACCTCGCGCGCGGCAATGGACACCGCCGAAGGCATGAGTGGATTCATGTCCACTTCCGTCACCTTGCCGTCCTTGGCCGCCTGCCTGGCCGTGGACGCCAGTGTGGCGAACACCAATAGCCGCCCCGACGTCGGGTGATCGACCGCGCCGTCGAGGGTGACTCGAACGATGCGATGAGCGATCGGCGCATCGTCGGCGTATGACGATGGCGCCCCGGAACATGTCGCGACCAGCGCCAAAGCGGGCAAGAGCAAACGCAAATTCATCGATATCCCCTTCAAGAGATGTGACCGTGCCGGATCACGGCATTATGCCGTCCGCGCATCACCCACGGGGCTGGCGGTGCCTGGCACCGTAATGGAAGCCGCCGAGGTCACGCCATGGGCCATTGGGCACGAGTGACGTCCCGTGGCCAGACCCTTGGGAACTGTTGCCCTTGGGAACGGTTGCCCTTGGGAACCTTTGCGCCGTTGCGCTAATCTCCCGCCATGCCGACCAATACCCCCTTTTCGATGATCCGCGAGTTTCACCTCGCCGACTGGTTCACGCTGGGCAACGCCGTGTGTGGCGTCAGCGCGATATTTTCGGTGATGTCCTATCTGGACGACGGCAACGTCTACTGGATGTACCAGGCCTGCGCGCTGGCGGTGATCGCCCTGATCTTCGACGTGCTCGATGGGCGTATTGCGCGCTGGCGACAGAAATCGTCGGCGATGGGGCGCGAGCTGGACTCCCTGGCCGATGTGATCTCCTTTGGCGTTCTGCCCGCTGCCATCGCCTATGGCTGCGGCATGCAGGGTACGTTGGACAAGGCGGCACTGGTGTTCTTTGTCGCGTGCGGCGTGTCGCGCCTGGCGCGTTACAACGTCACCGCCGAAACGCTCTCGGAGGGTGGCGACAAGGTCAAATATTTCGAAGGCACGCCGATTCCGACCTCGCTGATCCTGGTGGCGGTGTTGTTTATCGCTGCCACCAACGGCGCCATCGGCGACCAGCTCTGGCTTGGCGTGGTGCACCTGGGGCGTCTGAGCCTGCATCCGCTGGTGCTGATGTTCGTCCTCTCCGGCTCGCTGATGATCAGCCGTATCCGCATTCCGAAGCTGTAAACGTTATTCCGGGGCTATTCCGGGCAACCCTTGGTACGGCGGCAATCGCCCCAAGGTGAATGGGTTGACGTGCCTCGAACATCGCTTCGAGCACACTTGTCCATCGGTTTCCAGGAGAACCCACCATGGCAGCCCGTCCGATCAAGATACCCGGCCCGGATCACCCGATTACCATCACCCCCAACCGCGAGCACGTGGTCGTACGCGCCAGCGGCAAAATCATCGCCGATAGCCGCGAGGCGCTTTCCCTCCAGGAAGCCCACTACCCTGCCGTGTTGTATATCCCGCGCAAGGATGTCGACATGACGCTGCTCGAGCGCACGACGCATTCGACGTATTGCCCATATAAGGGCGACTGCTCGTATTACAGCATCCCCGCCGCCGGCGAGCGCGCAGTCAATGCGGTGTGGACCTACGAGTCTCCCTACGATGCAGTGGCCGAGATCAAGGACTATGTAGCGTTCTATCCCGACCGTATCGACGCGATCGAGCGCGAGCCCATCGATCGATAACCCCTCTCCATTTACGCCATGGCCGCACCCGCGGCCTGGCGTACCGGAATACCTTCCGGGTCGAAATCGTCCAGGCAGAACACGTTGATGCCCAGGTAATCGGGCGTAACCCGCTTGCGGTGAAACGGGTAGATGCCACAGACCTTGCAGAAATAGTGCCTGGCTGTCCCGGTATGAAAGCGGTACTCGGTCAGGCTGTCCTCGCCGGCCAGGAGCGCGAACCGGCTTTCGTGCACCTTGACCATCAACGCATTCTTGCGCCTGCAGATCGAGCAGTCGCATGTCGTCAGTTCCGGGAAATCGGTTTCTATCCGGAACTGCACCGCGCCGCAATGGCAGCGACCCAGACAGGACTGCATCGGGCGATTCCCCATGGCGTGACGCTCCTCCCGTTACCCTTCGATCGATCAGCTTGCACGACTGCTGATCAGTTCTCAACGGCCGCGTTTCCTGGCATCGCAATTCCATCCCGGCCGCTTTATATTGCCTACGGTCATCGAGCCGGCTCGCGTGTGCATGTGCGCCGTTTCCTAGTTGTCGCGTCCAGGTCACGGGAGACTCCATCCATGCCCCATGCAGGGCGACTGCGGCGCCTGAGAGCGCCTTCAGCGGTAGAGTTGAGCATGTTCGCCGTGGCCATCGCGCTGGGCATCCTTGGCTGCTCCTCCAAGGCCGACGCCTTGCGAACAGCCAGATACGACCCCTTGAACCTCTATTACGACGACAGCTTGCGCCAGCACATCATCGATGCCTGCCATCAGGGCAGCCGCGACGAAGTCGCCAGGTACGAGCAGCTGCCCGCCTGCCGGCTGGCCACGCACGAGGAAGAACTCAAGCGCAGCGGCTGGAAACCACCGGGGCTGGGCGCGACACGCCCGTCCGATACAGCGATGCGTTGAGAGGGAGAGAGTCAGGCATGCGTTTTACAAGCAAAGCGATCGTTTTCGCGTCCTTGGCCATGGCATCGATCATGGGCCATGCCGGCAACCCGGTTTTCCCGGGCTGGTATGCGGACCCGGAAGCGCAGATCTTCGAGCACCAGTACTGGATTTATCCCACCACTTCCGAACGCTATGCCGATCAGACGTATTTCGATGCGTTCTCTTCGCCCGACCTGGTTCATTGGACCCGGCATGCTCGCGTGCTGGACGCCGCCCACGTGGCCTGGGCAAAGAAAGCGATGTGGGCGCCGGCGCTGGTGGCCAAAGACGGCAAGTTCTATTTCTTTTTCGGCGCCAACGATATCCAGAACGACAAGGAACTGGGCGGTATCGGCGTGGCCGTGGCTGACCGGCCGCAGGGGCCGTATCACGACCTGCTCGGCAAGCCGCTGATCGGCGCGTTTCATAACGGCGCGCAGCCGATCGACCAGTTCGTCTTCAAGGACAGCGACGGCACCTACTACATCATCTACGGCGGCTGGGGTCACGCCAATATCGCCAAGCTCAAGGACGACTTCAGCGGCATCGCCAACTTGCCGGACGGCAGTCAGTTCAAGGAAATCACTCCGCAGAACTACGTCGAAGGCCCTTGCATGTTCAAACGCAACGGCAAGTATTACCTGATGTGGTCCGAAGGCGGCTGGACCGGTCCGGATTACTCGGTCGCCTACGCCATGGCCGATTCACCGCTGGGGCCGTTCGAGCGCATCGGCAAGATTCTGCAACAGGACCCGGCCATTGCCACCGGCGCGGGCCATCACTCGGTATTTCATGTGGAAAAAGACGATACCTGGTACATCGTCTATCACCGCCGACCGATCGGCGACACGGCGGCGAACCACCGCGTGGTATCGATCGACCGGATGGCGTTCGATGCACGTGGGCATATCTTGCCGGTGAAGATTACGAATGAGGGTGTGGCGGCGCATCCGTTGCCTTGAGGGGGCGCAAGAGGCGAAGCGAGCCTACGCCGCCCCTAAAAACTCAGCCATGGCCGCTCCAAGCTGCGGCAAGGTCACCGCACTCATATGCGTCCCAGGCACTTCGACATAGCGAGCATGCGGCATCGCCTGCGCAAGCTCTCGTGCCGAACCGTTATCGCGATCGTCAACGCCGGTCAACACCAGCGCGGGTACTTCGATGCGCTCGATCACATCCAGCGGCGTATCGACAAACGTATCCAGCACACGCAGCAAGGCTTCCGGATCGCCGCCAACGGTCTTGAGAAAGGCCTCGGCCATGAATTCCGCCGAGCCTCGCTGAAACGTCCCCAGATGCGTGAGGATATGGCGAAAATGCTCGCTACGCCCTGCCGTGTGCACCAGCCCTTCCAATCCCATACCCGACAAGATCGCTCGTGCCGGCCTGGCGCCGCGTGCCAGCATCCGCATCGCCGTGCGCGCACCTAGCGAATACCCGCCCAGGTCGTAGTCGGTCAGCGCGAGATGCTCGATCAATGCAAAGCCGTCATCGGCCAGCACATCCGGTGGATAGGAGGCGGCATCATGCGGTTTGGCGCTGTCACCATGCGCGCGCAGATCGGGCATGATCACGCGGTAGCCCCGCGAAACGAGCTTCGCCGCGTGGCCATAACGCATCCAGTTCACCACGGCGGTGGAGAAGTAGCCGTGGATCAATACCAGCGGTCGGCCGTGGCCTAGCTCGCGATAAGCGAGCCGAGCACCATCACGGCCTTCGAAAAAGTGAACAGTCGGATCAGTTGTCACGGCATCAGGCTATGGAGGAATCGCGCGCATGGTAACGCACAGGCTCCTGAGTGCCGCGTTATCTGCAGCACTTACTTGCAGTGATCCTGTGCAAACTCCGCGGCATTCTTCTTCAACGTGGCCAGATTGGCCCCCGCAGGCAGCTTGGCCTGAGCCTTCGCCATCAACGGATCATTGGGCTCCGACTTCGCCTTCTTATTCGAATCCGCCTTCTTATCGAGCTGCGCTTTTACCGCGGCGTACTTGTAAGCCAACTCGGGGGCACTGCCGAAATGACCGTCGGCATCCAATCCCATGGTGGCGATGGCGGTAATGGCGTCGACATTGCATTGCTCGGCCAGATCCTGCAGATAACCCGCCGCGAGCTGATGATAATTCTTGATGTCCTCAGGGTCTGGCTGCCCCTTGGCAGAAGCCGGAACCATCGTATTGGCTCCCGCCATGGCGTAGTTGTATTGCGCACCGCGATTGCCACGGGCCGCAGCCATCGTCAGCCATTTACCGCGCCCGGCCATGTCCTCATCGGTAATCCCCGCGCAACGCTGCTCGAACAAGGGATCGTTCCGCTGCTTCCAGGCTGCGCATGCGCTGAGCCCGGCATTCACCGAAGCGGCAGCCAGATCGTCACCATCATTCGCTTCGCCTTCGAGACGGGCCAGGTTGTCCTTCAAAGGACCGGCCGGGGCTTCGGTAGCGCAATAGCGCGTCATTCGTTTGAATTCGGATGTTTTATAGACCGGCGAATTTTCGCCAACAGGCGCCTGCCCGCCCTCACAATCTTGCGATTGCGCATGGCACGTCCATGCGAAACACAAAAAGATAATCCCCACACACGCTTGTACTGCCTTGTACCGAGTCATGGTTACGATCACTCCGCTGTCGATATCGCAATGACTGAATGTGTCTATTCCCTTACGTTAGCATCTGTGAGGCTGTCTGGAACAGCTCGCTTGTGCGAGCCCGGATGCGGTCCCGGCAGGAAATACCAGATAGCCGCCAGCAACTGAAGCACGACCAGGCCAGCCCAGACGGTTTGATGTGCCACTAACGGGTAATGGCCTTCGCTGGCCGGCCAATGCCCCAGCACACGACCTATGCCGATCTGAAACAGAAATATCAGCAGGAAAATCACCAGGGTGAATGTGGTATTGACCCGGCCGATAAAACGTACCGGGAAATAATGCGCAAGCACGGCATAGGTCAATATCCCGGTGCCACCCAAAGCACCGTAGGCTGACCACAGCACCGGCTCGGGTAAAGGCACACGTGCTGCGATCAGAGCCTGCACGACGACAAACAACATCATCGTGATACCTGACGACAGGTAAACCGACACCCCGCGCTTTTCGAGCGTGCGTGCCAGCGCGCCAAAAGCGATATTGCCGGCAATGAACGCGGCACCGAGTACCGACACCATCGTGGCAACTCGCGCACCGCTATCGGGAGCAGCCGGCAATGCATCATGCAGAAACGCGCCGACCCATAGCGACTGCATCGCGTAGAACACGCCCTGATTGATGCCGGAAAACGCAGCCAGTTTCCAGAATGCGCGGCTGCTGAGGATATGCCAAGTTCCCTTGAATTGTTCCAGCACACTCGGTTGTTGATGCGTATCGCGCGGTGCCGGCGCGAACAACCAGATCAATGTGGCGACGATCGTGGTCAATCCAGCCAGCCCCATGCACACCGACCGCCAGCTGGTAACCGTAAGCAGCCATGTCAGTGGTGCGCCGACTGCCACTCCGCCGAGCCCACCAACCGCCATTACCAGACCATTGATCAGGGTCAGCTGAGTCACCGGAAAGTACTGCGCCGTGGCCTTGAATGCACCACCTAAGCAGACTGACACGCCGACGCCGATCAACAGACGGCCGATCATCATGACGCCCAGGCTGCTGGCGCTGCCGAACAAAAAGATGCCAGCCGCCGCCAGCAACATGACGCACGATGTGACACGACGCGGGCCGTAGTGATCGAGCAACACACCCGCCGGAATTTGCGCCCCGGCAAAGCCGAGAAAGTACATGCTGGTCAGCGTGCCCAGATCGCTGGCAGAAAAGCCAAGCTCCCTGGTCAGAAAAGGGGCAAAACCGAGATTGACGCCACGAAACAGGAACGAGACGAAATAGCCGGCCGCAAAGACGGCAAAGAGGCGGAGCCTGATGGATGTCATGGGGAGTGGGCGAAGCCAACGTCAGCAAAGACCCATTATTCTCGATTCGCCGATCTGTCGAAAGCTTTGTTATCGACTTATTTGGCCGGCGATACATCCAGGCTCGGATCGCGAAGAAAAAAGGCGACCAGCGCAATCATCGGCGGTATCGCAAAACACCACATCGACCAGGCCGCATAACTGCATGCCCCACCGGCGCAGCCGATCGCGAATGCACAGACTGCCTGCAGCATCGGCACAAGCTTCGGACCAACCACGCGACTTTCGCCAGGCGCCGGTTTGCGCAACCAGTCGGCCACATCCAGCATGATCTGCGTCGTGGTCCCGGTCATCATGGTCGACGGTGGCGTCGTTCCCATATGCACCCGATGCAAGGCGTTCTGGATCGACATGGCGGCGACCAGGGAAAGGCCGGTAACGGCGCCATACAGCGTGTCGCTGCGCTCGAAGGGCCCGAAGTGAACCGCGCAGGCCGCGGCAAAAATGAGCAGCGACAGCTTGATCAGCAGGAGCGTCCGCACGATCGGCCATTTTTGTTCGACCAGCCAATAGTGAAGCTGCCGAACCAGCACGATCACCAGGCAGAACATCGGTAACGCCAGTAGCTTGGTGATGATGCCGGACGTGCCCGTGACCAGCGATGCGCCGATGGTGACGAAGTTTCCCGTCACATGCGCGGTAAACAGACCATGCAACGCCAGAAAGCCCGCGGTATCGACGAAGCCGGCGTTGACGCTGAGAACGAGAGGCAGCGAGGATCGGGTAGTCATGGGTCACCGCACGGCATTCGATTCGACACCCGGCTAATTACCACAAGATATGGCCTACGGTCTTGAACGCACCGCCACGACCGCTTCGGGATCGTCCATGCTAAGGCGAAACCGGCCATGGTCCCAAATGACACGCAGGCGATGGTATTTGGCCAGATAATGCACTGCCACCATGACCGCTCCGATACCGGCCGCGGCGCCTACGGATAGTGCCCAACGCGGACCGAACGTATCGGCGACCCAACCGACGATCGGCGCACCAAGTGGGGTCCCTCCCATGGCAATGGCGAGAAAGATCGCCACCACGCGACCCCGCATCATCGGCTCGGTGGTCAACTGCATCAGGCTATTGGTCGACGTGGTGAATGTCTGCGCCGCCACGCCGATAACGATCAGTGCCACGCCAAACCCCATCGCATTCGGCATGACGGCAGCCATGATCAGGCCAATGCCAAACAAGCCTGCCGAGCCCATCAACAACACGAAGTGCGGCCTCCCGCGCATCGCCGCAAGCAGCGCGCCGGTAACCGAGCCGATGGCCATGGTCGAGGTCAGCAGGCCGTATTGATCGGCACCCCCATGAAAAACACTGACGGACATGGTCGAGATGAAAATCGGAAAGTTGAGTCCGAACGTACCGACCAGGAACAGCATCAGCAGGATCGCCTTCAGATCCGGCCGGCGCCAGACATAGCGAAACCCTTCCACCAGGCTGCCGCGCGTACGGGTCGCCCGCTGGTGCGGATGCAACTCGTCCAGGCGCAGCAAACTCAGCGAATACAACACAGCGCCGAACGTTGCCGCATTGATCAGAAACACCCAGCCCGACCCTATCGCCGCAATCAGCACACCGGCTATCGCCGGTCCGATCATGCGTGCGGCATTGAACGACGTGGAGTTCAGCCCTACTGCGTTGCCCAGATCGTCCTCTGTGACGAGTTCGGATACGAACGTCTGGCGCGCAGGTGCATCGAAGGCGGACGCGCAACCCAGCGCAAACGCGAACACATCGACTTGCCAAAGCCGGACCAGGCCAAATACGGTCAACAGGCCCAACCCCAGCGCGAGCATGCCCATGGTCGCCTGCGTGATGAACACCAGCTTGCGTCGGTCCATATGATCGGCGGCAAATCCGGTCAACGGCAACAGCAGCAACTGCGGGCCGAACTGCAGCGCCATCACCACGCCTACCGCCGTAGCGTTGTGTCGCGTCAACTGGGTCAGCACGATCCAGTCCTGTGCGGTGCGCTGCATCCACGTGCCGATATTGGACACGATCGCCCCACTCGCCCATACCCGGTAATTGAAAATGCGCAGTGAGCGGAAGGTGCCTTTCATTCGATGATGTAGTTCATGGTTCGTGCTCGACCAGGCGCTTGAGCAAGGCAACGGCGAGTTCGAGTTTCGCCAGCTCCGCGTGTGAAAACTCTTGTTGAATAGCGCGAAACAACCAGTCTTCCCTGGCCGCGCGCCCTTCTTTGATCCGTTTGCGGCACGCCGGCGTAATCGACCACAACGTCTGTCGACCGTCGTTGGGGTCTGGTGTACCGCTGACCAGGCCCACGGCTTCAAGTGCAGCCACATTGGCGCCCATCGATTGCGGACGCATGCTTTCCGCACGCGCAAGCGCCGTTACGGTCGATGCACCGTCCCGCTCCAGCCGGGTCAGTGTCGCCAACTGTGACGAGGTGAGATCGCTGAAATGCGCTTGTTGACGCAGGCGACGCTTGAGCTGCCCGGCAACGACTCGCAGCTCTGCCGCGAGAGCGGCGGTTTGTTGTGTACGTGCATCGGCGGGTAATTCGGCCATGTCGTAGATGATGCCATATATGAAGTTTAACTTCAAAGTTAACCTTCATAAATTTATCAATGCAGCGACGGCCTTTCGCGGGACTGACGCCGGACTTGACGTAACAATTTACGATACGCATAGCACTCACGGCATCGGGTCGCCTCAAAGGCCGATGTAAAACAGCGGCGCGATCCATGATGCGAGTTCGGCACTCAAGTCCGCGTCTTATCCGCCGAAATAACGATCTCCTAATATCTGTACCCGGAACACACATGAACGTACGAACCAAAATCACTCTGATCATCTCGATGGCGGTCGTGGTGGCGCTGGCGGTGGGTTCCGGCGGCCTGCTGGCGCTTCGAGAAACCGGCGACCAGTTCGCCTCGCTTTACAACACGGCACTACAGCCGATTGTCGAGGTGACCGGCGTCCGTGGCTTGTTCAACGAAAATCGGACGTTGCTCAATCGCGCGCTCATACAGGGCACGCCTGAAGCGTTGAAAAGCGAGCAAGCCAATGCTGCGGTAAACATCAAGAAAATGGACGATCTGTGGAATCAATATTATCCAGCGCAGATCTCTTCCAGCGATGAAAAGGCGGCGGCTGAACGCTTCATCGCCTCCCGCACAGCCGCGCGCAACCTTGTGGCTCAGGCGGAAGCGCTTATGGTTGCCGGTAAGCACGACCAGGCCAAGCAACTCATGCTGGATACGCTCGGCCCGGCTTATGCTCAGGAAGGCAAGGACATCGAAGCCATCGTGGAGATCAACGAGAAGCAGGCGACACAGTCTTTTGATGCTTCACAACGCATCGAGGCACAAACGCAGATAGCCGTTGTCATCGCGATCGCCTTAGGCGCTATCGCCCTGATGGTCGCCGGCTTCTTTCTGTCCCGCTCGATCATGCGCCCCCTCTTGAAAGCAAGGGCGCTGGCCGAACGCATCAGCAAGGGCGAGCTCAACCATGCCTTGCACGTCGACGGTCGCGACGAGCTGAGCGACACGCTACGCTCGCTCGGCGCCATGGATCGGCAGCTGGCGGACATCGTACGAAAAGTTCGAGACAACGCGGACCAGGTCACTCATTCGGCTCGCGACATTTCGGCAGGAACCGACGACCTGTCCTCGCGGACCCAGGAGCAAGCCTCCTCGCTTGAGGAAACGGCGGCATCCATGGAAGAGATGACCGCTACCGTTCGTCAGAACGCCGAAGGCGCCGGTCACGCGCAGACGCTGACCTCGTCTCTGCGCGACGACGCCCTGTCGACCAGGAAAGTCGCACTGGAGGCCGTCGAGGCCATGGCCAGGATTACCGACGCAAGCCGGGATATTTCCGAGATTGCGGTACTGATCGATGAAATCGCCTTCCAGACCAATCTGCTGGCCCTCAACGCCGCCGTGGAAGCGGCAAGAGCCGGCGAGAATGGCAGAGGCTTTGCTGTCGTAGCCGCCGAGGTACGATCGCTCGCACAGCGAAGCGCGACCGCCGCGAAAGATATCAAGGCGCTGATTTCCGAGACGACGGAGCGCGTTGCCAACGGCTCGGTACTGGTACAACGAACGGGAGCCGCGCTGGCACAGATGGAATCGGGCGCGGTGCAGGTATCGGGTATCGTCAATGAAATTGCCGCCGCATCCACCCAACAATCGGCAGGCATCGAACAGGTCAATCATGCCGTTGCCGCGTTGGATGAAGTCACCCAGCAAAACGCCGCTCTTGTCGAGGAAACCAGTGCAGCAAGCCGGCAAGCACTCGATCTGGCCGAAGAGCTGATGCGACAGGTCGCGTTCTTCACCTTTGCGGGCGATGCCGCGTCGACAGCTGACATGCCGGCTCGCCAGCCGGCTGGCAGGACGGCGCCCCCTGCCCGCCGGCCTTCCTCTCGTCCTGTCATGGCTGTGGCCGCCGAATCGACGGCCTGGCAAGAATTCTAACGAGTGAAGCTACGACCGCCGGCGATATCCGAAAGATCAAGCGCACCGTGGTACACAACCCGGTTTCGACCGCGGTGCTTGGCTTGATAGAGCGCTTCGTCCGCGGTCGACATCAGTGAGGCCGGCTCACTCTCGGTCACGCGATCGAGAAAGCCTACACCCACGCTGATCGTCACTATCCCGGTCGGACCAGGCGCTTCCATGCGCAGCGCCTCCACTGCGGCGCGCATGGTCTCAGCTACCTCGAGCGCTTCTTGCAGCGATACGGCCGGCAACAACACAGCAAATTCTTCACCGCCATATCGGGCAACCAGATCGGATGAACGCAATGTACATCCGGCAACGGTCCGCGCAACCGTACGTAGCCGGTCGTCTCCCATCTGATGACCGAGCATGTCGTTGAGCAACTTGAAATGGTCGATATCGAGCATGAATATCGCCACGCTTTCGCCCGAACGCCTGAGTCGCCACCATTCCGTCGCCAGCGTTTCGTCGAACTGGCGGCGATTGGACACACCGGTAAGTTCGTCGACACGGGCAAGTTCATTGAACCGGTCACGCTCCTCATAAGCTCGCACCTGTATCAGCACACTGCGCAAGCCGTATCCGAGCGTGGCGATGACAAACCCGGTTATCCCGAGTGCCAGATGCGAGCGCACGACAAAACCCGATACCAGCAACAAGGTCACCGGCATCACCAGCGGGCTACCGGCATGCACCACCAGTGAAATACGCCGCGATGCCTTGATACGAAAAGCCGAACCGGCACCGATCGAAGTAGCCATGATCAGCACAAGAAAAGGAATGTCGATGATCAGATCGGACAAGCCGCCGAAGTCGGTATCTTCCGGTTGTACATGATTGATGTAAGACGCCGTCAGCAGATAAACGAGCGAGAAAATCGCCAGCACCCGGAAAAACTGCCGCTTGTACGGCACGGTGCTGGTCACGTACCGAATCAACGAAAACAACACGATAAAGATGTTCTCCAGATCGAACATCATGCGTAGATTCGCCAAACCGTACGCAGTGGCTCCCTGCGCCGTGGCGAGCGAGAACGTGTGCACGAAATACAGGTAACCAAGTACCGCCGCCAACACACCGTCGATCAAGCGTACGTACCAGATGTTTTCGTCGGTGCTGGCAATGGCAAACGTCAACGGGACACCATAGAGCACGTACAGCAGCATGCTGTCGCCGGGTGTCGAATTGAGATTCTGCAGAAAGACTTCCTGGCGCATGTTCAGCGCCATGCCGGCTGCCCACAACAGCACGCCCAGGCCCAGGGCGGACCAGCCCTTGGTCAGCGAAAAACCGACTTTGCCCGCTCGCCAAAAACATACGCCTGCGGCGATCACCGGAGCGGCAACGAGAAAAGCAAAAGAGATGATCATTGCCTGGCGGGCAAAGATCATGATTGCCAAGGCATGGCACATCAAATAGAGCAGCGAAAATAATACCGGCACGCTCCCTCCCTCGGGTTGCGTTCAAAGCCACCATACGCGACTGCGGCGCCGATACACAAGAATCATCACTCCGACACCAGGGTAAAGAAGGCCATAAGAAACGGCGACTTAGTGTGAACTACCGCGCTCTCGGTCCGCTCGAGGGCGAGATATCCTGCGTCCGACTTGCCGGGGTACCGGATTACCCCCGTAGCCCCAAGGCATTATCGAATAACGAGATAAAAGCCCTTGCGTGATTATGTGACCTGATTAGTACGATTCGGCTTGACCTGACCCCTTCCGACATTTAGCGTCCCTACCAGGGGACTCCAGGGGAACTGTCATGCCGAAGGCGGAATCACTCGCTGCAGAACGACGCCGGGAAAGAGCCTCCTCGGCGGCCCCTTACCCACCGCGCCGCTCGGGACGTATCAACGGCCCACCGATCAGCAACGAGGCTTATCGCGCGACGATCGATCTCGGCAACGCGCAGCCGACGATCAATATGCATGGCGGTGTCGGCATTCCCGGCGGTCGTACGCTCAACGATGTACTCGCCTTCCAACCGTTGAAGTTCAACAAGCTCGGCAAGGAGCTGGGCGCGATTCTCAAGACCTCCAAGGAGATACGCAAACAACGCGATGCCGGTGGCACCATCGACGAGGCGCGCCTGAAGGTGGCCGAGGTCAACCGCAAGATCGAATATCCCGGCAAACAGATCGGCGCGCATTCGCTGCATGTGGGTAACGATATCGCCGCCGTCTGGAACAACAGCAAGAGCAAGGTCTATGACTATCCGGACCTCGCACAGTCACTCGACAAGCGACTGGCGAGCCCGAAAAACGCCAAGGACAGCAAGAAGGTCTATTGGAACTCAAAAAAGCCGGAAGACGAACGACGCGGACATGTCGCCGACGGCCTCCAGCACCTGATCGCCGGGAAGCCCGACCAGGCACACGCCGCCTTCGGTCAGGCAGGCCTGACCCAGCGCGGCATGAAATGGGCGTACAAGATGGGAAGCCTGATGCTGGCCGAGCGCGGCCGCGAACTCAGCGGCGGTGGCGGCAAGCAGGTGCACACGGCGCTGGATCACGTTAAAGGCAATGCCGATACGGCGGCGCGCAGTTTCACCGACGTCTTCGTCAAGAATGCAGGCACGCTGGCACCGTTTGCGCAACGTGGTGGCGCCAAGACGCTTAAGTAATCCGGCTTGAAAATGCAGCTGAGTTTCTGTGGAAACGACTTCAGCCCCAAAAAAAACACGCCTCCTATTTGTCATTCCGGCGCAGGCCGGAATCCATTCCTCAGCGCAGATGCTTGCCACAAGCTGTCTTACATGCGGCCACTGAGGAGTGGATCCCGGCCTGCGCCGGGATGACGAATAGGATAGGTCTTTAGAGGCGCCCTGAAGTCACGACAAAGCATTGTCGTTCCCGCAAGATTTGAAACATCAACGGATCGACACTTTCAGCGCCTTGCTCACTTCGCTGGCAATATCGTCCTGGATCATCAATTTGTCGTCCCAGGTGCGATCATAGGTTTCCGACCAGGCGACGAAGCCGTCATTGGCGCGAACCAGTCGCGCCGCCACACGCAGCGTGTTTCCGGATTTCCGGACGCTGCCATCGAGCACGTAGGCGACATTCAACGACCTGGCGACCTGCCCTACCGTGACCTGCTTGTCCTTGAAATAGAACGACGACGTGGGAGATGCCACGTGCAAGTCGTGCAGTTGACTCAACCTGCCGATCAGTTCTTCGGTCATGCCGTCGGCAAACGGCTCCTCGTTCATGGTATCGGTCAAATCGAGGAACGGAAGTACCGCAATGGAACGGGGATTGGGAGCGGCCACGACCGCGGCAACCTGGGGTGCATGGGCATGGCGAAGCAACAGATACGAAGCCAGCCCGCCAAGCACGATCGCGCCGGCTAGCAAACCACACCAAAGATAGAGAGAACGGCTGGCTCTCTTTGGCGCAGCATCCGCTCGCATGTCAAATTCGTCATTGGCCGCAACCTGCGATGGGATCGGCAGCATCACCGAATCTTCGCCGGCAGCGACCGTGGCAACCATGCGGTAACCACGTCGCGGAACGGTAGCGATGTAAGCCGGTTGCTTGGGGTCGTCCCCCAACAGGCGACGCAACGCCGTCACGGCCTGATAGACCGAATCGGGGGTAACGATGACCCCCTGCCATACCTGATCGAGCAGATCGTCGATGCTGACGACTTCTCCGGCGTTTTCGGCCAGGCACAACAGCAAGCGCATCGTGCGCGCTTCCACCCGGACGGTTTCGCTGCCGCGTGTCATCTGCCCTACCAGGGGACTGACCGACCAGTCGCCAATACGCAACGTGGTCTTGGACAAGGATTCCGAACCAGACGACATACAAGCCATGGTTTATAGCCGTGAACCGGCGGCCAAGCGATGGTGGCAGCAAGCCCCTGGGTGGGCAAGCGTCCAGGCCGAATGAAAGCAACAGGCCGGCAATAACGCCAATTCAGAGATCTTCAGAGGATTTCAGGCGCATTTCAGGACTTCGCGCTTCACACCCGAGCACATTGGCGGCAACCGCGCTGGCAGGGTGCCGGCGGCGGAACCCAAGGAGTCTGTTGCATGATTCGTTCTATCGCCCTCGCCACCGTCCTGGCTTTTGCAAGCGTCCCGTTGCATGCCACCACCTATATTCTGGAGTCGCAGCACAGCCAGGGCGTCGTTCGCTGGAACCACCTGGGCTTCTCCAATCCCACCGCGCAGTTCACCATGGCGCAGGGCACGCTGGATTTCGATCAGGCCGACCCAACCCGTTCCACCGTGGCGGTGACGGTCGAGCTCGCCCATTTCAGCAGCGGCGTGCCCGATCTCGACGAAAACTTTCGCACAGTCGATTTCTTCGATACCGCGAAATACCCGACGGCGACCTTCCGCAGCACCAAGGTCGAGCGAGGGAACGCACCGGACAAACTCAAGGTGACCGGCAACCTCACCCTACGCGGTGTGACCAAGCCGGTGACCCTGGACGTGACCGTCAACAAGGTCGGTACCAATATTCGCAGCCACCTCCCCTCCATCGGGTTCGAGGCGACGACGACGCTGAAGCGCTCCGATTTCGGCCTCGGCGCCTTCGTGCCCCAGGTCAGCGACGAAGTAAACATCCATATCACCTGCCAGGCCGATGAAGCCAAGGGCTATGTGAAGCAGCTCAAGGCGGATGCCGACGCGGCCGCCGAAGATGCCAGGGCCGCGGCGAAAAAAGCCGCCGATGCCGAATCGGCGGCGCGCAACTAACCGTTGACCGGCAAGAAATGGCAGCGCCTCATAAAGGCGCTGCCACCATGCATGCAGATGCCACAGCCCTTCTGGTATCAGCCTCCGCGCAACCTGAGCACGAGATGGAATGTCGATTCCTTCTGGACGTTGTAGTCGGAAAGGGTTCGCCCATCCTCCAGTTGCTTGCCGGCAAAAATAAGGCGCTGCTGATCCGGTGGAATCCCTTCCTTGTCCTGGATCTTGGACTTGACGTTCTCGATGGTGTCGGAAGATTCCACTTCCAAAGTGATCGTCTTACCCGTGAGCGTCTTGACAAAGACCTGCATCGCCATGGCTGCCGGGGCGAACACTGCACCACCCAGGACGAGAAAAGCCAGCAAAAGCGCCGACAGGCATGTGCTGCGTTTGTTGGTCGTCTTCATGATGGATCCTCAGTGGGAGGGTTATTTACTGAGTAAGCGCCAGCCCGGTCGGTTCGGCACCCAATGGCCCTTGCGCCGTATTGCCAAAGTCACTCAACGTCGTTCGCGAGCCTGTAGACGGATTGACCAGGAATACCGCTCCATTGCCGCTCGTACCGGCGTAGCTATCGGAAACTCCAATGCCACCGATATTGGGCAGCCATACCAAGGCATTGATATTTGCGCCGAGCGCACCCTGAGCGGCATTGCCAAAATCGCTGATCAGGGTGCGAAAACCCGTAGCGGCATCCACCTTCACCAAAGCGCCCTCCCCATTCGTACCGGCTTCATCGACAAGCACATAAATGGTGTTGCCCGGTGTAACCAACACGCTGACCGGCGTGCTCAATGGATTGGAATCCACCCAGCCTTCGCTGCTATCACCAAAATCGCTCAACACTGACCGTGTCTTTGCCACGGGGTCGACCTTGAACAACGCGCCATGCTGGTTGGTGCCCGCGCTACCATCGCTGACCAGCACCGTATTGCCCACCAGCCCAAGCAAGCCCGGATACAGCGCCATGCTGTCCGGGTAAACACCTTGCGGGCCGTTGGTGTCGCCAAAATCGATCACGGTCGATCGATTGCCGCTGCCATCGATGGAAAAAATGGCACCCTGTCCATTGGTACCGGCGAAGGGATCGCATACAAGAACGCCACTCCAAAGGCCCAACAAGCCAGGCACGACCAGCAGACTTTGGGGGTAAAGACCCAGCGGGCCTTGAGCACTGTTGCCGAAATCGCTGAACAACGTCCTCTGCCCGGTCGATGGGTCGATCGTATAAAGCGCGCCCTGTTCGTTAGTTCCGCCACTTCCATCGGTCACCAACACTTCGCCCGGAATCAGGCCCAGCAACCCCGGTGGCTTCCAGCCAACCGCATTCGGATCGACGCCCAGCACGCCTTGCGTTGCACTATTGAAATCGCTGAAAACAACACGCTGCCCCGTACTCTGATTTACCGTAAACAATTGCCCCAGGTGTGAGGCTCCCGCCGTTTGATCCACGCTCAGCAAGGTTCCTGACGTCAGCGGGGCCGCCAACGCGCTGCCCGTGAGGCCAGTGGCACAAACGAAGCACCATATCAGTCGAGATTTCATCGTCATGTCCCAGATATAGGAAAGAATCGATCGACCCTTAGGGACCGCTCGATATACACATCGATCGCCCAAACCCCAAGCCGCGGACACGCCCACGCCTGCGCCATCCGCATGGATGACGTCGACAACGCGTCGGCGCACTAGGCAAGCACCAGCTTGAAGGTCGTCCCCGCACTCCCATGGCGACCCGATCCTCGATCGATCGGGACCGGTTCGCCGCGCGGATACTTTCGATAATCGGCTTTAGCAAAAGTAGAGCGCGCGTGAAAACAGTAATCACATAATGATTATGAGACTCAATCGATAATAATTAGGAAATTAATCGCTAATTAGCGCATTTAATAATCCACGCCACCAACGGCTCGAAGACCGGTCACACGCAGCCCGATTCGGGCGTCCTGGATGTGCCCCCAGCTTACCGAGGCCACTCAGATGACACAGACAACCGCATTACCGTTGACCATTCTTGTCGCCGGCGCCACCGGCGTTATCGGCTCGCGCCTGCTGCCCCTGCTGGTGGCACGCGGACACCGTGTTTTTGGCACCACCCGCACACCGGGTAAAAAGGTCGACCTGCTCACGCATGCCGGTGCGACACCGGTAGTCGTGGACGTTTTTGACACGGCAGCCTTGAGGGACGCTGTTGCAGCTATTCGCCCCGATGTCGTCGTGCATCAATTGACCGATCTGCCGCGTGCCCTCGATGCGAGCCGCATGGAAGAAGGCGTGCGCCGCAATGCTCGGATCCGCTCGGAAGGAACCGCCAACCTGGTGGCGGCGGCGCAAGCCGGTGGCGCGCATCGCATCGTGGCGCAGAGCATTGCGTGGGCCTACGCACCGGGCAGCGAGCCGTTCGGCGAAGACAATCCCCTGGAAGAAAACGCACAAGGCCTGCGCGCGATCAGCGTCGGCGGAGTCATCGCGCTCGAACGCGCCGTGCTCGGCGAGGCGGGCATCGATGGCCTGGTGCTTCGCTATGGACAGTTGTGGGGACCCGGCACCGGCAGCGATACGCCCGAAGGCAAGAGCATGCCACTGCACGTGGACGACGCAGCGCATGCAGCAGCGCTTGCCGTGGAACGGGGGCAACCCGGCATCTACAACATCGCCAGCGACAACATGCTGCTCAGGACCGACAAGGCACGGCAACAGCTCGGCTGGATGCCATCGGTTCACGCGCAGATCGGGTAATAGCGGGCGGAAACGAGTACCGATGTTTCGGCACTCGGTTCCATCACGCGCTTTACGGCGTCGCCAGCGCCGGTCGCGTGCGGAAATTCAGCGCAATGATCAAGGCGGCCGCAAAAAGCACCGCCGCGCTTGCGCTGAACACACCCTTGGCACCGCTTACGTCGAAGATCGCGCCACCGGCAGCCGCACCCATCGTGATCGCCAGTTGGACCGCCGCAACGATCAGGCCGCCGCCGCTTTCCGCTTCATCGGGCACGGTGCGCGTAATCCAGGTGGACCAGGCCACCGGTACCGCACCGAACGCCATCCCCCAGAGAGATACCAACACCGCGTGCAGAACCGGCACCCGCCCGAGCACCACCAGGCCAAAACCGATCAATGCCATCAGCAATGGCATGAACATCAAGGTGAGACGCAAGTTGCGCTCGAGCATCAGACCCGCGAGCGAGGTGCCCAGGAAATTGGCCACACCGAAGCCGAGCAGGATGGCCGAAAGACCGTTCACGCCGACACCGGTGACACCTTCCAGAAACGGACGCAGATACGTAAAGAAGGCGAAGTGGCCGGTAAATACCAGGGTGCAGGCAATCATGCCCCGGCCCATCCCTGGCCGCTTCAACACGTCGATCAACGTGCCCAGGCGCGTAGTGCCGCTTGGCGCCATTCTGGGCAGAGTCACAAGCTGCCAGACCAGCGCCAGCGCACCCAGCACCACTGCCCACAGAAACACATGACGCCAACCGATGATGCCGCCCAGGTAGCTGCCAAGTGGCGCGGCAGCGATGGTTGCCAGGGACACGCCGCTGAACATGATCGACAACGCGCGCGGCACCATCGCTTCGGGCACCAGGCGCATCGCGGTTGCGGCGGACATGGTCCAGAACCCGCCGATCGCGATACCAAGCAATACGCGTCCGATCAGAATGGTCGGCAGGTTCGGGGCGAAAGCCACCAACACATTCGACACGATCAGCAACACCGAGAACGCCAGCAAGACCCAACGCCGGTCGATATTTCGCGTGATCGTCGCAATCAACAGGCTGGTCACCATCGCAACGGCGGCAGTGGCCGTTACCGCCTGGCCTGCCAGGCCCTCGGTCACGCCCAGGGTCGAGGCCATCGGCGTCAACAGGCTCGCAGGCAGAAATTCCGCCGTGACCAACCCAAAGACACCCAGCGACAGCGAGAAAACCGCGCCCCACGCAGGCTTCTGCTCTACCGGCGGGGTCACGTCGACTTGCAGACACGCATTCATTCGCGGCATTTCCCTTTCAAAAGGCTAGCCTAAAGGCCGCCAGCCGGACGGTCTATGATATACAATCCGTACTTCTTGATTATTCGTCCGGACATGTCCACACCCCTACCCCAGCCAGCCGATACACACGATCTGGCCAGCGAGCTGCTGCTGGGCATGCGGCTGGTCGGTGTGCAGTACAAGCGGATCGAGGCGGTGGCCCCGTTTGGCCTCGGTTTTGGCAAGGCACCGGGCCGAGCGCAGTTTCATTTCATCGGTAAAGGGCCGGTCTTTTTGCGCGGCACCAGCGGAACGCTCTATCGCCTGGAAACAGGAGACGCTGCGTTACTACCGCAAGGTGGCGCGCATGCGCTGCTGTCGACGCCGGACATTCCCTGCCAGGACATCGCTGACTTCGAGACCACCGACCTGTGCGCCACGGTGTGCGCCGTCAAGCCCAATGCAAACGACGCATCCGCATGCACCGGCGCGCTGATCTTCAGCGGATGCATGGAGTTCGATCTGGGTGGCATGCAGTTGCTGGTCAACTCCATGCCCGAAGTGATGCTGGTCGGCACGCTGCTGGAACGGTATCCAGAACTTCGGACCATGCTCGATGCGATGGAGCGTGAGTCGCAAACGAAGCGTGCGGGTTTTGCTGGGATTCTCGCTCGACTTGCCGATGTCGTCTCCGCATTCATCGTGCGCGGCTGGGTCGAGTGCGGATGCGGCGACGCGACCGGGTGGGTAGAAGCATTGCGCGATCCCAAACTGGGCAAGGTGATCCTGGCGCTGCACCGCGATCCCGGCAAGAACTGGACGGTTGCAGAACTCGCCGCGGAAATGGGCAGTTCCCGCTCGGTGTTTGCCGAACGTTTTCTCGCCGTCACCGGCATGACCCCCGTTCGCTATCTGACCGAGTTGCGCATGCGTCTGGCTGCCCAATGGATCAGTCACGACCGTCAGTCGATCGAAACCGTGGCGTTCCGGCTGGGTTATGGCTCGCTTGCCGCCTTCAGTCGCGCGTTCAAACGCATCGTTGGGCAGCCACCAGGGGCGTTGCGTACACAAGCGCATTCTGTGGATTAAAAACGCGCCCCGACAAACGCCCTGACCTGCCCGATCCTGGCCATGGTTACTGGCAACGATGACAGGCTCGGTCAGGAGCTATGTCAGTGACTCCGTATCGCACCCTGCTCACCATTGCCGCGGCACTGCTTGTACTCGCTAGCGCCAGCGTCGACACGATGGCCTTTGTCGGCAAGTTGCTCGTCCTGCCCGCCCATCAGGAAATGGACTCTCCTCCAGCCGACCTATCCGCAACGGCGGTGCGTTTCGCCAGCGCATCGGGCAACCGGATACGCGGCTGGTTCATACCCGGCCTGCCCCGCCATGGCGCCGTCCTTCTCCTGCACGGCGTGCATGCCAACCGTTTGGCGATGTTGCCGCGTGCACGTTGGCTGCATGATCTGGGTTATTCGGTCTTGCTTATCGATTTTCAAGCCGCTGGAGAAAGCGAGGGAAATGCCGTTACGTTCGGCTACCGCGAATCGCGCGATGCCGGCGCGGCGCTTGACTGGCTCAGGCTAAAGGTGCCGGGGGAACGCATCGGCATCATTGCGACGTCCATGGGCGGTGCAGCGGTGTTGTTAGCCGAACCCACCTTGCAGGTCGATGCCATCGTGCTCGAGCAGGTCTATCCGACGATCCAGGATGCCTTGCGAGATCGTCTTTCCTTGCATGTGGGACTGGCAGGTCCATGGCTGACCCAGCCATTTCTTATCACCATGCACGCGATGCTGGCGATCGATCCGGAACGGCTGCGCCCGATAGATCATATCGGAGATATCACTGCGCCCATGCTGCTGATTGCCGGCGATGCGGATAGACATACACGACTCGACGAGTCACGTGCCATGTATGCCGCAGCGGGTACAGGAAGCCGGCTATGGATTGTTCCCGGTGCGCGTCATGTCGATCTATATCGCTATGCGGGTGATGCGTATCGTCAACGGGTGGGGGATTTTCTGGAGACCACACTGCAGAAGGCTCGCTTCGCATCGCCTCTTGCGCCCCCTCACCCCAACCCTCTCCTCCGGCAGAGCCAGGGGAGAGGGAGCTAAAAGCGCGCAAGATTCAAACTCGCCTCAGTGTGACCCCTCTCCCCTGGCTCGCCGAGGGAGAGGGCTGGGGTGAGGGGGGCTCTTTCAACGCCCAGCCGCCGCAGTTTTCGCGTCAGCAGAGTCATTATCCGGCGTACCACCCAGATCGCCAATCAACGACACCGCGTCGAGCAAACGCTGCTGCTGCACGCTCAACGCCGACTGCTGCGTATTGAGATAAGTCGTCTGAGCCGTCGCCGCCGTGGTGTAGTCGACAGTGCCTGCCTGATATTCGTTGAACGCAATCTCCGAGCCGCGCTTCGCGTCGTTCACCGCCGCGTCCAGCACCTCGGCCTGCTGCGCAAGGATACGCAGACCGGACAGATCGTCCTCTACGTTCTGAAATGCCGTCAGCACCGTACCTCGATAATTGGCAACGGCTGCCTCGTAAGCTGCTTTGGCAGCGGCGACCTGCCCATGGCGAGCGCCACCATCAAACACGGTCTCGCTGACATCGGCACCCAGCGACCACACATGATTGGCGACATGCAGCAAGCCGGCCAGCGGCGATTGCGAAAAGCCGTCGGCGCCCGTCAATGACAGGTCCGGATAGTACGCGGCGATGGCGATACCGATCGCCGCATTCTGCGCGGCCATCTGGCGCTCGGCCACGGCGATATCCGGGCGGCGCTGCAGTAGCGTCGACGGTACGCCTGCAGGAATCGACGGCAAGGTCGGTATCGTCGCATCGTGCGGCAGATCCAGCTCTTCCGGATTCTTGCCGACCAATACGGCAATAGCATGAGCGTCTTTCGCACGCGACACGCCCAGCGCGATCAAACTCGACTGCGCGTTTTCCAGTTGCGTACGCGCGGCGATCACATCCGACGGCGGCGTAATACCCGCCGAGCCCTGGTTGGCCACGACACGCAGAAACTCCTTGTATGCGTCGACCGTCTTCTGCAGCAGATCGATATTGGCATCCGCCACGCGTAGGTCGATGACCGCGGTGGCCAATGCGGTTTGCTCCGACAGCGTCGCATTGGCCAAGGTCGCCTGGCTCGCTTCGGCGGTCGCCTTGTTCTCTTCGATCGTGCGGCGAACCTTGCCCCACAGATCGGGCGCCCAACTGACATTGCCCTCCAACGAACCGGAGTTCACCACGCCCCTGGAGGCTGTCGTGCTATTGCCGAAGTTGCTGCTCGCGCTGCGCTGCCGGGTTCCCGAGCCCGAAATGCCAATGGTGGGAAACAGGGAGCTGCGCGCGACCTGCACCTCGGCCAACGCCTCCTGGTAATTGGCGTAACTCTGGCGCACGGTCTGGTTGGACACCGAGACCATCGGTTCGAGACGGTCGAGCAACGGATCGTGGAAACCGGCCCACCAGTTGCCCTTGGGCGCATCGGCCGCCTCCGGGGAAGCCGCCTGCCAACCGGGCAGTTCTTTGTACGTAGCCGGCACACTTACCTGGGGACGCTGATAGTCGGGGCCGACCATGCAGCCGCCGAGCAGCAATGCCAGGGACACGGTTAAAGCGGTGCGGGAAGGTTTCATGTTCATGCGTTTGCATCCAATCTGTTCCACGGCAAGCTGGCCGACCATCTTGCGATCCGGGCGCGCAAGCGGTCCAGATAGAGATAGATCACCGGCGTCGTGTACAGGGTGAAGACTTGACTGAATATCAGGCCGCCCATGACGGTGATACCCAAGGGTTGGCGCAGCGATGCGCCTTGTCCGATACCGATCGCCAACGGCACCGCGCCGAGCACGGCCGCCGCGGTAGTCATCATGATGGGGCGAAGGCGTACCACCGCCGCGTCATGAATCGCCTGCCGCGGCTCCAGCCCTTCATCGCGCTGCAGATGAATGGCGACGTCGATCATCATGATCGCGTTTTTCTTGACGATACCGATCAACAGAATGATGCCGATCATGGCGATGACCGAAAACGGCGTACCGAAAATCAGCAGTGCCAAGGTCGCACCGATACCCGCCGACGGTAGCGTGGAAAGAATCGTGATCGGATGGATCGTGTTCTCGTAAAGCATGCCCAGCACGATATAGACGGCTGCGAGCGCTGCAAGAATCAGCAGCGGCATGGTCGACATCGACTGTCCATAAACCTGCGCGGCACCGGCAAAGCTGCCATGGATCGACGCGGGCAGGCCCAGGTCCTGCGACACCTGATCGATGGTCGCGGAGGCCTGGCTCAACGAGCCACCCGGCGGCAGATTGAACGAGATCGTGGCAGCGACCAGACCATCCTGGTGGCTGACCTGGGTGGCGGTGTGGTTGCTGACATAGCTTGCCAGCGCCGGGAACGGCACCAGCGTTTCGGCCGCCGTGCTGTCCGCACTGCCGCTGGAACTGCCGCCTTTGGCATTGGAGATGGCATTGGTCAGCTGGTTTGCTTCCGCATCGGCGTTACGCGCGTTGGTCGAGGTCGACGCACCTTGCGTACCGCTCACCACTGAAGGCGCGGTCACCCCCTTCACCAAGGCGCTGGACATCTGCGTCTGCTGGGTTCCGCTCGCATTGCCCGCCGCGGTACTGAAGCGCATACGATCGAGCATCTGCGGGTACTGCCAATACTTGGGCGCAACTTCCATCACCACGTAGTACTGGTTGAGCTGGTTGTAGACCGTCGACACGGTGCGCTGGCCAAAGGCATCGTAAAGCACGCTGTCGATCTGGTTGGGTGCAAAGCCGTAACGCGCCGCCGCGGCGCGATCGATATTGATGTAGATCTGCAGACCGTTCTGCTGCAGATCCGAATTGACGTCCTGCATCTGGCCGCGTTGCTTGCCGAGCGCAGCGACGAGCTTGGGCACCCAGGTAAACAACGCGGTCGGGTCGTCACTGGTCAAGGTGTATTGGTACTCGGCGGCCGACGAACGGCCACCAATACGCAGATCCTGCGCCGCCTGCAGGAACAATCGCGCGCCCGACACACCGCCAAGCTTGGGCCTGAGACGGTCGACTACCTGCGCCGCGGAGATATGGCGTTCGGCCAACGGTTTCAGTTCGATAAACACATTGGCTGAATTGAGCGCCCGACCACCGGTAAATCCGGCCACCGAAGCCACCGCCGGGTCCTTTTGCACGATCGCCTGCAACTGCGCGAGCTTCTGTTCCATCGACTGAAACGAGATGCTCTGATCGGCAATGATCTGGCCTTGCAGGATGCCGTTGTCCTGCTCGGGGAAAAAGGTCGACGGCACCAGCTTGATCAGCAGGACATTGGCAACAATCAAGCCGACGAGCAGCAACCCGACCAGCAGAGCATGATCGAGCACGCTATCGAGCGAGCGGGAATACGCGTTCTTGAAGCGCTCGAACTGCCGCTCGTACCAGACCGCCCAGCGGGATTCGGAATGCAGCGAGTTCTTGTGGTTGAGCACATACGCCGCCATCGTCGGCGTGACGGTCAGCGAGATCACCAGCGAGAACAGGATCGCGATCGACAACGTCACCGCAAACTCGTGAAACAGCAGGCCGACGACGCCGGGCATCAGCAGAATCGGCAGAAACACGGCGATCAGCGAAAGGCTCATCGAGATCACAGTGAAACTGACCTCGGCGCTACCTACCAGGGCCGCTTCGCGCACGTCCATGCCCTTCTCGACATGTCGCACGATATTTTCAAGCACCACCACCGCATCGTCGACCACGAAGCCGGTGCCGATGGTCAAGGCCATCAGCGAGAGATTGTCCAGGCTGTAACCGAGCAGGTACATCGGACCGAAGGTACCGACGATCGACAAGGGCAACGCAACGGCCGGTACAAGAATCGCCCGGGGCGATTGCAGGAACACGAAGACCACGCCGATCACCAGCAGCACGGCGATAAACAAAGTGCGTTCGGTGTCGTTCACCGCCGCATTGACCGACTGGGAGCGGTCGAGCGCCACGCCGATATGGATGCTGCTGGGCAAGGTCGCCTCGATCGACGGCAGTACTTTGCGTATCTGCGCCACCGTCTTGACGATATTGCCGCCCGGCAGCGGATAGACGATGACCAGCACCGCGTCCTTGCCGTTGTACAAACCCGCATTGCGGATGTTCTCCGCCGAGTCCTGCACATCGGCAACGTCACGCAGGAATACCGGCGCGTTGTTTCGATAGGCCACGACCAGGTCGCGATAAGGCGCGGCCTTGTTGATCTGGTCGTTGGAGGTCACCTCGTAACGCTGGTCGCCCTGGTCGATATGTCCCTTGGCGCTATTGGCATTGGCCGAGCTGATCGCGGCACGCACATCTTCCAGGCCGATGCCATAGCTGTTGAGCTGATCGGGCTGCAACTCCACGCGCACCGACGGCAGGGCACTGCCACCGAGCGTGATCTGCCCTACCCCATTGACCTGCGAAAGCTGCTGCTGGATGACCGAGTTCGCCGAATCGTAAAGCTGCGCGCGCGTCAATGTCGGCGAGGTGAGCGCCAACACCATGATCGGCGAGTCGGCTGGGTTGAATTCGCGATACGTCGGGTTGTTGCGCAAGGTGGACGGCAGATCCGCGCGCGCGGCCTGGATCGCCGCCTGCACGTCACGGGCCGCACCGTTGATGTCGCGGCTCAAACCAAACTGGATAACGATCTGCGCCGAACCGACGGAGCTGGTGGAGGTCAGCTCCGACACATCGGCAATCGCGCCCAGGCGCCGTTCGAGCGGCGCGGCTACCGTGGACGCCATGATGTCCGGACTTGCGCCGGCCATGCTCGCCTGCACCACGATCACCGGGAAGGTGATGTTCGGCAGCGGTGCGACCGGCAACTTGAAATACGCCAGCAAGCCGGACAACAGGATCGCGACCGCCAGCAAGGTAGTCGCGACCGGTCGCCGGATAAATAGCCCGGGGATACTCACGGCACGTGCTCGATAGCCGGATCGGCGCGCTTGCGTCCAAAACGCTGCGCGAGCCGATCGAAGAACAGATAGATCACCGGTGTGGTGAACAGCGTCAGCACCTGGCTAAGCGCCAGACCGCCGATGATGGCCAGGCCCAACGGCCGGCGCAACTCCGAGCCGGTACCGGTGCCCAGCAGCATCGGCAAGGCGCCGAGCATCGCCGCCAGCGTGGTCATCAGGATCGGGCGGAAACGCAGCAACGAGGCTTCGAAGACCGCCTCCTCCGGCGGCTTGCCATGCTCTCGTTCGGCTTCGAGCGCGAAGTCCACGATCATGATCGCGTTCTTCTTGACGATACCGATCAGCAGCACGATACCGATAATGCCAATCACATCCAGGTCGCTACCGGCGACCATCAGTGCCAGCAAGGCACCGATACCGGCCGAGGGCAAGGTCGACAGAATGGTGATCGGATGGATAAAGCTTTCGTACAGCACGCCGAGCACGATATAGACCGCGATCAGTGCGGCGATCAGCAGGTATACCTCGCTGGACAACGAATCCTGGAAGGCCTGCGCCGCACCCTGGAACGACGAGGTAATCGACGAAGGCAGATGTATCGCCTGCTCCGCCTGGTTCACTTCTTCGACAGCCTTGCTGAGCGAAGCGCCCTTGGCCAGGTTGAAGGAAATCGTGATCGCGGGGAACTGCGCCAGGTGGCTGATCACCAGGGGCGACTTGGTAATCGATATCTTGGCGATGCCTTTCAACGGCACCTGGCCGCTGCTGCCGGTCTGGCTGGGCAGATAGATATCGCCCAGCGATTCCAGCGTGGGCAGGCTTTCGGGCTTGGCGACCAGGATCACGCGGTACTGGCTGGACTGCTCGAAGATCGTCGATACGATGCGCTGCCCCAGGGCATCGTAGAGCGCGTTGTCGATGGTGGCCGCGGTAATGCCATAGCGTGCGGCGAGCTGGCGATTCACCTCGACGTTGACGCTCAGGCCGTCGTTGTTCAGATCGCTGGTGACATCGGTGATCGAGGAGATCTTCTTCATCCGCTCGAGCAAGGCCGGCACGTATTGCATGAACGCCTGCTGCGACGGCCCTCTCAGAACGAACTGGTACTGGTTCGGCGATACGGTGGTATCGAGCGTGAGATCCTGTTCGGGCTGCAGGTACAGCTTGATGCCGGGAACATCCGCCACTTCCTTCTGCAGATTTCTGGCAACCTCCGCGGCGGTCAATGAGCGATCGTCGCGCTCCTTCAGGTTGATCAGGAAGCGGCCGTTATTGAGCGTCGTATTGGTCCCGTCGATACCCACATACGAGGTCAGGCCGGTGACATTCGAATCCTTGAGAATGGCCTCGGCCAAGGCGGATTGACGCTCCACCATCGCCTTGTACGATACCGAGTTGTCGGCCACGCTGATGCCCTGGATCACGCCCACATCCTGGGTCGGAAACAAGCCCTTGGGGATCGTGATGTAAAGAATCACGGTCAGGGCTACCGTGCCAAGGAAAACCAGCAGGGTCAGCGTCTGCCGCGCCATCACGAAGCGCAACCCACGCTCGTAGGCTGCCAGGGTCTTGTCGAACAAGCCCTCGCTGATCCGCTCGAAACGACTCGGATGCCGATCGGCCTGCGCACGCAGAAGACGCGCGCAAAGCATGGGCACCAGGGTCAGCGAGACCACGCCGGAGAGCACGATGGTAACGGCGAGCGTCACGGCGAATTCGCTGAACAGACGACCGATCACGCCGCCCATGAAAAGCAGCGGGATCAGTACCGCGATCAGCGATACGGTCAGCGATACGATGGTAAAGCCGATCTGTCCCGCACCTTCAAGCGCCGCTTCCAGCGGTGTCTTGCCCTCTTCCAGATAACGCACGATGTTTTCGATCATCACGATCGAATCGTCGACCACGAAGCCCGTGGCGATGATCAGCGCCATCAGCGAAAGGTTGTCGATCGAGTAACCCAGCTGGTACATCACCGCCAGGGTGCCGACCAAGGACACCGGCACGGAAATGCTCGGGATGATCGTTGCCGGCAAATTGCGCAGGAATACAAAGATCACCAGCACGACCAGCACGATGGCCAGACCCAGTTCGAACGCCGCATCCGATACCGACGAGCGGATGACGCCGGTGCTATCGGAGACGATCTCGACCTTCATGCCAGCCGGCAGCGTGGATTCCAGTTGCGGCAGTTTCTGCTTGATCTGATCGACCGTGGCGATCACGTTCGCGCCGGGTTGGCGCTGCACATTAAGCACGATCGCCTGGGTGCCGTTGTACCAGGCACCCTGCTCGGTGTTCTGCGCCGATTGCGTGACCCGCGCCACGTCGCGCAGATACACCGGCGCGCCGTTTTGATAGGACACCACCGTATTGAGGTAATCCTGCGGATTCTGGATCTGGTCGTTGCCGTTGATGGTGTAATCGAGCTTGGGTCCGTCGAAATTGCCCTTGGGCTGGCTGACGTTGACGTTCGCGATCAGCGAACGCAGGTCGTCGATGCTCAGTCCGTAACCGGCAAGCTTCTGCGGATCCGCCTCGACGCGTATCGCCGGCACGTTGCCGCCAGCAGGAATGACCAGGCCGACACCCGGCACTTCGGCGATCTTCGAGCCAAGGCGATTATTGGCAACGTCCTGCAATTGCGGCAGCGACATCGACTTGGAGGTTACCGCCAGCGTCAGGATGGGTTGATCGGCCGGATTGATCTTGGCGTAGGTCGGCGGCGCTGGCAGGCCGGTGGGTAGCAGGCTATTGGCTGCGTTGATCGCTTCCTGGACGTTCTGCTGGGCAACGTCGAGGTTGAGCGAGAGGTCGAACTGCAAGGTAATGACCGATGCCCCGGCGGAGCTGTTCGAGGTCATCTGCTGCAAGCCGGGTATTTCGCCCAGCTGCACTTCCAGCGGCGCTGTCACGGTGGTGGCCATCACCGAAGGGCTGGCACCAGGGTAGAAGGTCTGCACCTGGATGGTCGGGTAGTCGACCGCAGGCAACGACGACACCGGCAGGAAGCGCACGGCGACGAGGCCGACCAGCACCAGCGCAATCATCAGCAACGCCGTCGCCACCGGCCTGAGTACGAACAAGCGGGAGATGTTCATCGGAGTGGTATCCGCCGCTTACGAAGCTGACGTAGCGGTGGCGTTACCGCGCTTGTGCGCATGCATCTGCGTTGGGCCTTGTGCCGATGAGGCAGATGCCGGAGCACTGCCCGCACCGGCCGGCCTCGTACCGGCAAGCTTGATCTTGGCGCCGTCGCTCAAGCGGTCCATGCCGTCGGTAACGACGGTCTGTCCGACGGCGAGACCGGATGCAATGACCGTGTTCTTGCCGTCGCTGGGACCGAGCGTCACCTTGTGTACGGAGACCGTCTGATCGTCATTGACCAGATAGACGTAATCGCCGGGTGCACCACTCTGCACGGCAGGTGTGGGCACCAGCACGGCTTTCTGCAGTGTGTCGACCAGCAGGGTCACGTTGACGAATTCGTTCGGAAACAGCGCCTCGTCGTCATTGGGGAACGTGGCGCGCAACGTCACCGTGCCGGTGGCGGTGGCCATCTGGTTACCGAGCGCATACAAGGTACCGGTGGCGATCTGTTTGCTGTTGTCGCTGCTGAAAGCGGTAACCGCCAGCTTGGCGCCCGAACCGAAGCGCTGCAGCACCTTGTTCAATGCGTTCTGCGGCACCGTGAACTGCACCGTCGTCGGCTTGATGGTGGTGATGGTCACGATGCCCGGTGAACTCGACTGCGTGACGTAATTGCCCGGATCGACCAGGCGCAGGCCCACACGCCCGGCCACTGGCGCGGTGATGTGGCAATAGGCAAGGTCCAGATCGAACTGCGCGATGTTGGCCTTATCGGATTTCACCGCTGCCTCGTCCTGCTGGACGGTGAACTTCTGGTCCACATAGGTCTGTTCGGCGATCGATTTCTGCTGGTTCAACTGCGTGAAGCGGGCCAGGTCGGAACGTGCCTGGGCGAGGCTTGCCTCGTCCTTGGCCAATTGAGCCTGGGCCTGCTGCTTGCTGATTTCGTATTGCCGCGGATCGATCTGGGCCAGGAACTGGCCTTTCTCCACGTCCTGGCCTTCCTGATAGCCCACCGCCGTCAGGTAGCCGCTCAGCTGCGGCAGGACGTTGACGGTGGCCGTCGGCGTCACGGTACCCAGGGCATTGAGAATTTCAGGCATCTCGCCCTGCGTTGCCTTGGCCGCACTGACCACCTGCGGAGGTGTACCGGCCCTGGTCTTCTTGGCGCCCATAAGATGAACCACGATCAGGGCGATCACGGCAACGACGACAATCACAACAACGACGAACAGCCCGCGCCTCTTGCGAACGGGGCGAGCTGATTGGGAAACGCCACTCATAAACCATCTCCTGATGGACGCGTCTCGCTACGACGGCACGACCACTTGTGAAAGCAATGCTTCCCTGGGGAAAGAAACATCGTCAGCAAAATTGCCAAAGTGGATTTAACGGCTCATCGACTCACGCGGTTGACGCAAGAGCATGCGATCTCGTCACCTTGAGTCCTGCCCTGGTGGTGACTGAGCAGCTGGGGTTGGGAGGCCCTGACCCGAACCATGGCTTAACGCCTGCCCAAACTGGCTAGCGTGGCAATGTCCTTTTACGGCGCGGCCATCGGCACACTATATGGACGCATGCTGTCAATTCCTGGTGATGGGGCCCGGGCTATATTGCGGCGGGGCATACGCCCCATTTCCCCACACCCACCGGAAATCTCCATGAGCACCGAACTCAGTCGCGCAGATGCCAAAGCCTATGCGTGCAGCTACATCCTGGGAAACTTGCTGCAGCATCTGAATGGGCAACATCCAGGGCTGATCCATACGTTGATCGCTGGCGTCGAGGGCGATCTCGCTGCCATCCAGTCGCAGGAAAGCAAAGACATCCCCGGCCCGGTCCCCGCCATCTTTCAAGAGGCGCTGGCAATCCTGCGCAAGGCCAACGGCAACGAAAACAGCGGGGGCGCCATGTCGGGTTGACCCATCAACGCGAGTCGACCCGATGCATCACGCTATCGTCCTGTAGAAACTGCAACACCACGCGCCTTTGAGAACGCAATTCCCCAGCCGTCGTCGTCCGGACCTTGAGCGACCTGGCCATCGCTTCACGCGTCACGGCAGTCGGCGTCCTGCGGCGGGTCAAACTGCCGTAACGCAGGCGGTTATAGCCGGACCATAGCAGCGTAATGACAGCACACACCGCGGCGATAAACAGAATGCTGACAAGATCGTGCCAACCCTTGCCGTGCTCGCGCACGACCAGCTCGATATAGCCGTTGCGCAACCCCGCCGACCAGGCGACCAGCGTAATCATCGGCAACCACAGCACACCCCAGACAAGCCAGGCCACAAACGTAATCAATGCGAAGAACGCATTGCGTGCGTGGCGTGGCCGGGTCTGCCGCTGGATCAGGATCGCTTCGGCTCTCATCGCACACCCCGGTCCGGACTGACCCAGACAGCTCGCGTGCCCTTGCGCTTGAGCAGCGCCTTGGGCAGCGCGACCACGGTGGTTGCCGCGCTGATGATCCAATAGGCCAGCGGGTACCAGATCATCCAGTAGTAGTTGCGCCCGACGCGCGCTTCGTAACGACGATCGATCAGGCTGCTGATGGCGAACTGGATCAGGCAGACGATACCCAGCATCACGCCATGCCATTGCGGGAAGAGCGTCGCGACGTAAAGGTAGGGCGGCATGGGAATGAACAAACCAAGCATCCACAGCGCAACGATGCCAAGCATCGAATAGGCCCACAGCACGCTCAGCAGGTACTCCATGGCGACGAACCACTTTCTGCGCTTGCGCCAGCTAAGCAGATCGCCGGCATAACGCAGGATCACCTCCACCCCTCCCTGTGCCCAGCGCAAACGCTGCTTCCACAGCCCACGCAAGGTTTCGGGCATGAGGATCCAGCAGATCGCGTTGGGTTCGTAGCGGATATCCCATGAACGCATCTGCAAGCGCCAACTGATGTCGATATCTTCAGTCACCATGTCGGTGCTCCAGTAACCGACATCGTGCAGCGCACTCTTTCGAAAGCAGGCAATCACGCCCGATACCGTGAAGACGCGTCCGTATACCCGCTGCGCACGCTTGATCAGACCAATGATCGACGAGAACTCGCCAACCTGCAGTTTGCCCAGCAACGTGGACCGGTTGCGAATACGCGGGTTGCCCGTCACTGAACCCACGCGCGGAGAGCTGATCATATGCCGCATCAGCCAATGCGTGGCGTAGTCATCCAACAACGCATCGCCGTCGATGCAAACAAGAAACTCGCCCTTGGCGGCCATCGCAGCCATGCGCAGCCCCATCGCCTTGCCCTGATTGCTCGCGAAGTGAATGACACGAAGACGTGGAAATTCGCTCAGCAACGCATCAAGCTGCGCACCGGTGTCGTCGCTGGAGCCGTCGTTGACCGCGATGATTTCAAAATGCGGATACTTTTGCGCATCGAGTTGCGAAATGGTCTCCCTGACCTGCTCGCCTTCGTTGTGGCAGGGCACGATCAGCGTGACGAAGGGATAATCGCCAAGCTCCGGCGGCTTGACCCGTTGCGGCGATTTGCGTTCCCAACGGAAGTAATACACCAGGCTCCCGCTGATCCAGGCGAACGACATGATCAGCGGATAGTAGAACGCAAAATCGAATAGCCATGCGACGATGTCACGCATGAAACGTCCTCATGGTTCCGGGTAGGGGTACGTGGCTGCCGAGATATACGGCCGAATCGCTTCCAGTGCGGGACGATCGATCACGAAGTCATCGGGGTAATACGCGATATGTCGCGCTCCTTTGGCGAGCAGCAGACGCATGCGCGCGCCCATGGTTTTCTCGGGCACAGGTTTTCCGCTGCGCCAGTCGACCGCGGCCAGCTCGAAGACAGTGCGCTCCATCGCGCCGGGCTGCGCCGCCACGGCGGTGGCGAGTCGTTCGAACCATGCGTCGCTCGCGCGCTCCTGGTCCAGCTGAGGCATGGCCATCAGGCCGGTGTAGTCATAGGCGGCGTTGAACGCCGCCAGGTTCTGCGCAAACCATGCCTCCGAGCGCGGATCGAGCACAGGCCGCGCATACAGGTTTCGCGCGGTGAGCGCCTGCGGATGCCACTGGCGAACGCGACGGGTCAGCTCATCGGTGAAGGCGATCAGATACTGCGTGCGCTGGCCTGGCGTGCTGCCGGCCCACGGACCCAACGCGTCCGTATCCCGGATATAGGCATCGTCCGAAAACAGAATGCCGTCCAGCGGCGCCTGCATCGCCAGATCCTCGTAGACATCGCCGATCGTTTCGCGAACGCGCGCGTCCCACGGCGCCAGCCGATAATGATCCTTGTCCTTGCTGCCATGGCCGAGCGTGGGCAACGCCGCTGCGTCGGGAAAGTGAAAGGCCAATACCGGCATCCACGCATACACCTGAACCTCGGCGCGCGTATGCAACTGCCACGACACGCGCGAGAACAGGTCCGCGCGCATCGGCAGATGCCGATTAGGAAAATACACCGCATCGGCCACCCCATCCCCATCGGGGTCGGCATAGGCTTGCAACCAGACCTGGGTGGGGCGCAGGCGTTTGATGCGCTCCAACAACGCGGAGAGATTCTTCTCCTGTTGCTGCGAATCCTTGTCGTAGACGTAGTCGAGATCGACTTGCACGATACGCTGGGCTTCGCGCTGCCTGCGTTGGTAGATCAGTGCCGCCAATCCGTCCGTGCCGATGTTGTCGGCCACCAGCAAGCGCGCAATGGTGCCGTCGGCAATCGGTCGATCTGTCGCCAGGCTCAGCGAAACATCCAGGCCGACGGCTTTGGCTTGCGCCACCGCAATCTGGCTATAGGCGCCGTAGGGCCACACGATGGCACGCGGCCGTCGGCCGGTCTCATGCTCTATTTCATCCGCGCTTCGTTGCAGATCGTCATGAATACGCACGCGGTACGCTGCCACATCGGCATAGTGTTGCCGCGCAGGATCGTAGCCAAGGCTGACCACGGCCGGCATCTGGTTGTCCTGTGGGTTGGCATCGATCCCGTGGTGAAGATCGTAGGTGTGCGAGGCCAGCTCCACCAGGCCGGACGACTGCATCTCACGCACCTGCGCCCAACTGACAAAACATTCATGCCCGCAAAGCGTGCCGTTGTAGTCGAAGCGCTGGCCCTCGGGCAAATCCATCCAGGAGCCTTCGAGCGCGAAAAGCGCCGGATAGCCATAGGCCTGCAATAGCGGATACACATGCGTGTAGAAGCTGACCAGCCCGTCGTCAAAGGTCAGCAGCACCGCCTTGGCGGGCAACGCACGCCTTCCCTGCCGGGCGGCGACCACATCGTCCAGACTGACCATATGAAAGCCGTTGGCGCGCAGCCAGTCGAAATGCGCAATCAGATGATCCGTACTGATCGCAGTGCTGTCCTTGGGTCCGGCGTCGCGAATGTCGTCACGCACGTCGTGATAGTTGAGAACAATCACGTCGGATGCAGCGTTCTGGACTGGCACAACCGCAGCCGGAGTCCCCGCATCGGCCAGCGTCGCCAGGAACCATAATGAAATCGCTACGAAAGCGAATATCGCAATCCGGTGCACGCGTCATTCTCCCCAATGCATTTTCAAATCGAGCGTGACACGCGTTTCGCGCCTGCCCGCATACGGTTGGCTCGCCCATCCGAGGCTCCATCCATAAGTGCGCCCGCCTCGCGGCGTAAACACCTGTCCGTACTGGATGCTTGCCATCCAGCCGCTTTGATAAGAGCGCTCTTGATAGGTACCTACTGCAACATCGATCTGTTGCCGCCATTGCGTTTCGTAGTGCTGGTACAGGGCGCTTTTCAGCCGGCCAGAAAGCGTGGCCCAACGCGCACGCGAAGGGCTGTAGTACGGCACCGAGCTGAGGTCGTTGCGGGTTTGCCCGAGCTCCAGCCCGCCATCTAGCGTAAAGAAGGCTGCCGTATGCAGCCGTTGTTGCAAGTCGACCTGCCAATCGGTGCGCCGGTTATGGTCAGTGAAGCGGCTGCGTGTCGCATCGATGCCGACCGAGGTCAGCTCGCTGGCGCGCCAATGCACATCCGCATTCCACGTCGTTGCCGTGACGCCGTAATAACCGGCCTGGAGCGGTACCGTCGTGTCACCCTTATTGCTCCATGCCAGGCCAAACAACCAGTAGTCGTTGGCGTTCCAGCGAACACCGCTTTCCCATGCCGTCCCATGCGCCTGCCCGGCCACGCCCGGCAGCAGCTGCATATAGGCCTCCAGGTCGCGCATATAAAAACGTGCGCCGAGCCCGGCACGGTCGCGTTGTGCATGCCCTTCTTCGAGCGAAGCATCGGCCAGCTGGGCGAGCGCGTAGACGCGCCAGTGATCGTCGAACAAGGGACTCTGCAGGGTCGCCTGCGTCTCGTGGTCGTCATTGCCGAAACGGGTCGCGCCGCCCTGCCCGCGCTCGTGTTCGAGGTCGAACTGCCAGCCGCGCTGACGATCCCATTCGCGGCGCGTTTCGATCACCTGCTGATCGCGCGGCATGACTTCCTCGACATCACGCAAGGCAGGTTCGACCGGCGCAAAGTCGCCGATATCGCGCCAGGCATCGATGGCTCCAAGCCGTGTGCCCATGTCTTCCGGGTCGAGACCGGCGGCGATCGTATCGGCATCCTCCGATCTATGCGGCCAACCGCGCGCACGCTGCACCTTGGCCCATTCGCGCCAGTAAGTGGCATTGGCCGGAGCGCGCGATACCAGTCCCTCCACGCGCTGCGATGCGTCCGCCAGCAGCTCCAGATAAAGCCGTGCCTGGGCAGCACTCAGTTCCGCCTCACTGCGGTGCGGATTGGGAACCGGCTTGGACGATCCCGGCGAAGGCAGCCACGCGGGTTGGCTGTTCGACATCGTGTCGATCAGGGCGAGCGCGTCCTTGGGCCGCCCCGCCTCCAGATAGGCGTGCATCAATCCGATCCTCGGATCGGTTTCCGACTCCGCATAGACGCCCGGACGGTTGTGTATGGCTTGTTCGAACAGCGGTATGGCCGCTTCGGGACGGCGTACGTCCAGCAACGCGTTAGCCACGGCTGTCTGCGCATACCCGGGAACCGCTTGACCGGATTGACGCATGCGGTCGAACTCGTGCGCGGCATCGGTGTTTCGTTGTGCCTGCGCATAGGCCATCAGGCGATCGGCTGCCAATCGCTCATCCAGCCCCGAAACACGCGAGTCATAGTGTTCCGCTGTCAGTTGCAGACTCTGTACGGCACGATCGGCTTCGACATAAGGGCGGCGGGGATTTTCGTTAACCCAGGCGGCCCATGTGGTCTGATGTGCTGCGGCATTTGCTTCCAGACGCGCCATCTCGTCGGGTGCAAGCGCCGGATCCAGCGAACGAGCGAGTTGCAGGGCCTGCGTCGCGGCGCCCAGCTCCGACAACAGACGCACACGCAGCAGCTTCGCCGCCGGATCGTCCGGCCAGCGCTGCAGGACGGCCTGGCATGCAGACAGTGCTTCGATGCGGCGCCCTTGCGTTTGCAGTTCGCGAGCATGAGCGAGCAGGGCGTCGCGCGAGGTCGGCGCAACGACGGCGGCTGCATCTGCGGCTCGGCAGAATGTACTGCTACCAAACACCACGGCAATGGATACGGCCAGGCCCAAGCGACAGACGATCGGTTTAGAACGTGGTGCAACAACGGTCATGCGAGTACGACGTCCATGGCTAAGGTTCTGCGGCATGGCCGCAGATGTTTTCACTGTGTTGACGGTGCGCAGCGCCTGCGCGGCATCAAGGCCGGGCCGAATCGGCCCGGCATCCCTGGCTAGGGACGGTGCGTCGAGGGATGGGCACAGACGGTATTGCGGCCCTGCGCCTTGGCGGTGTACAGCGCGCGATCGGCCTGGCCGAGCAGCTCGCTGCGCTGCTGCGCCACGCTGGCTTTACGCGTGAAATCGTCGAACGTCGCCACACCGATGCTCAACGTGACGCATCCATACGGACTGGTTGGATGCTTCAGCTGCAGGTTGCGGACCTCCTGCAATGCATTGAGTGCGATACGCAGCCCATGCGCGGCACCGGTGCCCGGCAACACCGCCATGAACTCTTCGCCACCGTAGCGGCCCATCACATCGCTGCTGCGCCGCATGACCTGGCGCAACTGCTTGGCGATAGCACGCAGGCATTGATCACCCTGCAGATGCCCGACGTGATCGTTGTAATCCTTGAACATGTCCACGTCGATCATCAAGACCGACAACGGCGTCGCATCCTGTACGGAACGACGAAGCTGCTGATCGATCGCCTCGTCGATATGACGACGGTTGGGCAATCCGGTGAGATGATCGTGGCTGGCGTGAAACTGCCAGCGACGATGGTTTTTTTCCAGTACGCGCTCGGCCTGCTTGCGCGAGGTGATATCGACCAGCGTCGAGGTAAGCGCCAGCACCTGCCCGCCCGCATTCTTCACCGGCTGAATCAGCTCGTGGAAGACACGTTCCTTCCAGGCAATTTCGCGATCGGCGACCCTGAGCCCCGCATCGAGTACAGCCAGATCCTGACGCAATTGTGCAAGCGCACCGGGCACGAAGTTTTCGACACGGTTGCCGATCAGTTGGGCCGGCTCCAGCTCATGGATGGCCGCGTAGGCGGTGTTGACCACGATGTAGCGGCCATCGCGACCGATCAGGCCGATCGGCATGGGAAAGGTGTCGTAAACCGCTTTCAAGGAAGCATCGAACAGCAGCGTCTGGTCTTCGATCCAGCCTTCGCGTTGCTCATTGGGGCCTTCACTACGTGCTGCACGGTCGGGCAGCATCACTGCACTCGGCGTGGCAGACTGCGTGCCCGCGGCGACATGCAGAGGCGTAGCCTTGCCGCCATGGACGACGTTATCGTTCTTGGTGGCAAGCACAGGTGTCGACGAGGCCACCAGGCGAATCGGCAGCGCGTCGTTCATTTGTCGATACATCTTTCTCATTGCTTCCCCCTGGGTCGCCATGAATTCAAGTACGATCTTGAAGCCCTGGTGCCAGCGACTACACGAACAAGAAAGGGCTGACCTGCCCTCTACGTACGGATGGTGTCGACGCCCGACAGGTTCGTATCGCGTGCGGCCGAACCCGTCGAATCACTCGACATTGCATAAATATGCTCGCGTCGGTCAGCGCTTTGAATCAGAAAAGTCCTAGGGCAACAAAGATATGCCCGGGCAACTGCTACTCGATGGCGTGAGTCCGCAGCAAGTACGCCCTCAGACCTGTCATCGCATTGCCTACTTGCCTGCTGACCGCGCGTCTGATCAACGGCGCCACCAGTCGTGCCAGAGGCGAGCGCGCCGTGATGTCGATGGTGTGGGTCAGGTAGGTACCGTTTCCATGCGGTCGCATCGAGAAGTCGACCAGCACCCTGAACCGGCGGGCCACATACTCGCAAGCGAGGTTTTCAAATGGCCGCCTGGAAACGATCACGCCGGGCATCACGCCATCGCGGGCGACGCCCTGGTAGAAAAACTTCAGCGGGTCACCCACTCGATTTTCCCCGTCGCCCGATCGTTGAAGCCGAATGCAACGGTTCAGCCATTGATGCGTCGAGGAAAAATCGTCGATGACCCTGAACACCTGCACAGGATCTCTGGGCAAGAATGCATCTTGCCCGTGGGATATCTTCATGCGAGGCAAGGTGCCGGCGTTACTTGACCAGAACCTTGACGGCACGCAGCGCCAGCAAAAGAACGACGGCGCCGATGGTGGCGGTAATGATCGAACCGAACAGGCCGGCACTCACGCCGATCCCAAGCAACCCGGCGAGCCAGCCGCCAACGAAGGCGCCGACGATGCCGACCGCGATATCGGCAAACAGGCCGAAACCGCCGCCCTTTACCAGTAGACCCGCCAGCCAGCCGGCGACGGCACCGATGATGATCCAGACAATGATGCCATGTGCTGCCATGTTCCCTGCTCCGTCGATAGTGATGTGTATGAAGTTCGCAACCGATGCTGTGGTTATCGTGTGCGCGTCACGTCTCGGCGACGCGCTGCTGCGACTTGAGCGCGATGACCGCGCGACGCAGCGTCTCCTGCATTTTCGGATCGACCGCGACCAGGCGATCGGCGGCGCGCAACATGACCTGCATGGACGGGTCGGACAGCGACAGCTCACCCCACTCCGCCAGCAAGATTTTGCGCAGCATGGGCAGCCGGATGTTTTCCAACGATGCTCGATCGTCCGGATCGATCTCTTTGAGCAGATCGGCCAGTTCGCGCTTCATGACTATTTCGCCCGCTTCCCGCGCCGACGAACCGGCGTGGCCAGGCATGGGCGCAATGCCGCTGGCGATATGCCTCAAGATGTCGATAAGCGAAGGTCGTTGATTGGACACGGTCATAAGAAACCAGGAATCGTTTCCCAACCTTCCGTGGTCGGGAAAACGAAAAGGATGGTGATGGGCCGGCGGGTGCATCAAGCGGCAGCACCCCAAGCTCACCCCTTCACCCAATAAAGTTCCCAACAAACCGAACCAAGGGGGCGGAGGTCGGTTGGTCGTCGGCGTGCTCACCGACACATACACATCCCTGGTATGCGGGAAGGCAGGTGCTGCGGCCCGATCGAGCGGCCACTGCATCGTCTTGATGCGTAATGTGGGCTAGCGGGGGCGCGCTTGGAATCGGAAAAGTCCTAAGCGCTGATAAAAGGGTTGGTGTTCAGCGGGCGTAGCGACTTCAGAGAGCCGCGAATAACCTCAGTTTTCATCGTCGCCCCGGCGAAAGCCGGGGCCTAGCGTCTTCAGCACGTTCAAGGGGAAGGCACTGGGCCCCGGCTTTCGCCGGGGCGACGTATAGGAGATGCTTCTAGAAGGTCTCTGAAGCTGTTCTACAAGGACTTGGCTGCCCCACTAAGACCCAAGCGACCGAGCATACTCAAACAACTGCTTGTCACTCTCCAGCCCAAGCTTGCGCATCGCGTCGCGCTTCTGCTGACTGATCGTCTTCACGCTGCGCCCGGTACGCCGCGCAATCTCCGACACGGTAAGCCCTTCGGCAAGAAAGCGAACGATCTCCGCCTCGCGCGGAGAAATCGGCCCGTGCTCATCGGTGGGCGTGGTGGTGCCTTCGATCTGGCGACGCGTACGCTCGCTCAGATAAGTACGGCCGGCACGAATCGCATCGATCGCGAGCATCAACTCCTTGGTGCCCGCCATTTTGTCCACCACGCCACGCACACCGGCGGCGATCATGCCCTGGATCAGGCCGGGGTTGCTGAGCATCGTCAACACCAGGATAGGCAGTTGTGGACTGGCCTCGCGCAATTGCCGCAGCATGCTCAGGCCATCACTGGCGGGGTGGCTGCCCGGCATGGAAAAATCGGTGATCAACAGATCGCAGGGAACCCGCGAAACCAACGAAACCAGCTCCGGCCCGCTATAGGCCTCGCCGACAACGGTGAAGCGGTCGCCATAAGCCTGTAGCGATGCCTTGAGCCCGGCCAGAACCACCGGATGGTCGTCGGAAATAATGATCCTCACACACCCTCCTTACCCTGCAACTGCAACGTCCTCGACACCCTGAATTCAACCGTGTTCCCTTTGTCCTGGACTCGAACAGGAGTCGTAGCAACCGGTATTCTCCACGCAGCAGCTTATTACATGGGATCGACCACGACAGTGCCGCCGAATGATTACCTTGCCCTCCAAGGACTGATGCCGGACCACTCGGGGTGGTTGGCGGCTGTGCTGGACAACGCGTCCACGGCAGCCTGGGTGGACAACCGGGCGGTGCCCATCACCCCTGTGACTCTGGCTTTGGCCGGTCTGTTGTTGGCCACAGCCCTGGTAGGGCTGATGCTTACCTGGCTCCTGCAGCGCAGGGATCGCAATGCAAAGGCCTTGCAGGCCGAACTGGCCGGCCAACGCTTTTTTTCCGAAGAAACCCTCAATGCACTGCCCTTCCCGGTCGCCGTGCACCACCTCGATGGCACCTGCCGGAGCGCCAATGCAGCCTGCCAGCGCGACCGGCCGGCCTTCGATGCCCTGATGGCGGCCATGGACGATCGGCACATCGCGCAAACGTTGCAAGCGGGCGTCGATGGCTATCGTCACGAGATAAGTTACACAGACGACGCTGGACGAACACGCGCGGCGGTCGTCCTGAACAAGCTCCTGCTCAGCCCTGGTGGCGAGCCTGACGGTTTCACCAGCTCGTTGTTTGAGGTGACCGAGTTCCATGCTGCCGAGCAAGCGGCGCGCTCCACGGAACTTCGCCTGCGCGAGATCGCGCAACACATTCCCCTGGTGATTTTCACACGCGCCGTCGACGCTCGGAATGTGCACCGGCTGGTCTTTGCCGCAGGCGACATGCATGCGCTGTTCGGCCTGGGCGTCGCCGATCTGGTGGATTCGGGCGACGTGCTGCGCGAACGCGCGCTCCATGATCGGGTCCATCCGGACGACTTGCCGGCTTTCGATGCCTTCATGTCCGCCAACGGCGATATGCAGCTGCGATCGCTCGATTTTCGCGCCTTCGGCCAGGAAGGATTGCGTTGGATCCACGCCATGCTCGCTCCACAGCGGATGCCGAACGGCGATCTGCGTCTGCTGGGCTGCTTCATCGACACGACCGAACTCAATCTTCGCAACGAAACGCTGCGGATCGCACGCGATGTCGCCGAGCGCGCCTCCAAGGCCAAAGCGGATTTCCTGGCCACCATGAGCCACGAGATCCGCACGCCGATGAACGGCGTGATCGGCATGCTGGAATTGCTGGGCCATACACCGATCAATGCGGAGCAGCGCGAACTCCTGCGCGCCGTCGAAGACTCCGCCAGCGTGTTGCTTCAGATACTCAACGACATCCTGGATTTCTCCAAGCTGGAAGCGGGCGACCTGCGCCTGGACGAAACCGCCTTCGAGCCACGCGCTTTGATCGACAGCGTGATGAACGTGATGGCCTCGTCGGCTCAAAAGAAAGGATTGAGCGTACGCACATCCGTCGATACCGGCGTTGCCGGCGCGCTGCGCGGCGATAGCGTTCGCCTCAAGCAGATTCTGCTCAACCTGGTGAACAACGCCACCAAGTTCACCGAGCGTGGCAGCGTTTCCGTACGTCTTATGCTGCTGGGCGACGATGGCTCGCATCAGCGTCTGCGCCTGTGTGTCACCGATACCGGTATCGGCATCGCCAAGGACCGGCAGGCCACCCTCTTCAATCCCTTCACCCAGGCCGAAGCATGGACGAGTCGCCGCTACGGCGGCACCGGCCTGGGCCTGGCTATCTGCCGTCATCTGGCGCAATTGATGGATGGCAGCATCGAACTGAGCAGCGAGCCAGGGGCGGGAACCACCGTCATGCTCGACCTGCGCTTGTCGATCGTTCAACGCGACGCAACAGCACCGGCAAACTTGCGTGGGCGCCACGCGATCGTACGTCTCGGCTCGGACGACATCGCCACGGCACTTTGCGAATCGCTCAAATCGTTAGGCGTCAGTGTCGAGAACGCCCCACCCTCGCAGCCGCTGCGCGAAGGCATGGCAGCGAGCCTGCTCTTTATCGATCCGCTCGATCAGGCCAGCGCCACCCAGGTCAGCGCTCACGTGGTCACGGTCACCGGCGAGCCGCTCCGCGGCATGGGCGTCGAAACGGCGAACGGCCGTGTCCTGCTGAGCGCGAACCCGCTGCGCTGGCAATCGTTGATACGTGCCTGCATGGTCTCGCTCGAACTGGACGCGGCCCTGGAACAACCGACCGCATCGCCGGGAACGGCTATCGACCAGGCTCCGCTGCCTGGCTCGAACCTGCTGGCGACAGCGCAGGCGGATCTGCCGCTTCATCGCGGCCACGTTCTGGTCGCCGAAGATCACCCCATCAGCCAGCAACTGATCGGCCGCCAGCTCGCCCTGCTCGGGCTCAGCTGCGATGTCGTGGACAACGGACAGGATGCCTATGAAGCCTTGTCCGGCGGCGACTACGACCTGCTCCTCACCGACTGCAACATGCCCACGATGAGCGGCTACGAACTTGCGTCGGCATGGCGTCGCCATGAAGCAGCTGCACCGGCCCAACGCCGGCTGCCGATTGTCGCAATGACGGCCAACGCCCTGGGTGGCGAAGCGATCAAGGCGCGGGACGCGGGCATGGACGACGTGCTCAGCAAACCCCTGCAACTGCTGCCGCTCAGCCGGAAGCTCGGTCAATGGCTGCCGGATCGGGCCATCGAACTGCCCACCCAAGCGCATGGATATTCCGGTGTCGCGGGCGCCGACGATGCCTTCCGTTCGCAGATGTTGCAGATGTTCACCAACGCCAGTCGGGACGACCTTCGCGAGCTCGCGCGCTGCGTCGCCGAGGGCGATAGCGCGGCCGCATCGCTGGCCTTGCACCGCCTGCTCGGGGCCTTGCAGCTTTTCAACGAGGACGGCGCGCTAATGGAGGAGGGCCGGCGACTGCTGCAGGCCCTAAATGGGGAACATGGGTCTCAGACCCTGCCGGAGCTGCCCGGATTCGCCGAGCTAACCGAGAAGTTTCTTATAAAACTTAATGCCCACCCACCTGCCGCAACCCCCTAAATAGCTATTTCCATCACAGTTCGAGACAATAGCCCTTGCTGAAAGCCGCAACTTTGCCTAGGGATCCGGACGATCCTTGGCCAGGGAGGACGTGCGGCAGCGCTTCTGGGGGCGCAACAGTTGAGGATTTACATGTCATACCGCACTAGGGGACGGTGTCAGCTTGGCAAGTGGCTGGTAGCCGCATCGCTCGCGGCCATGTTCATACCCGCTTTCGCAGCGCCGACGGCCGATTGGAGCTATCGCGTGCGCCCGGGGGACAATATCTGGGATCTGGCCGCCCGCTTTCTGAAGCCCGACGTGCCCTGGCAGAAGCTGCAGGGCTATAACAACGTTGCCGATCCGTTGCATCTGCCGCCGGGGATGACCATGCATGTCCCCATAGCGTGGCTGCGCCTGCGACCCGCGCCCGCGAAGATCATCGCCGTTATCGGCAACGCCACCGCCAAGCCAACCGATGCCGCGCAGGCGATCCCTGTGGTCAAGGACATGTCGGTGGGTTTCGGCACCGACCTGGTCACGCTCGCTGGTGCCAGCCTCACGCTCGAACTGGCCGACGGTTCGCACGTGCTTATGCAGAGCGACAGCGAATTGTCGCTGGACCGCCTCAGCGAATACGGCGGCACCGGCATGGTCGACACGCGCATGCGGCTCAAGCGCGGGCGCATCAACAGCGACGTCATCCCGCTGAACGGTAACGCGGCACGGTTCAGCGTATCCACGCCCAATACGATCTCCAGTGTGCGCGGCACGCATTTCCGTGTTGTCGCCAATGCCGACGATGGCACCGCGCGAACCGAAGTGGTTTCCGGGCGCGTCGATGTCGGCAACGACAAACGCCATGTGATGGTCAAGACGGGCCTGGGCGTAGCCACCTCCGGCAACGCCGCACCCGGCCAGCCCGAGGCCTTGCTGTCGGCGCCCGAACTGCACTGCCCGCAGGATCCGGTCAGCCAGATCCCGTTTGAATTTCAGTGGACCGCATTGGAGAACGCACAACATTACCGTGTGCAGATCGCACCGAGCGCCAAGTTCGAGGCCTTGCTGCTCGATCAGGTCATCGACGAAAACAAGATCAACCTGCCCGACCTGGGCAATGGCGGCTACGCGATCCGTGTGCGCGGCATCGGCAACAACCAGCTCGAAGGGCTCGATGCCACCTGCCTGTTGGCGATCGCCGCCAACCCGCAACCGCCACTGGTGCTGGAGCCGCAACCGAACAGCAAGGTTCGCGATGCGCGCCCGACATTCCGCTGGACGGAAAGCCAGCAGGCTGCCTCGTATGTGTGGCAGCTATCGAGCGACCCGGCCTTCGGCCAGTTGCTTGCCGACGACCAGACGGTCCACGGCAGCGACAGGCGCGCGCCGCAATCGCTGTCCTATGGCCACTACTTCTGGCGCGTGGCCAGCCGTGACGCTCAAGGCAAGGTCGGCCCATACACCAAGTCGATGCCGTTCGAACTGGTGCCCGATCCGCCCGCCCCCGAACCCGGTGCGCCCAAGCATGAGCGTGGCGATCTGGTACTGAGCTGGCCTGAAGGCACACCGGGGCAGCGTTACCATATTCAGCTCTCGCAAAAGACCGATTTCTCCAAGCTGCTGGTGGACGACACTGTGAGCGAGCCGCAGCTCAGCTTGAAGAAATTGCCATCCGGCAAATGGTACGTACGCGTGCAAACCATCGACACTGACGGCTATGCCGGTCCCTGGGGTCCGATCCAGCGAACCCGGATTCCATGCACGGCATGCCGCTGGGTCGAAGCGGGAGGCGGTGTCGTACTGCTTTGGCTGGTGCTCTGAGGTGTTATAAGCGCTGGTGTTAAAAGTCATGAGACGTTGAATGCACTTTGATCCGCTGACTTTCGCCAGACGTCTCTTGACCTGGTTCGCGGGTATTTCCGCGGTGACCTTGCTGATGGCCAGCGGCATCGCGGAACGAGCGGATGACGTTCTGTACGACTTCCATATGCGTTACTGGTCGTACCCGGCCAGTGACAACGTGGTGATCGTGGCGATCGACCCGCAAAGCCTGGCCAAGATCGGCAACTGGCCGTGGCCTCGTTCGGTCCATGCGAAGCTTATCGATCGCCTGACGTCGGCCGGGGTGCGCGGCGTCGGCATCGATATCACCATGGCCGAAGCGGATGCGGACCACCCCGACGACGATCTCGCCGTTGCACAAGCGATCGGGCGCAACGGCCACGTCGTCATGCCGGTCTTTGCCGAAGCCACCGAGCTGGGCGGCGTGCTGGAAGAAATGCTGCCGGCCCCGGTGATCGCGCACGACGCGGCCGCATTCGGTCACGTCGACGCATCCAAGGACCCGGACGGCGTCACACGCGGCGTCTATCTGAAGGCAGGCCTGGGGCAACCGCACTGGTCTGCGTTAGCGCTCTCGCTCTTTGATCTCGGCAACAAATCGCCGTCCGTGCCGATACCGGGTTTGCAGAATCCGGAACAAGGCGATGGGTCGCCTTATCAATGGGTGCGCGACGACTATGTCATGTTGCATTTCGCCGCGCCCATCGGCGGCTTCAATCAGGTCTCTTACATCGACGTGCTGGACGGACATGTCCCTCCTGCCTTGCTCAAGGGACGCTGGGTACTGGTCGGCGCAACCGCCGAAGGCCTGGGCGATCGCCTGGAGACATCGGTCTCGGGTGGCAACCCGCTCATGCCTGGCGTCGAATACCAGGCGAACATACTCGAGTCCATCCAGGACGGCCGCTTGATTACGCCGCTGAATTTCTTCAATCAGCTGGCACTGAATGCGGCGTTGATCGCGTTACCCTTGCTGCTTTACGGTCTGCCGGGCTTCCGTCGATTGTGGCGTGTTGCGCTCGTAACGTTGCCGGCAAGCCTTGTCGCAAGCCTGCTTCTATTGCGCGGCGCATCTGTATGGTGGCCTCCGGCAACGTGCCTGGCGGTGACTGTCATTGGCCTTGCGGCGTGCTGGTGGACAGCGAGACTCTCGCGCGGCTGAGGCCGATTAACCGGTATCGATAAATACCAGGTTATCCATTAAACGTTTACGTATCATCACAAAAATAAATAAACTCTGACGCCAGCCTCTCTCCCGTTACTCAATCCCATAAAGCCGTTACACGTCACAAAACCAGCACAATTAGACGGGCACAATCGTTGTTACATTAGTGCCAAACATACTGCAAATTGCTGGTTTTTAAAGAAATATCTTCTGCGCGCGCGATATCTTAATTCGACACGTCGCAAGAAATTACATAATGGCACAAAATCGAATTTATTTGCGAAAGACTATCCAGTCTTTGCATTATTGCGGCCGAAATAAACGCCGCGCGCATGAGTTTATAAATTCATGGTGAGTGTTTTCGCTTTTGCTTCAGGGGAAGTCACGACTTTCGGATAGTCCGGAGTCGAAAAACTACTAATGGGAGAGGTTGTTATGCAATCAAGCATGAAACGTGGGGCGCGTTACATGATTCAGATCGCGATCGTGGCCAGCTTGGCGGGTGCCGCCTGGTTGCCGTCCGCCTTCGCTACGCAGGCAGGTGACGAGAGTCTCGCGCAGGTCGGCCCGCTCGAAACTCAAGCACGCGCCGATTGGCGCGAAGCGATTTCGCATACCTCCGCACCGGCGGAAGGGTGCTATCAGGCTGAGTATCCGAGCATCATCTGGAAGCAGGTCGGTTGCAACGTTGCGCCGGCACGCGTGCATTCCGTACCGCCGGTGCCGTCGCGCCGTAACCTGAGCCTCGCCGAAGGCGGTGCATCGCAGACCACCGGCAACGGCCACGACTACGCGCTTTCGTCGTCGAGCCTGATCAGCACGACCACGGGCACCTTCCCTTCCGTCACCGGCGTCACGTCCGAAACCGGCGTGGGTGTGGCCGCGTTTGGCGGTGGCGGCATCCTGGGCCCGAACGAATACACGCTGCAGATCAATTCGAACTTCAACTCCACCACGGCCGCTTGTAAGAGCCATTCCGGCTGTACCGTGTGGCAGCAGTTCATCTACTCGCCCGACTACAACGTCAACGGTCAGGCCGCGGTCTTCATGCAGTACTGGCTGATCGGCTACGGCGGCACCAGCTGCCCGAGCGGGTTCGGCAGCGATGGCGCTGGCGATTGCTACAAGAACAGCGCCGCCGTGTCGGCTCCCGATGTACCGGCTACCCAGCTCGCCAATCTGAAGCTCTCGGGTACGGTGGTATCGGGCGGCAACGACACCGTGACCTTCACCAACGGCACTCACGCCTATAGCGTCAGCGGCAAGGACAGCGTGCTTTTCCTGGCGACCGTGTGGAAGCAATCGGAGTTCAACGTTGTCGGTAACGCCGGTGGTTCGGAGGCCAAGTTCAACACCGGTTCCTCGATCACCGTGAAGGTTGCCGTGAGCAACGGCAGCACTTCTGCTCCGAGCTGCGCGTCCAATGCGGGCACGACGGGTGAGACCAACAACTTGAACCTGGGCACCTGCACCGCGTCATCCGGTTCGACGCCGTCGATCCAGTTCCCCGAGACCAACTAAACCGGCTAATAGTTGGAATTATTGGGTGAGAGGCCGAGGGGAGCGATCCCCTCGGCTTTTTTTATGTGTATTAGTAGGGAGTCGCGACTGAAGGCTGACTCCGAATAACCTCAGATTTCACTCTCGTCATCCCGGCGCAGGCCGGGATCTACTCTTCAGCGTAAATGCTTGCCATGCGTTGTCTGACGAGCGAGGACTGAGGAATGGATCCCGGCCTACGCCGGGATGACGAATTAAGGAGGGGGTTCTAGAGGTTGACAGAAGTCGCTCTTACAAAACTCAATGACTCTCCGCCGCCACTTCAGCCGTCTGCGCCGACGCGTCATAACCACCGCCCAACGCTTCGATCAGTCGAACGGCGATATCCGTCTGCTGACTCTGTAACACGGCAAGCCGCTGCTCGGTCAGCAACAACTGCTGGCGCGTTACCAGCGGCGTAATCGCATCGGTCAAACCGCCTTTATAGAGGGCTTGCGCATCGTTCCAGCTTTTCTGCGCATCATCCCGCGCCCGCTTTTCCTGTGTGATCTGCGTGCGCACCGAATCGGCGGCCGACACCAGGTCGACCACATCGTTGACCGCACTGACCAGCAAGGTGTTGTAGCGCGCTACCGCTTCGTCGTAGCCGGCATCCTTGGCCGCCAGATTCGCGCGCAACTTGCCACCGTCAAAAATAGGCAGCGTGAGCGCAGGCGACACGCTATACGTGCGCGCGGGCAGCTGGAACAGGTTCGTGCTGCCGCCCACGGCGACAAAGCCGGCCATGGCACTCAGGCTGATATTGGGAAGAAACGCTGTCTTGGCCGCCTTGATCTCCTTGCCGGCGGCTTCGACCTGCCAACGCGCCGCCACCAGATCGGCGCGACGTCCAAGCAAGTCGATGGAAATCTGGTCGGGAAGAACGACATCACCGGTGTCGACCAGCGTCGGACGATCGATCGTGCGCCCACGATCCGGCCCCTGCCCCAGCAAGACCGAAAGGCTGCTACGCGCCGCATCGATGGCGCGATCCGCCTGGGTTTTCTGTTGCTCCGCGCTGGCGACCTGCGAGTCGGCCAGATATTGCTGCTGCGGCCGCTGCAGCCCGCCCGCGACCAGCCGATGCGTATAGCTCGCCGATTGCTTGGCGCGCGCGAGTTCCTGTTCGGCGACATCACGCAGCGCGAAGGCATAGCTCAGTTGCACATAAGAGCGCGCCACGTTCACCGACAGCTGGATACGCGCGGCATGCGCGTCGATGTCCGCCGCTCGACTGCGTCCGAGTGCCGCTTCCCACGCGTCACGGCGACCGCCCCAGATATCGAGGTCCCAGGACAGCTCGAGATCGGCCTGCTTGGCCCAGACAAATGTACCGAGCGCATAAGGGGGATAGATCGGATCCTTGCTGGACAACCGGGAGCCCAGCATCGCCGCATCCAGCGCAACCTGGGGTTTACGGCCGGCATCGACCGCCTGCGCGGCAGCCTGGGCCTGCTTCGCGCGTGCGCTGGCGATGGCCAGGCTCGGGTTGTTCTGCAGGGCCTCGTTGATGAGCGCCGTCAACTGCGGATCGCCGAAGCCGATCCACCAATCCTCCTTGGGCCACGCCGTTGGGCTGAGCTGCACGCCCGCCAGGCTCTGATCGGACTTGAGGCTTTGTGCATCGGTCAGGTGACCGCTGGGCTGCAAATGGCCGCTACTGGCGCATCCGGCCAGCAAGGCACCGAGGGCTATGCCAAGGCTGCGGGAAACGAGGGGTCTATGGATGATCATGGCAATACTCGAGTGCAATCATGCTTGCGTAACATGGTACCTGCCGGCCTTAAGGACAAGCAGCCGCGCCGCGCCTGCCGCCCGCACCACCGTGGCAGAATGAAGCCTTCTGCCAGGGGAAGTCACTCATGCCGTTGCCGTCTGCCTCAGACCCGTCGCCGGTAACGCCCGCGCCGTATCGCGCCATCGCGATCATGGCCAGCGCGACCGTGCTGGGCCTGGTGTATCTGGGTAGAGAGGTGCTCATCCCGATCACGCTGGCGATCCTGCTGAGCCTGCTGGTGGCCCCGGTGGTCCGCCGCTTGCGCAAGATCGGGCTGGGGCACGGCGGGTCCGTCTTCGTGGCGGTATTCATCCTTGCCGTCTTCCTGGGTTACCTGGCCGCCGTGGTCGGCTCGCAGGTCGTCCATCTGGCCAGGAGCCTCCCGCAGTACGAAACGACTATCCAGGCAAAAGTCCATACGTTGCGCGATGCGTCGCTTGGTCGCCTGGAAGCCATGCAGGGTTCGACCAAGACCCTGATGCAACAACTTTTCGACGACAAGTCGTCGTCCTCGCCACGCGTCGAAGACACGCATCGCCCCGCGGTTACCGAGGTACCGGACGATACGACACCGCTGCATCTATCGGGAACGAACTCGATGCAGGCCATCACGCATATCTTCTCGTCGATATGGGTGCCGCTGCAAAGCGCGGGCATCATACTGGTGGTTCTGTTCTTCGTGCTTCTCGAATACGAGTCGCTGAGAGATCGCTTCATCCGCCTGGTAGGTGGCACCGATCTTCGTGCGACCACTGCGGCGATCAACGATGCCAGCGCACGACTGTCGCGCTTCTTTGCATCTCAATTTGCGGTCAACTTCGGCGTTGGCGTGGTGATCTGGATAGGGCTCACCCTTATCGGCGTACCCAGTGCACCGCTATGGGGCATCATGACAGCGCTTTTGCGCTTTGTTCCCTATGTCGGTGTGTGGTTGGCGGCGATCTTCGCCGGCATATTGGCAGCCGCGGTCGAACCGGGTTGGTCGATGATGCTGATGACCGTCGGCCTGTATCTGGTTGTCGAATTGATCGTCGGACAGGTCATCGAACCGCAGCTTTATGGCCATACCACCGGCCTGTCTCCTTTGGCCGTGGTGGTCGCCGCCATTTTCTGGAGCTGGCTGTGGGGCCCGGTCGGGCTGATCGTATCCACGCCGCTGTCGCTATGCCTGGTGGTCGCCGGGCGACACGTCAAGGCGCTGATGCTGCTCGATGTACTGCTTGGCGACCTGCCCGCACTCACCATGCCGCAACGCTTTTATCAACGCGCGCTCTCCGGCGACTCGGATGAGATCATTGCCGATGCGCGTGGTTTTCTGCGCAGAAAATCTTTCGCCGCCTACTGCGACGTTGTCCTGTTGCCCGCGCTGCAGCTCGCCCGCAGCGATCTCAATCAGGGCGTGATCAATCAACAGCAACAGGTGGTCGTTCGAACCGCGATCGTCCGTGCGATCGAATCACTGGGAAGCAAGGACCGCTCGCTATCGCGCTGGCGTCGTCGCCCTTCTTCGGTACTGGAAGGCAGCAACCTGGGAATGGTGCTCAGGCAGCAGCGGGAAAGCACCAGCGGGCGCTGGCAAGGCTCGTTGAAAGTCGCGCCGAGGTCCGTAGTTCTGTGCGTCGGCCTGGGTGGCCTGGGCGACGATCTGTGCACGGAAATCCTCGCGCGCATTCTGCGCGATCTGGATATCGATGCACGACACTTTTCGCTGGAAGAAATCGACGCGTTTGAAAAAAATCCTCCCGAAGGTGCCACTGTCGATGGCGTATCGATGGTGTACCTGGTCAGCATCGACACGCTCGATTCGAACAAGGCCAGCGTATCTTCCGCCGCCGATATGCGCGGCCGCTTTCCCGATACTCCGATCGTCGTCGTTCTGCTCCCGCAACTGCTTACCGGGCCCGACCTCACGCTGGATCACTCCGCCGCCGACCACGTGACTCATTCGTTTGAACACGCTACTCAACTGGCGATCGCGCAGTTTCCGAAGGTCGATCGAAAAACCCAACAGGGCGCACCGGAACTGTAGGATTCAGTTCACCAACGGCTCGGTCAGCGGTGGTCGGCGCACACTCAATGCGGTGCCGGCTGCCGCCACGATGATCGCTACGATCGCCAGCCATTGCAGCAAGCTGAGCTGCTCGTCCAGCAACGCCACACCGGCCACCGCAGCGATAGCCGGTTCCAGGCTCAACAAGGTGCTGAACGTACGCGCCGGCAACCGGGTGAGCGCCACCATCTCCAGCGAATACGGCAGCGCCGAGCTCAGCACCGCCACGCCCAAGGCATAAGGCAACAGTGCCGGCGATAGCAACGCGCTCCCTGCATGCGCGGCACCAAACGGGATCGCCAGCAAGGCACCGATCGAGGTACCCAGCGTCACAGCATCGGCGCCATAACCGTCGCCAGCCTTCTTGCCCAGCAGGATATACAGCGCCCAACCTACGCCCGCCGCCAGCGCGTACATCACGCCGATCGGATCGAGCGCCTGCATCTGCCCGCGCAACGGCAGCAACAGGGCAAGTCCTGCGATCACCAGCGCGATCCAGATGAAATCGACAAGCCGGCGCGAGCCAAACAACGCCAGCGCCAGCGGCCCGGTAAATTCGAGCGCTACCGCGATGCCCAACGGAATCGTGCGCAGCGACATGTAGAAAACCAGGTTCATCGCCCCCATCGAAAGGCCGTAGCCCCACAATGCGCGCCAGTCGCGCCCCTGGGTGAATCGGCGCCATGGGCGTCGCCACAACAGCAGCATCAACGCGCTAAGCCCCAGACGATAAGCCGTTGCACCCTGCGCCCCCACCTGCGGAAACAGGTGTTTGGCCAGCGAGGCGCCGCATTGGTACGAAACCATGCTGATCAACAGCACGCCGACCGCAAGTGCGATCGGGGCAACGGCGGAGCGTGACGACATGGGTACGACCAGCGGGGAGTGATGTGCCTATGATGCCCGCAGTCTCGGATGAAGCCCACTGTTCTGGCCGCCGTGCCATGGATACTGCTGACAGGTGGTGGCAGCAGACGTTGGCTGATGCATCACTCACATCCATGCGAGTACAAATGGGACGGTTCCTCGTCCCGTTGCCCAGGAGATACCGCATGACCACCTATATCGTCTTCATCCGTGAGAGCACCCAGGATGCTGCTGAACTCGAACGCTACTCGGCCTCCGTCAAGCCAAGCTTCGATGGCCACCCTGTGAGCTTTCTCGCGCTATACGGCAAGCACGAGACCCTTGAGGGCGCGCCTGTCGAAGGCGTCGTGATCATCTCCTTCCCAACGATGGCCGAGGCGAAAACCTGGTACGACAGCCCGGCCTATCAGGAAGTAGCGCAGCACCGCTTCAAGGGCGCTACCTATCGCGTCGTGATGGTTGAAGGTGTTTGAGCCCCAAAAGCTGGCCTTGCGTCGCCTCTTGCGCCTGCTGTCAGGCGCAGACCATCGGACCGGCACAGGTCAAGGTTCGGATAAATCAATGTCCGGCCGTTGCGGAATGTCACGCGAACATCGCGCAGGCATCCTTCACCAGGCACATCCACCGTGATCGACGTCAGCCCACCCTGCAATGGCGCCGCGAGATTCATATCGTGAAAGGCCGGATCCTGGGGCGGCGCGAAAGCCAGGCCGGTCACACTGTCGAACGTGGCGTTGACGATACGGAAATGATGCACGGGCTTGTGCTCATCGTCGGCCTTCGCATTACCGACGGAAAGAATCGCTGCAGCCACGGCAAACGTTGCAACGAAGGCGCTGATACGGGTCAGATGCACGGCGGCGCTCCAGACAGGTTGTTGAGGTGCCGGTCTTGCGTGCAATGGGTTGCACCGACGACAGGCAGCTCATCCAACCCTTTCCTTGCCTTGCCATGAAAGCTATTCGGGACGAATCGTCGTGAGATGATGACGAATCGTAGCGATCTGGCACATTGCTTTTCACCACCAATCCCGGCACTTAAGATGGACAAGCGTTCCACCCTGGATATATCGCAATGAAGGTTCGCCTGGGCAACACCGACATCGGCCTGGCCCGCTATCTCGGCCTATGGACAGCCGTGGTTCTGGTGTTCACCGTGCAGCGATACCTGAACGACGTCGTCGGCGGTCAGCATGTCTGGGACATCTCAGACTATCTGCGTTGGTCCATGATCCAGTGGTACACCTGGGCTGCGTTGGCGCCCTGGATATTCGGGCTTGCAGCGAGATATCCCATTCAAGCCCCTGTGCGCCTGCGCAAACTGGGCAAGCCCCTGTCGGTGAGTCTGGGCGTGACGCTGCTGGCGATGGTGATCGATGCGGCCATATCCACCGTATTCGAGCCGAGCTCCTTTATGGAGCAGCTTCGGCTGTTTCTCGGCTTCCATGTCGCAACCGGGTTGCTCACTTATTGGGCGCTGTTTGCGATTCAGCAGGCGATGGCATTCCACGCCGAGAAAACCCGTCGCGAGCTGGAAGCAAGCCGACTGGAAGCCGAACTCGCACAATCGCGACTGCAGGCCCTCAAGTCGCAGCTTCAGCCGCATTTTCTGTTCAATACGCTGCACGCCATCTCGACACTCCTCGATGAGGACACCTTGTCGGCAGGCGACATGCTGCTGCGCCTGAGCGATCTGCTACGCGCATTTCTGGAAGACTATGATGGCCAGGAGATCAGCCTGCAGCGGGAGCTGATACTGCTCGACCTCTATCTCGGCATTCAGCGGACACGCTTCAAGGACCGCCTCACGACGCAGATATATATCGCCCCGGATACCCTGCACTGCTCGGTACCGAGCCTGATCCTTCAGCCAATCGTAGAGAATGCCATTCGTCACGGCATCGGCGAGCATGTCGGCGCGGACTGCATCGAGATCGAAAGCCGGCGCGAGAACGATAGCCTCTGCATCGATGTGCGCAACCGTAACAGTCGGCTGGAGGCCGGAGCCACATCCACGTCCGGGCGTGGCATCGGACTGTCCAACACGGCACTGCGCTTGCGCGAGCTCTATGGCGATGCGGCGCAGGTCCGCCTGGAAATGATCTGGCCGCAGGGGGTGATCTGCCGCCTGCGCCTGCCGTTCCGCGAACTTGAAGAGCCCGATGACGTACCGGAGGTGGAGACGACATGAGCATCACGGCACTCGTCGTGGACGACGAGCCGATCGCACGTCACGCGATCGTACGCGTGCTGCGCGACGATCCGGATATCGAACTGCTCGGCGAGTGCGGCGACGGAGCTTCGGCTGTCCGATCGATCCGGCAACAGTCGCCCGATCTGATCTTTCTCGACGTCCAGATGCCTGCGATGAACGGCATAGAGGTCGTCAATGCCATCGGGGCCGGGCGCATGCCGGCAACCGTCTTTGTCACCGCCTACGAGCAATATGCCGTCCGCGCATTCGAGGCGAATGCAGTGGACTATCTGGTAAAGCCATTCAGTCGCGAACGTTTCGCCGATACGCTGGCCCGCGTCAAAAGGCGGCTCGCTGTCCGCGACGCTAAGGACGAAGCCCCTTCGGAGCGCATACTGCAAGCGCTGGACGCCATGCGCCAGCGCGACAGCTATCTCAAGCGTGTTCCCGTGCGCACCGACGAGCACATTATCTTCGTCGACGTCGACGATATCGTATGGATCAAGGCCAGCGGCAACACCGTACTGCTTCACCTGGCCGAAGGTGTCCACGAACTGCGCGAGACCATGACAACGCTTGCCTCGCGCCTCGATCCTCAGCACTTCGCACGCATTCATCGCTCGGCCATCATCAATATGCGCCGCGTGCAAACCATCCATCCCTGGTTCAACGGCCACCACGTCGTCACCATGGATACCGGACAGAAGCTGCGCATGAGCCGCTATCAGCATGAGGCCTTTTTACGGCTTGTGCCGATTCGGGATGTGAAGCGGGACGAATAGAGTCGGCCCCCTGCCGCACAGACGTCAGTGAATCGCAGCAGCCTTCTGGGCAGCCGCTGCCTGTACTGCCTGGAGCTGCCTGCTGGCTCCCCTATCACCGTCGGCTGCCGCCTTCTTGATAAGCACCACCGCCTCCTCGGTCTTACCCTGGGTCAGCTTCGTGTAGCCCAGCCCGTTGGTCGCTGACGCGACCTGATCCCGAGGCAATGACGCATCCGTCGTAGCCACCGCAAACGACTTACTTGCTGCGTCGACATTGCCTCCGGCAAGTTGCGCCCAGCCGCATTGGGCGGAGTTGCTCTCTTTGCAGACGGCCTCGGCAACCACGGAAGGTTGCGCAGATGCGAGTACTTTATCAATGCGGCTCTTCATCGCCGGAGGCGTCGGGATGACCGCCGCAAATACCTGCGCCCGATCGGCACTGGCCGCCGCGTTATTGGTGACTTGCGCGTGCAATTGCACATTGTCGATCTTCAGCTGCTTGTAGTGATTCGCGAGCTTTTCGACATTTACTTGAACGATGCTGTTGGGACCTTCAGAAGAAACATCGACAAGCTTTTCTGAGGGAGTGGGGGTCAGTGTGGTGGTAATCAGCGGCGCCGAGTCGGGCACAAGTCCCTCCAGACTGGGTTTAACTTCAACCGCTATGGTCACACGTGGATTGCGGCCACTCTTCATATAATCGAACAACGAGCTGACTCCGCTCGATACGCTGCACACGATAAGAAAAATCGTCGCATACTTGAAACAGGTTTTCAGCGTCGCATGCTGCTGCGGCGAAATGTTCTTTCCGATAATCCCCGTAACGACGCCGCCCATCAGACCAAGCGCAAGGCCGGGCAAGCCGTACTGGAGCAGACCTCCATCGAATGCCATAACCACCCCCTTTCGATGCATTTCAGCTACGAATGAGCCCAGGCCGGGCCGCCAGAGTATTCTCAGAAAAAAAGGGGATGTCGCTAGGTCCGAAGTAGTAGGCCAGATCGACCGGCCGGCATGTAACCGGGGGCATTGGACTCGAGAATCGAGTTGATTTATGCCTCCTCGATATCCAAACTAATATTAAAAGGACGTAGCCATTAAACACTCCCCGGGGAAATATTGATCCAAATCAGCTTATTGGAAACCATCCCCGGCATCCTGACTGCCATTGGAAATGATGGAAATCGGCGCTACTCAAGGTCTCAATTGTCGCTTAATTGCCATCTTTTCGTGACTAACCTTCGATCAGAATCCAGATTCCGAAACAGAGTTGTCGGCACCGACCCGGCAATTAGCTAAACAGCGTTTGCATGTATGCGGTACGGCTGGCCCAAAGCCGGCCTGGAGTTCCAACCAACAACAGGGGGAAGTATGCAGAGCGACAAGAGCGGCAGCACCACGGCAAGCCATAGCGCAGGGCAAGGACAGGCACAGCAGATAGCAAGCGAGCGCAAATCCCGCCCCAATATCCTGATGATCATGGTGGATCAGCTTTACTATCCCGGCAGTGGATACGGATCGGCAGGGTTTGCCGATGGCATCAAACAGGTGCTTGATTTTGTCGGCAATATCGATCCGGCCAACAACGCATGGGCGCAGTACTACCCTGGCTTCTGCAAGCTGCGCGAATACGGGGTCGTGTTTACCGATCACACCATCGCCGAATCCGCCTGTATCCCGAGTCGCGCCAGCATCATGACCGGGCAGTACGGTCCTCGCAGCGGCGTGACGCAGACCGACGGTCTGTTCAAGAGCGGCGACGCGCAAAACTTCCCCTGGCTCAAGGCCGATGGCGCCCCTACTGTTGGCGACTACTTTCGTGAGATCGGCTACAGCACGCATTACTTTGGCAAGTGGCATGTCAGCGACCCGCCGGAGCACACGCTGGAAGGATTCGGGTTCGCCGATTGGGAGCTGTCGTGGCCGGAACCGCATGGCTCGTTGACCAACAACATGGGCGCCTATCGCGATTATCAGTTCGCCGACCTGGCCTGTGCGTTCCTGCGCAATCGCGGCCTGGGCGTGCCGTTCGCACGCAACACAGGCCATGTCAGCGCGAACGCTCCCGACAGCCCTGTCGTGCCGGAGCCGAAGCCTTTCTTTGCGGTGTGCTCGTTCACCAATCCGCACGACATCGCCACCTACCCGACCTTGCCGCGTGCGCTGAAACCCCAGTTTCCGCCGAACGAACCCCTGGAACAGCCGGAGTTCGGGCCCGGCATGTCGGTGCCCGTGCCGCTGCCCGGCACCTTCAGCGCGGCGCCGAAGAACGGCACGTTTCGCATCCCGATGAACCCGCTGGGATTGCCGCAGGCATGCGCCACCGCATCGCCCACGCAGAACGAAGACCTGCTGACCAACAACAAGCCGCGCGCCCAATACGACTACGCCTATAAGGTGGCCTTGGGACTTGCAGCAAAGACCGGCCTCAGCATTGCCGAAGCCAAGGGCGGCGATGAGGCGACGCAGCTACGCAACGCCATCGAGGCGACGCTGGCCATTCCGATTCCCTTCCAATTGCAGGAAGACGCCGATGGCGCCGCCACCGGGTTCCTGCAGTACTACGCCTATATGATCTCGATGGTCGACCGGCATATCCATCGCGTACTGCAGACTCTGGACGAAGCCGGCCTGCGCGACGATACCGTGGTCGTATTCGCGTCCGATCACGGCGAGTACGGCGCGTCGCACGGCATGATGATCGAGAAGTGGCACGGCGCCTATCAGGAGACAGTGCATGTGCCTTTTCTGGTAAGCGCCAAACAGTTCAATACCGACCGGGATACGCCGGTGTCGATCGATGCACTTACTAGCCATATCGACATCTTGCCGACGCTGCTGGGGATCGCCGGAGCGAGCACCGCACAAATCGAACGGGCTCGCCGCAATCTGTCCAAGACGCACCCCGCCGCGGCACTGCCCGGGGCGAATCTTGTGCCGCTGATCGAAGCGGGTGGCGGGCCGGTGATCGGACCCGATGGCAAGGAGCGCAAGGCGGTTCTGTTTGCCACTGACGATATGATCACCGAACCGCTGCCGCGCGACGACGATCCGCACAACGTCACTTCGCAGCAGCAGTACGCGGTATTTGCCGCGACGGTCGAACTGTTGCGTACGCCACCGACAGCAGATGCGACACCACACCGTCACTTGCCGGATCTGACACCCGGTGCGGTATGTCAGCCCGCGCACGTGCGCGCGCTGCGCAGCGGCGACTGGAAACTGGTGCGCTATTGCGACCCGTGGAGTCCACAGCCTGTGCCGGATCAGTGGGAGCTGTACAACCTGGCTCACGATCCGATCGAGAACGTCAACCTGATCGTCTATAACGGCGCCTTTCCAACACCGATCGCAGCATCCGCCATGCCGGCAGGGGTGACGGAGGAAGACGTAGTGGCTACCGCCAAGGCTCTGCGCGAAGAACTGGCACGGCAGGAAGCGGCTTGGTTATCGCCCTATCCCAGCGCGTATCCCAGCGGCAGGCTTTGACACAGACAGGCATGGAGGGAGTTCGCTCCCTCCATGCCTCTGCACTCCTAAAGTATCCGGAATAACTGCCGCTACCGGTGACAAAGGAATGCCGGTAGTGAGCAAGCATGAACCTGTCGATCAATACCTCGGCCACGGCCACCGTATCAACGACAAACCTCAGCACGACAGCGCTCAAGCAGTCGTCCCCCGATCCCACGACCGGGCCAGCTTCCGCTTCGCTCACCGTTGCGGTCGTAGATCCGCAGAAATCGCAACAGGCCGTACAAAGCTACCTGTCGGCACTTTTCGGCACGCAGGCAAAGTTGAGTGCGGACTCCGAAGCCATTGCCAACGCCTTGGTTCCGTCCATGCAGCAACTGATCCTGCAGCGGCCCGACCTGGCGAATGCGCAGTTCGATTTCAGCTCGGACAACGGCGCCATCAAGGTTACCTCCAATAGCCTGAGCGAAAGCGACCGCACCTGGCTCCAGAACACCTTCAACCAGAACGGTTCACTGGTGAAGGCCGTCAATACATTTCATGACGATGCCGTGGCAGGCTACGCCCAGTATGCGCAACTCGATGGCCACTCGGTTTCCAGAGCCGAGATGGATGCGGTGAGCACGCAGGCGGATGGCATGACCCATTTCATGTCGCTGTTCAAGCGCCTTGGCGCAGCGGCCCAGCCCCTACTCGATGGCTCCGGCGGCACGTATGTCGCGCAAAATGGCGCCAAACTCAACCTGGTGCAGCCGAGTACGGCAGTGGGCTTTCTAAGCTTCATGCAAAGCGCGAAGGCGAGCAGCGACGGTACGGCCACGCTGCATATGCCCAAGGGCCAGATCGTTCATGGCGGACTCAAGGGCGACGTGTTTGCAAACATGGATGCCATGCCGCGCTTTCTTCCACCATCCGACAGCCATTCGTTCGGCTTTCACGAGGTGGCCTGAATCTATCCCGCCGCTATCCAGTCAGTGCGATTGGCAGCGGACAAGAAGGGCGCCAGTATCTGCTTCAGTTTGCGCCGTCGTATCGGCGAACCACAGAACAGATAGTTGGAATGGTCCGTCAGGTTGCACAGCGCCAATACCTGGAACTCGCTTCGTTCGTCATACCCCGCGGCGATAACACGATCGCCCAACTGCAAAAACAGGCGATCCGGCCAGCGAGCAAGTAAAGCGAGGCTTACCGTCGAATCGCTCAGGTCGATACCGATCTCGTTGAAGTATTGCGTAGTCGTCGTCATGCTTTCCGTCGCTGCGACGCGATCGACACCCACGGTACGATCCCGCACCCTTGCGATCTCTCCGCTGATAGTTAGCAGCTCAATCGTCATGCGTGATTGTCTTGCGCAAGGCGAGGTAGGCCCGATAAGCCCGCAAACGACGTGGTCGAAAAATGCCGAACACGTCCACTAATGCGAATATGCCGAACAGCCCACAGACGAGGGCCGCGATCGCCAATGCAATGGTGACCGGCAGCAAAATAACAAAGAGCCATGTGGACAGCTGATTGATCCAGGGCCACAGGAACATCAACGCGAACCCGAGTATCGGCGCCAAAAGGACCAGCAACGCAGACACACCTGCCCGTTTCAACGTCAAAGGCTCCAGGGCTACACCCGAATCATGGCTGTAGAGCCAATAGATATACCGGCGTCCATTGACGACATGCGGGGCCACAGTCACGCGTTCCGGTAACTGGACATGCCGTAGCACCGTGCCAGCCGATGCGCTGTCGGTGAAGTTACTGGCGGTACAGAAATACCAATGGCCATCGATACGCAACCGATAGAGCCGCGCCGACTCACCCAGTCGCCCCCGGACCAGACTGCCTTCAAGGCGATCAAGCTGGCCGCTCACGGTTCCATGTAAGTTGTTTTTCGTCATGGGTAACTGTTCGGAGCTTCCCTGCAGCTCGATGCACACTTTTCGATGATAGCGTGGATTTCCGGCTGGCCTGCCATGAGCCAGCAATATTTTGCGACCGGGACAACGACAAACTCTACCTGCATAAGCCAAATGCAATGACATAATCGATTTGCCAGAAGCATTCAGACCATCTACCCATCATGGACAAGAGATTCGGATGAAGATCAAGCTGATCGGTTCTACCGTAGTCGCCATCGCAGCACTTGCGTCGGGCGCACAAGCAATCGGCCAAGAGGTGAAGCTGGACAGTAATTCAGCGGGCATGGTGGTTCGCAAATACACGGGCGTGTCTGCCACGCCGTTCTTCAACCAGTTCGCCGCTAAATTGCAGGAGGACGCGAAAGCGGGCAACACCGCCATTGGTAAGGGCGCCGCCAAGTATCTTGCTCAGCTTGCATCCGGGAACTCCTACGGCTACATCCATCAAACAACACGCTCGGTCACCGAGCGGGAGCTGCAAACCGGTATTCAGGCGGAAACTGCTACGGACGCACCCATGGTCGTCGGTCAGACCACGATCGATCAGGTATGCCAGAAGAAATCGAGCAATACCGTCACCGTGATGGGCACGACTTATGTCGCGGAGGTCAATTCAAAAGGCGTACTTGCCTGGGTGATGCAACGCTCCATCACATCCCTTATGACCACCTGCCCCGACACCACGATATAAAGGCGGCCGGATGCTGGCGATGACGAAGGCCGCGCTCAGGCGCAAGGCTTATCCGCTGGAATAAGGCCGATGCGATCCAGCGCCGCCTTCAACGCAACGCGATCAGCCCATACGTCGTCAGGCAACGCCAAGAACGCAAGCAAGCGGGCCTTGATCACCGCATGTGCATGCGCAAACGCTGCACGTTTGCCGGCATCACTGCCTTCGACAGCCGCTGGATCCGGCAAGCCCCAATGCGTGCGCACGAAGTCGCCGAAGAATACCGGGCACGGCTCAGCGGCCGCGCTATCGCAAACCGTTACGACAATATCCATAGGTGGCGCAACGTCACCGGAAAATTCATCCCATGATTTGCTCCGCAAACCGGCGGTGGCAATGCCCTCCGCTGCCAGGGTATCGAGCGCATAGGGATTAACGCGACCGGCAGGCTGACTGCCGGCACTGAATGCTTCAAAACGGCTACCCGCCCAGGACCGCAGCGTCGCCTCGGCGAGCACACTGCGAGCGGAGTTACCTGTGCAGACAAACAGGACGCGACGGGTCATGACGGTTTCTTCCCAAGAGACATCAGCAGCAGGCATCGCTCGGCGCACACTCTGCCCCGGCACTATCGGCGCAGCAGTTGTGGGTCAGGTAGGCGATCAGGCCATTCATGGCATCGAAGGCAGCCCGGTAACAGATAAAGCGCCCCTGCTGTTCGCCCACGATTAACCCAGCACTCACCAGCTCTTTAAGGTGGAACGACAAAGTGGCGCCGGGCATCCCCAGCGTCTCTCCGATATCGCCGGCCATACGGCCCGCAGGACCGGCCACCACCAGCAAACGGAAGATGGCCAGGCGCTTGGCGTGCCCCAGAGCCGTCAGGGCAGAGATTGCTTGCATCGTTTCCATAAATCTAGAATAGTGGAAACAATACCGCCGGACAAGCCATGAACCACGACCTGCCCCATCTCGATCACGACTACCTGCCCCTGCCAGATGCCAGTCAACTTCACCATGCCGCAGACGACGGTCACGCCCCGCGCATCCTGATCCTTTACGGCTCGCTGCGGCCGCAATCGTTCAGTCGCAAACTGGCGCTGGAAGCCGAGCGCATTCTCAAACATCTGGGTGCCGAGACGCGAGTGTTCGACCCGCACCAGCTCCCCATGCTCGACCGCGTACCGGCCAGCCATCCGGAAGTGCAGCGCCTGCGGGAATGGTCTACCTGGTCGGAGGGTCAGGTGTGGGTGAGCCCCGAACGCCACGGCGCGATCACAGGGGTGTTCAAGAACCAGATCGACTGGCTTCCGCTAGAGGATGGCAGCGTGCGACCGACGCAAGGCCGCACGCTTGCGGTCATGCAGGTGAGCGGCGGCTCTCAATCGTTCAATGTCGTCAATACATTGCGCGTGCTCGGCCGTTGGATGCGCATGGTCGCCATCCCCAATCAATCGTCCGTGGCAAAGGCGTGGCAAGAGTTCGACGAGCACGGCCGCATGAAGCCTTCTGCCTTTTATGACCGGGTCGTGGACGTCATGGAAGAACTGATGAAATTCACGCTGATGGTGCGCGGGCGCAGTGATTACCTGGTCAGCCGATACAGCGAGCGCAAAGGCGACGCGATCCAACGGAAGCTTGCACAAGCGGCGGGCGCGGTAGAGAAAGCATGACGCCGCAGCCCTTTTTATGGGCTGATTCAATAAAAACCATGGCAATAGCCGACCGCAATACCGGCCACCCTTGAATCGATGTATACATTAATAGGTATTATTTATTAATGCATATTTAGTCCATTAGATCGATCTTTAGCAGCACACCCTTAATGCTTTTAATCTGATGGATTTTCATAAAACCTCTTCCAATACCCAAGACATCTCTATACATTACAAATCGTAGAGCGGCCCTTATTGCGGAACATCCAACACGCTATCCATAGCGTGATGTATGGACAGTTCAAAGTGGCATCCATGGGAGGGAACTCACGCGATTTTCACGCGATTGAATACAATAGATCTCCATTTTCTTCCAGCCTGATGGCGCATTTTGCGGTATGGCTACGGGCTTTTATGCCCTATTCGATCGCGCCTGCCTCCCGGATTAACACAGCCACGCCTGAGCCGTATTTGAAATTCCCGCCCAATCCATGACAGGGGAGATTCATGATGTCGCTCAAGAAAATTCTGCTGATGACCAGCCTGCTCTGCAGTAGCGGGTTTACCCTTACCGCCCAAGCCGCCAGTCCCGCGACAGCGACATTCCAGGTCTTGATGGTGATCCAGAAAGCCTGCACCGTAACCGCTGGCGCTACCTCCAATATCAATCTGGGCACGGTAGCGTCTACCGCGCTGAACACCACCGGCAGCAATACCATCAGTGTGACCTGCTCGAAGAGCACACCGTATTACGTGGGCCTGGCGCCGTCGGCAGCCAATGGCGGCACGACAACGGGCAGTGGCGGCATGAGTACAGCCGATGCTCTCCCCGGCAATACCGACAAGGTGCCCTATCAACTGACTTCTACTCCAGGCCCCTCAGGCACCGTCTGGGGCAACACCGCCACCTCGACGACAGTCGGCAATGGCGTAGCCGGCACCGGCAGCGGCACGGCGCAATCGCTTACCGTCTACGCCACCGCAGCCAGCGCCAACTTCACACCCGATAGCTATGCCGACACCGTCACGGTCAATGTGAACTTCTGAGCTTCAACATGAAGCGCACATGGCTGCGATATACGTTAGGCAGCGCTCTGTTCGTCGGCCTGCTGATGTCAGCAGGTGCAGGTGCGAGTGGCCTGCAGGTAGCGCCAACGACACTCAGCCTGAAGGCCTCGCAAAACGCCGATGGACTGTGGCTTATCAATACCGGCGACAACGTGGTGCATGCGCAAGTGCGTGTCTATCACTGGACGCAGAGCGACCAGGGCGATCAGCTCGTCGGCTCTCGTGGCCTGGTGATCAGCCCACCGATGCTGCAGCTCGCTGCCGGCGATCGCCAGTTGATACGCGTCATCCGGACCGGCGCACCGCCCAACGGCGCCGGTGCCGTTGAAGATGCCTATCGGCTGGCGATCGATGAGCTTCCGATTGACGTGGAGGGCAAACAAGGGCTGCAGTTCGTGCTGCATTACTCGGTACCGATCTTCATCGAACCTGTCGGCGCTACTGCTCCGCCACAGTTGCAGTGGAACCTGTTGCGGCATGGCGAACAAGTCATGTTGCGGGTAAGCAACCACGGCGGCAGCCACGCTCAACTGGCGGCACTTAGCTACATCGACACCAAAGGTCATCGCACGGACATCAATCCTGGTCTGCTTGGTTACGTTCTACCGGGTGCCACTATGCAGTGGATGCTGAAGCCACCCGCCACGGTATTTTCCGCTGGCGGCATTCTCGAGGCGATGATCAATGGAGAGAAGGCCGCGCAAGACCTGTCGCTGGCCGATCGCTCTCGCTGAAGTCATCGTGCTGCAAGGTCTGCTTGTGTCCGGCAACCATGCCGCCGATATGACTACAGCGAACGACATAAAGGCCAACCCCACCCTGATCACCGACAGCAGCGATGGCATGACCCATCTTGGCGGCATGGACGTCTATCTCGAGGTAACCCTCAATGGTGCCCACGGGGGCCTCGCTCATTTCGTCGATCTCAACGGCGAGCTTTGGGCCAGCGCAGCAACGCTACATGAGCTCGGCTTCGTCCTGCCGGCCAACACGCCCGACCCGGTCCAACTGAACCGTTTGCAAGGTGTCCAGGTCGACTACGACGCCAGTCATCAGGCCGCGACCATCCATGCGCCGCTGCACATGCTCCAACTGGGAACGACCGTGCTCAATGCGCCCGGCAACAGCCGGCCCCAGCCCACCGCTTCGCCCGGCATCGTGCTGAACTACGATGTCTATGGCACGGAAGGCCAACACGACACCAGCAGCCTGAGCGCTTTCACCGAATTGCGTGCATTCAACAGCGGCGGCGTGTTCAGTACCACCACGCTCTCGCAGCTCACCCGCAACAACAATGAGTGGCAGGATCGCTCTGTACGCCTGGATACCAACTGGAGCATGTCATTTCCCGACAGCCTGCTGACTCTGCGCATCGGGGATACCCTGACCGATGCGCTGTCGTGGTCAAGATCCACGCGCATCGCCGGCATACAGCTCGGTACCAACTTCGCTTTGCAGCCCTATCTGATCACGGCACCGCTGCCGGCCTTTCTCGGTTCGGCCACCTTGCCGTCGAACGTGCAGCTGTATGTCGACGGCGTGCAACAGTACAACGGCAGAGTGCCAGCGGGCCCGTTTCAGCTCAATACGATTCCCAACATCAATGGTGCCGGCAATGCACAAGTTGTGCTGACGGATGCATTAGGCCGAGCCACCACACTCAATTTTTCGTTGTACGACGAACACCAGTTGCTCAAGCAGGGCCTGTCCGACTGGTCGGCGGAGCTGGGGTTCGTGCGCGAGAACTATGGCTTGAGCTCATTCACGTATGGTCATGATCCCGTCGGCAGCGGCACCTGGCGCTACGGCGTCAGTGACAGTTTCACCGTTGAAACGCATGCGGAAGCCACGCGCGGGCTGGGCAACGCCGGTGGCGGTGGTGCATGGCTGCTTGGCACCGCGGGCGGCATTGTTTCCGCATCGCTCGCGCGAAGCGAACATGCGGGGAGAAGCGGCTCACTGTACTCGTTGGGCTACAGCTGGCGCGACAATCGATTCAATGTCAGCGTGAGTGGCATCCGCACTCGTGGCGACTATAGCGATGCGGCCACGCTCTACGGGCCGCCACCGCCCAGCACCAGCGCACAGGCGATAGCCGGCTATAGCACCGCCTATTGGGGCAGCTTCGGCCTGAGTTACCTGCAGTTGCGCTATCCCCGGCAGGACGCCACCCGCTATGGCAGCGCGTATTGGTACCGATCCGTCGGGCGGGCGTTGTCGCTGAATCTCAACTTCAATCAGAATCTGAACAAAGCATCCGATCGAAGCATCTTCCTGATCGCCACCCTTGCGCTGGATCACAACATCACCGTGAGCGGCAGCGTACAGCGCGATGGCAACCGTACCGGATTTGCGCTCGATGCCAGCCAGTCGCCACCCAGCCAGGGCGGCTTGAGCTGGCGCGCAGCCATGCGCCAGGGTGGCGACCAGAATGGCGGCCAGGCCGAGCTGGATTACCTGGGCCGCTACGGTCAGGTGGGCATCGGCGTCAACGCCGTTGGCGATACGCGCTATGGATATATGGATGCCACGGGTGCGCTGGTGTTGATGGGCGGCGAGATGTTCGCGACACGCTATATCAATAGCGGTTTCGCAGTGGTCTCCACCGGTGGGGTCGCCGACATACCGGTCAAGCTGGAGAACAACCTGATCGGCACGACCAACCGCAACGGGCTGCTCCTGGTCAGCCCATTGAACGCCTATCAGGATAACCACCTCAGCATCGATCCGATGGACCTTCCTGCCGAAGTGCAGATCGATCATGTCATGGCACGCACCACACCCACCGATCGGGCTGGAACGCTGGTGCGCTTTGCCATTACGTCAGTAAAAGCGGCGCTGGTGACATTGCACGATGCCAGCGGCCAACCGCTACCGGTTGGCAGTCGCGTGGCTCTTGCCGGACAAGCCGAAACGGATGCGATGGTCGGCTTTGACGGTACGGTCTATCTGAACACCTTGGGCGAACACAACACGCTTATCGTGCGCACACCGACCGGCACGTGTCGGGCAAGCTTCGATTATCAGAGCGACAGCCACGGCATTCCCGCCGTCGGGCCTCTGCTTTGCCGCCAGGACACCGCGCCATGAGCCGCCACGGTCGACAGCTCATGCTGTTCATCGCCATGCTGACGATCGGCTGCCTGGGCCTGCCGCGCCTGGCCCAGGCCCAGTCGGTCAGTTGCGCCAATCCCACGGTCAACAACGTCCAGTTCGGCACGATCGATCTGACGACCGGCACCGTCAATGTCACCGGCTCGATCGGCTGGTCCTGCACCAGCACAGGCATCCTGGGTGTTCTGCTTTCGCCACAGGCCAATATCGCCATGTGCCTCAATCTCAACACCGGTACCGGCGGCACACAGGCCAACCCGCGCCTGCTCAGCAGCGGCAGCAACACCTTGCAGTATCAGCTTTACGCAGATGCAGCCACCACCCAGATATGGGGTTCAACGGCAACAGCGGGAACACCCATACCGCTAGGCATTGCGGTGGCGATTCCTGCAGGGTTGATCTTGTCGACCACGGTAACTGGTCAGACGCCGTTCTACGCGACGCTGCCAAGCGGACAGACGACAGCTCCGGTAGGCACTTACAACAGCACACTGGCCGTCACGGTCAGCGGCTCCTACACACTCAACGCGAACACGCCGCTGAGTTCCTGCACAAGTGGCCAGCGTGTGCTCAACGCGGGAAGCGCGGCATTTACGGCATCGGCAACGATCCAGAAGGCCTGCGTGGTTACCGCAAACAACGTCAATCTCGGCACGGTACCGTTCACCGCTCTCAACACCACCGCAAGCAATACCCTTGGCGCGACCTGCACCAACGGCACGCCGTACTTCGTTGGCCTCGCGCCTTCCAACGGAAGCACTATCGGCGCCGGCGTCATGAAAGGCGCCATCAGCGGCAATACGGATAAAGTGCCCTATCAGCTCAGCTCTACCCCGGGGCCTGCCGGCGTTGTGTGGGGCAACACTGCCACTTCGACGACGGTAGGCAATGGCGTATCGGGTACGGGAAGCGGGCTAAGCCAAACGTTGACGGTCTATGCGACAGCAGCCAGCGCGAATTACACGCCCGATAGTTACTCCGATACGGTCACCGTGAACGTGAACTACTGAATTCCCGGCATTAGGTCGAAAGGCAGGGTGTCTTTTCACGTATTGCCGGGCAATATCAGGGAATATCGAACAACCTTAATTTTTCCTATCGTCATCCCGGCGTAGGCCGGGACCCAGTGGCGTCGGCTTTCAGTCTTCGCGATGGAGCTGACTTTTGCAGGCTCTCGCAACAACCGATCACAATGCCACTAGGTTCCGGCCTACGCCGGAATGACGAATAGGAAGGTTATTCGAAGCCCCATCAGTCGCTGCCGGCCCACCCTGGAACCGCCTATGAAGCCTGTCCTTGCCTATTCACTCGCACTCGCAGCCTTATGGTTGCTCCCATCGTTTGCGATACACGCACAAGGCAAGCCTGCAAACGAACAAGGTACATTTGTCCTGTACAAGTTCGCCAAGGCCATCGGCAAGGAAACCTACACAATCGCCGATGAGAAGGGCCTGCTGACGCTCCGCTCGGACTTCAAATTCAACGACCGTGGCACCGACGTGCCACTGAAGACTGTCTACACGGCCACAGACATTCTTCACCCCGTTTCACTGAAGACCGAGGGACAGTCGTCGCGCAATTCGCCGATGAACGACGCGTTCTCATGGGACTCCAAGCGACAACGTATCGCGCTGCTACGCGATGGCAAGACAACGGACTATCCGACGACCACCGATACCTTTCTGGTGGATGGCTACTCGCCCGTCGCCATGCAGCAAATGCTGATGCGCTTCTGGATCGCCCGAGGCAAGCCTGCCCAGATTGTCGCCCCGCCGGATGCCAGCATACATATAGAACCCGGCAGCGATCTCACCGTCACTGTCAACGGCCACGCCACAACGCTACATAGCTACGTGATCAGCGGCCTGGTCTGGGGCGCCGAGACCGTATGGCTGGATGACGACCAGAAACTCGCCGCTGTCGTCACCACCGATTCCGAGTTCGATCACTTCGAGGCGGTGCGCGAAACGTACAAAAACTCGCTCGCTCCGTTTATCCAGCAGGCCGTCAGCAACGATCTGGCGGCGCTGGCGCGATTGACCGCCACGGCGAAACACGCCACCGGGAAACACCTGGCGATCACCAATGCCACCCTCATCGATGGTACGGGCACTACGCCACGCCACGTTGCTGCGGTGTACGTGGATGACGGCCGAATCACGAACATCGTCCATTCCGGCGCTGCGCCAGAAGCCTCGGACAAGCTGGACGTCATCGACGGTACCGGGAAATACCTGATCCCGGGACTGTGGGACATGCATGCGCACTACGAGCAGGTCGAATGGGGTCCCATCTATCTGGCGGCCGGCGTCACTACGGTACGCGACTGCGGCAACGAGTTCGACTTCATCACGACCGTTCGAGATGCGCTGCAGTCCGGGCGTGGCATTGGGCCGCGACTGCTGATCGCCGGCATTGTCGACGGCACCGGCCCGATCACGCTTGGCGCCATCACGGCCGACACACCCGAGCAAGCGCGCGACGTCGTGCGGCGCTACAAGAAAGCCGGTGCGGTACAGATCAAGATCTACAGCAGCATGAAGCCCTCGCTGGTCCCGATCATCGCGGAGGAAGCCCACAAACTGGGTCTGACGGTGACCGGTCATGTACCCGAAGGCATGACGACCCCACAGGCCGTTGCCGCCGGCTACGACGGTATCAACCACATCAGCTTCGTCGCTCGCGATCTGCTGCATATGGAGCGCGGCAAACCGGCACCCCCGATCGACTTCACGACGCCAGAGGCCAAGAAAGAGCTGGCGCTGTTCAAGTCGCACCATACGGTGTTCGACGACACCATCGCGCTGTACGAAACCTTGTCGCGCTCTACCGAGACGCCGCTGGAAACGCTCGAGCCTGGCATCGCCCATGTCGCCCCGACACTGGCCACCGCGTTGAACGCGACCGGCGTACCTCCCGCCAAAGCATCCGAATTTTCCAAACGTTACGCTGCACTGCTAGCTACCCTGCGCGAACTGCATCGACAGGGCCTGACCATCGTGGCCGGCACCGACCAGGACGTTCCCGGTTATTCACTTCACAGGGAACTGGAAATCTACGTACAAGCCGGCTTCACGCCGATGGAAGCCTTGCAGGCGGCGACCATCGTCCCGGCACGCGTACTCAAGCTGGACAAACAACTGGGCACACTGGAGGTCGGCAAGCGCGCCGACATGCTTCTGCTGGATGACGATCCGCTGGCCGATATCCGCAACACCCGGCGCATCGCCAAGACCATCAGCGACGGTACGGTCTATGACCCTGCGCCGCTTTGGCAATCGGTGGGTTTCAAGCCATAAGCAACAGGGGCGCCACGATTGCCGCGCCCCTGTGTATTTATCCTCAGCCCCGCCGTCTTCGCATCGGGTTCCATCCCACCGCAACATCGATAGCCAAAGCCAGCATCATCGCAGCGGTGCCAACAACAAATAGCTCCCGATAATCTCCACCCCCATGCGCGAACACAAAGGAGAAACCGTAGGCTGCTACCGCCTGGCATACCGCAAACGCGACAGTCGCCGTTCTCCAAGCCGGACCCTGCTGCGCAGGATGGTGCACAAGCAACTCGTGCACGCGCCCCAGCACCAACGGCACCGTACCCGTGACGAACGCACCCACTACCACGCTGGAAACGATGAGCCACGGCCCGGTCAGCCCAAGCGCCGGTATCGCTACGCCGCCGATCTCCAGTACGAATGCCAAACGCAGCGCGCGGCTGAAACCCACCTTGTCCGCCAACGCGCCCACGAAAAGCGGACCGGCCGTCGCCCCTGCTCCGAACAGCACCCAGAACTCCGCACCTACTTGCAAACCCTGTCCAAGACCGCGGGCGACAAAATCGACCAGAAAGATCATGTGCGGCACCCAACCGGCGGCATTCAACGCGTACTCCACATACAGCGCACGCAACGTGCGTGACGGCGCCGCATGGCGATGATGGACAACTGGCGCGACTTGCGCCGCCGCCTGACCTGGCCATCCGTTCCACGCGATCATCGTCAGCACCAGGGAGATCAACCCCAGACCCATCCACGTGTCTTGCAGGCTACGTTGCAACAGCAGCGGCACCAAGGTCCCCGATACGACGATCCCGATGCCCACGCCCATGAAGATGACACCACCGGCAAGCCCGCGCCGCGAAGGCAACACATGCGGTAGCACGGCGGGCGCGGCAAGCACCATCAATGCACCTCCCGCTACACCGGAAAGAAAGCGCCACCCGAAGAACCATGCAAATGACACCGGAAAGGCGCAGGTAAAGAATGCCAGCGTCGCCAGCGCCATCATGGCTCGCAAGGTAGTGACGCTGCCGATCTTTGCCGCGAGCCGCCGTCCAAGCAGCGCGCCAACGAGATAGCCGGCCAGATTGGCGGCCCCAAGGTAAGCGGCCATGGATGCATCGAACCAGTGAGCCGTGATGATGGCCGGCAACAGCGGGCTATAGGCAAAGCGTGCCAGGCCGATGCCAACCAGGCTTGCGCAGAAGGCTGCCAGAACAGCCCACCCCGCGTTGACGGAAGGCACGCTGGCGACATGCGTTTCAAGGATGCGGCTCATCGGCGAAGCCTCTTATTTCTTGATAGGCTAAGCGTAGAATCAATCTGCATTTCAGAGAACTGAATTGATTCGATAGCACCTATCTCATTTGGCGATAGGCGCGCATATGAGCAAATACGGGAGTTCGAGTATGGATGTGGCCGATCTCAAGACATTTGAAGCCGTGGTCCGGCATGGCAGCATGAACAAGGCAGCCCAGGAGTTGCATACCGTGCAGTCCAATGTCACGGCCAGAATCCAGGCACTCGAACAGGAGCTCGGCGTCGCCCTCTTCCAGCGTCACGCGCGCGGCGTCAATGCAACACCCGCAGGACAACGCGTGCTGCCCTTCGTGGCACGGATCTCAAAACTGCTTGCCGAGGCAGAAAGCGCGGCGAAGGACGACGGTACTCCACATGGCGTGTTGACGCTTGGAAGCCTCGAAACCACGATGGCGTTACGCCTGTCGCCGGCATTGAGCGGGTTTGCCAGGAACTATCCCGATGTTCGCCTGGTCATCCGCAGCGGCACCACGGAAGGACTCATTCGCCAAGTGATCGAAAACCAACTCGACGGCGCTTTCGTCGCAGGGCCGATCGATCATCCAGAGATCGTGCAGGAACGCGTGTTCACGGAAGAACTCGTGCTGGTGACCAGCCAAGCCATTCAGACGCTCAAGGATCTGCCCAAGACTCCCGGCTTGAGGACCATCGTTTTCCAACTGGGCTGCTCCTACCGGCAGCGGCTGGAAACCATCCTAGCCGGCATGGGCATCGTCACCGCCAAGCCGCTGGAATTCGGCTCGCTCGATACCATCATCAACTGCGTAGCAGCCGGCATCGGTGTAACTCTGCTTCCGAGAGGCGTCGTGGCAGCGGCTGCCGAAAATGCCCGAATCAATGTGCATGCGCTACCACGAAACCGTGCTTGGGTGGAGACTCTCTTTATTCGTCGCCACGATGCGTATGTGTCCAGTGCTTTGAAGGCGTTTGTGGCAATGGCCCGAGAAGATCAGAGTGGCGGCTCGAAACATGACTGAACCTCGAATCGCTGTTTGATCAGCGCGTGGCGCTAAGCAGCGTAGAAAAACATCCGAGCTAAGACCGTAAGATTATGGTCGATGCAATAGACAACAGATGTTTCATATGCATTCTCCCTGCTCTTGTAATCACCCCTCTCGACAGATCCAGTTAAATCGCTGGAAATATTGAGCTTGTTAGCAGGCACTGCCTCTCAAGAAAGCCGCGATACGCGACGACTTGATTATTTCACACTCTATTGACAGACTGCAGCCTTTACTCGCGCATAGCGCAATAGCATTGCGTGTTGGAATGGGGGAAAACGTGCAGTGATATCTATGGCTTCGCCACATAGTGGCGTTCGGTAGCCACGGTTGCCTTTCTTTGGCCCGTAAATACGTCGCACGCTTCGCCCTGACATTGGCTAACGCTACGAGTGGTGGCGTCTCTTGTTGTGCAGGGACGTCCCACGGTTTTGCAAAACCACTCTTGGGCAAGGACGATAGCGATGAAAATCAAACAACTCTTCTCTCCGGGCCGACGTAAATACGGTGTTTTCCCGGTAATTATCGGCATATCGCTGTTTTCGCTAATTCAAATACTCAATGCCGCCGATACACGCACGACCGCACCGCCACCTTTGCCGGTTTTGACACCACAAGTTCCGCTGGAAATTACGGTCACCGGGTCGAACCCGACGCTGGCCTCTTTGCAACAGGACTTCGACGTTTTTTCCTGGCAGTCGTTTATCGCGCTCAATTGGCCCGCCAATCCAGATGGCACGCCCAATACGAACCTCACGATCGGGCAAGCTACCAATAACCCGGTGGTGTGGGAGAGTTATCGAGAGAGCCGTACCATTTTCCTTCCCGGCGGCGCCACACCCGCGCCGTGGGGCGAAGACAGCCCTCTTCCCGATGTCTGCAAGAACATCGACGCCAAGCATCTCCCGCCGGGAACGATGCACCTGACACAGGTGGGAAAGACCGCCAATGTGCTCGACGAAAGCGGCGAGCCGTTCAAGACCGGGCCTTTGATCGACCAGAACGGCCAGTACACGCGCTTTGCCATCATGACCAACGAGGCGATGTTCAACTACATCCTCACCAACAAGATCTACTCCAAGGACGGACAAAAGGCGTTCAACGCGGACGCCAACTTCCCTGCCAGCAATACATCAGCCCAGCAACTTGGCTCCATCATGATCAAGACGGCATGGGTCAAGATGGGCGGGAAGTACGACCCTGCAAAGTTCTACACCACGTACGCGCTGGTCTATGACAACCCCGCGGAAGAACCCGGAGTCAAGCCATCTTGCGTGCTCACGCAGGTCGGCCTGGTAGGCTTTCACATTGCGCACAAGACGGCAGGCGAGCCCCAATGGGTGTGGTCCACGTTCGAGCACGTGGACAACGTGCCAACGCAGGGCCAGAAACCTGCGCTGCCTGCTTACAACTTCTTTGATGCGCACTGCAAAAGCTGCAAGGTCAATGAACCGCCGCCGCGCCCCTGGAATCCGGGCACTCCGTATACAAAGCCAACTCAGGTGGAGCGCGTGATTGCCATCACCCCGGAGGCGCAACAACTCAACGCGTCCTATCACCAGGCCCTGGCCGCCGTCGTTCCGGATTCTGTCTGGTTGAATTACGAGCTGGTCAGCACGCAGTGGCCGACCAACGCAAAGAGCAAAGTAGACCCTACCGGCGTCCCCGCACCATCGTTCCTGGCCAATACCACTCTGGAAACCTATATCCAGGGCCACGTCAAGCAGACCTCCAGCAGCTGCATGGCGTGCCACAACAATGCCACGACAACGACGGGCAACTTCTCGGACTTCACCTATCTGCTTCAACGCGCGCAGTAGCTCTCAAGGAGACAAGCCATGAGCAATGATATGGATAATTTCATCGGTCTTAGCGCTGTGCTGACAGGCTTCAATCAGAGCGTGCTTGCACCCGAGCTGGACCCGGTCGACATCAAATCGGAGTACTTGCCCTTCTTCACACAGAAGATCGCGCAGGAAAGCAGTAACCCGCTGCTGGTTGGCCAGATCTTTCAAAAGTACTCGGCGCTTCAAGCCAAGGGACTCACATCCCAGCAAATTGGCGAAGCCATGCTGGATCCTGCCAATGGCGAAGCGTTTGTGCTGGCCTGTCGCAAATTGATTTTCATGTGGTACTCGGGCGCGTGGCCCACGCTTATTTCCGCGACCGCGACAGAGCCCGCCAGCACCGTAAGCGACCTGATTTCCGAGAATGCCTATACCTCGAGTCTCGTGTGGCAGGTCATGCAGTCCCATCCCATGGGCGATTCCAATTACCGCTACGGATATTGGGCCAAGCCGCCTGTCCCGCTTAGCGACTACACGGGTAATTGAGGAGATCGCACATGACTACCCAATCCTACGACCTGGTGATCGTCGGCTCAGGCATCTCCGGCGCGATCGTCGCTTATCAGCTGGGCAAGCAAGGCAAGAAGGTGTTGATCCTGGAAGCCGGCCAGGCTGTGCCGGTCGACCGCAGCGGCTACATGAGCACGTTTTTCAAGGCCAACGCCAAGACGCCGGAGTCGCCGTATCCGCCGACCACCCAAGACCCCAAGGAGTCCACACCGAACAACCCGTTGGGCCTGCCCAACCCGGCACTGGAGAACGTGCCACGCTACACCGTGTTGCAAGTCCGAGCCTGGCGTAAGCCGGACCAGTGTTATTTCATCTATCCGCCCCAGCCGCTTGGTCTCCAGGGAGACAGCCCGGAAGCGTTGTTCGCCTTTGCCAGTTCGTACGAACGCATCGGCGGCGGCACCACGTGGCACTGGCTCGGCACCAGCTTGCGGTTATTCCCCAGCGACTTTGAACTCAAGACACGGTACGGCCAGGGTGTCGATTGGCCAGGCGGCAAGACGTTCTACCAGACGCTGGTTCCGTACTACGAAAAAGCGACCAACGAAATCGGCGTGGCAGGCGACAAGATCGCCCTGGATAAGCTCTACGCACAATTTGGCGTCGAGCCCTCCGGCACCTATGGCCCAAGCTACAACTACCCCATGCCTCCCATCGTGGAGTCGCAGGTAGACGCGGTGTTCGGCCAGATCACCACGCTGACCGTCGACGGCAACCCCGTTTACACCACACCGACGCCGCAAGGGCGCAACTCGTTGCCCGGGGACCGGCGTCAATGCGCCGGCAACACCAATTGCATTCCCATCTGCCCGATTCAGGCCAAGTACGACGCGACCGTCACCCTCAACAATGCGCTGCAAACGGGCAACGTCGATATCCGCTATCGCACGGTTGCCAACAATATCCGCGTCGATGAAACGACAGGAGAAATCATCGGCATCGACTACATCACCTACGACGACCATCTAGGCCCGCAAACGGGAACCGGAACGGCGGTAGGCACGAAATACCTGCTCGCGGCGCACGCCATCGAAACACCCAGGCTCTTGTTGATGTCGAACAAGAACAAGCATTTCCCGCAAGGCGTTGCCAACTCCAGCGGCCAGGTCGGCCGTAACTTGATGGACCACGTCATGTACCTGGCCTGGGGGCTGGCCAAGGATCCTGTCTACGCGTATCGCGGCCCCTTGGCGACATCGGGTTTCGAATCGTTGCGCGATGGCGTGTTTCGCAAGAACCGATCCGCCTACCGCATCGAAATAGGCAATGAGGGCTGGCAATGGGCGGCGAACGATCCATACACCACGCTCGCGGACTTTGTATTCGGCCAGAACAGTAGCCAGCTCAATGGCAATTCCGTCAATCAACAAGGCCAGCCGCTGCGCTTCAACCCGGCTCTGCCCGCCAACAGCCAACTCTTCGGCGAGCAATTGGTCAACACCCTCAACGCCGTTTACATCCGGCAGGTTCGCCTGGGATACCTCATCGAGCAACTTCCGGACCCCGACAACCGGGTGCAGCTCTCGTCGACCGAAAAGGATCATCTAGGCCTGCCCCGCCCCCAGGTGACCTATCGCATACGTAGCGACTACGAGCGCGATGCATTTGTCTCCGCCAAAGCCGTCTCGACGGAGATCTTCAAGACCATCGGTGCCACGGAGTACACCACCGTGCCACCTGCTCCAGTGTTATATGGAACTGCGGGCAAAGTGACCGCCACCAACTTTCAGTACAAGGGAAACAACTTCACCTTCTATGGTGCGGGCCATATCGTAGGAACGTATCGCATGGGCGATAAAAAAACGGACTCCGTACTCAACGCACGGCAGCAATCCTGGGACCACAGCAACCTGTATATGGTTGGCAGCGGCGTGTTCCCGACGGTTGCCACGGGTAACCCTACCTTGACCATCGCCGCGCTTGCGTTTCAGGCGGCGGACAACATCTTGGCGGATCTTAATTAACCTTACGGGCAGAAGGCGTAGCTAGTGCCGCTTGTACGAGCAGTGCTTTCTCCCAGGCTCGCTGCAGCCACGGTATGCCCCGCCTCAGTTCGTGGCTTCTACCGCCACCGGGACGCAGATGTTATCTGCGTCCCGTACTGCACGTAAGGCTTGCAACAAAGCCATTCTCGCTCCCTGAGATCGCATCTCCAGATGATAACTACGGCCTGATTGCTTTACCCAAGCGTCAGTGATCGGAAAGTCACAAGCAACACAAGGAGCGCAAGATGTCCAACGATATAAAGGTAGACGCAGCTCACACCTCAGCATTATCCAACCCCACGGACACTGCAGTAATGCACGCAGAATTGGCTGCAGGCGGCGGGGCAGCCCTGGTCGGATTCTTGCAGAATGCGCCAGGGGCCGTGTTACGTACCGTGCAAGACGAACTACGCCAAAAAGTGCGGCCAGAACAGTTCGGAGCGGTAGCCGACTATGACCCGGCCACAGATACAGGCACGGACAACACTCCATATTTTACGGCGGCAATCAGTTACCTCGCCTCCCTTGGCGGAGGCACACTTGCTCTTGGTTCGGGCAAGTATCTTGGACAGTTCGAAATCGACAGTCCATTCATTCATATAGTTGGGGAAGGTGAATGGGCAACCTCCGTTTACAACGTGAACAACAGTCCAGTTGTTCTTATAACGAACACAAACAATGTCATCACCGATATAACTGTTGAAGGAATGGCCATCCTCAACAGGAATCCAGGTACCTGGAATGCATGTGATGGCATCGCCATTCAAAGCGTGCAAGCAAACCAGGCGTGCTCCTTCCTTACCTTTAAAGATCTGTACATCTTTGAGATGAGGTATGGCATCTTCATCTCCGGCGGATCCATCTGGAACCTGTACGAACGTGTGCATGTGTCGACTTCGCTCATAAACGGCATGAACGTCGATGCGACTGACAACGTTGGAGCGCAGACCTTCAATATGTGCAGGTTCGCCGCATGCGGACAGCACGGCATATTCGTTAACAGCTCATTCTCGACATTCCCCGTCGTGAATTGGACGTTCTACAACACCACCATTGAACACAATCTCGCTAACGGGGTGCGTGTCACCGGGACTGGCGGGGGCATCCAAGCATGGATTTTCAGTGGTTGCTACATGGAAGAAAACACCTATGGCATTTCGCCGGGTGGCACGAACGGCCTGGTAAAAGCTCACGTCTTCATCGATTGCCCAAATGTCTTTGGCTTGACGTTTGACACGTGCACGTTCTTCGGGGCATCACCCTCGCATGCCAATCTCGACTACAGCATCTATGTCAACAGTACATTGATGACTACTGTCATTGGCGAAGTAAAAGGCTGCCGTTTTGGCACCTCAACGACCAACGACATCTTCTGGCCCGCTGGCGTCACACTAGGTAAGAACGTCTACACATCGACCAATAATGTCGATCGGCTTCAAGGGTCGTTTGATATTCGCGATATGACACAGGCGCCACTGTCTTTTACGCCATCAGTCAGCTTTAACGGGTCATCCTCCGGCATTGCTTACAGTAACCGGATAGGGCGTTATGCACTGCACGGAAATGTCGTCTATTTCGAGATCTACGTATCGCTAACCAGCAAAGGTACGACAACCGGCGCAGCAACAATCGACGGCCTTCCTGTCGCAACCTCGTCAACAACCAATTTGATGCCTGCTTTTTCTGTTCATGCAGACCAGCTTGCTTCTGGCGTGAATCAGGTCGTCACGCGAGCACTGGCAGGCAGTACATCCATACAGCTAAATAAATTTTCATCAGGAACGATTGCGCAACTGACCAATGCTGATTTTGGCAACTTCACCGCCATCAGTGTCAGCGGCCACTACTTCTTGCAATAACATTCATCGAGGCGCCTCGATCGAATATGGCCTCCAGAGTTCCGGTTGCGATGATTGCACCGCAACCGGATTTCAAAGGTCCAGAAAGGCTATGGCTTCCTCGACGATAGAACTCAGTGCATTCGTAGCACATACCGTCAGCACGTCAGGCTCGCCAATCGGCGGCTCCAGATCACGAAACTGACTATCAACCAGGCTAGAGGGCATGAAGTGGCCCGGACGATGAGCCACGCGCTCAGCAGCAACCTCTGGCGATAGCTGCAGGAAGACGAAACCCAAGCCAGGCACTGCTGCACGCAACACATCACGATAGCGGCGCTTGAGCGCGGAACAGGTCAACACAGCGGGGGCTCCGGTTACGACCCGCGCCAACTCTTCTCCCAGACGCTCAAGCCAGCCCTGACGATCGCTATCATTCAGCGGAATACCGGCTCGCATCTTGAGAATATTTTCCTCGGGATGAAACGCGTCACCCTCGATGAGCATTGCACTCGTCCGCTCGCATATGGCGGCCGCTACAGTGGATTTGCCGCAGCCGGTGACTCCCATGATGACAAGGGCGCGCATGTTGTCTGGCATGGTCATTGTTCCAGGGTCACGCGAATAGTCCGTCGATGCAACCCTTCGATTGTTCCATATGTTGGTACTGACCGAATCCCCGCCTCCCTCATTCATGAGAGAAACGGGGTCTTTCCAGACAACTTTGGAACACAGTGATGCGGCCAGTCAATGATCAAATAGGCAGACCGTTGTTGTCCGTCTTCAGCGACTGAGTAGAGAACTTGCCCAGGTACGCGGAAAGCGTGCCATCGCTGAGCAGAGCGAAAACCGCACCGTCCTGCCAGATTCCATCGAGGTGCTGGAAGGGTCCCGGTGGGTCCCCTTGATTGCAGTGGACATCATGCACGCCGTTGCCGGTCGTATAAGGTGCACCGAAGGCATACAGCTTGGTCGAGTTGGTCACCATGTTCACCAGCGCATTTCCCGCTTCGTCCCCGGTCACGTTCGTCCAGGTCTGGATATTGGTGCGGAAAATCGCATCGAAGATCCCCCAGAGCAGCGACAGACAGCCAAGCGGTCTCTGAAGGATCAGGCTTCGCGCGTAGTCGATCGCGCCGGATGTCGGAGTTGGAGCGAGTTGATGATAGCCATCCGGCAGACTCGATATGGTCGTAAAGAGCGAACTATCGAGCTTGTTGAACACCTGGTACTGGAACAATCCGTTCGGCTCGTTAACGTCGACCGCAGCCTCATACACGGTACCCGCTGCGTTGATGTTCAGATCGACGTGTAGCCATTGCCCCTGATTCTTCGTGTAATTCTGATAGGTCCCGATTACAACCCCATAGCTCGGCAACATAGACACCTCCCTAACCTGGCTTGTTAACCATCAGCACGTATTTGTGCGATTTTCCCTTTTCCGAAGAGGTCCGTCCGGGTCGACATCGGACGCAGTCCGAATTCGAATCATAACCGGCAGATGCTCAGCTTTACCGGGTGCATTTGACAAAATTGGCCAGTCACACCAAAACCAACGGTCTAAATCCTAAGTTAGGTAACCACACCAAAACGACTTAACCAGGATTTGCAGATCATTGAAGTAATTAAAATTAACAGAACCACCACGGATGCTCATAAAATCTTATTGACACGCGAGGTGCATATTGCGACCTTACCCGGCGCCTCGCCCACCTGCTGCCTTTTTTAGCAGGCTTAACCAGCGAGGTATTCATGGGGAATCCTATATGTCAAAGAAGCGCATTGCGCTGTTCTTGGATGGCACCTGGAATACGGTAAAAAGCAACACCAATGTCTGGCGTATGAAATCGCTGTGCTGTACCGATGCCGGACAAATCTCTTACTACAGCGCTGGTGTCGGCACGCAACTCGGCCAAAGACTCATTGGCGGCATGTTCGGCTGGGGACTCGATGCCGAAGTGATCCGCGGCTATATGTGGCTGATGGAAAACTACAACGAGGGCGATCAGATCTTCCTCTTCGGCTTCAGCCGCGGCGCGTTTACGGCGCGCAGCCTTTCCGGCCTGATCTCCAAATGCGGGCTATTGAAGCCCGGCTCCCCTGTTTCCATTCCGCAGTTGTACGCACGCTACAAGCGCGGCAATACCGTGCCTACCATAAGAAAGCTCGCCAACCTCGCCGATACGGAGCTCAGCCAGGAAGACCGGCTCGTCAAAAAATATTCCATGGCCGTCCCGATCTGGTTTCAGGGCGTCTGGGACACTGTCGGCGCACTTGGCGTGCCTTTTGGCAATATTCCCGGCATCAGTCGTTCCAACTTCGGCTTTCTGGAAACGGACCTGCGCATAAACAATACCCGCGCGTTCCATGCCATGGCGATCGATGAACATCGAAAGGCCTTTGCACCGACACTTTGGACAAAGACCGTCGACAAGGATGCCGGCCCCAACGATACACCGGCAGCCCGGCCGTTGGATCAGGTAGAACAGCGCTGGTTTGTTGGCGCGCATGCCGATGTCGGCGGCGGCTACGAGAACGGCATGCTGGCGCAGATTCCCCTGAACTGGCTTATGCAGAAGGCTCAGAAGCACGGACTGATATTCAGAAGCGACGCACTCTGCGACGACGAGGACATCAAGTCTCCCATCCACAACTCGTTCGCCGAAATGGCCTTCGGCATCTATCGAGTGCTCCGGCTCTTTCGTCCATTCTACCGATCAATCGATGCAGCACCTGCTCACAAGGATGGACAGATCACGACCACGATCAACGAAACCATCGATGCTTCCGTCTTCGAACGCTGGCGCAAAGTGCCTTCTTATCGGCCGAAGAATCTGCTCCAGTGGTCCGCCAAACATGGTGTCGACTGCGACGACATCTTGCATACGGTCGCAGCTGGCAATCCGTCGACCGTTATTGATCTACCTGCCACCGACATAGCCAATGCCTGAAGTGCGCCTCGAAATACTTCCTACACGTCACTCCGGGCCGATTACCAGGGGACGACTCGGCCAAGATAATCCAGGTAATGAAGTCCGCCGCGCCCCTGATACGACTCCATGGTATTAAGCACGTTGGGAATGCTTTCTTGGATACTCAAACGGGCCTTTGAGCTACCCATGTCTGTCCGCACCCAGCCAGGCGCCATAAGCAGCAAGGTCCGGCTGCCACTGTGCTTTGCCGCAAAACTACGCATAAACATGTTGAGTGCAGCCTTGCTGCTCCGATAGACCTCGTAATTGCCGTTGGTGTTATTGGCAAGACTACCCTGCCCTGACGACATCACGCCGATGGTTCCGGTGGGATCCACCAGATCCTGACATGCCTCGATCACGCGCATCGGACTCAATGAATTGGTCACCATGACGCGGACAAATTCCTCGGTCGAGACGCCTCCTATGGTTTCGCCGTCCTCATTTTTGACGCCGGCGTTTACAAAAAGGACATCGAGTTTTCGACCCGAAAGACGGGCTCGCAAAGCAGCGATTTGCTCTGGAAACGTAATGTCGACCTCTTCGACTTCGAGTGCGCCATCAGAGGAGGCCGCGATCTGGCGAAGTTTGTCTGTCGAGCTGGCTCGCCCGGTGGCGATCACCCGCCAGCCGCGTTGCAGATATTCCTCGACCATCGCGAATCCAAGGCCACGGGAGGCGCCGATAAGTAGGACGGTTTTCTGAGCTGTTGAATTTTCCACGGTCTGATCCTGAAAGTAAGACCTGGCCACCCTATCGACGAATGGGATATGGCGGAAGACGCACGAATGGAACTTATTACATGCACTAAACGCCTTATCTCGCCCTGGCGGCGATAGAATGAGCCATGGCCGAGCCCGACTTGAACCTGCTCATTGCACTCGATGCACTGCTTGCCGAGGGAAGCGTGGCGGGTGCTGCCCGACGCCTGGGATTGAGTGCCTCGGCCATGAGCCGAACGCTCACCCGGCTGCGCACCGCAACCAACGATGCTCTATTGGTTCGAGCAGGCAGGCATATGGTGCTGACGCCGCGTGCCGAGGAGCTTCGGGAACGCACACGGACCGTGGTTCAAGATGCACGCACCGTGCTTCGCCCGTCGGAGACCGAACTTGATATCGCGACGTTGCAGCGGGAATTCACGATCCGTGCGAACGATGGCTTCGTCGAGGCCTTTGGAGCCTTGCTTATCGCCGAGACAACCAAGGAAGCACCGTGGGTGCGTCTGCGCTTTGCCCCAAAGGCCGAGAAGACCTCGACATACCTGCGCGAAGGCCTGGTTGATCTTGAAATCGGCGTAGTCGCAGATATGGGCCCGGAAGTGCGCGTGCAGGCATTGTTTCGCGACCGCTTCATGGGGATTGTCAGAAAAGGACATCCCCTTGCCAAAAAGAAAATCGTTACACCCAAGCAGTATGTCGCTTTCGGCCACGTCGTCGCTTCACGCAAAGGGCGCACCGCCGGGCCGGTCGATGAAGCACTGGCCTCCCTGGGCCTGGTACGTAGCATCATCGCTGTTGTGCCGAGCTTTCAGGCCGTACTGACTGTGGCACAAGCCTCCGATCTGGTCGGACTTGTGCCTGCATCTTTCGTCGCGGATCAATCGCATCGCGAAGGCAATGCTTATGCGATGCATGCTTTCGAGCTGCCGGTAAAAACTCCAGGAATTACCGTATCCCAGATGTGGCACCCACGTCTGGATGGCGATCCCGCCCATCGCTGGCTTCGACAGCTGGTACTGACTGCTTGCCGCAGTCGGATACCGCTTTGATCGAAGCACTGTTACGCAAAGCAGGCTCTTCTAATAAATCTCAAGCGTTCCGCCTTCCATGGAGCGGACAAGATCGCCCAGCCACGCCTGCATATCGGCCCAGATTATCGGCCGATCCTCGTCCGCTTTCCAAAACTCCAGTATCTGCCCAGGCTGACCGCCATCCTCCGCCGCCAGGTCCAGGCACAGGTAACTGCCGCCGCCGTTGCTAAGAAACGGGACCCATCCGCGGCGCCAGTATCGCGGGTCCTCAAAGTCGTAGCCGATCATGCCGTCCATCATGTCCTTGACCTCGGCGATATCGGCCAACGTCATCCACATGCGGTTGAACTGCAGTGCCTCGAACGATTGCAAATCTTGGCCGTCCCTCCACTGATAAAGCTGGCGAAACATCATGGGGAGCTTAAGAGAAAACTGCGATTCAAAAGCCGCGAGATCCGCCTCTGATACCCCTGGTCGCAGGCCTGCATGGTAGTCAGGCCGGAGGGTCCTGAGACACTGATCGAGTCTCGATATCAGTTCATTGTCCATTTGACTCAGCGTTCCATGGGACAGAAAGATAGTAATGGGCTGCTGCATGCAAAAAAAAGAGGGTGAGCCAAAGCCCACCCTTCAAATCGTATCGCTTGATTTGCTTATTTTTACCAGCTGACACCACCACCCATACCCACACTGGTTTCCGAACCCGATGCCGATGCACCGACGGAGATACTGGCTCGGTTATTGGAGAGCGCACGTTGGAAACCGACCGCGAGCGCGGCCTGACCGCTCTGGTTACCCACGCCCACACCCACCCTGTTCTGTCCCGACAAACCGGCCATATTGGCGGCCATCTGGGACTGCGCCATGCTCATCGAACCCACTCGGCTGATGCGCCGGTCCTGCTGCTGAAAACGACGGTCAACCGAGGTCTGGAACTGATCCAGACGTTGATTCACTGCGCCTATCTGGGTGTCGGTATAGGTCTTGGCCGTCTCGATCGCTTGCTGTGTCTGTTGAGTTACCTGACCCACCGTCGCTGCATCGTTGCTGGCTACACCGTCGCCCACATGGCCAATGACTTGGTCACCATTGTCCGTGACGGGGCCGCCCGTCACAGGGCCAATGGGAGCTGCCTGCCCACCCGCCTCGATGGTCGTCAATCGATCGTCCAGGCGATTGACTTGATCCTGCACGTCCCACAGCTCCCCACCGTTGACTGCATCCATGCTGCCGGGAGCGATCGAGCCCGCCATGACGTTGGTAATACGCGTCCCCATAGCACCGCTAAGTGCAATGAGGCTCCGGTTGGAACCCGCGGCATAGGACACCGCATCCAGCACGCTGCCGTCACTACCCACCAATCCGGCTGACTTCAACTGACGCAGGTTGATCGCATCGGTATCTTGCGTGCCGTCTGCGACGTTGGTGATTTGACGTTCCGAACCGGCCGCGCCAACGGAAACGCTGTTATCCCTGTCCGTCACGGAGCGCCAGCCAAGAGCGACCGAGTTGTCGTTTGACGCAGCAGCCCGGACACCCAACGCTACCGAATTCGTACCTGACGCTACTGCCATAGCGCCAACAGCTACGCCAGCGTAGCCACTGGCATTGGCCTTGTAACCGAGTGCGTTGCCAAATGAGCCAGTCGCACTGGCAAGCATACCGAATGCTGTGCTTTGAATGCCGAACGCATTAGCTCCTTCACCAACCGCAGTGCTGTTGGTGCCATACGCCTTCGCCATATGACCGACTGCGACGGCGTTGCCACCCGTGCTCGCGGCATTGCGACCGATGGCAATAGCATTCGTAATCTGCGCCGAGGCACCGGTGCCCATGGCAATCGTGTCCTGCCCCTTGGCATTGGCGGTAGCACCCAACGCGATGGCATTGCTGCCATTGGCTTGCGCTGCGTTACCCATCGCCATGCTGTTTGTGCCGCTTGCAGTAGCAGCCGTTGCGCCACGGATCTTGATATAGGTGTCATCCAACGTCGCGGCGGTCCCAGCGGACGCCGTGTCGACGGTGTTCATCGCATCGGTACTGCTGGCGACGCACGTGCGTGTAGCATCTAACGAACCCGCTGCACCTGTCGTCGCCACGCATGCCGTGCCGGAGATATTTTCGGTAGACGCAAACGCATTGGCACCACTCAACCCAAGGGCCAACGCGATGGAGGCAGACAGCCCAGCCATGACCCTGGTCTTTCTGAAACCAGAGGACGATGCGGCGCGCAGAGATATCGTGTTCTGAATAGCGTGAGCAAGATTCATGTCGATAGTCCTAAGGTTAGGTCGAGCGTCCCGTCGCTTCCCAGCGTGGCCAAACCTTAAGCATCCAATGCATTCCCGGGGTACACGGACATGCTATGAAGTGCCTAACCTCTGAACTATAAAAACAATCCTAAAACTCAGTTTTTTCTAAATTTCGTACTATTCCGAAATCACTTATCACTACGATGCAGGAGGAAGAAAATAAATAAGAGAACCATTCTTATTTTCAAATCAAATGGCTCTGGCGCACGCCACCTCGCGAAAATGCATCGCAGCCGGCGACAACGCCCTGCGCGGATAGGCAAGCACCAACTCAGCGCGCGCCGCGGTCTCGGGCAATGCCTTGAATACCACGCCATCGGGCAAGACCGATTTCGCCGAGTTCGGCGCGATAGTAATGCCCAGGCCTGCTTTCACCAGGCTGATCACGGAAGGCCATGAACTCGCTTCGTGCACGATGCGCGGCGAGAAGCCCGCTTGAATGCAGATGCTTGTAATGGTGTCATGCAGGCCCGGCGCTACCGACCTGGGAAACAGAATAAAGGGCTCGTTGGCCAGGGCCGTCATGGGGATACGCTTCTTTCGAGCCAGTGGATGTTCCTCCGGCAACGCGAGAACAAAGCGCTCCTGGAACAGCGGCTCCGTTTCGATGCCCTCGTACTGAAACGGTGCGCGAAGGATAGCGATATCCAGATCCCCGTGACTTAGCGCAGCGCCGATATCGAGCGATTCGCGATCATCCAACCGCAACACTACCTGCGGGTGTTTGATACGGAACCGTCGAATGATGTCCGGAAGCACTCCGAACGCCGATGAGGCACCGAAACCAACGCGCAGCAGCCCGGCCTCCCCTTTGGCAACGTGCCGCACCGAGGCAATCGCTTCGGCGCGTTTGGCAAACAATGTCCTCGCCTGCTCCAGCAACTGCACACCCGCCGGCGTCAGCGCCACGCGTCGGCTCGTGCGTATCAACAGCTCGACGCCAAGTTCGGTTTCCAGCTTGCGGATCTGTTGACTGAAAGGCGGCTGCGCCATGCGCACCCGGGTAGCGGCTCGACCGAAGTGCAGCTCCTCGGCCACCGCCACGAAAAGCTGCAATTGGCGAAAGTCCACGATCAAGACCTCATAAGTATCAATAAGCTTCAAAAGATATATTGGTACGACATGATCCTGCCGTCTAGGATGCCCTGGCAGGTCACGCCGCCAGGGCCCTTATGAAATCGCTTTTATCTGCTTGCGCATTGCTATTGCCTTTACTCGGCCCGGCCATACCCGGCCTCGCTAACGCCGGCTCCACGTCGTTCCCATTTGGCGATACCGACCTCGCGGATAAGGACCCGGCACTCAAGTCGCGGCTCGATTTCGCAGAGCGCCACCTGCGTTATCCCGAGCTGATCAAGGACACGCTGGTACCACCGCAGTGGTTTCGCGATGGCGAGCGTTTCGTGTACTGGGCAGCCACCGGCCCCCAGCGCGGCACCTGGGTGTTGATAGATGCTCGTAGCGGCACTGGCATGCCATTGCTTTCGCCCGCCGAACTGCAGACGCAGCTCAGCCAGTTGCTACGAAAAAAGGTCGATACGCCGCCCTATCTATCGGCTGTCATCGCGCCCGATCAAAAGCATCTGCTCTTTGCACATCAGGAGCACGCCTTCTCGCTGGACCTGTCCACCCATCAAATACGAGAGATGGCGGCCACGGATCCGCTAGCGCTGGGACTGTCTCCGGCCAACGCGCTCTCGCCCAATGGGCAGCAAGTCGCAGCACAACGCGACAACGGATTTGCAGTGAGCGACAGCACTCGCACGCTGCTGGAACGCCGGGGCGAGGACAATCTCGCCTGGGAAGTCCCCAGGCATGCCTGGTCGCCGAATGGCCATTTCTTGATGGTCTGGCGTAACGACACGCGAGCGGTCCACAAAATCCCGATCGTCGACTACACCGATGCCATCGAAAAGGTGGCCATGATCCCGTATGCCAAGGTGGGAACACCGCTGCCGCGTCAGGAGCTCTTTGTTGTCGCCCCCGCAACTGGACAGATGACGCCAATCGCCGCGCTCGATCAGGAAGAAGGCTATGACTGGTTGGTCGGATGGCGCCCGGACAGCAGCGAGGCGCTCATCGTGCATCTCTCGCGCGACGGCAAACGATTGGATCTGTCTGCCGTCGATCCGCGTACCGGAAAGGTCCGACGCCTGCTCCATGAAGAGCGCCCCGAAAGCTTCGTCGGCGGGCTCGACTTCTACGACACGGGCTGGGACCTGCAGGTATTTCCGCTGGACGACAATCAGCAGTTTTTATGGATGTCCGAGCGCGACGGCTGGCGTCATATCTATCGATACGACTATGCCGGCAAGTTGAAAGGCCGGGTCACCAAGGGCGCCTTCCCCGTCCATCAGGTACTGAAGGCAACGCCCGATGGCACGTTGTTGGTACTGGCTTCCGCCGAGCCAGGCGCGCCTTACGACCGCCTGCTCTATCGAACCGATCTGGCCGGATCATCATGGCAGCGGCTGACGCCGGATCCCGGTATGCATCGTGCTTATCCGTCGCCTTCGGGGCGCTATTACATCGACGGTCACTCCAGCCGCACTCAGCCTCGCGTGTGGGACGTGAATGCGATCGACAACGCCAGCACATTCCGCTACACGAAAGCCGACGTCAGCGCATTGGCTGCCATCCACTACGCACCGCCGGAACCCATTACCGCTTTGGCCGCCGACGGCGTCACGCCTTTGTACGGCGTGCTGTACAAGCCATGGGATTTCGATCCCAGGAAGCACTACCCCGTAATCGACTGCATCTACGCCGGGCCATTCACCACGGCAGTGCCCTGGAGCTACGTCGGCGTGTCCTTTGAAAGCCGCATCGCCGATGCGCTTGCGCAACTTGGCTTCATCACGTTGGTCATCGACGTGCGTGGCTCACCCGGCCGCGGCAAAGCGTTTCAAGACGTGAACTACGGACGGATCGGGCAAACCGAGATACCGGACCATGTTGCCGTATTGAAACAAGTCGCCGTGAGCCGCCCCTATATGGACATGCAGCGTGTCGGCATCTACGGGCATTCCTGGGGCGGCTACTTCGCGCTACGCGGCATGCTGACCGCACCGGATATCTTCAAGGCCGGCTACGCCGGTGCGCCGGGAGCACTCGAAGAAGACTCCATCGTCAACGAACCTTACCTGGGCCCGCCCAAAGCCAACCCCACCGGCTATCGACTCGGCTCCAACATCCTGGCAGCCGGCAACTTGCGTGGTGCACTCCGCATCATGCACGGCACGGCCGATATCAGCGCGTCCTTGTCGAGCACGATGCGCATGGTCGATGCGTTTATTCAGGCCGACAAGCATTTCGAACTGCTGATCATGCCCGGACAAGCACACAGTCCGGACGGGCCGGCGCAGCGCTATTACAACGATGATGTGAGGATGTTCTTTCTCAGGACGCTGGGGGAGTAAAGGGTTACTTACGGCAGTTACCGCAATGTGCGCTTGTCGCACAATAGACAAGCCTGAGCGCCCCCATAAGGACTTCCTCACGTGATCAGCTTACGTTCTTACCCTACATCGGTAGCGTTGATACTTCTGGCCTTGGGAATATGCAGCCCCATAGCCGCATCGGCGGACGAGAATGGCGAGGAGGCTTCACTGCCCCAGACCATTGCAGCGCTGGATGCCAAGGTATTCGATGCCTATAACCGCTGCGACATGGATACCTTCGCCACCTACTTCTCACCTACCGTCGAGTTCTATCACGACAAGGGCGGCGCAACGTTCGACCGCGAAGCGGTCGTCGCCAATACCAGGAAATACATCTGCCATAAGGTGCGCCGCGAGCTTATCCCTGCCTCGCTCAAGGTGTATCCGATCAAGGACTTTGGCGCGATCGAAGAAGGCGAGCACCGCTTCTGCGAGCTTGCCAGCGGCAAGTGCGAGGGTAGCGCCAAGTTCCTGATGATCTGGGAACACACGAAGGGCGGGCAATGGCAGATGACACGCGTCGTCAGCTATGGCCATCGCGCGCTGACGGATGAGGAAAAGGCTGCGTTGGCGAAAAAACCGGCTGCGTGATGTTCTTTTGCCAGTACTTTCGAAACGACAAAAAGGTATCTCTAAATCCTCTCCTATCCGTCGTCCCGGCGAAGGCCGGACAAGCGCTTGCGCGCGGAACGCCCGGAGGGCGGCCCCGAAGGGGCGAGCGAAGCGAGTAACCCAGCGTCTCCCCCCGAGCTAAAGACGCTGGGCCCCGGCCTTCGCTGGGGCGACGATGAAAACTGAGGTTACTCGAAGCCCCAAGAGCCGATGGGAGCCGGCGTCGGTAACTAGAGTGTGCTGGGCAGCTCGCCACCACCTTATCGCGTCAAGCGCCAGATCATTACGCCAGCGATGATCGCAGGCACCGCAAAAACGCCAACAAGGACCGGAAGTTCGTCACGCAACGAATAGCCGGCCCTCGCGACACCGATCCACAAATTGACCAACGACAGAGCCAGCCAGACCGGCAGGAAAGCCTTCGCAGCCGTTACCAGTGCGGGAGCACCGCTGCCCCAGAGATGTCCAAACAGAAGGAAAAGTCCAAGAAGAATGGCTCCGCCGCCGATCATCAGGATGGTATGCATGGCATCAAGCTCCACTCTTCAAAAATACGACCCGATAATCCAAAGATATAGCAAATTGCAGGACAGCTTCTGATCCAATGATTTGTATTGACTCTGCACAGGGCCGCGACTGATTATCCAGGCACGTTGATTCGACGAAGCTGCTTTTCCACGTCAATGGGAAGGTGTCCATGATCCAACCGCATACTGGCACGTGGCTCTAGCCAAGAGCCGCTCGATGCATGGCGGATCAAACCTCCCAGTAGCCAATGTTCGCCAACATTTGCGTTCAGTGAAGTCAGGTTCGGGCATGGCGAGCCCGCCAAAATAGTCGTCCGGACGATCACCAGATCTTCGCGGACGCCCATCCACCACTTGATCGGGCGCACTATGGTATCCGTGATGACCCGCCCGTCCGCCTGATGATCTTCCTTCACCGCGATCACCACTCCCGTCAGGATGGCTGTATCGGGTGGTTGCGCAGCCATCACAAATTCTCGAACCTGGTCTTTGGGTAGCAACGGCTTACAGGCGTTCGCCGCAGGCACTACCAAGGCACATGAGCTGACGATCAGGCAGATGACATATTTTTTCACGGCGAGCCCCATTTGTTCGCTTCCCGAAGTAAACGTACTCGACTCACTAGCGGGGTTATCACCGTTGGCCTCGGTAATGTAAGCGCTGCGTTCCTCAGGGATTCTTGTGCTTACTTAATCAGCATCAGGTCGCCAACGACAGTTTGGCCAGTATCAGGCCGCTTATCCAGCGTGTTGTATTGCACCCCATCAGCCCTCCCTTCTGCCTCGGATAACTGGCAAATCACGACACGATGTCCGTTCTGGTTCAAAAGCACGTAGAGGAGCTAGCCACCCCTGTAATAAACGACATGAATTCGTGTCTTTGCTCCAGAAGACCTGATCGTCAGGGATCCGCTGAAGTCGCAACCCTCAACCCCTTTCTGGCAATTCATTTTCACATCCAACACGGCTATCACCTTGCCGGAACTGTCTGCAAAGTCATAGTGCGCCCCGGTGTTGCCAGTGCTCCTGTGGATCACACGAAGTGGCACGTTGATGCCGTTCAACCGCATTACCGCGCCGGTTTCTTCGACATCCGTAAACCCAAGAACGCAGTCGTCAGAATATGTCGAAGCGTCGTCCTTCTTCGGTGCATAAACATCCAGATTGGATTTGCACAGATCATTGGCCAGGCGCTGCACCACAGGACCGTGGTTATGTGTTGACGCAAGCGATCGCTCGGGCAGGCACAGCAGGACCATCCCCATGCCAGTTGCCGATACGATGTTAAGGAACGAGTTTACTGAACCCACGCCGGCCTCCCCCGAGTCATCTGCGGCAACTCAGCCGTTTCCCAATATCGGCCGCTGATGGGACAGCCTGAAGTTCCATTTAGGGCAGGCTTGGGGCAATCGCAGGCATGACAAAGGCGTTCAGTGTCTTCGCCATTTCAGCGGTGCCGTTCCAACCTAGCCCCTGATATAGCGGCTTGCCTTTCTCCGTTGCATGCAGAACGGCATAGCCAACGCCACGCCTGGCAAACTCCGCATCCGCCAGGGTCATCAATTCACGGGCCAATCCACGATTTCTGTAGCCTGGTTCAACAAAGACATTCAGGACGTATCCGCGCTTGTCCTGCGTTGGATGCAGAGGATGCGGCGGCCAGTCGATGAGCATCAGACCGATTCCGGCAACAGGAGCGCCACCGTCCGACATCACATAGCCAAAATAGGATCCATCCAGCAGCCGTGGCCTGACCCATTCGCGGAAATGCTCGGTCATGGGCATCAGGACATCATCGTTTCTACCCGCATCGCGAAACATCTCTTCGCGATGCCGACAAACGAGTTCAAGATCATCGGGATGGAGCGGTCGAATATCCATGGTGTTCCGAGGTGACCAGATCAAGGTGTCGGCCGGAATTGAGGAAAGATTGAAAGCGGCTGCTTCGACAAGGGAACGGCAACACCCAAGAGCTTTTTATCGCTGAGCATTCCAGCATGTGGATTGGAGTCCTGCTCGCAGTGGATGTTTGCGAGAACCTTGCCGGCTCGCTCAACCAGTACGCCATTGCTCTCCGAGGCGCCGTCGTGCCGATAGGTTGGGTTGACCACCATGCTGTAAACCGAATACGTCGTATCTTTCTGCCTCAGACTGAGGAATATCAACATGCCTCTTTGGCCATCCCCCATGGATGCGCCCGTGGCGTATGTATCGAGAGGTTGGGGCCTGGATGGAAACTCGAGCTCTGTGCGGACATCCGTTCCGAATCGATATCGGATGTCCCCGAAGACCGAACCTCCGATAGAGCGCGCGCATACGGCAATCTTCTTGGCATGCCGTGTATCGCAAGCAAACAGTATCGTTTCGTCGGCATGGCACATCGTTCCCGGCAAGGAAGACCCGAAGTAATCCTGTGCGTGAATCGAACCGGCGAGCAGCATCCCTGCGGCACAAACAGAAAGTCGCGTTACTAACCTGATAGTCCTTGCCCCGCTCATCCGCCCTCCCCTTTTTGAATGCATTGCCGACCGGATGCGTGATGAACAGATGGCCTTGCGCCGTCACACTGCTGTCGGGCGTTCCAGACAGGTACGACTGTCTCCAATCTCAATATAACGATTTGGTGTACCAAAGGCTCAAAGAAATAAAAGCCCAGGTCGTCGTGAAAACCCGACCCGTAGTACACTTTTTCCAGCGCAGGGGTCCAAATAAGTGCATTCCGACCCGGTTTTTACCAGGGTTTTCCCAGCATTCGTGATCAGGCAACACGGAGTCCAGCATGGCTGCTACCCCTCTACTGGGGCCGACACAACCCGGCAGGCCGGCTGACCACCAGGCCGCCGAAGCGCAATTGAAGGATTTCTCCAAACGCATTGACCGCAGGCTCAGTGCACAATTTGCCCATCGCCGGCTGCGGCGCATGTTGCGCCCGATGCATTCGGCGGCGGAGAAGTCGCAGCCGGTCGCGCTCGGGGTTCCATCCAAATGGAGCCTCTTCATCGGGGGCGCGCCGCTGTTGCTGTTGATTCCCAAGGTTCGCGTCCATGTACCGGTCATGAGCCACTGGCCTTTCCTGGCCTATACCGTAGCGGCTGTTGCCCTCGTCCTGACGTTCACTCTCGAGCTGTTCGTGCTACCCAGGCTGTCGTTGGCCAAGTACCGGTTTGGCCTGATGCGGCTCGAGCATCGGCAAAACGAAGGAATGTTCCCGGATACGTACCTGCGTGCACCTGTGCGCGACAGCCGCTCCGGCTTCAGCTCGGTCCAGTGGAAAAGCGCCCGTGGCGTCGAGCCCGGCGATATCGTGGTCGCGGTCAACGATGCCAAGGACAACGGCGTCGCGCTTATCCTGCTACGGACAGAGGGACGGCTCCCGGTCATCGTGTGGTTTCGCAACCTCTATCAGGAGGACGTGCTGCCGCCACTGTCGGAAGAGGTCAAAGCGCTGGCCCATGCGTTCGATGAATGCTGCGACATCTTCCTGCAGGCGGGCCAGAAAGCCGAACGCAGCCGTGCGCTACGCTCGAGGCGCGCCACGCCGCCGGTACGCGATCCGGAACAGTCGTGGCGTGGCACCATCCTGCCTGTCGAAACGAAACACCGGCTGATGGCGATGGCGGCGGATTTTGCTGCGGGCAAGCCGACGGCACCGAACGGCCTCCTGCTCTTCGGTCCGCCGGGAACAGGCAAGACCCTGGTCGCCAAGGCGCTGGCCGACAGCATCGGCTGCGCCTTCTTCCCCTTGACGTTACCGGACTTGAAGGCCGCCTACATCGGCGAAAGCGGCGAGCGGGTCAGGGAGCTGTGGAACAAGGCCTTGGCCGAACCACGGGCAGTGATCTTCGTGGACGAGTGCGATGGCGTGTTCACTCGCCGCGGAAGCGTCAATACCGACCGCAATACCGAAGACGTAGTCAACGCTTTCATCGCCCAATGGGATGGTTTCAGCAAGCAGAACACCGTCATGGTCGTGGGCGCCACCAACCGGCAGGACCTGATCGACCCGGCCGTGCTGTCGCGGTTCGATGAACAGGTAAAGATCGGCCTGCCGGACGCGATACAGCGCAAGGAGATCTTGCGTGCGGCGCTGACCGAGCTGAACTTGTCCGCCGAGTTACCGGGTGCGACCGGTGAACTGACCGAAGGCTTGTCCGGGCGCGATCTGGCCGGCATCGCCAAGCGGCTGGCGCGGGACATCGGCAGCGGTTCGGCGTTGGACCACACCCTGCTCGAACGCCATGCGTCCGCACTACGCCGGCAAGGCAGTACCGAAACAGCCGCCAACGCTCGCTGGGACACGCTGGTGCTGCCGGACCCAACCATGAAGGACCTCAAGGCCACGGCCGGCCTGCTTGCCCATGCCACTGTCTTTCAGGGCAAGGGCATCTCGGTCCCACGCGGGCTACTGCTGTACGGACCGCCCGGCACCGGAAAAACGCAGATCGCGCGCACGCTGGCCAACGAAACAGGATTGCGCTTCATCGCCGCGTCGACGGCGGACATCAAGCAAGGCTGGCTGGGACAAAGCGGTCAGAAAGTGCACGAGCTGTTCGAGCGCGCGCGGGAATCGGCCCCAGCGCTGCTATTTATCGACGAGATCGACATCATCTCCGGCACCCGGGGCGGCAATGACAGCATGCAGACCGAAATCATCGGCCAGCTGCTGCAGGAGATGGATGGCGCCAAGGCCAGCCCGCAGCATGTCTTCGTACTGGCGGCCACCAATCGCATCGATCAGATCGACCCCGCCCTGCTCTCGCGCCTGCCCAAGCAGATCGAGATTCCCCTGCCCGATGCTCATGCGATACGCCGGTTGTTTGAGGTCATGCTGGCGAGCAAACCGCTGGCATTCGATCTGGAGCGGGAAATGGCAAACCTTGTCGCGCACGCCCAAGGCTGGAGCGGCCGCGATCTACGCAACTGGATCGAGCATGCGGAGCAGAATGCGGTGATCAGGGCGATGGAAAATGGCGATCCGCAGTCGATCTCGTTGCGGCTGGAGGATTTTCGCGACGCGAGTCTGAGTCGCCCTTCGGCGGCGCACACGGATCGAGCCTTTCCTTGATACGAAACGTTCTTTTTATCTGCGCTCAGAATCGCCTTCGTAGCCCAACGGCGGAACAGGTTTTTGCGAACTGGCCCGGGATCGAAACCCAATCCGCGGGTATTGGAAATGATGCCGACGTTTCGGTCACGTCGGAGCTATTGGCCTGGTCCGACACGATCTTCGTGATGGAAAAAATCCATCGCAGCAAGCTGTCCAAAAAGTTCGGGCGTGACTTGAAGGGGAAACGCGTCGTGTGCCTGGACATCCCGGACGACTACGATTTCATGGAGCCTGCGTTGATCCAGGTTCTCGAGCGAAAGGTCATTCCATTTCTGCCGACACCCTAGGGCCTGTTAACGCTATTTGCGTAAGGGTTCTGGTGGCGGCTTTCGACCTGGTCATTTGCATCGACTTTGGCCTGAGGGGGTTTGAACCCTTCCGTGCGGCCCCATGTCATCACGGTTATCACCACATCCAAAGGATCACGCATGTCTGCAGATCAAAAAGTAGCCCTGGTGACCGGCGCCACACGTGGCATCGGCCTGGAAACGGTACGTCAGCTGGCGCAAGCGGGTGTATTGACCTTGCTCGCGGGCCGCGACGCCGCCCGGACCCGAGCCGCAGCGGAAACGCTCAAGGCCGAAGGCTTGCCCGTCGAGCCGATTGCCCTGGATGTCACCAGCACGGAAAGCATCGACCAGGCCGTCGCACAGGTGCAATCGCGCTTCGGCAAGCTCGACATCCTGGTCAACAACGCCGGCATCCTGGTCGATGAGTTGGGCAAGGCACCTTCGCAGCAGAGCCTCCAGGCCTGGCGTGAAACCTTCGACACCAATCTGTTCGCGGTTGTCGAAGTGACAAACGCCTTTTTGCCCTTGTTGAAGAAAGCCCCTGCGGCACGCATCGTAAACGTGTCCAGTCAGTTGGGGTCTTTCGGCCTGCACACCGATCCGACGTCATCGATCTACAACTTCAAGATACCGGCCTACAACGCATCCAAGAGCGCGGTGAACGCGTGGACGGTGCACCTGGCCTATGAGCTGCGCGACACCCCCATCAAGGTCAATGCCATCCATCCTGGTTATGTGCAGACCGAAATGAACGGCGGTCAGGGCGAAATCGACGTGCCTACCGGAGCAAAGAGCAGCGTTGGCATGGCCTTGATAGGAGCCGATGGCCCAACCGGGAGCTTTACTTACCTGGGCAAGACGCTGCCCTGGTAAACATTCGACTCAAACGCTCTGTTAATACACACGGCCGCCGTGAAGGTCGACTTCTGGCCCATTCCCTCGATGGATATGCCGGGTGACAGGCCAGTACGAGAGCATCTATGAAGAACTCCCCGACGTAAGGTCGGGGATACTTCTGCCCCGGATTTTGCATTATGGATATTGACGGCTGACTTCTATACTGGCCGCCACCTCGTCCATCCATCCATCCGACATGCTCCGAAGCAACCAGGTTCTCGTCACCGTAGGCACGGCCTGCACCATTTCTGCCGTGGGGTCGACCGAGACCTATCAGGCATTAGTCGCAGGGAGCGACGATTTCTTCCCGCTGGCGGCCTTCGATGCGGGGTTGATCGAACTGGATCCCACGGCAGATGACGCCGCGCAGGGTATGCGCTGGGCCGGCGGCGCGCATGCGGGCGAGCCGGTGACCCGGGAAGAACTGGTCCGCCTGCACGGCGATGCTCTGCGCGCCAATGCGGGCATCCGCCACGTGCCGGGCGTGCGCGAACTTGCACCGCGTGTGGTCACCGATATTGCCGCCCCGCTCCCGCACGATCTGGAAACCGTAGGTTTGCGTCGACTGGCGGGTTTACGGTTCGACGATATCCGCGGTTCGAGCCTGAAGGACATGCACGGGCTGTTTCAGGACGATCCGTTGCTCAGCCCTTCGCTGCAGGCTCAACTGTTTGCCTATGGCGGCCTTGGCGCGCTGGCCGCATTGCCGCGACCACTCGCCGAGCTCGTGCCCAACCCGTTCGGCTTTCGCGTGGCCTCCGCGACGGCTTTCGGCGGCATGGATGCTCTGGGCCAGTGGCTGCGGCCGGATGCGCCGCTGCCCGCAAACGGCATCCCCAAGGACACCTTTGCCGTCCGCCTGGCCCATTCGCTGGGCTCGCACGGGCCTGCCCTGGTGTCGACCATGCTGGCCCCGTCCTACAGCATCAGCCGCGTATTGAAGAACCCCGCATTGCGCGATTCGCTTCGATCCGACGATGTGGGTTTCATGCGCGTGCCGCAGACCCCCATGACGGCCGTGGGTGCTTGCGCCTCCAGCCTCATCGCGCTGGCGGACGTCGCACCGCAGCTTCTGTTCGACTACCCGGGTTTTCAGAAACCGCAGATGGTGCTGCTCACTGCCGCCGATGCCGCGCTGCAACCCCGTTACGGCATCCTTGAAGCCTTCGGTGGCGGCGCGCTCATGACCGGCGAAAAGCTCGCCGCGAAGAATGCCGCCCATGCCGACGGCTCGACGCGCAGCGTTCATGACTCACTCGCTCCTTTCGACATCGACGCGGACGGCACCGTCGTCGGCCATGGCGGCTCGGGGCTGCTAATCACTACGCTCGAGTTCGCCCTGCGCAACCAGCTGGATATCACGTCCATCATCGTCGGCTGGGGGCAAAGCGCCGAAGCCGGCGGCAAGGCCCACTTTGCGGGCGTGGGCTTTGGCGGCGAAAACGCGCTGGTCCAGGCGCTCGATATGGCGTATCAGGCGCACGGCTACGGCGTCGAAGACTTTCACTATCTGGCAGCACACGCCACCGGTACGCGCACCAATTCCAAGACCGATCTCGGTACGGCGTGGGCGGGGCTACAAGGAGCGGCGCAGCGACAGCAGTTCCATGGCACGTTGCCCAAACTCTTTGTCGGTACGCCCAAGGCCGTGGGCGATGGGCACACCATGGGCGAAACAGGGCTGAAAGCCATGTCGCAAGCGCTGCAATTCGTTTTGGGGCGCACGGCGCCAGGCGTGCCCACCCTTCGTCGACTGGACCCCGAGCTGGCCGATATGGCCGCCCATTTCCATCTGCAAGCCGCTCCCTCGCCCGGCAATAGCAGTGGCGGCGCACTGTGCGTCACTCAGGGCTTTGGCGGCTATAACGGCGCAGTCGCGCTGCGCGCCGCCACACCCGAGGCGCTTGCCCGCTACGCGTGTGACGAGCGCGCCCTTGCCAGCTACCTCGAGGCGTGGCCGACCATCCGTACCGAGCGAGCCAAGCGCGAACGTATGGCGCGGCGAAGCCCCAAGTTGGCGCTGGCCATGACCGAGCGCCATCGTTGGTCTGGGCTCGACTAAGTCTGGGCGTCAACTACGATTTGTAGGAGCGACTTCAGTCGCGACAAGGGCTTGCGATGAGGCACGCCAGTCGCGACTGAAGTCGTTCCTACAAGATAGCTGGCCTGGTTTCTTCATGATCAGGTCATCGGCTCCAACATCAGCCCTGTAGCTAAGCCTTATAGAATCCAGATAGCCAGTCCAAACACTAGCCTATTCTCGGCAACTGCCAACCGAACCGAACGGCCGCTACTCGCAACGCGAAGCACACGACGAAACCCAGCACTGCCGCCACGGCCGGTGGGCAACCAAGCCGACGACCGACGACGACAACCAACGCACCGAGTAAAGCCGCGCTCGCATAGATGTCCGCGACCAGCACGACAGGCACGCGTGCAAGCAGCATGTCGCGCATGACACCGCCGCCGCAACCGGTTATCGCGCCCATCAGGATGGCGATAAACGGGTTGATCTTGAAGTCGAGTGCTTTCTCTGCACCAGCCACCGCGAACAATGCCAGGCCAGCCGCATCGAGCGTCGTCAGGAGCACTGCAGGCACGGTCTCGATCTGCGTATGAATCAGAAACGTGACCAGCCCGGTGACAAACGCCAGCACCGGATAACGCCAGTCGCGGATCGCGCTCGGCGGCGTCGCACCGATCAACAAATCACGGATCACGCCGCCGCCAAGCGCGACCATGAATGACAGTACCAATACGCCGAGCAGATCCAGCCCGGCGCGAATAGCGGCGCTGGCACCTTCGATCGCGAACACCACCGTGCCCGCCAGATCGGCGGCGAGCACGACCCGCTTGCGGATCACCGCCGAATCCCATCCGAAAGCGTGATCACTCACCGTCAGCGTCCCATCCTCGACATTTGAACACCGTCATAGAGCGCCCCCAAATTCCCCGCCGATAAAAGCGCGGGGATACTTAAATGGACTAACCAGCATGGCTTGGCTTTATCGCTAGCAATGCACCTGCTGCGCGCTCCAAACCAGGATCGGTGTTCCGCTGGATACTCTTGATCGTGGGTGAAACAGCGACGGTCGGGAGCAAACCCACCCCCTCGAAAACCGTTCCATCGGAGGCACGGTCATTTCTCGTGCAGACTCGCGCGCGACCGCCGCCGGGCAGTTGGAAAGGCATCGGCTGTCCGGTGCTTCCGGCTGTTGCCTCCCCTACCGTGATACCCCGGTGCATCGCATTGAATGCCGCAACGAAATCTTCCGCCGCCGAAAAAGTGCGCGCACTCGTCAAGACCGCAACCGCCACATCGACGTGGTTGGTCGGATCGGCCGGGACTTCGAACGGAGCGATGTCCTTCCAACCCGGCAGCACGCCACGCGCACGATCTGCCGCGATATAGGTTCTTGTTCGCATCATCGGACCGCGAATCGGTTTCCGCGTCAGCATCTGCAGCAGATCCACGGGGGTGCTGCCGCCGCCGTTGGCGCGAACGTCAATGACCAACCCCTTGGAGGAATTGATGAGTGGCAAGTTCGCGAGCAGCGCTTTCGCCCCCTGCGTGTCCTCGAACTCATCAATCGTAAGGACGGCGATCCCATCCGGTCTCATCTTGAAAGACGTCCCGGTTTTTTCAAACTTCGATTGTTCCTTCAGCGTCAGCCGCGTCAGCACACGCTCCTCTTCCTTGCCTTCGGCATTCCTTACCGTGACATGGAACTGGCTGCCGGCATGTCCGCTGAGCAATGCGTACTCGAAGGTGCGTACCTGAAGATCCTGAGGTGTCGAAGAACTCTGGTAAGGCGCAACCTCACGCTCTGCATAGCGCCGTATGTCTTCACCATCGATTTTCAAAAGCACATCGCCCACGCGCCAGTGCTGTGCGAGCAACGCAGGATCCGCGACCCTCGTCACTACAACGGCATTCTCCACAAGCTGCGTGCCCAGCCCAGGTGCACCATAAAATGCATCCTGGAGCGGCTCGGGGGGATACACGTTTGTATGGCCGTCCTTTAGCAGCGCCGCGAACCGCATCAACACGCGGTAATACGCTTCGGTGGATGTTGTTGCCCGCACTTTGGGCAAGAAGTCCACGTAGGTCTGATTCCAGTCCAAATCGGGCTGCCGGTCGAAGAACGCAAAGTTGAAGCGGGCCTCCGACCACACCGTAGACAATCCCGCGACCTTGGCGTCGTCACTGAGGTTTGGGGCGAGGGGCAAGCTCTGTCCAGGCTCCTGAGCCCACAAGCGTTCCCGAGCACGCGCGGCGGCTACAAGCTGGGTGAATCGGGGGTCACCATGAAGCGATTCGAGATCGGTGTCCGTTGCCAGGTGCTCCGCGGGAACGCTGCCTCCCTGGGCTTCCGAAGCCATGAGGGCATCCATTGCCTTTTCCTTCCGCCCTGCGAGCGCCTCAAAGCACGCGAGCTCGTACATGGCGGTATTCCAATGCCAATCCATGCCCTCCGGGCCAGCCGCATAGAACGGCTCAAGGAGTGCCGCCGCTTCGGCATATTGCTTGGCCTCATATAACTTGAGTGATTCGGTGTAGCGCTCGGGTAGGCTGGTAGCCGACGCGGGCGGTTGCTGGGCTGCTGCGGTGAGCATGGACCCGAAGGCCACAAGAAAGAAAATCACACGCCTTCGCGTCTGCGTCTTGATCATGTCGTCTGTGTCCCCTGTGGGTCGAACGCCCACCACCTTATTTAGGGTCAATCAGCCATACGGGTCAATACGCCCTGTTCGAGGCTATTGCTCAAGCTGTCCGGCTTAGGTTGTGGTTTCAGCACAACACGGTTGGGGGGTTGAGGGCAGAGGTAGTTACACGACGACCGCGACCCGCACCTGATTAACTACCTTCTAACCTTTGCGCGGGATTTCCCTCGTACAGACACAGTTATGCACTTCGCATTCACGCGTTGAACGACTGAACCTGACTGCTTCCCCCTATGACATCGAAAGCCAGCTGACAATTTAATGGTTATTACGAATGTCGCGGTCGCTGCATGGGCATACTCCAGGCCGCCATCTACAAGAAAGACCTGTGATTGCATTTCGACGAAGCAACGGCTCGCCCTGCGTGCTGATCACGGTGCTCTTCTTGCCACGCCATGACATAGGGAGTCATCCGCTTTGAGCAATCAACGTATTTTGAGTATGGCTATCGGAGCAAGTTTTTGCGTGGGTACGCTGCTCCTGGGCGGTTGTAATCAGCAGCCCGAGCAGGCGCCCGCAGCGGCGCCCGCCGCCGCATCAACCGCGCCGTCAGCGGCACCAGCGTCGTCGGCAGCGCCGGCCTCGGCCTATACGCCACCCACGGCCGACCAGTTGTACCAACTGGTCGCGCCGATCGCGCTCTTTCCCGACAAGCTGGTAGCGCAGGTACTGGCTGGCTCGACGTATCCCGACCAGATAACAGCGGCTGACAATTTATTGGTGCAGAGCCCGAACTTGAAGGGTGCGTTATTGCAGGCAGCAGTCGATCCACAGCCGTGGGATCCAAGCGTGAAGGGACTGACGGCGTTTCCATCGACGCTGGATCAGATGGCAAAGAATATCCAGTGGACTACTGCGCTGGGCGAGGCTTACGTCAACGACCCCACCGACGTCGTCAACGCGATCCAGGTGATGCGTCAACGCGCGTCTGCGCATGGCAACCTGCGCAGCACACAACAACAGCGTGTGGAAACCCGGGTGGTCCAAGCGGCTGCACCCGATAATCCCACGTACGTCGACGACAGTGAAAGCCAACCGGTCTATTCGGGCCCCTCCGTGGTCCCCGCACCTGAGCAGGTCATCGAGATCGAGCCGACCCAGCCTGATACCGTGTATGTGCCCAGTTACGATCCTCAAGCAGTTTACGGTGGCGATGTCGGTTATTACCCGAGCTACACCTATGAGCGCCCTTCGTATAGCGGGAGCGATCTGGTAGCTGTCGGTGCAGTGACGTTCGGTGTCGCCATTCTTGTCGGTGCGATGCACGATCACCACCGCGATGGCGGCGACTGGCACTCATGGGGCATGAACTGGGGCGGTGGCCGCGGCGGCAATGAAGGCGGTGGCGGCTGGCATCGACCTGCTGTGGTTTATAATAACCAGACCTACGTCTCGCGCTCGACAACCGTAGTCAATCGCTACACGACGAATAACATCACCAACATCAACAGCAACAACCGCACCGTTACCAACAACAACGGCAACATCGTCAACAACCGAAACACGACCAACAACATCAATAACAGCGTCAACAACAGCAACAACACTAGCCACAATCAGATTGCGCAGAATCGCGAGGTGACGAACCATGTCGATAACCGACAGTTCGACCATCGCAATGGACCCAACGGCCCTGCCCCGGCGGCGGCGCCTGCGCAGCCCAACCATATGACGATGCCTAACTTCTCGCAGGCTCGGCAACCGGCGGCGGCGAACAATGCGCACCCGATGGCCTCCCATGCGCCCGTTCCGCAACCGCATGAAGCGCAGCCGCGAGTCGATGAACGGCATGCGCCAGCACCACGTCCGCAGGAAGCGTTCCATCAGCCCGTGAACGCGCCTCACGCACAGCCACCGCAGCCGGCTCAAGCGCCCCATGCGGTACCGGCTCCGCATCCGGCCATGCCGCAGCCGCGCCCCGCCGAGCACATGCAGGCACCGCATCAACAGCCCGAACAACACGCGCAGCCTGCGCCGCATCCCCAGCCACAACACCAGCAACCGGCACCGCGCCCTCAACCTGAGGCGCGCCCTCAGCCGGAGGCACGTCCGGCGCCGCAACACGAGAACCCGCAACCTCATCCGGCGCCGCAGCAAAATCATCCGCAAAAGGCCCCGCCGCACCCGGAAAAGAAAGACGATAAAGATCACCACTGAGCGGTGTCGTAGATTTTTGATCGTCATCATATGAAAAGCCCCTGGCCTCGGTGCCAGGGGCTTTTACGTACCGCGAACAAGACCCAGCCACGCCACATTGCCGACGTATTGCGGTCAATCTGGCTGACGAAAGCAGAGACTGCGGGACAGGTAAGGCGGCCGCTACACGCCGTCATGATCTGGGGCTGGGCACTCATACCCCAGTGTTGAAATTTTATTGAGCGTTTACAGGCGACCGGCGAACGCTTGCCAAGCTGCGCTCGCGCAGGAGCGTTCCGGCCTTAACTCGTTGCGATCGTCACAGCTTGTCGGAGATATTTTTCGCTGGTGAGCTGATCGAGCATGAACGCTGCGGCATCGGCGCGAGAGATACTGCGCGCCTTGCCGTTGGCCTGTCGGGTAAAGACCCTGACGATGCCGATCGGTTGGTTATTAGTCAGAACAGCTGGGCGGACCACGACCCAATCGATGTTGGTGCGTGCAAGTTCGCGCTCCATCTGTTCCTTGTCTTTCACGGCACCGCGCAGGAAGGTCGGCGCGAAGATGTACCGAAAATAGAAGTGCGCGTGCTTCCTGCTGTCGCCAACGCCAATCGTCGTGGCAACAATCAGACGGCGAACGCCATGATCGCGGAGCGCTTTATTGATCGCGCGGCCGGCGACGGGTTCCAGGCCAGTACGCACCCACGGAGTTTGCGTACCGATCGTGTTGAACACTGCATCCTGTCCAGCAACTGCCACGGATAGTGCTTTTTCATCGCGAGCGTCGCCGACGACGACGCGGACATTGGCGCGGCCATACTGGCGGGGATTTCGCACGAACGCGGTCACTTCATGTCCACGAACCACGGCCTGCTCAACGATCTTTCGGCCGGTCCCCGCGCCCGCGCCTATCACCAAGATTTTCATGCTGACCTCCAACCTTCGCCCGTTGGCCGCAACAGCTCCTCGGCGCTAGCACTCTCATGGTCTAAGGACATGGTGCGTCTCTTCGTTAGGGTGTTCCGCCTCTACGTGCGCGCATTTGCGGCAGCGCGCATTTGGTGCACAGCTACGAGGCCATGAGGTCGATCGCAAAGAAGGCGTCCCACGCTTCTTCGCTCAGGGCCGTCTCCTTGCTGATGACGACAAGGCGGTCCTCTCCCGGGCTCCCCTGCTGGCGAGCCCGGGAGAGGGCTACGTATTGACCGTAATCACGCGGCGGCCGGAGCCGGGAAATTGGTCGAGCCGGCTTCATCTTTCTGAGCCTCGACCGAAGCCAGGCGCTCCGTCAGGGCCTTGAAGATAATCCCGTAGGCATCGCTGCCCATGACGATCCGCTTCGGTGCGGGTTCTTGATCGACGCTGGCGATGATCTTCGCCGACATCTTTTCCGGGTCGCCAGGCGCGGGGCGCGAGGTGTCCTTGATCATCACGTGGACGAACGCTGCCGGCGTGCCCTTGTACGCTTCCAATGGCTCACCGAGCTTGACGCTGCCGCCGCGGAAATTGGTGCGCGCGCCACCCGGCTCGATGATGGTGACCCCGATCTTGAAGGGAGCGAGTTCTTGGCCGATTGAGTCGAGAAAACCTTCCAAGCCCCACTTGCCCGCGTGATAGAGCGATCCGCCCGGAAGGGCTGCCTGACCACCGTAGGTCGACAGACCGATGATCCGACCGCCACCCTGCGCCCGCAGGTGAGGCAAGGCCGCGCGGATCAGCATGATCGGACCGATAAGATTGGTGGAAAGTTGGTGCGTGATCTGATCGTCACTCAATTCCTCCGCCGCACCAAACAGGCCATAGCCGGCGTTGCTGACGACAACGTCGATCTGACCTAGATCCGTAAAAGCCTTGCCCACAACCCGCTGGATTTCGGGCGTATCGGTCATGTCCAGATGGCTCAGCCACAGGAGGTCGCCGTATTTCTCCTTGAGATCGACCATCGAGTCCATGTTGCGAACGGTACCCGCAACGCGATCGCCTCTTGCGAGGAGCTGCTCGGTCATATGCCGGCCGAAGCCGCTGTTTACGCCGGTGATGAACCAGGTTCTTTTTGTCATGTCGATGTCCATGGATAAGGTCGAAGGCCGCGAACGGTTAATAGATGATAGGATGGGAGATCAAGACTTTGAATGCGCATAAGTCTTGATTTCTTGCTCTAAAATCCAAGCTTACCCAGACACCTCGAATACTCCCGACATGATTCACAATGACTGACGATCCCTTTTCTGACGTCCTCAACCTGATCAGCGCCAAGTCCGTTGTTTCCGGCAGCCTGGTCGCGGGCGGTGCATGGGCGATTCGCTTCCCTGCTTCGAACCTCATCAACTTCTGGGGCATCGTGCGAGGTGACTGCTGGTGCCTGACGGAAGCGGCTGACGCGCCCCTGCACCTCCAGGCTGGCGACTTTCTTTTGCGCACGGCCTCTCAGCCGGCGGTGCTGGCGTCAGATCTCGAGGCGACACCGGTCGATTTTCAGGAAGTCTTCGCTTCCGATACTGGAGGCAGACTGCACCACGGCACCGGCGACGAGTTCTTCATGATCGGCGGCAAGGTGGAGCTTGACGCAACGCACGGAGCAACGCTCCTCGATTCCTTACCGCCGTCGATTCACATTCGACATGGATCGGCGCATGCGACGGTATTGCAATTGCTGCTCGGGCAGCTTGTGCGAGAGCGAACAGAAGGATTGCCAGGTGTCGCAGCCGCATCGGCACAGATCGCCCACTTGATGTTCATTCAGATTCTTCGCGCACATCTGGACTTGGGCGCAACGCTCGAACCGGGCTGGTTGCGATTGGTGGGCAACCGGCGGCTGGCGCCCGCGCTCAGGCTGCTTCACAGCGAGCCGGCCCGGGCTTGGGGACTGGAGGAGCTCGCTCGTGAGTGCGGCATGTCTCGTGCGACGTTTGCCGTCCATTTCAAAACGAATGCTGGAATCACGCCGCTCGCGTACTTGACGCAGTGGCGGATGCGCTTGGCCGAGCGCGCATTGCTCAACGGTGATGACGCGATTTCATCGCTCGGCTACTCCTTGGGATACGCATCAGAAAGCGCATTCAGCAATGCGTTCAAACGGTTTGCCGGCGAAGCTCCCGCGCGCTACCGCGCTAACGCTCGGGTTCGCCAGGCTACTGTTCAGCGCATCGCACCTTGAAAGCCAAAGGCCTCCGTTTGTCGTAGGCTTACCGTATACGGCACTGAGCGCACACTGTTAGCCGGCAGCCGGATCGCTCGATGCTTCTACTGTATCAACCCGCTTGGAAGGATTGCCCTCGTGAAAAGCTGTCTGTTCCTGTTTGCGACGCTGGCACTTGCCAGCCCCTTCGCTCACGCCGACCAGTCCGATACGAAACAGGGCATCAAGCAAGGCACCAAAGACGCCGCCACCAAGACCGGACACGCCGCGCGTGACGTCGGGCATGCCACCGCCAATGGCGCAAAGGAAGTCGGCCATGCCACGGCCAATGGTGCACGCGCGGTCGGCCACGGCTTCCGCGATGCGGCGCATGCGACCAAGTGCGGGGTCAAGCATGTTTTCAACAAGGCGTGCTAGAACGGCAAGAACACGAAACCGGACAGCGCCAGCCCAACGTTCCGACTAATCCCCACGCTGCAGAATGATCCGCAGCTCTTCGACATCCAAATCCCGCTCCAGCTCATGAAGCACTTCGTCTTCAATGAGCCCCGCGCGGTGAATGCGAATCAGCTCGGTACGCCCAGCAGCAAGTGCAATCAATACGACGTCGAAATGCGTCCGGACCCCTTCCATGAACGTGTCCGCATCTTCGGCATAACGTGTCGTGATTTCCGAGCGCTTGCGATACTCCTCTAACAGGCGAGGATGGATCAACGTTCCGTCTTCCGCGTAGGCATGCAGTTCGACAGCCGCAGCCATGGCGCGGGCAATAGCCGCCTCCGAGGCGGGCAGATGCATTTTTGCCGGAGGGTCCTGATCGACCGGCCGAATCCGTCTGATGAGCCAACCCAGGCTTGTCCCTTGCATGACAACGGTGGCGAAGATCACGGCAAACGCGATGACGAGCATCAGGTCTCGGCCTGGCATGGATATCGGCAAGGTAAGCGCCACCGCCAACGTAACAACGCCTCGCATGCCGGCCCAGCTCAGTACCGTCGCTTGCCGCACTCCCAGCGGCCGGGCGCGTTTCAACCCCAAGCCACGGAGTGCTGCGAGCAAGCCGTCAACGCCAAAGATCCAGACGAAACGCGTCACCGTGACAGTCAGCACGACAGCAAGCACGGGAATGGCCATCGTGGTGGTGACCGCCTCGATCCCGCCGACTCGATCCAGCACGCCACGCAACGAGAAGCCGATAAGGATGAAGACAAGAGCATCCAGCACAAACACCACGGTCTCCCAGAACGCGCTACCGCGGAGTCGAACCCGTGCCGGCAGAATGACGTGCTGATACCAGCCGAGCACAAGCCCCGCTGTAACCGTGGCTATCACGCCAGAGACATGGACGGCCTCACCGACGATATAGGCGGCCCAGCACATCAGTGTGCTGACCATGACGATCAGCGTCTGATCATCCAGGCGACGAACAATGAAGATCCAGGTTGCCGAAACAGCGAGGCCGGCAACGATGCCACCCAGGGCAAGGAAGGCAAAGCTGGAAACAGCCGAACCGGCATTGAACGCGCCGCTTAGCGTTGCAACGACAGCGAAGCGAAAAAGCACCAGACCCGTTGCGTCATTGAGCAGGCTCTCCCCTTCCAACAGCGCTGATAGCCGTCGGGGAAGTTTCACTCGCTGAAGCACAGCTCGCGCCGCTACGGCATCCGGTGGCGAAACAATCGCACCGAGCGCAAAACAGGCAGCCCAAGGGAGGCTGGGGACAAGCCAGTGAGTTACGACGCCAACCCCCAGCGTCGTAAACACCACCGCGCCGACGGCAAGCGAAAGTATCCCCGGCAGATGTCGCCGGAAACGGCCCAACGCCGTGAAATACGCCCCATCCATCAGCAGTGGCGGGAGGAAGAGCACAAGGATCAATGCGGGATCGAGCTCGAACGGCGGGAGCTTGGGCACGAATGCGAGAGCGCCGCCACCGACGAGCAACGCCGTGGCCGGAGGCAGGCCCACACGTCGTGCCGCCCAATGCAGGGCGACAACAACAGTGAGCAGAACCAGTACGAGTTCAAATATCTCGACAGAATGCATTGAGACGCCCCCAAGATCGCTGGATCGATACTATATGCGTATCACTTGATCTGATGTTCGTCTTTATGGGTAGTCGCCGAGCTGTGCTATCCCGTTCGCAATGACGGCGAAGGCGGAGCGGGATATCCATCATTCGGTGCTTAGGTATCGATCATTTCCAGGACGCCCCAATCTCCGCCACATACTATCTGGGCTTCCTGACACGGAGGACAAGACCACGCTCGTTATCGACTCTGAGCTGGATATCCTCCTTGGCAAACCTTCCCGGAATGAGGATGTCCAACGATGTCAGATCGGAAAGCGAGATAACCAGACGCCCTTGCTCATCGATCCGCAGATCGATATCCCTCAACCGAATCTGCCCACTGCTTCCCGCGAATGCCGCAGATTCCACTGCATCGGCTCTCTGTTCGTCACTCATGATTCTTCCCCTTTGATTGCCGGATCAGCCTTTCTAGTTAGTTACATTGGGCCAGCCCATGCCCCTGCCCCGTCGGTCTACTGAGGCGCTCCTTACCGATCCGGTAAGGAGCGCCCTTCACCCGATCAGTGACACGTGTCCGGATAGCACGCGCAGAAATTCTCGTGGGTGACGTGCTCGCAACCATCCACCACCTTGGTAAACGCCATGCGCGGCGTGAGCTGCGCAAAGTTTGCCCCCATGGCGGGCGATGCCGTCAGGTAGGCGTTTTGAGTGGAGGTGCCAGGGGTCTGAGGCTTGGGCGCCGAACTGCCCGCAGCGGCCGCGCTGCCAGCCATGATCATGCCCAAAAACAGAACAACGCCTGCATTAAGTTTGCGATGAATCATGTAAACGCTCCTTGTGTAGAAGTGAGTGCCGGAATGGCACTCAAATGCTGACTGGCATCGACTCAGCCGTCAACGGATGCAAACCTATGGATCAGAGATGCAGCAAATTGCAGTGCACGCCCTGAGCTAAGCGGCTGCATTAAATGTGTCCCGGCATTTCGCCTGTCCTTTGAATACTTCACACGCAAACCTTCGTCGCACAAGGTCTCCATCACACCTAAATCCTTCGTAGGTGATTCGAGGCGTAAGCAAGCTGCCAGACGTTGACTACCGCAAGCCTGAGTAGCTCGCGACATTTCCTGTGTTCGTGCATGGAGGACATGAAGAGGGACGTCCATCATTTCCATTTGAAGAAGCAATGATCATTTCCTGGGTGCCCCTGATCTCGCCCCAGATCCTGGCTGGAAAACTCGCGCGTCTCCGTGGCGCATGGCCAATTGACCGCCTCGTAGCCCTTATCCGCTCTCACGCGACAATTTACCCGGGTGATATTGACAGGCCAATTTTACCAGGGTAAAAATGCCGCCTCGCCCATGCCGACGAAAAGCCGCCCGTGAGTCACCCAGCCGCTGCCCGCTATCACGAACCGACCCAAAGCGCCGGGAAGCGCTTCATTGAACGCGCCGTCGAAGGCCATGTGTTCATGCTGAACTTGCTGCGCTTTCGCGACGTGGCCGACTATTCGGCGCACCCCGAACTCGCGCCCCCTGCTCCGATCAGTGGCGCCGCCGCGTTCGATCGCTACATCCAGCACACACTGCCGTTACTGCACGCCAGCGGCGGCGAGCTGACGTTCGTTGGCGACGGTGGTCCGTTCCTTATCGGCCCCGAGCACGAGCGATGGGACCTGGCGATGGTAGTCAGGCAGCACAGCGCGCAATCGTTTCTCGCGTTCGCCAACCATGGCGACTACCTCGCAGGTATAGGACATCGCGTGGCAGCCATCGAAGATGCCCGCCTGTTGCCGTTGACCGCACGATCGCTGCCCGCCTGAGCCCATAAGGAAACGCAACCATGCATGTACTCACGGCCGATGGCATACGTCTGGCCTACGACAGTTACGGCCAGGAAACCGATGAAACGATGCTGCTCATCGCCGGGCTCGGCACGCAGCGGATTCGATGGACACCTGCGTTCTGTGAAGCGTTGGCGGCGCAGGGTTTTCGTGTCATCTGCTTTGACAACCGCGACACGGGCGGTTCGACGCATTTCACCCAACACTCTGCACCGCAATTTGGTGCATTGGCTGCCGCGCTCATGGCGGGACAGCGGCCGCAGGTGCCCTATACCTTGCACGATATGGCAGCGGATGCCGTGGGGTTGCTCGATGCATTGGGTATCGAACGCGCGCACGTCGTCGGGCGCTCCATGGGCGGAATGATTGCGCAGATATTGGCGAGCGAGCATGCCGAGCGCGTGTTGTCGCTCACCTCCATCATGTCCAGCACAGGCAATCCCGCACTTCCTGCCGCATCGCCGGAAGTCATGGCGCTGATGATGCGCCCTGCACCGAACCCGACGGATGACGAGGCCGGGTTTGTTGCGCACAGTCTCGCCTTTGCGCGACGCATCGCCGGCACGGGTTTTTCTTTTGATGAGCAGGCCCATCGCACGATCGTGCGGGAGGAAATTCGCCGCGGCTATGCGCCGGGGGGATTCGCAAGGCACGTAGCCGCCATGGCGGTCGCCGGTGACCGGCGCGCACGATTGGCGACGATCAAGGCACCCACACTGGTGATCCATGGTGCCGAGGATCCGCTGATACTTCCGGCGTGCGGCAAGGATACGGCCAGATCGATTCCAGGCGCGGAGTTCATGCCGATCGATGGGATGGGTCATGAACTACCCAAGGAAACGTATGCAATAGTGCTCGATTCGATCGCACGAACCGCGCGGCGAGCTACCCGCGCAGCATGATCGTGAAGGACGCATCTCCCGCATCGCCTTGGACCGAACAGATCGCAACGGAACCCCGATCACGGTGTCCGCCTGTCCGCCCGGAGCGTCCGCGGACACTGGCTCCTGCGAAGAGATGCCGCCTAAGCCTTTGAAACAACAATCACGCTACATGGCATATGAATTGCTGGATCGCATCGTCAATCCGACGCGATCACTGCCCTCCCAAAGTGCAGTCAGCCTTCAAATACCTCAAAGGAGTACCGATGAAAGTGTCCTTGTTATTGCTGTCAGCGGCGGCATGCCTGTTGTGTTCCGGCGTTTCAAGCGCATCAAATATGGATACCGGGCGCTTCATTCGAGGATCCGCGGACCCGGGAGCTCAGATCGTAGTCGTCAACGAAGCAACTGGCGCGGTGGCAGGGTACGTTGCGGACAAGGATGGCGCCTACGCCGCAGGCCCACTCGCACCGGGGCGCTACACGATTTACGAAGATCGTCCACATCATGCCAAGCGCCACCTCGGGATCGATGGCAAACACGATGGCGCTGTCGACCTTTAGTCCTGGCTTATTGCGCGCCAGCCTCGGCTCGCAACTACCCTGTGCACTGACGACAACGGACAGCTAAACGATTGGGGGATTTTTGCTTGATGATCTGGAGAGATCCGTGCATGCATCGGGTCTCCTCAGCTCTGAGAAGCTCCATCGTCAACGACAGCTCCATGATTCGCCATCTGCTTGAGCAACACGGCTTGAGCAGCCAGGGCAGCCTTGGTATCGCCATTGAAGTACCGTGCGGCCGACTCGGCCACGAGGCTAGCCATGCGTTCAGTCATGTCCTGAACCGCATGGGCTGACACATCACCGATAAGTTTCACACTGGCCTGGATTGCCGCGTCGGCAGCCTGATCATGGGTGGAGTCCACCATGAGTTTCCCCTGTTGAGCATGATGGTAAAGGCGATGGCCATTGCGACAGCGCGGTGGCCGGAATCGATACGAGAGCCTTGCGATTGCTCCCAGCTATACGGCCGGTTTGGATCGAACTTGAGGGCATGGCGAAGCTGGTCACCCTTTCAAAATCTCTCGATCGAATCCTTCCTCCAGTCCCTGCGAACGCCGCTGTCTCCATCGCATTGGCAGGCTGTTCGTCGCTCATGTTCTGCCCCTGATTGACAGCCGTCCCGCTTTGAATCCAAACGATCAACCTGCGCTACGAGGCGCGTGCGATTCCTGATGCTGGAAGACACCACGAACCCAACCGAGCGATGCCTCCCACGTGTAAGTCGAGCACCCCGATGCATTGCACAGGGTGACTCGGTCTCCGCTTTGTATCGGCTGAAGGCCCTTGTCATTCACAGGACCAACAAACGGCGGCAGCACCGACTTCCAGGCGTTTAACGCTCGCGTCGAAGCTGCATCGGGGAACGGAGTTTTGAGGCCACACTCATTGCATAAATACGGCCGGCCGGTAGTCACCAGGGATACTGTCCACAGGTGCGCCCCATCCGCCATCGCCATGCTCGACCACAGCAGCGAAAGTGCAACAACAAAGCCTGACTTCATCGTCTATCCCCTGCCTGTTGGCTCAAAGCGGAGCTTCGATTTAACTACTCTTGCGCCCGACGCGCTCCAAAGCTGATCGCGCCTTGATTCAATCATCCAGCCAGATGCTTTACCTGCCCATCGCAGCCGCCTGTGCCTGCTTCTGCGGTTCTTGTGCTTGGGCTTGTGTCTGATTTTGCGCCTGAGCTTGCGTGGCGGTTTCCGCTGCCGCATTGCTCTGCTTCATCGGCGTGTTCAACGCCTGCAGCGTAGGCACGTCGGCGATTTTTTGGATGGCCGAAGAATTGTCAGCGGCGAACGTCCGGGTGCCATCCGAACTCATCGCTACCGCGTCGATGCGGGTAAGGCCTTTGCTGATGGCTTCAGCGGTGACAGCGGCTGCGAGTTGGGTGCTGTGCTGATCAGGGGTGCGGCCAATGGCGGCATCGAGCTTGTGCACGCCGGCGAGCGCCTGCTCGTACATCGCGTGATTCGGGTTCTTCGGATCGTCCAGACCGGGCGATTTGGCGGCGGGTGCGTTCTGGGTTTGCGCCTTTAGCGCGGTATCCATCGCCTTCTGGGTCTCGGCGTTGATCTTGCCATCCGCGGTCAGGCCGTGTTCGGCCTGAAATTTCTCCAAGGCATGTTTGGTATTGGCACCCATGGCGCCATCGACCTTCAGCTCGTGGCCGTTGCCGTCTTTGTAACCGAGTTTAGCCAACCCGCCTTGCAGCTCGCTCACCTGGGTATGCACCGCTGCTTGCAGAGCCTTCTCAGTCTGAGGGCCGACCTTTCCGTCCACGCTCAAGCCGTGATCCGCCTGGAACTTCTCCAGGGCACCGCGCGTGTTGGCGCCAAGCTTGCCATCGGCCTCCAGCGGATGGCCCTTGGCATCCTTGTAGCCAAGTTGGGCCAGCTCGCCTTGCACCTTGCCGACCGCGCTGTTTGGGCCTGTTTGCTCAGGGGCCGGGTGAGCCTTGCTCGGCGCATGGCTCGGTGCATGGCTTGGTGCATGACTTGGCGCCGGAGCCGCAGGCCCCAGATTGAGCTTGCCCATCGCTGCGTCGAACCGCTCATTGCGACTTTCGACCGCCCTGGCATTGGCCGGATCCTGGCCGTACTTCGTGTTGTGAACAAATTTCAGCACATCGTCTCGGGTCGGCGGATTGCCCGCTTGTATGGTGCCGCCTTGAAGTTTTTCTTCTTTACCTGCGAGAAAGCCCACCAGTTGAGGGCCCACCGAGCCGAACTGGTTTTCGTAGTCGGCGATGGACAATTGCAGCTTGGGATCCTTGCTGATCGCGTCGGCAGCGGCTGGATTGATCTCGCGCACCTTATCGATCGCCTTATCCACATCCCCGATCAGGCGATCCATGTGCTGCTTGGTAAGCTCATCGATCTTTGCCTGCGGGATGGCCTGCAACTTGGCATCCAGCGCATTCAGTTCCGTACGCGACAAGCCACCGTGCTTCGATAGATTCTTGATATCGTCGCTGGTAAACCCGTTGTCCTTCAAAAATTTCTGCGATGCGTCGTCATTGCCGACATCGAACTGGGGCACGCCGAACGAATACGTGCTTTGGCCCTTCTGTGCATAGGAAAAGTGGTTTGCAACATTGGCGTTGCCACCCAATTCCGCACCGAAGAAAAGCGTGCTCAGCTGATCAGGAGTGATGCTGGTGTTGTTCGGCATGAAAAGGTCCCTCTAGGTCATTGAAATCGATCAACCGCCGAAGCAGTGCTCGTGGGTGAAGTCGATAAGATTCTTGTCCGAGACGTCTTGCGGATCGACGGGTTTCATTTCGAAATGCCCGAACATGTCGTCGTCACAAATCTCCACGACTTTGCGCTGAGCGGCATTCTGCAAGGTGCAAATGCCGCCGAAACTGTTGTTGCTGCCGGCAGTGCCGACTGGCAGATTGATCAACGCGCTGCAGCCGATGATCTTTCCAGCCTGCTTCGCCTGCGCAATGGACTGGTTGAACGAACGCATCCGAATGCTGGTGTCGCGGTACGTCACCACATTCACGCACTCACTACCGCCGCCCGGTACCTCGCAAGAGGTCTTATTGACGATGTACTTTTCATTACGAGCCAGCACCGCGATGCGCGCCGTATACGCCTGTTGCAGGCAGCTTTCATCCGCGCACAGGTCTCGGGTATACGCAATCCAGTGGCGCTGCTCATCCATCAATGTTTTCTTGCCGGCAGCATCGGTTGCTGCCTGAGCCGTCTTATAGGCTTGCTGGAGTTTATCGTCCAGCGCTGACGTTTCCGTATCTTTACAGACCAGCTTCTCGATATCGCTCTTGGCTTTATTGCAATCGAAGCTGGCAGCGCTAGCACCAGACGCCAATCCCATGAGGCCCAGAACAAAGAGAACTTTTGCACCCGATGTGTAGCCCATTTCCTTCCTCCATGCTTACGCTGTAAAGATGTCGCAGAATATCCCATAGGGCAATAGGCATGCTTTCCGCCACTACCGGTCTTGTACCCGAATAATGTGACTGCAAAAGAACGAGAGCAATCAATGCTCTATGGCGGCATGTGGCCCAAAGCAAGCAGGCCGGTAGCGTCATCGATTTCGCAAATAATTGCGGCGCAGCAGGTATCGTCCACCGCCCCGCTAAACACGATCTCGATAAAGGCGCGTCCGCCTTTCCATCCCCTACCCAGTCAAGCCACCCCAGTCCTCGAGTTTACGGCTTGCGCACTCTGATTCCTGATAAATGCGCCACCAATTCGGACCGCAGGTCAGAAAGACTACCCCGGTAGAGCCAGATGACACCGCAGATGCCATAGAGCGCAAGCGAGGCCGGAAAGTTGGCAGCCCGCATTTGTTCAAGCGCTACTGGGTTCTTGAAATGCCAGTAGATCGCATAGCAGCCGTCTACCGTAAACCAGGTTGCGAAAAGCGCCGCTGGCCAACGCCTCCATTGCCGTTCGAGCAAGGCGCGCAGGCTCCACGGTGCAGTGAAGTAGGCAAGGAGCGCCATGATCAAACTGATGGGAATGTCCCAATCTGGCGCTTGATAGAAGTACGAACCGGCGATGAGCAAACCGATCCCGATGACCAGTGTGCTGATTTTCCACGGCCGGCCATACTCTTTCATAAGTACTTGATTTTCCGTTGTGGACCATCGTGGGACTGAAGTGATGCTATCAGGCGGCCAAAAGGACCTGCGAGAAAAGGGCAGCATCCCTCTTTATGAGCCCGATACCAACACCGATGGGCAGACGCCCATCTACAAAAGCGCCCGCAGAGCATCTCTGAAAAAGCGGCCAGCCCCTTTGACCTTTTATTCGCACCGCGCGGACTCCTCAACCTTATGGCTGAAGAGTCCGTTTGGCCAAGCTCAGTCGATCCGCGGAAAATCCAGCTCGGTATTGTTGATCCGGTTGAACGTATTGGTGAACGTGATCAACGCAATGGCCAAGCTGATCTCTGCCAATTGGACATCCGTGTAGCCCGCCGCGCGGACCGCGGCAATAGATGCCTCGCTCACCGTACCGCGGATGTTCAAGAGGATGCGTACGAAGATAAGCAAAGCATCGTGGCGGGCATGCCCGATAAGCCCGCCATGACGAATCTGCCACAATGCCTCACGGGTCAGGCCAGCGCGCTTGCCCAGATGGACATGCGCGCTTTCGCAGTAATCGCAACCCGATGCATGACTCACGACAATATTGATAATTTCCTGCTCTTGGAGACTCAGACTGCCGGCCGTGAGCGCGCGCTCGCCGTCCATCATCGCTTTGAGCCCGGCAGGCTGGAGCGCACCGATGGCGACGAACGTATTGGGCACATTGCCCAAGCCTGTTTTGATCTGCGCGTAGACTTCGGCGGTCGCGCCAGTAGCCGCATCGAGTGCGGGAATTGCGATCCGTGACATGATAAAACTCCTTGGAAGTGGACAACGGGGCCTACTTTAGTTCGATGGATCGAATGCGTAGATGCCCAAAAACGTTGTTTTTGTGCTTATTCGTCTTGTTCGACAGAAGCCCACGCGATATGCGATCTCTCCCAGCCCGATTGTCGATTTCCTGACGCCTGCTTCGTCGATAGTGCATCCACCCCAAAAGGAGTTCCCATGAAATACCTCGGCCTGGCCTACTTCACCCCCGAAAAATTCGCCGCCATGGCGCCAGACGACATCAAGGCACTGGTAAGCCAATGCCCGGCCCTGGACGAGAAGATGCGCGCTACCGGCAAGGTTCTGGTTTCCGCGTCGCTTGGCGATCTGGAAAACTGGAGGACGCTTCGCACACGGAGCGGCAAAAGGCAGATCAGCGACGGGCCCTACACCGAGTCTAAAGAGGTGGTCGGCGGCCTGTTCATCATCGAGGCGGATAGCCATGAAGAGGCGCTGAGCATCGCATCCATGCACCCGGCCGCCACGTTGGGTGAAGAAGGCGAATGGGCTGTCGAGCTTATCCCTATGGATTTCTATCTAGCCCAATGAGGGTCTGGACGTCGCCGTATGAATGCTTACCTTCTTCGCTAATCTGCGAAATTTCTAGCCGATAGAACGTTGCACTCGCTACATGCGAGATAGACGACCTGGACAAAATCATTCCCGAAAAAGCCCTGCTCGAAACCGTCGATCTGATTCGCAATGGTTGCGAGCACAAACATAGGCCTCGAACATTGCGGACAGTTCTTCTCGGACCCATCTGGGTCCAGGAGGAACGGCACACCCAAAAACTGGTGCCTTGGGAAGGTAAGCGCCCAGAGCGGGCCATCCGTGTCAATCGGGATGTCTCGCTCTGTCATCTCATTCACCCGAGTCATCTGATCACGTTCATCCAGTGTCAGTGCCCTGGCCTGGTAGCTCTTGGCTGGAAAAACAACAGGAAAATCAGGATAGGGAAAGTCTTCGACATTCGGAGCGCTCGATTCGAATTCGAGGATCTCTATAGAACCCTCATCAACTCGATAGGAGAAGTCACCTTCAAATATCCCGCACTTCCATGAGTAGAGGAAAGGAATCTCGGTCGCTCGCCAGCCAGGTAGGTCGAGACCCTTAACACCGACATCAACGAGTGCGAGCTGCGTTAGTGGTAGTCCATTGTTAGGTGAAACTGCACCAACGAAGGAACAAGCGCCGCCCAGGGAGATGTCACCATGCAGGCTGGCATCTCCTAGAACGCAGCCATTTTGAAGGGAATACATCAGAGGCATCTTTTAATAGGGCAAAGTTCAATGAGAAAAATGGATAGGGTCGCCCACCATTCCCACTGACGAATGGGTGGAGAAACGGGACAGAATGCCCACGATTTTGTACCATTTTGTGCGTGCTAGAAGGCAGATACAACCATCGCTTTTGCTTACACCAGCCAAATCAACCGGAGAGCAGATCCCATGAAATCCGCACTATTCGCTGTGGCAGCCGCTGCCACACTACTTTCTGCGATAGCGATGGCGCAGCCGCCGTCATCTGCCATCACCACCGCCGTCGCCGATAAGACCCGGCCGGAAAAAGACACTGAGCAGGATGCCGCACGCCACCCCGCGGAGCTGATCACGTTCGCCAAAGTGAAACCAGGCGACAAGGTCGTGGATGCGGTGCCGGGTAGCGGTTACTGGACGCGGATTTTTTCGACCGTCGTAGGGCCGAAGGGCAAGGTGTACGCCTATGTTCCGGCGGAGGTTGTCGGCTTCAAAAGCCATCCGCTCGATATCGCCAAGGCCATTACGACCGAGCCAGGTCACAGCAATGTGGAGGCGACTTCCCGTCCCCTGACCGAGCAACCTCCAGCGTCGACCGACAATACGATCGATATCTTCTGGACCTTCGAGAATTACCACGACTTCCACGATAGCTTCATGAATGGCGCAGACGTGGGTGCTTTCAACGCGATAGTCTTCAAGCTTGTGAAGCCCGGCGGCTACTATCTGGTCTCCGACCACGCCGCTACCGCAGGATCGGGCCTGAAGAACACCGAGGATCTGCACCGCATCGACCCTGCGGCTGTAAAGGCCGAGGTCGAGAAAGCCGGTTTCGTATTCGACGGGGAGATCAAGATTCTCGCCAATCCGAACGACGATCACATCTTGAAGGTGTTCGATCCCACTATCCGCGGCAAGACCGATCGCTTCGTATTTCGCTTCAAGAAGCCCTTGCACTAATGCTGCGTAGCTTCCGGGTGCGATGTCGTGCATCGCGCCCGGGAGTTCCTCCATAGATCTGTGATGCGTGTACATAAACGGAGGCTATCGCTTGATGGCCACGGCATTCCCAGAACGGGGTGCCCGTCATTCAATGCGGTGATCGTTTCCTGTGTGTTCGAGGCCTCTCCTTCAAATAGAAGGATTTGATGCCTTGTTCCAAACCGCAGCGCCCTGCTGGTGCGCATCGACGCCTCGAAAGAAGGCGTCGCCCCATTGGGCATAATCCGGGCTGCTGTCGCCCTGATACTGCAGAAACTTGGGGCGGTGAACGGCGAACCCCTGCGGCGACTGCTGGTTACGGTAAGGCAACGCCATCGTCAGCGCTTCCACGGGATCGCGATACGCCCGGATGTCCAAGAACAATGCGTCGGTCTTCCCGGATGGAAGGGTGATGTAGCCGTCATACACCAACACGGCATACGCGCTGCCATCGGAGTTGACAGCAAGCCTCTGTTTCCCATCCTCGACGCTATCTTCCAAACGATCCGCGACCAGACGGGACATCGACCGTGCTCCGCCCTGGTCCACCTGCGCCAACATAGGCACAAGGACCTCACCCTCCGACACGGACCACACCGCATGTGCGGCGAAGAAGCCTGCGAGTTCTACTGCCTGTTCCATCAACACCTCCCACTATCCGTCAATCACCAAGCCATTTGGGGCACTTTCCCATACCCACCGGCAGTCGCACCATCAATCCATTTCCATGAGTTGAAACACGTTACCTTCAGGGTCTTCCCCATCGCACATAAGGTAGGGAAAGCCTTCGTAGCGTTTGATGTCGCGCATCGGGACGCCCTCGGCCAATAGCTTGTTGCGCAGTTCCAGGAGACCCGACCGAATCGAGAGCACTATTTTGCTATTGGAGTGAGATTGTTGAGCAGGTTCACGCTCCCGATATTGAACGCCGACCCGATGGAACGCCAGCTCGACAGCACCGGCATCCAGCACGACCCACTCGCCCTCGATCTCCTCACGGACCTTGAACGAAAAGCTCGCCTGGTAAAACGTCTTCAACTGGGAGACATCGTGGACGTAAAGGATCAATCGTGACATGGAAACATGCATGGTTTTCCGCATCCTATCCTTCGAGGCCGGCCATCATCGTAACGGCGATCACTTGCCTGTGAAACTGCGTTTTGTCTTCAATCGAAACGCAAACAAGAGGGCCAGAACGCTTTCTTTTGACCTTAGAAAGGATTCTGACCCCTTTATTTCCGGACCCCTTTATTTCCGGCTGCCACATGCTCACGCAGACGGTCTCCCGGCAGCAGACTCATGAGCTCTTGGATTGCACCGCGGATCGACACTGCCTGCTGCCGCACCGCGCAATCAAACAAGGGGTCAGCCCCCCTCATTTGGACCTTAGAAAGAACTCTAACCTCTTTGTTTTTCAACGGAAGGCTTGTTTCGAAAAAAAGCCCGCTCAAATGAGTGGGCCTTGTTCTAGTACACATCAGATTTGAAGGTTCACTTTTATGGATGCAAATGTCGCTTATGCATCTTCAAAGCGGTCCTTGAAGACCATCAGCACAACATGCACTCCTAAAAATGCACCGATACCTATCGACAACGGTAGCTCCCAGGCCCAATTTCTTGGTTCGCGCGAAATCCCAATGGCAAGACAACCCAAGCCAAGAACCAAGAAGTAGTAAGCGGCCAAGTCGAAAATGGGCAACGCTTGCCGCAACCGAAATGGGTTGGCAAACCATGATGGCTTTGCCCACCTCACATCAGATGCCTGCTTTGGAAGTTGGAAGAACGTCACGCCAAATACCGATACCGCGACGATTCCAATCATCTCAAAGAAGAACGGCCAGAATGGCCTGGAGAAATCCCCTGGAAGCGTTTTAACAAAGTAAACGCTGTGAATCAGCGCCACAACGAGAAGTACGATTCGCAGAAAAAGCCAAATTTTTTCATTGCCTTTCACAAATCACCTTCCAGACGTGGGTGCTTTCAACGCGATAGTCTTCAAGCTTGTGAAGCCCGGCGGCTACTATCTGGTCTCCGACCACGCCGCTACCGCAGGATCGGGCTTGAAGAATACCGAAGATCTGCACCGCATCGATCCCGCAACAGTAAAGGCCGAGGTCGAGAAAGCCGGTTTCGTATTCGATGGGGAGATCAAGATTCTCGCCAATCCGAACGACGATCACACCTTGAAGGTGTTCGATCCCACTATCCGCGGCAAGACCGATCGCTTCGTATTTCGCTTCAAGAAGCCTTTGCACTAATGCTGCTGAGCTTCCGGGTGCGATGTCGTGCATCACGCACGGGAGTTCGTCTTTAGGCTCGTGGCGCGTGTAGATAAACGGAGGCTATCGCTCGATGGCCACGGCATTCCCGGGCATGCCAGACAGCTTGCTGTCGGTGACGCGTTAGCCGAACCGCGCGCCCAAGTACAGTTGCAAGCAACACAAATCAATGCGCCGTAGAAACGGGAATCCACTGAAACTCTACACGCCTATTTAGCTGCCTACCGCCTGAAGTCGCATTGTCGCCCACGGGATCATTAGCACCCCGCCCCTCAGGGGGAAGAAGCTGGCGTGCAGAAACTCCATGCGCAAGCATCCACTTGTAAACCAACTGGGCACGCTTGAGCGACAGATGGTCACATTCGGCAGCAACACATTCATGGTTATCGGTGTAGCCCACCATTTTCACAAGGAAGTGATCTTTTAACTTCGGAATGGCCATCGCGCCGTTCTTTAGGACCTCAGAGGGATTGTCATAGCCAGATAACGCCATCTCAATGCCGTCATTGGCGACCGGCTTCCCTTCTCCAAAAAGTACACTTGGTATGTCAAACGTTGAGGCAACGGCTTCATTGACAAACGCTGCGCAAGACAGAGTTAGTAGCGATGAGCACACGAGCGATCTTATGACGTCGATCTGACGCGAATTCACTTGTCCGTTCCCTCTCGTCTTACCTTGAAGTAGCGTCAGCCTGGGCCAACCAGGCTCCTCTCTAGTCCATCAGTGCGAACATCGGCAAGAAAAAGGGGTCAGAATGGATCACCCCTGATTTCTCGGACACCTAAAAGCGAGGACAATCCTCGCACGGAGGTGTTCGATGGAAAAGCGCCAGCGATTCTCAGCCGAGTTC
>NZ_JBVJLZ010000007.1:0-225528 GCF_055584465.1 Dyella sp. NPDC103356
GCTTGCACAGCAGTCTTGACTATCAATCGCCGGACAGTTTTGAGCGTATGCTCACGGTGACGATTTAAACCGTCCGAGAAATCGGGGGTAGTCCATTCCGACCCCTTTTATGCAACAGCTCCTTCATGGTTGGAGCCCTGCTGTAGGCAGCATGGTGTTCATCATCAAGTTCGTGTCCGACATACGCAGCTCGGATCTCAGAAGGCACGCCCAAAGTCTGTAGCCCCTGAATGAAAGACTTTCGAAGGGAGTGGAAACCGAACTTCCCCTTCTCGGGCTTCCCGGATATTGCCAAGACATGACGACTGAAAGCCTTCGATAGCCAATTTCCCATCCCGTTGACGCCATCGGTCTTCACACTCGGAAACAGACGTGTTTCTCCTGCTTTCCGCAGTGACTCGACACGCTTAAGAAGGCCAAGCTTGATGAGCTTTGGATGGATGGGAACCGTTCGGATGCTGATGTCCGATTTGACGGACTGACCTTCCGATTCATCACAGATACGGATGCATGGAATGCCCTCGACTTCGACAAAGTCAGCCAAGGTCAGCTGGCCAACTTCCGCAACCCGAGCACCCGTATAGAGTCCAATCCATGCCCCCCAACGGGCAGACTCATTCAGACCTTGTTCCATCGCCTTGGCGTCATACAAGGCTTGGATTTGCTCCTTGGAAAAAGGCTTAAAACCCAACACGCGGCGTTGCCTCTTTTCCCGCACACCGTAGATAACTTGACCCGCTGCGGGGTTCTCATCGCGAGAAAATGATGGGTAATACCCGCGAGCCTTCGACCAATCGAAGAAGCCCCTGAGATAGCTGAGTTTGTTGACGATGGTTGGGGTTTCGAGCTTGCTTGCCCGAAGTGCCATGACCCAGTTGCCCACATCGATGCGACCCGCATCGTTCAAAGGATTCTTCTCGCCATAGTGTTTGGCGAACCCCTCGACGGCGGTGGTTTTTATTTTAAAGGTCTTGGTTTTGGTCGAAGGCTTGATCTCGGTCAGCCATTGAGTAACCAATTTTCCAATCGGTACGGCGGGAATCTTCGATGCTGGGTCGGATGCTAGAGACCGTTGAGACTCAGCGGCCCGAGCGGCTCGCATGAGTTCCTGATAGTAGGGCTCCTGGTCTAATGGACCGATGCGCTCTAGCGCATCCATGGCAAAGGCATGGTCTGCCTTACCGTTGGCTTCAATTTCTACCGTGCCATCTGGGTGACGGATGACCTTATAACGCTCAGGCGTCTTCCCTTGAGCGACCTCAGAAACCGTTGGAATGCCATCCTTAGCCACACTCAGCCCCCTGAACGTGAAGGGTTGAGCATACCCCTCAACGAGACTCAGCGCACGTTTCTGCGCTGTCAGAAGGTCACGGGTACCAAGGCTTTTGGTGAGTTCAGTCTTGCCCGTGAGACGGGCCTGGTTAGAGGACAATCTTTGGCGAAAATGCCAGATGCCTGAGGGCGCCAACCTGAGATAGTTGGGAATACGCATATCGGCTCACTTGTGGAGCGATATGTGGAGTGACGGACCTTTTCTCAGTCCACAAAAAAGCCCACAAAAATGGGCTTATCTGCAAAACTGGCGGAGAGAGTGGGATTCGAACCCACGGTAGGCTTACACCTACGGCAGTTTTCAAGACTGCTGCCTTAAACCGCTCGGCCATCTCTCCATGGAACTGTTCGCTTTGCGCGAGGGCGGGATTCTAACAGGAATAGATGGCTTGCCCTACCCATGGGGAGGCTTGTTGTGGGCTATGAGCTTGCGGTGGGTGGCTGTTGTTGATTCTGGTGTGGGGGCGTAGCCGAGGGCTAGGTAGAACTGGGAGGCGGCTTCGGAGTCGGTGCGTAGGACCAGTGAGGTGAATGTCCTGGCTGCCTGCTGTTGGATGGCTTTGACTAGTTGGGTGCCTATGCCGTGGCCGCGGTTGCTGGGGTGGATGTAGAGGTGCCGGATGCGGCCGATTTGAGGGTCGTTGCTGTAGGGGTCTTGGGTTAGGCCGCAGATGCCTACGAGGTCGCCTTGTTCGTAGGCGCCTAGCAATGTTTCGCCTGGGGCGTTGAAGCATTTTTGGGCGGTGAGGTATTCCTCTCTCAGTCGCATGAGGAATCGGAATCCCTCCGCTGTACTGGCTTCGATAAGTGGGGTCAGTTGCTGCCAGGGTGGTGGGAGGAGGGTTTGGATTTCCATGTGTGGGGCTTGGAGCTCTGGACTCTCTCCGAAGGGTTATTCCGAAGGATGACGGGGATCATGAGTTGCGCCTTGTCGTGTAGAGGCGCTGGGCCCCGGCGTTCGCCGGGGCGACGGTGAGGTGGTGATGGAGGGTAGGTTATCCGAGGGAGTGAACTGTCAGCGGTGGACTCCCAGAGGCTCCCGGATCAGGAGTGGCCGGTGGTTGGCTTTGCCGGTCCCGTTTTTGGCAGGAGGAGCTTTTTCAGTGCTCGCCTGTCAGGGCGGCATGTGGAACACATCCACCTTGAGGAATGGATTCCGGCCTTCGCCGGAATGACGAGTAGGAAGGGTTTCTAGGGGTTTCCTGATTCGCCCGCTTTTCGCGGTCAGGAATGGCCGGTCGAGGCCCTTGCCTGGCCCTTTTTCGACAGCGCAATCAACGCCCATACGATGATTCCCACCGGAATCGCCGCGCCCACGATCGGCAACAGAAGTACCGGCTCGCGGATGACCATGGGAATCAGTTGGGTAGCGGCACCGTAACCGATGACCCATAGCCGCACCGGCCGGCTTTTGCGGCCAAACCAGAACGCCGCCGTTACCGCGACGAAGGCGATCCAGCTGAGCACCAGATCAAGCGTGGGCAGAACCCAGACGCTGGCGAAGCCCAGCCGGATGATAAGCACGGTAAAGAGAACCGCCAGCAAGAAGTAGCTGGCGGTCCATTCGACTTTGTTCCAGTTGCCCTGCCCGCTCATTCGTTTGCCTTCAGGCGATGGTGTCGAGGTTGCGCATGTAGGGGCGCAGCGCTTCGGGGACGGTGATGGAGCCGTCGGCGTTCTGGTAGTTCTCCATGACCGCGATTAGCGTGCGGCCCACCGCGAGACCCGAGCCGTTCAAGGTGTGGACGAGTTCGGGCTTGTTGGTTTCCGGGTTGCGGACGCGTGCCTGCATGCGCCGCGCCTGGAAGTCTTCGCAGTTGGAGCAGCTGGAGATTTCGCGATAGGTGTTCTGGCTGGGTAGCCATACTTCCAGGTCGTAGGTCTTGGCGGCGGAGAAGCCCATGTCGCCGGTGCACAACAGCTGCTTGCGGTACGGCAGGCCGAGGGCTTGCAGCACTTTTTCGGCGTGGCCGACCATTTCTTCGAGCTGTGCGTAGGAGTCGCCTGCACGGGCGATCTGCACCATTTCGACTTTCTCGAACTGATGCTGGCGGATCATGCCGCGCACGTCACGGCCGTAGCTGCCGGCTTCGGCGCGGAAGCACAACGAGTACGCCGTCATGCGCAGCGGCAGCGTGTCGGCGTCGACGATGCTGTCGGCGACCAGGTTGGTCAACGAGACTTCGGCGGTGGGAATCAGGTAACGCTTCGATTCGCCGACCTGGGTGGAGAACAGGTCTTCTTCGAACTTCGGCAGCTGGCCGGTGCCGTGCAGCGCGTGCTCGTTGACGATCACCGGCACGTTGCATTCGAGGTAGCCGTGCTCGCCGGTGTGCAGGTCGATCATGAACTGGGCGAGTGCACGATGCAGGTGTGCGAGCTGGCCGCGCAGCACGGTGAAGCGTGCGCCGGAAAGCTTGGCGCCGGCTTCGCCGTCGAGCCAGCCGTGGCGTTCGCCGAGCACGACATGGTCTTTCACGTCGAAGTCGAAGTTGCGCGGCGTGCCCCAGCGGGTGACTTCAAAGTTGTCGTTTTCGTCTTTGCCGACCGGAACGGATTCATGCGGGATGTTGGGTACGCCCAGCGTGATGGCGGCGAGCTTGGCCTGCACGTCGGCCAGCGCGGTTTCGTTGGCCTTGAGCTTGTCGCCGATGCCGGCGACCTCGGCCATCAGCGGCGCGACGTCTTCGCCCTTGCCCTTGGCCTGGCCGATCGCCTTGGAACGGGTGTTGCGCAGGTTCTGCAGCTCCTGCGTTTCGGTGGACAAGTGCTTGCGCTCGCTCTCCAGCGCTTCGATGGCGGAGACGTCCAGGGCGTAACCGCGGGTGTCCTTGAGGCGCGCGGCGGTTTCGGCCAGGCGCGTACGCAGTAGAGCGGGGTCCAGCATGATCTCGTCCCGTGATGGCTTGAACGGGGAATTATCGCTGGGGGGTGGGGATGCCGCAAATGGCGGCGAGATAGCACGGGAAACGGCTACCTCCCGTTTCAATATCTTAAAGCATGGGGGGCTTGCGGCAAGTCCCCTGGGGTGGTGCTCAATCGCCGGCCTCAATGGGCCTCGAAAACCTCTCCTTGATCGTCATCCCGGCGAAGGCCGGGATCCAGCGCCTTGGGTTGTGGCGTGAAGGCGCTGGGTCCCGGCGTTCGCCGGGACGACGGTGAGGGGAATGGGGTTGTTCAAGGCTCCTTGGGGTGACCCTTCGTAATGGGAGTGGCGATATGAGCTTGCTGTTATCGGTGTACAGGCCGCGGTGGAGTCTTGAGTCTTTGGTCGTGTTTGCGGCTTGGTTGTGTGTGTTCAGCTCCAAGGAGTCCGCCGTGTGGGTGCTGGCGGCGGGGGCGTGGCTATGAGGGCGCATGCCGTGGTGATCGCGGGTGGCGGGCCGGCAGGGCTGATGTTGGCTGGGGAGCTGGCCTTGGCGGGGGTCGATGTCGCGATTGTGGAGCGGCGCGCCAGCCAGGCCCTGCCCGGCTCTCGGGCGGGTGGCTTTCACGCGCGCACCATCGAGGTTTTCGATCAGCGGGGTATCGCGGACCGGTTTCTGTCGGAGGGACAGATGGTGCAGATCGTGGGGTTTGCCCGGGTCACCCTGGACATCAGCGACTTTCCCACGCGACACAACTACAGCCTTGGGCTGTGGCAGAACCATATCGAGCGGATTCTGGCCGGCTGGGTCCATGAGCTGGGGGTGCCGATTTACTACGGTAGCGAGGTGGCTGGTTTCGCGCAGGATGCGTCCGGCGTCGACGTCGCGCTGGCCGATGGCCAGTCGCTGCGGGCGGAATATCTCGTTGGGTGCGATGGCGGGCGCAGCTTGATTCGCAAAATGGCCGGTATCGAATTCCCTGGATGGGATCCGACCATCAGCAGCCTGATCGCCGATGTCGAGATGACCGAGCTGCCGCCCATGGGCATTCATCGCACGGCGCTTGGTGTCCACTCTTTTGGCCGGGTGGAGTACGAGATTCGCGATGGCGAGGTGATCTTCAAGGACGAAGGGCCGGTGCGAGTCATGCTGACCGAGGCGCAGGTCGGTGCCACTACCGAACCTGGCTTGGACGATCTGCGCGAGGCGCTTATCGCTGCCTGCGGGACCGACTATGGGGTGCACAGCGCTACCTGGATATCACGGTTTACCGATGTGACGCGGCAAGCTGCGACCTACCGCAATGGGCGGGTTCTGTTGGCCGGCGATGCTGCGCATATACATGCGCCGGATGGTGGGCAGGGTTTGCAGACCGGTGTGCAGGATGCAGTGAATCTGGGGTGGAAACTGGCGCAGGTGGTCAAGCGGATCTCGCCGGAAAGCTTGCTCGATACCTATCACACCGAGCGTCATCCGGTGGCTGCGCGCGTACTGCAACTTACGATGGCGGCGATTGGGCTTCGTCGTCCGGATGAACGTACGACTGCGGCGCGCGACATGATGGCGGAGCTGCTTGGTATGGACGCGCCGCGTAAGCACTTCGCCGGGATGCTGACCGGGTTGGATATCCACTACGACCTTGGCGATGGGCATCCGTTGCTTGGGCGGCGGATGCCTGATCTCGATGTCGTTACGGCCGATGGAGCGATGCGTGTTTTTACGCTGCTGCATGGTGCGCAGGCGGTGTTGCTTAACTTGGGTGCGCCGGGTGGTTTTGATATGGCGCCGTGGGCGGATCGGGTTCGGTGGGTCGATGCGCGTTATGACGGGGTGTGGGAGCTGCCAGTGCTTGGTGTCGTTGCGGCGCCTGTTGCGGTGTTGATTCGGCCGGATGGGTATGTGGCTTGGGTTGGTGAGGGATCCACGCAAGGACTCGTTGAGGCGCTGACGATGTGGTTTGGGGCGCCTGCTGCCGGGTAGCGCTCACCTACAGTCGTCGTCCCGGCGAACGCCGGGACCCAGTGCCTTACGCTTCGTTGGATGAAAGACGCTGGGTCCCGGCCTTCGCCGGGACGACGTTGAGGGGAAGTGGTGTGCTCCCTCTCAACATTCACAAGAGTTTTTTTTAGCGTGCTCGCCGGCCTAGCCACCAGGCCATGGCCGCACCCGCCAGGATCCATCCCACCAACTGCTCGACCAAGGCGGCCAAGGTGAAGTCGAGTGGGAAGCGATACCAGTTCCAGTACGGCACCATCGTGCACAGCCAGCTGAAGATCGCCGCTGCGATGGCGATGCTTATGCGTCGGCCGAAGGTGAAAGCGGCCAGCCCCATCACGAAGGCCAACGCCAAGGCCGCCAGCGTGTCCGATGCCCATTGACGCCCTAACTGCGGGCCCATCTGGGTCATGTTGTCGGCTTGGGGCATATACACGATGAAGGCATAGGGCGCGTTCTGCACTTTTTGCGTGTAGAGCTGCAACGCTCCCTTGTCGGACATTTTGTCCGGAGCGAGCGACGGCACCATGTAGATACCCGCTTGCTGGCCCAGGCCGGGGCGCAGGCCGTTCAGTGTCGCGTCTTCGTTGATGGGCTGATGGATGCCGACCATGCCCAGCCCCAGTATCGTGTGCGCCAGCGCGCCCCAGATGAAAATCACGATACCGCCAATAATCCCTGCAACAAGTACGCGCATGATCAGCCCTCCCCGGTTCTCATCGATGGTGGCTGCAATCTAGAAGCGACATGCCATCAACGCAACCGGACAGAAGGTCGATTGCCTCAAGGCTGCCTTCCCGGTGCCCTTTTTGTCCGCGACAGTGCATCGGCTCTAGCTGCGGAGAACACGATGAAACCTTTGACGCGCTGCACTATCGCCTTCGCCCTGGCTGTTCTTGCATGGCCCGTTTTCGCCACCGATGCCATGCAGGCGCGACTCGATGCGATCGCGCAACGAGCACGCCCCGCCGCTTTCGGTATCGCCGTGCTCGATGTGCAAAGCGGCAAGACGTGGCAGGTCCATGCCGAGCGCGGCTATCCGATGATGAGTGTGTTCAAGGCACCGCTGGGTGCGGCGGTGCTGGCGAAGGTCGAGCGCGGCGAGCTTTCGCTGGCGCAAAAGATCACGCTGACACGCGCCGATCTGCGTCACGGGCGTAGCCCCATCGCGGATCACTTTCAGGGCGACAGCACGACGATGACGTTGCGCGATTTGTTGGCGGCTGCCGTCAATGAAAGCGACAACACCGCGGCGGATGCCTTGCTGCGCCTGATTGGCGGCCCGGCCAAGCTGACGGCGTTTCTGCGCGCGCATGGTATCGAGGGTATTCGTAGCGATCGCGGCGAAGGCGAGATCTACAACGATGTGATGACGCCGGATGTGCAACGCGGCGTAGCCACCTATATGACCGACCCACGCGATACCAGCACGCCCATCGGCGCGGTCGATTTTCTACATAAGCTTTGGCTCAACCAGCTGCTGTCGAAAGAGTCGACGCAGTACTTGTTGTCTTTGATGACGCACGCGCGACCGCAGCGCCTTGAAACCGGTTTGCCCAAGGGCGTGACGTTTGCGCACAAGGGCGGCACCTCCGATACGTTCGACGGCATGACGCCGGCCTTCAACGACATCGGCATCGCACGCTGGCCGGACGGCCATGTGGTGATCGTGGCGGGGTTTCTGACCGGGTCCCGGGCACCGGAAACCGAGCGTGCGGCGCTATTCGACGCCTTGGGTAAGGCGGTAGGCGAACTGGGGCACTAAAGCGCCCTCGCCCATCGCTATACTCGCGACGGGTGCATCGGGGGGCTGCCGAATGCTGGATGAGCAAGTCGATCTTTGCGTGTCGCCACTGGTGGTTGCCGGGCGGGTGCGCGGTGGGCGTGCGACACAACAGGACGAACTGGTCTGCCTGCATGCACCCGATGCGGATGCGCGCCTGCTGGTGCTGGCCGATGGCATGGGCGGCGACGGTGCCGGCGAGCTGGCGGCGCAGACCGTGGTCGGCGTGGCGCGGCAGATGTGGGAACAAGGCAGCTGGCGCGAACAGCCCGGCCCGTTGTTTCTGGAGACACTGTGCCAGGAAGCACATACCCAATTACGCCGCCTGCGCGACACGCTTGCCAGCGGCGAGCCCCATTCGACCGCGGTGGCGTTATTGATCCAGGGCAACCGTGCCTGCTGGGCGCATGTCGGCGACAGCCGGCTCTATCGCTTTCAGGGGCGGCGTTGCCTGGAACAGACCCAGGACCACAGCGTGGCGCAGCTGAAACGGCAGCGCGGCGATATCTCCGAAGCCGACCTTGCCAGCGACCCCGATCAGCACAAGCTGTTGCGCGGTCTCGGGGGCGCGGATGCACCCGTCGTCGACCATGGCCTGGCCACGCTGCGCCCGGGCCAGGCGTTCGTGCTGTGCAGCGACGGGGTGTGGGAGCATCTTTCCACGCGTGAGTTGGCGGAGCTGGGTTTCGCTCGAGACCAACCGGCGGCGCTACAGCACGCGCTGGCCCTGGTAGTCCGCCGTGGCGGCGAACATGCCGACAATGCGTCTCTAGTTGTTGCCCGTGTTGCCGATACCGGTTGGATACGGCGGTTGATGGTGTGGATGGGATCGACGTTGACGGGTGCCGCATCCGCGCGTCGCGACGATGTAGCGGCTTAGATTCATTTTGGAAAACATATTGCGCATGGCATCGACACAGGGACTATCGAAACACGTTCTGGCAGCGGGATGGCTGGCGACCGCGCTGGTCATCTCCGGCTGCTCGCAGATGCACACCAAGCCCAAGGTGGTAAGCACACCGCCTCACCAGGAAGCCCCTATCGCACCGCCGGCGCCGCCGCCGGTCGAGACGGACGATGCTCCGGACATGCCGATCAGCGCGATCATCAAAAGTCAGTTGCAAGTGGGGCGCTACGAGGATGGCGAGAAATCGCTGAAGCATTATCTGAAACAGCACCCGGACGATCGGCTTGCGCAGAATCTGCTGCGTCAATTAACGGTCGACCCGCAGCAGGCGCTCGGGGCATCTTCACGCAACTACACCGTGCAATCGGGCGACTCGTACAGCACGCTGGCGGCGCGCTTTCTCGGTGACGGCACTCAGTTTCTGATCCTGGCGCGTTACAACAATGCCGCCAATCCGTCGATGCTGCGTGCGGGACAAGTACTGCATGTGCCCGCGTCGGCCAAGAATGCGCCTGATAAAGCCTTGAGCCATGTGTCGCCGGCTGTACAGGCCAAACGTTTGCAGGACGAAAGCCTTGCGCTGCTCGGCCAGGGGCATCGCGACGATGCGGTGTCGCGTTATGACCAGGCATTGTCGCTCGACCCGACGTTGAAGCCCACCAATGGTGATGCGGCGGGGTTGCGTACCCAGGTACTGAACAACTATCACCAGCGCGCCATTGTGTTGTATCGCGATCAGAAGCTGGATCAGGCGATTGCGTTATGGGATCACGTGCTGGCGATCGATCCGGGGTATGAGGCGGCTACGGTTTATCGGACGCGGGCGTTGGAGTTGAAGCATCGGCTTAAGCAGCTTTGATGGGGTGAGGGCTTAGAGCCCCCCTCACCCTAACCCTCTCCCCCGGCATAGCCAGGGGAGAGGGGACCGACTGAGGCAAGCCTTCAAAGTCTCGCGCTTTTGCTCCCTCTCCCCTGGCTACGCCGGGGGAGAGGGTTGGGGTGAGGGGGCTGGGTGCTCGCGGGATGCTAACCCGCGTCGTCTTTCTCAGACACAGGCAAAATACGCGTCGGCTGCGTCGCACTTTCCGCAGGCACGCGCCGCGCGGGTCGAATACCCAGGCGCCGGCGATTCTGCAGCGACGTATTCATCAGGTTGAACGACACAAACAACCGCCCCAGCTCATCACCGCGAACCAGACGAATGCGATAACCAAAATCGCCACGCGCCACGCGCAGCAACGCATCGCTCACCAGGCCAAGCAGAATCAACGGCCGACGGAACAGCCAATACGCCGCGCCCATGACCACCGTCAAGGTCACCAACAACACGGTAAGAATCACACCAAGCGTGGTCTTTTGCGCAGCGTGTAACGGCGCGTTGCTGACGCCCAGACGTAGCTGACCGACGGTTTTCACCTGATAGAGCACAGGTACGTCGAACAGCAGCACATCGTCCTGCCCTGCTCCCTTATCGGGACTCAGATAGCTCTGAATATCGCTGGCCTGCGATTCGTACTTCTTGCCGTTGATCGGCGGCAACGGATGGTCGATTTCGTCCTCGCGCGTGCTGGCTACGACGTTGCCGTCGTGGTCGGCGATGGCGAGGTAATGAATCTGCTGATTGCGTGCCACGTCCTCGACCAGTGCACGTGTGGCCGCGCGATCGCCGAGCAACAGATTCTCCGCCGATTCGCTGGCGATCATATGCGCCATCGAACCGCCGAAGTCGAATGCAAGGCCGGTGACGGCGCGATTCTGCTTGCCATAGATCAGCGCCAAACCAAGGATCAGCACCATGGTCAGGATCGCACCGAGCACGCCGGCCCAACGCAGACGCAACGACACGAAATGATTGACCAGCGGCTGCTCCTGCAGGCGGTCGTATTCGCGTTGTGCAACGCGCAGGTCGTCGACGACTTCGGCGCCGCGTTGGTAGCGCGCCTCGATCGTCGACGCCAGCAAGGTGCCGACGATATGCACCAGCATCGACGGCGCAGCCGGGTCGCGCGGCTCTACCGGCGGCAATGACTGCTGTCGTTCGGCGATGGTCTGCCTGATATCTTCGTGATCGGGCCAGGGCAGCTTGCCGGTCACCAGCCAGTGCAGCACGACGCCCAGCGAGAACAGGTCGCTGCGCGCACCGCTTTTTTCGCCGCGCAAGCGCTCGGGCGCCATATAGGCCGGCGTGCCACCGATACGTTTGCTAGCACGCCCGTCTTGCTTGCCGCGCCGTTCGGCAATGCCGAAGTCGCTGATCTTGGCGTGATGCCAACCGTCGACCAGCACAATGTTGTCGGGCTTGATGTCGTGATGAATCACACCCTGGGTGTGTGCATAGTCGAGCGCGGCAGCCACCTGGGTGATCAGCTCGATGATCGTCGGCAGCGGGGGCAGGCCATGCGTGGCGACGCGGCTGGCGAGGGTTTCGCCGGTGAGGCGTTCCATCGCGATGTACGGGCGACCATCGTCGGTTTCACCCGCGTCGAAGACGGTGACGATGTGCGGATGGGTCAGATGGCCGGCGGCGCGCGCCTCGACCAGAAAGCGGCGGCGATAATCGGGGTCGTCGGCCACTTCGCGGTGCAGGCACTTGATCGCCACGCGGCGTTCGATGTCCGGATCGAAACCGGCATACACCACCGCCATGGCACCCTCGCCGAGGATACCTTCGATACGGTATCGGCCAATGGTTTGCGGAATGGACGCGACGCTCACGGCAGGCTTATCGAACCAGCCACCAAGCCGCCGCGGCCACCGCCGCGACCACGACGATACCGGCCACGATGCGCAGCGCGAGCCGCGCCGCCGAGCCTTCGTCCGGTTCACGGGTCAGAAAGACGAACTCGACCTGCCCCAGTCGCAGGCGGTCGCCATGTTTAAGCACGGCTTCGTGGATACGCTGCTCGTTGACGAAGGTGCCGTTGGTCGACAGCGTGTTCATGACCACATAGTGGCCGTGCTGGTTGATGATCCAGGCATGCGAAGCCGAGACGCTGAGGTCGTCGAGAATGATGTTGCTGTCGCTGCGCCGGCCGATCGTCTGTCGCCCCGAGCGCAGCACGAAACGCCGCCCTTCGATCCCCTGGCTGACACCCTCCAGCACCGGCTGGTGGGTACTGGCCCGCTCGTCGAACGATGGCACCGCCTCGGCATACTCCCGCAGTTCCTGCACGGATAGCAGCTGGGTACCCTGCGGCCCGGCAGAGCGGACTCGGGGTATACCGGCAGGTAGCGGATCGGGTCGATTCATAACGTATCTGAAGGGTGGCGATTGTTAGCCACTATAACCAAACCGATTGACCTGCTGACCTAGGGCCAGTTGGCGTTTTGGAATACGGCCCTTCACAATTTCGTCATCCCGGCGCAGGCCGGAACGACGACTTGCGGGAAGCTTTCGTCCCCGCGGGCTACTTCTTCCTCGCCTGCGCGCGCGACTCGCGCAAGGCCGCCAGCTTCTCGCGCAGCTTGATTTCCAGCCCCCGTTCCACCGGTTCGTAGAACACCATGCCTTCGAGCGCATCGGGAAGGCATTGCTGGTCGAGGGCGATGCCGCCTTCGGCGTCGTGGTCGTATTGGTAGCCCTTGCCGTAGCCCAGGCCTTTCATCAGCTTGGTTGGGGCGTTGCGCAGGTGCATGGGGACGTCCAGAGTGCCGGTCTGGCCGATGACGGCGCGGGCCTGGTTGTAGGCCATGTAGGCGGCATTGCTCTTGGGGGCGATGGCCAGCCAGATCGCCAGCTGCGCCAAGCCAAGCTCGCCTTCGGGACTGCCCAAACGCTCGTAGGTGTCCCAGGCGTCCAGCGCCATGCGCCAGGCACGCGGTTCGGCCAGGCCGATATCTTCGACGGCCATACGCGTCATGCGACGCGCGAGGTAAAGCGGATCGACGCCACCATCCAACATGCGCGTCAGCCAGTACACGGCGGCATCGGGATCGGACGAGCGTACGGATTTATGCAACGCGGAAATCTGGTCGTAGAACTGTTCGCCACCCTTGTCGAAACGACGTGTGCGATCGGCCAGCACCTGGGTCAGCGTGGCGTCGTCGATGGTGTTGTCGTTGGCTAGCTCCGAGGCGATTTCCAGCAGCGTGAGTGCACGGCGCACATCGCCATCGGCGGCATGCGCGATCAAGCGCAACGAATCCTCGGCGACCTGCAAGCCGAGCTCGCCCAAACCGCGTTCCGTGTCGGCAAGCGCACGCTTGAGCGCGGCAACGATGTCGTCGATGGAGACAGATTCCAGCACATGCACGCGGCAACGCGAGAGCAGCGCCGAGTTCAACTCGAACGACGGGTTTTCGGTGGTGGCGCCGATAAAGATGATCACGCCACGTTCGATATGCGGCAGGAAGGCGTCCTGCTGCGCCTTGTTGAAGCGATGCACCTCGTCGACGAACAACACGGTGCGCCGGCCCTGCGCGAAATTGGCCTCCGCTTCGGCCAGCGCCTTGCGCACTTCGGGCAACCCGGAAAGCACGGCCGAGATGGCACGGAAATCCGCATCGGCATAACGCGCCACCAACAAGGCGAGCGTGGTCTTGCCGCAACCGGGTGGCCCCCACAGCACCATCGAATGCACGCGGCCGGCTTCCAGCGCACGGCGCAGGGCCTTGCCGGGTGCAAGCACACGTTGCTGGCCGACGATCTCGTCCAGGTTGCGCGGACGCATACGCTCGGCCAGCGGCTTTAACGCATCGGACTCAGGGAAGAGTCCGGTATTCGATGGTAAGAGGGACATGTCGAACTTAGGGTTTGGGGGCCGGTTGATCGCCACGCGATTGCTTCAGCAGACTCCATGCCATACCCGCGATCAACAAAGCGCCAAGGATGAGTACAAGCCACAGCACGGGACGCGTCCAATCATAGGGCAGCTTGGGCGCCAGCAGCGCATTCGGGCCGCCGGCGTCGGCACGAGCACCAAGCCCGGCCTCCGGCGGCAGCCAGTCGCTGGGCTTCACATCGCGCAGCTTTTCCAGCGAGGCGGTCATCGGATAGTCGCCGCGCCGTGCGGCGTAGCTGCCTGCCAGCAGTCGGTACGGCGCGTGCCCTTCGGCCATGAACATGAATTGATCCGGCTCCCAGCCCACGACCAGCGTCGGTGGTGCCGCGAGCGCGGTATCCACATGCACGCGCAGGTGCTGGATCGGTTGGCTGGTCCAGCGCAAGGTGACCTCGGCGGCGCCGCTACCGACACGCACGATGTCTGCCGAGCCCAGCGGCGACCATTGCATCTTGCCGTTGTCGTCCTCGCCGGCCAACAGCGTGACATGCGCGGCGACGTTGCTGCTGGGCAAGGCCAGCTTGGCGGCCTGCAGCGGCAACGCGGCGATCAGGCGATAGTCGAAATCCGTGCCGTTTTGCTTGGTGTCTTCCAGTGCGCGCTGCCAACTCAGTGTGGCCAACGTATCGGCGGGCGCCGGTACGTAACTGCCCTGCAGGGTGACGTTGGGCGTGTGGCCATTGCTCCAGTCCACGTCGCCGTCGATCAGGCGGATGCGGTAATAGCGTGCCGGTGTGCCGCCAACATCGAGCGACAACTGCTCCACGCCGCCGTCGTCACCCTGGCCGCTGACGCGCGTCAGGCTGCCGGTATCGCCGCGCTGGCTCCAGTTCTTCAGGTCGTCGCTGGCATCGACTTCGACATGCAGCTGGATATCCTGCGTCACCGACGTCGGATCGAGCTCGATGTGCTCGACACTGGCGCTGCTGCCGGCATCGATCAGCCACTGCGTCGGCTTGGCCGATCCAGTCGCTGCGCCCTGGTTGATCACGATATCGCCGTTGGTATTGCGCTCCACGCGCACGGCGCCAGCGGCATCGCGCGATACCGGTACCGGCAGCATCCGCGTGTGCGCGGTGAAATCGCGCGTCTGCGGCGGCTCGACCGGCATCGGTCCGAACGGCACCGGCTGGCCATCGCTATTGACCACCACGATGTCCTGCAGATTGGCATTGCGGTTGATCGCCGCGTAGACCTCGGGCGTCAAGGCAACGCGATAGGCCTCGCTCGGCGTTTTCGTGTCGAGCGCAAACGCGTAGGCGTAATCGGTCTGCGCGCTGGCTTGCGCCGCGGCTACGGGCAACAGCAAGGCCAACCCGAACAAACGAAGATCAAGGCGCATGAGTGCCCTCCTCCCTGGAAGATGAAAGCGGCGGCGCCTGTTTCGGCGGCGCCGGTGCGAGATAACCGATGACGGTACAAAGCAGACCGTAGGCGATAAACGAACCGATACCGAAAAGGTTGCCCAACTGAGCACGGTCGATCAGCAGCAGCTTGGCCAGTACCACGCCCATCATGATGGCGCCGGCCAGCCACAGCATGCGATGCCCGCGGCGCGAGCCCCACACCCAGGCCACCAGGCCGAGCACGCTCCACACGACGGTAAGCGACATCTGCGCGAGGCTGGACTGGGCAAGCGCATCGCTCCAGCCGACGCCACCGAGCTGATGCACCGCGCGCAAGGTCGCATCGGTTACGAAGATCAGCACGATCGCACCGGCCACCAACGCGCGTTGCTGTTTCAACACAACCGGCGTCTGCGCATCGGCCAGCCAGCGTGCGAAGAAGAACACGATCGCCAGCAACATCAGCTCGAGCGGGTTGATCAACGGGATATACGGCAACGGCGTGGCATCGCCATCGCTACCCAGGGCCAGCAGCGCAAGCACGCCGAGCAAGGCGAACAGCGAATACAGCAGCGGCGTGCGCCATTGCGGCAGATGCAAGGCCAGCGGTGCCGCGATCCAGCGCGGACGCCACAGTGCGAGTGCGGTGAGCAGGAACGCCGGGGTAAAGCTCAGTACGAAGACCCAACTGGTCGATATCCAGCGTGCACCATCGAAGGCCACCCAGATCGCCAGTACCAGGATCGCGCACCAGCGCCACAGCCATGCCAGCTGCGCCAGGCTGGCGCTGAGTGCAAAGGCGCGCAGGCAAATCAAGGTACGCCAGCCGAACGCCGCTGCTGCGACGATCGCCGCCAGCGTCCAGCCGGCCAAGGGTTGCTCGCGCAATTCGACCAGCCGCAACAACACCAGCAGCATCACGAACAGGAAGGCCGGTGGGCTGTAGCGCAATACGGCACCCAGCTCGAATCGTGTCTCGCGCTGCGCTACTTCGGCGATCAGCCACGCGGTGAACGCGAGCAGGGTGAACCATGCGGCCGGCCAGAATCGGACATCGACGAAGCGACCGATTTCCGTACCAGACGCCGCCACCCACCACAATAAGCTCCACGCATAGAGCGCAACGGCAAGCAGGCGGTGGGTCGAGCGCTCGCCGTCGTTGCGCACGTAGAGCACGCAACTGGCGATACCCGCGACGATCAGCAGCAAGGCACCGATGAAATCGCGATTGAGCACCGGCCATTCGTTCGTCAGGTACCAGTGGCGGCCGAGCAGCAAGGCGCACGCTGCCAGCAGTTGCAGCGACAGGCCGCTCCAGCGTGCCAAGGCGCGCTGCTGGCGCAGACCCAGCCAGATCAGGCCCGCGCCTTCGAGCGCGAAGATGCTGCCGGTGACATTCGCATTGAGTGCCAGCGGCACCGCGAGCGTGGCGAAGGCTACCGCCAGTACCGCCCAGGTCTCACGCAGCAAACGCATCGCCGGATGGTTGCGCACGACGTAGGCAAACACGATGTAGACCACGCCCGCGGCGAGCGCGGAGAACGCCATCGCACGCGGATCCCATTGCAGCAAGGCGCCCTGCAGCAACAAGCTGATCAAGGGATTGCCGAACATCAGGCTGCCGTCGATGATCAAGCGTCGATCGGCCGGTGCGCGCAACACATGCAGCCAGGGGATGATGAGGTAGAACAGGAAGTTCAGCACCAGGAACGGCTCAGTGCTGTTGAAAAGATGCGGCTCGTATTTCAGCACGCCCCACGCTGTGCCGATGCCGAAGGTGGCAATGAAACCGAGCAGGTTGAGCACGCGCCAGGAGCGTTTCCAGGCGATGCCGAGAATGGCCAGATTGAGGATCGCGTAGTAGCTGAAAAGCGCCACGTGACTGCCCTGCCCGGTCGAGACCAGGATCGGCGCGGCAAAGCCCGCGACCAAGCCGAGCATGGCGAGCGCCAATGCATCTTGCAGCACGGCGAGCATGCCGATGCCGGCGACCAGCACCAACAGCAAGGCGAATGCCGCGCTTGACGGAATCAGGTTGTACAAGCGGAACGCAGCAAAGATCACGATGATAAGGACGCCGATCGCACCACCCTGCAGCGACAGCCCAAACACGCGTCGTTGCGAACGCTGTCGCCAGCCAAAGGCAAGACCACCGATGGCCGCCAGCGCGACGACGCTCAGGCGCAAGCCAATCGGCAGGCGCAACATGCCGCTATCGGAGGCGTACTTGAGCAGCGCGGCGACACCGGCGAACAACACCAGGATGCCGACTTTCACCGGGACGTTGCCTTCGGTAAACCAGCCCCAGGCCCGTTCGATCAACGACGGGCCGCTGGGTACGGAGGGCGGCATCGCCGGCGTGTGCGGACGCTGTATGTCGTCGGCCCAGGCGTCGGGCGCTGAGGCGGCGGGCAGAGGCGGTGCGACCGGCGGGGGTGGAGGTACGTATGCCGGTGGTGGTTGTGTCTGTGCGATATCCGCTGCGCGATGCACGATCGCATCGGCTTCTGCTCTCGACTGCGCTGCCGGCGGCAAGGCCAGCTCATTCAAGCGCGCACGCGTTGCGGACAGCTCGCGCGACAGGCGCGATTGGCGCGCCCAGAGCAAGCCGATCGCAGCGCCGACCAATGCGCCGAAATACCCCTGATCGGCCAGTGCCCCCAGCACTGCGCCGACGATCATCCACACTATGAACATCTGTTCGTCCTTGTGTTTGGAGCGGTGTTTACAGGCTCGCTTCGCCTCGCCTCTTGCGCCCCCTCACCCCAACCCTCTCCCCCGGCGGAGCCAGGGGAGAGGGAGCTAAAAAGCGCGCAAAGTTCAAACTTGCCTCAGTGCGCCCCCTCTCCCCTGGCTTCGCCGGGGGAGAGGGCTGGGGTGAGGGGGTGCCTTTGATCGCGACTTTAATCGCGACCCGTTCGTCCGACGTTAATTTTTAATCGGCTGCGTGGTAAGCACCGGCGCATCGCCGATTACGTCCGCGCCCTTGGGCGGCACGAAGTTGAAGGTCTGCGGCGCAATCGATGCGTTGCGCTGCCAGCCGGAGAAATGGATGTCCGTGGTAGCGCCGAGCTGGTCGCGGAAGGTCATGCGTGCCAGGCCGTTGGCGTCGAAGCCTAAGTCGGCATAGTCGAACTGCGGGTCTTTCGCGGTCGAGGTCAGGCGCACCCAGCTCAGGCCGTCGCGTTCGCCCTGCTCGGTCACTTTGAAATCGCGGTCCATCTGCTTCAGATCGGTCAGCACCGTGAGCGGGCTATGTGCTTCTTCGCCACTTTGGATGCGCACGGTGACCTGCTCCAGGTCCGGGTCGTACAGCCACACGCGGCTGCCGTCGGCAACGATGGTCTGCTTGTACGGCGCGATGGTTTCCCAGCGGAACTGGCGCGGCGCTTCCAACGCCAGCGTGCCCGAGCTGGATTTGCCGGGCTGACCGTTGGCGTCGGTCAAGGTCTGGCTGAAGTTGCCGGTGAGCGAGTGCAGGCCGGTGGCGAACGCATCGAGCTTGGCGCGCGCGTTGCCGGTGGCGGCATGCGCGGTGAAGGCGAGCGCGAAGGTGGCGATAGTGACGATAAGACGATTCATTGGAGATCCCGATGATCTTTGCTTTTAGCTCGTCATTCCGGCGCAGGCCGGAACCCAGTAGCGATGCGTATCGATTTTCGCGACAACCTGAAACCGAGGGCACTGGGCTCCGGCCTGCGCCGGAATGACGAAGTAGGTTTAGTTCTTGGGCGGCGGCGGCGCCAGCACTTCGCGATTGCCGTTGTGCTGCGGTGCGCTGACCACGCCCTCCTGCTCCATCTGTTCGATCAGGCGCGCCGCGCGGTTGTAGCCGATACGCAGATGCCGCTGGACGCCGGAGATCGATGCGCGACGGCTTTCGGTCACGATGCGCACCGCCTTGTCATAGAGCTGCGCTTCCGCGTCGCCGCCGGCCTCTTCTTCCAACGGCAGACCGGAGTCGCTGATGAACTTGCCGTCGCCGGTGGGTTGCGATTCTTCCAGCACACCTTCGATGTATTGCGGCGAACCCTGCGACTTGAGCCAGTCGACCACGTGATGCACTTCATGGTCATCGACGAAGGCGCCATGTACACGCTCGGGCGTAGCGGTGCCGGGCGGCAGGTAAAGCATGTCGCCATGGCCTAGCAGCGTTTCAGCGCCCGATTGATCGAGGATGGTGCGCGAATCGATCTTCGACGACACCTGGAACGCGATGCGCGTGGGGATGTTTGCCTTGATCAAACCGGTGATCACGTCCACCGACGGACGCTGCGTGGCGAGAATCAGATGCACGCCAGCGGCACGCGCCTTTTGCGCAAGACGCGCGATCAGTTCTTCGACCTTCTTGCCGACGATCATCATCATGTCGGCAAATTCGTCGATGATCACCACGATGTACGGTAGCGGCTCCAGCGGCTCGGCGGCCAGGTTGGGCATGTCCGGATTCGGACGGAACAGCGGGTCGAGCATGGGCTGACCGGCATTCTCGGCGTCCTTCACCTTCTTGTTGAAACCAGCGAGGTTGCGCACGCCGACTGCGGCCATCAGCTTGTAGCGACGCTCCATTTCGCCCACGCACCAGCGCAGCGCGTTGGCGGCTTCTTTCATGTCGGTGACGACCGGCGCGAGCAGATGCGGAATCTTGTCGTAGACCGACAGCTCCAGCATCTTCGGGTCGATCATGATCATGCGCACGTCTTTGGGGCTGGACTTGTACAACAAGCTCAACACCATCGCGTTCACCGCCACGGACTTGCCCGAACCGGTGGTACCGGCCACCAGCAAGTGCGGCATCTTGGCCAGGTCGACCACGGTCGGCTTGCCGGCGATGTCCTTGCCCAGCGCCAGCGCCAAGGGCGACTTGAGCTGGTCGTATTTGTCCGAGCGCAGAATCTCCGACAGGTAGACGATCTGCTTCTTGGTATTGGGGATTTCCAGGCCGATCACGTTCTTGCCCGGAATCACGTCGACCACGCGCACGCTGACCACGGACAGCCCGCGCGCAATGTCCTTGTCCAGGCTCGACACCTGCGAACCGCGCACGCCGGCGGCAGGTTCCAGTTCGAAGCGCGTGATCACCGGGCCCGGATAGACGCCCACGACCTTCGCCTCGATACGGAAGTCCTTGAGCTTCAGTTCGACCTGGCGCGACAGCACTTCGAGGGTTTCTTCCGAATAGCCCGGGCCTTGCGGCGGTGCTTCGTCCAGCAGGGACAACGGCGGCAGTTCGCCCGGTGCGGCAGCGCCGGTGAACAAGGGAATCTGCGTTTCCTGGCGGGCGCGTTCGCTCTTGATCACCGGCGTCGGCGCCGATTCGATACGCACCGGTTCGCGCTTGGCCTGCTTGACCGCCTCGACCTTCTTGACCACTTCGCGCTCGGCGCGTGCCTGACGCGCGGCCAGGGCTTCGGGGGCTTCCTTGAGCTTGCCGCCGAACCAGCTACCGAGCTTGACCACGCCGGCACCGAGCAGGTCCATCACCTTGAACCAGGACAGGCCGGTGGCGAGCGTGACTGCTATCAGGAACAAGGCGAGCAACAGCAACGGCGCACCTTTGTCGCCAAAGGCACGCAACAAACCGTGGCCAACCCAGCGACCGACAATGCCGCCTGCGCCTTCCGGCAGAATCTGCGCGTCGTGCAGGTTCAACCACGCCAGGGCCGGCGTGGTGATGAAAAACAGTACAAAGCCGATCAACCGCAGCGACGGCTCCCACGGCTGCACATTGCGCTCGCCGCGATGACGCAGCACCTGCACGCCGAGGATCAGCAGCAACAACGGGAAACAATAAGCGACGAGGCCGAAGATGTAGCGCAGCAGGTTGGCGATGTTCGCGCCCACTTCGCCGCCCAGATTGTGGGCGTGCTCGGCCGTGCTGGCATGGCCCCAGCTAGGGTCCTGGTCGTTGTAACTGAACAGGCAAACCAGCAGATACAAAGCGAGCGGCAGCAGCAACAAGGCGCCTGCCTCGCGCAGACGACGCTTGAGCTCTTCGCTGAGCCCCTCGCGCGGCTTTTCCTTTTTGGATGTTGCTTTTGCGCTACGCGCCACCGGTTTGGGATTCCTCATAAACTGCAATCAATAAAGGACCGTGGGTAGGTTATTGCCGACATAGCGTAATGCTCCCCTGTAAGCATCCCTGCCCCTCTTAGGCGCAAGAGCATACCCTGTCGTAGGTCTTACCTTGGCTTAATGCTGTAATTAATTGAAAAAGCTAAAAAAGAAAAGGGGAACGGAAGCCCGAGGCCTCCGTTCCCCATCGGGCGGAGCCTATCAGCCCAGCAGGGCCGGATGCACCAGCTTGCCGCCGTCCACATTGATACCGGCCTTGAGCGGAGCGAAGTCGCGCCACTCGTTGCCGCCGGCCAGACGCTGCACGTACGGCAGGATTGCCGCCGAGATGGCCACCGACGAGGTCTGCGGCACGGCGCCCGGCATGTTGGTCACGCAGAAATGCGTCACGCCGTGCACGTCGTAGGTCGGTTCCTTCCAGGTGGTCGGACGCGAGGTTTCGAAGCAGCCGCCCTGGTCGATCGAAATGTCGACCAGCACCGAGCCCGGCTCCATCGTCTTGACCATTTCTTCGGTGACCACGCGCGGCGCCTTGGCGCTGGGGATCAGCACGGCACCGACGACGATGTCGGCATCGCGCACTTCTTCGGCCACCGAGGACTCGTAGGCGTACAGAGCGGTGACGTTCGGGCCCATTGCCATCATTTCGGCCAGGCGGTCCTGGCGCTTGTCGAACACCACTACGTTGGCGCCGGCAGCAGCGGCAAGCGCAGCGGCGTTGCCGCCGGCAGCGCCCGCGCCGAGCACAACGACCTTGCCGCGCGGGGTCGAGGCCATGCCGCCCAGCAGCTTGCCCTTACCGCCCTGCGGACGATGCAGCAGCGTGGTGCCGATCTGGGTGGCGATGCGGCCGGCGATCACCGACATCGGCAGCAGCAGCGGCAGGCCGCCGTCTTCCTCGACCGACTCGAAGGCGACGCCGGTCAGGCCGATGTCCAGCAGGCTCTTGGTCAGCGCCGGCTCGGCGGCCAGATGCAGGTAGCAGAACAGCAGGTGGTGCTTCTTGAGCAGGGCCAGGTCGCCGGCGACCGGCTCCTTCACCTTGACGATCAGCTCGCCAGCCTCGTACAGGGCGGCGGCGTCAGCGGCGAGTTTCACGCCGACCTTGGTGTATGACTCGTCGGAAAAGCCGCTCTTCAGGCCGGCGCCGGCCTGGATGAATACTTCGTGGCCGCGGCGAACCAGGTCGGCGGCGGCAGCGGGGACCAGGGCAACGCGACCCTCTAGGGTCTTGGTTTCAGAAGGAATGCCGATACGCATGGGGAGTGGAAGATCCTGTCAGTGCACAAAAAACCGCGATGTCAGCCATCGCGGATAGCGTTACAGTCGCCTGCGCCTTGAATCGGCTGCATGTCTTCCCCATCCTTGCGGGTTCAAAACTCGTTCTCTGATGCCTGAAGGCGGTCTTAGGTGAAACCGCCGCAGGATGTGGAGCGAATAGTGATTCAAGCTGCCTGCAAACTTTAAGGATTATATCAATGACGACCCCTAAGCACAGCCGCCTGCTGATCCTGGGCTCCGGCCCCGCCGGCTATACGGCTGCCGTGTACGCTGCCCGCGCCAATCTGAAGCCGACCATGATCACCGGCCTGCAGCAGGGCGGGCAGCTGATGACCACCACCGACGTCGACAACTGGCCGGGTGACGTGGAGGGGTTGCAGGGGCCCGCCTTGATGCAGCGCATGGCCGAGCACGCCGAGCGCTTCAAGACCGAGATGGTGTTCGACCATATCCATACGGTGGACCTGAAGCAGCGCCCGTTCCGCCTCAAGGGCGATTCGGGCGAGTACACCGCCGACGCGCTGATCATTACCACCGGTGCGACCGCCAAGTACCTGGGCCTGGCCAGTGAAGAGCATTTCAAGGGCAAGGGCGTATCGGCCTGCGCCACCTGCGACGGCTTCTTCTTCCGCGAGCAGGACGTGGTGGTGGTCGGCGGCGGCAATACGGCGGTCGAAGAGGCGCTGTATCTGTCCAACATCGCCCGCAAGGTGTACCTGGTGCACCGCCGCGACAAGCTGCGCGCGGAAAAGATCATGCAGGACAAGCTGTTCGAGAAGGCAGCGGCCGGCAAGATCGAGCTGATCTGGAACCACGCGGTGGATGAGGTACTGGGCGATGACAGCGGTGTGAACGGCGTGCGCGTGAAAGACGTGAACACCGGTGCCACGCGCGATCTGGATGTCACCGGCTTCTTCGTGGCGATCGGCCACACGCCCAACACCGGCATCTTCGACGGCCAGTTGGACATGCGCGATGGCTATATCAAGATCCGTTCGGGCCTGGACGGCATGGCGACGATGACCAATATCCCCGGCGTGTTCGCCGCGGGCGATGTCGCCGATCATGTGTATCGCCAGGCCGTGACCTCGGCCGGCTTTGGCTGCATGGCCGCGCTGGATGCGGAGCGTTGGCTGGATCAGCAGACGCCGGTGGTTTGATCTGCGTTATGGCCTCACCCAGTTCGTCGTCCCGGCGTAGGCCGGGACCCAGTGACCTTGCGGTTCGGTTTTCGCGACAACCGAATACTGAAGCCTCTGGATCCCGGCCTACGCCGGGATGACGACCAAGGGAACACTTTCTCGCCCTTAAAGTCTCCCGAGTGATCGAAGCCCGCTTCCACGAAAGCATCGCCGACTTGCCCGCTGCCGCCTGGGATGCCCTACTCCCGGACGACAATCCTTTTCTATCGCATGCGTTTCTGTCGGCGCTGGAAACTACCGGCTGCATCCGGGACGATTTTGGTTGGCGCGCGCATCACCTCGTGCTGCACGAAGGCAACCAGTTGGTCGCCGCGGCGCCGCTTTACCTCAAGGGCAATTCGCACGGCGAGTTCGTGTTCGACTGGAGCTGGGCGGGCGCCTGGGAGCGCGCCGGTGGCGACTACTATCCGAAGCTGCTCAACGCGGTGCCGTACTCGCCGGTGACCGGCGCGCGTCTATTGGTCGGCAACACGGCCGAAAGCGATCTGCGACGCCAGGCGCTGGTTGCGGCCATGCGCGCCCAGGTCGATCGCTACGGCCTGTCATCGGCGCACGCGAACTTTCTTACCGATGACGACCTGCCCGCGTTCGACGAACACTGGCTGGCGCGTTCGGATGTGCAGTTTCACTGGCCCAACCGCGGCTATAGCGATTTCGGCGATTTTCTCGCGGCGCTCAATCACAAGAAGCGCAAGAACATCCGCCATGAACGTGGCCAGGTCATGCAGAGCGGCATGCGCATCGAGATGCGCGGTGGCGATTCGCTCGATGCGGAGCAGTGGCATCAGATCCATGCGTTGTACGAATCGACGTTCGACGCCAAGGGCAATCATGCCGCGTTGACCGAAGCTTTTTTCGTCGACCTGGGCCAACGCCTGGGCGACCGCGTCCAGGTGGCGATCGCACGCAGCGGCTCGACCATCTTTGCGATGGCGATGTTCCTGCGCAGCAGTCACACCTTGTACGGACGGTACTGGGGCGCCACGGTCGACCTGCCCGGCCTGCACTTCGAGCTGTGCTACTACCAGGGCATCGCGTATGCGATCGAACATGGTCTGCAACGCTTCGAACCGGGTGCGCAGGGTGAACACAAGCTCGCACGCGGGTTTCTGCCGGTGCGCACGCATTCACGCCACTATCTTGCCGACGAAGGTTTTCGCGACGCAGTACGCCAGGCCTTGAAACGCGAGGCCTTGCATATGGACGGGTATGCGCAGGATCTGATGGAGCATAGTCCGTATGCGCAGCGGTGAAGGGGCGCCTTGATCAAGATCGGCTCGCTCGCCCTCTACATAGGCACGCTATGTGCCGCACACGCAGCCACCCTCCCGGCCGTGCCATCGCGCGAATACACCCACGCCCACACCCTGGTCGACATCGATCACGGCCGACGACTGAATCTCTTCTGCCTGGGCCAAGGCACACCGACGGTCATTTTCGAAGCCGGGCTGGGCGAAGACTCGATAGCGTTTCGCAAAGTCCAACTGGCCGTAGCGGGCTTTACACGCGCCTGTGCCTATGACCGTGCGGGCTTCGGTTTCAGCGACGCCGCGCAACGACCCTCCGATGCATTGCATATCGTCGACGACCTGCATCGGCTGATTCATCGTGCCCCGCTGACAACACCGGTTGTACTCGTCGGTCACTCGAGCGGCGGCCTCTACGAAAGTCTTTACGCCGCAAGCTTTCCCAACGATGTCGCGGGCCTGCTGTTTGTCGACCCGGCGTTTGTCGGGCAGGACGAAGTCATTACCGCGAACTGGACCGCTACGGAAAAGCAGGCATGGAAGGCAGAGGACACCAACGATATGGATCAGGCCAGGCAATGTCTTGCGTGGGCGACGCAAGGCAAACTGCAGCGGCCGCAGCACGCCGCCTGCATGGACGACCCACCCAATCCGGACCGGCTCATTCACCACGTGCTCGATCGCGAAAGCAGTCAGGCTAAACAACAGGCTGCGTATGTATCGGAAATGGAACAAGGTATCGCTCCGCCCGGCGGCGGCCTTTCGCCCACCGAACTCGAAGTTCGCCATGCGGACCCGAATTTCGGTGATATGCCGTTGGTGGTGCTGACGGCCGGAAATCAATTTCACGACTACCCGCTGGCCCAAGCCAGCGCTGCCCGGGCTGCCTGGATGTCCGGTCACGACCGCATCGCAAACCTGTCCACCCAGGGTCGCAATATTTTGATTCCGCACAGCGGGCATGACATCCAGGGAGATCGCCCCGATGCGGTCGTGAAATACATCAGGCAGATTGTGATGCGGATAAGAAAGGCCGCACCCACACCTGAGAAAAAAGCCGCCGCCGTAGGTTAGGCTAAGCCCCATGTCAGCAACGCTCACCCTGCCCCTACTCGACAGCACGCGGCCGGAGCGCTTTCCCAACCCGCGCAATGCGCTGCGCGAGCCTAATGGGCTATTGGCGTTTGGCGGCGACCTGTCACCGCGCCGGTTGTTGGCCGCGTATTCGCAGGGCATCTTTCCGTGGTTCAACGACGACGAACCGATTCTGTGGTGGTCGCCCGATCCGCGCTGCGTTTTTCATACCGCCGAACTGCACGCCAACCGCAGCCTGCGACGGCTGCTGGGGCGCCAACGCTGGCGCGTCACCATCGACCATGCGTTCCGTGAGGTGGTCGAAGCCTGCGCCTCGCCGCGGCCCGGGCAGATCGGGACCTGGATCATTCCGGCCATGGTCCAGGCCTATGCGGCGCTGCATAAGACCGGCCATGCGCATAGCGTGGAAGTGTGGGATGGCGAGCGGCTGGTCGGCGGTGTCTACGGTGTCGCGGTGGGGCGGCTGTTCTGTGGCGAATCGATGTTCAGCCGCGAGAGCGGTGGCTCCAAGCTGGCCTTGATCGCCCTGGCGCGGCTGCTGCGGGGCTGGGATTTTCCACTGATCGATGCCCAGGTCACCAACCCGCATCTGCTGAGCATGGGTGCCGTGGAATACCCGCGTGCGCAGTTCCTGCGCGTGGTGGCGCAGCTCAATCACCTGCCTGGCCAGCCGGGTAACTGGTCGGAATTCACGCCGCAGTTGGTGGCTCGCCTGTGCGACGAAGGCCTGGTCGCTGGCGACGCCATCTGATCACTGGACCGAGAGCGATTCGGGAACCTCATTAGTACCCAGCAGGACCAGCTCGTCATAGTGCGCAAGGAAAAGTTTCACCAGGTGCGGATCGAGCTGGCTGCCGGCGGCATTACGCAAATAGTCGATGACCTGGTCTTCCGGCCACGCGGGCTTGTACACGCGCGGATGGCTGAGTGCGTCCCATACATCCACCACACTGAAGACCCGCGCCGCCAGTGGAATCATTTCCCCGCTCAAGCCTTGCGGATAACCGGCACCGTCCCAGCGTTCATGATGCGCGAACGGGATATCGGTGGCGTCACGCAGAAACTCGATCTGCCGCAACATCTCATGACCGATGCGCGTGTGGGTGCGCATCACCGCCATTTCGTCCGGGGTGAGCGGGCCAGCCTTGACCAATACGCTATCGGGCAAGGCCAGCTTGCCGATGTCGTGCAACAAGGCACCGAAACGAAGATTGCGCAGCGCCTGTCCGCGTATGCCGGCAAGCCTCGCCAGCCCGGTGGCCATGCGCATGACACGCTCGGAGTGGTCGCTGGTTTCCTTGTGCCGGATGTCCATGGCCGAGACCAGCACCCGCAGTGACTGCAGATGGCCATCGCGCAGCCGCTGGTTGACCCGATCCATGCGGCGCATATCGCGCGAAACCAGCCAGTAGATCAGTACGCCGGTGCATACGACAAAGATCGAGCCCTTGAGAACCATGACCCGATAAAACAGGTACCGGTCGTGCAAGACGGCCACCAGCAACCGATCGGATAGCCAGATCCACAGCACCGATACGATGACGTAAATCAACGCAATACGCAGTTGCGGCTTGATCGTCACTCCGGATGTCCTCCGCGGCGTCAGCCCCCTGTCGAACCGCCGCTTGTCACGGCGAGCCCGAGCCACCCTCTGCGCCCCAAGGTAGCCCTACGGCTTATTACCTCATCTGAGCGCGTTGTGCGAGTCCGGCAGGTCACGCCGAAACTTGAGTGGTGGCCTTGAGCATGAACACGATCGAGGCAGGACGACCCGTATGAGGGTGCAGTGGCTCATCCAGTGCTGAGATATACAAGCCCGCCGCGGCGAAACTGGCCTGCCACCCCGCCAGCGTCCGGAAGTACCACGGAGCAGCCTGACCGAAGCCATCGCCACAACCTGCCCAGGAGCCGTCGCGCCAACCATCCAGGTAGAGGGCGCTGCTGTCGGCCAAGGGATGCAGGGTCTGGATCAGCAAGACGCCACCCGGCTGCAGCATGGCCGGCATGGCCTTGAGCAAGTCCTCGACTGACGCCTTGCCCAGCAAGGAAAAATTGCAGATCACTGCGTCGAAGCGTTCGGGCAACACACCGGCGGCAAGATCCGCATAGGAAAGCTCGCGAAAATCGCCGCCCTGTGTGCGTGCCGCGGCGAGCAGCTCGGGCACGGTATCCACACCGGTCACCTGCAATCCGGCCTTGCTCAGGCGATGCGCCAGCCAGCCTTCGCCGCAACCGACGTCGAGTACACGACGTGGTGCCTGGGCAAGCACCGCGCGCACGATGGCTTCGTCGGTTACCAGCCTGCGACTTTCGATGGTTTGTTCGCGAACGGCACGCGTCCAGGGCACGGCATTGCCGTGCCAGACGTCGACGATGGCTTGCTCTTTATCGTCGACGCGAGTCACTCAGGCACCGCGTGCGACGTATTTGCTGGCAACGTAGTTGTCGAGGATGCCGACGAATTCCGCGGCGATGTTATCGCCACGCAAGGTCATCGCCTTCTCGCCATCGATAAACACCGGCGCCGAGGGAGCCTCGCCATTACCCGGCAAGGAGATGCCGATATTGGCGTGCTTGGATTCGCCCGGGCCGTTGACCACGCAACCCATCACTGCGAGGGTGAGGTTTTCCACACCGTCGTATTTGACGCGCCACTCGGGCATTTTCTCGCGCACGTGCTCCTGCACCGTCTTGGCCAGCTCCTGGAAAAATTCGCTGGTGGTACGGCCGCAGCCCGGGCACGCGGTAACCAAGGGTGTGAATGCACGCAGGCCCATCGTCTGCAGTAGTTCCTGAGCGACGATGACTTCGCCCGTGCGTGCCCCGCCCGGTTCGGGCGTCAACGAAATACGAATGGTGTCGCCAATGCCTTCCTGCATCAGCACGGCAAGTGCGGCGCTGGAGGCAGTAATGCCTTTCGAGCCCATGCCCGCTTCGGTCAGACCCAGGTGCAAGGCGTAGTTGCAACGCGCGGCCAGGTCGCGATACACCGCGATCAGTTCCTGCACGCCCGAGACCTTGCACGACAGGATGATGCGGTCGCGCGCCAACCCGATTTCTTCGGCACGCGCCGCCGAGTCGAGCGCCGAACGGATCAGGGCTTCGCGTGCGACATGCGCCGCGTCCCAGGGCTGTGCGCGTAGTGCATTCTCGTCCATCAAGGTTGCGACCATGCTCTGGTCGAGCGAACCCCAGTTGGCACCGATGCGCACGGGCTTGCCGTACTGGATCGCCTTTTCGATGATCGCGGCGAACTGGCTGTCTTTCTTCTTGCCGAAGCCGACGTTGCCCGGGTTGATGCGGTACTTCGCCAATGCTTCGGCACAGGCCGGCTCGGCTTCGAGCAGTTGGTGGCCGTTGTAGTGGAAGTCGCCGATGATCGGCACGTTCACACCCATCATTTCCAGGCGTTCGCGAATGCGCGGCACGGCAGCGGCGGCGGCCGGCGTATTGACCGTGATGCGCACCAGTTCGGAACCTGCGCGCGCCAGCTCGGCAATCTGCTTGGCGGTGCTGGCCGGGTCCTCGGTGTCGGTATTGGTCATCGACTGGACCACGATGGGTGCACCGCCACCGACGATGACCTTGCCGATCTGCACGCCGACACTGGGACGGCGCGGCTCGGGTTCGGCCGTGGCGGCCAAGAGGGTGGAACGCTGGTCGATCACGCTCATGTACGAAATAACCGGAGGCTGGAGCTGCCAACAGGGCGGCGGCTGGGGTGTCAAGGATACTTCATGGCGGCGGGGGCTTCATGACAAAGCGCCTTCACTGGGAGCGGCTTTGGGAAGTTTCCCAAAAGCCCTTCCTACTCGTCATCCCGGCGAAGGCCGGGATCCAGTGCCTTACGGTTCAACGCATGAAAGTCGCTGGGCCCCGGCCTTCGCCGGGGCGACGATGAAAAACTGAGGAAAACCCGGCTATTTCGGGGGGCCAGCGGCAGAGCTCGCCTGTTGCGTTGAGGCGGTTGCCTGCCTGGACGCATTGCGGCGCAAAGCGGCCACCAGCAGCCTCCGCTCGATACGACCCTTGATACCCAACCCATGCGGATCGGCCAGATCCATCCGCTGCAGCGCCTCGTCTTCGCCCGGCATGAACTCGCCCGGCCGTAACGCGGCACGCACCAATCCCCACTTGCCGCGCAAACTATCGCTGGAGGATTTCAACCAGGACAAGGCAGGAAGCAATTGCCGCTCGACTTCAGTGAAATCGGAACCGAACGGAAACTCCGGTAACAGGCCCTTACGCCGCAAAGGATCCAACGCCTCGCGCAGATTTTCCGGCGTGTTGCGACGCCATTTTTCCGGAATCTGAAAGTCGGCCGCGAGCTTGCCGTTGGATTTGGCCTCCGCACAAAGCGCATCGAGAAAACGCGCGTCGGTGATCGCAAGCATCGCCTCGATGCATTCGCTGTCGGTCTTGCCGCGCAAGTCGGCCACGCCGTATTCGGTGACGAAGATATCGCGCAGATGACGCGGGATCGTCGTGTGGCCGTAGTTCCAGCGGATATTGGACTGCACCGTGCCGCGCACGCGACGGGTCGAACGCAGCAACAGGATCGAACGCCCCTCCGGCAACTCGTGCGCCATCGCGACAAAGTTGTACTGCCCGCCGACGCCGCTGACGACATGGCCGTCGTCGAGTCCGTCCGACACCGCCGAACCGAGCAAGGTGGCCATCATGCAGGTATTGAAGAAACGTGCGCCGCGCCGCTGCAGCGTGGCCAGTGCCTGATGATCGCCATACAACTGGTTGACGTTGGAGACGCGGCACATGTCGATCGCATCCGGATCGCCTTGCTCGGTCGCATGCAGCCACTCGTACAGTTCGCGCGAACCGAGAAAAAAAGCGCCGCGCAGGTAATGCCCGCCCGGCGTGTGCGAATCCAGGCGCCCTTCGGCCGAGGCGCGTTCCAGTGCCAGCGTGTCCCAGGAGCGACGCTTGAGAATGCCCACGCGCGCCAGCTGCATGAAGCCATCCATCACCATCTCGCTCGCGCCGTACAGGCCCCGCACGAAAGGCGCCAGGCCACCGCCGCGCGCGGCCAGCTTGTGCGTGACGCGTGATGTATCCAGCGCAACCAGCGCGCGGCGCCAGTGCACATTTTCTTGCTGGCGCAACATCAGCGCCTTGACCAGCGCATCGGACAAGGTGCCGATACCGATCTGCAGGCAGCCGTCGTCCTTGATCAAGGCACTGGCATGTATGCCAAGCGCATATTCGGCGACATCCACCTGCGCGCGCGGCAGCGCGAACAATCGCGGCGAGTGCGACGGCGTCAGTTCGATATCGAAGAACTCCGCAGGCACCTCGGCATCGCCACCCATATAAGGCAACTGCGGATGCACCACCGCGACACACAAGGGCCGGGGCTTGCCGCTGGCCTTGATGCGGGCGAGAAAATCCAGCGTCAGGTCCGGGTTGCACGAGAGGCTGTAGCGCGGCCCCTCGGGCGTATCGCGGCGGGCAACCAATTGCACCAGCAGGTTGATCTCCTGCTCCACCAGGTCGCGTGCAACATGGGTGTAGTTCTGGCTGATGTAGTCGCGCTGCGCACTGTTGGAATGCAACAACGCACCGGACTGCATATAGAACTCGTGCACGGCGACATTGCCGGGCAAGGCGTTGCGCGCCTGGTCGACCGCATAGGCCGGATCTTCGAAATCCTCGCCGAAATGGCGATCGAGAAACGGTTGCAGGAAGCGTGCTTCCAGACCCGGCGCGGGTCGGGGGCGGGTCAGTGAAAGTGCCGTGTACAGGCGCATCGAGCAGGACGCGTCGTTGGCGGTCAGTCGATACAGCGCATTCAACAGCCCATGCGGCTTGCCCAGTCCCAGGGGCGCGGCGATACGCAGCGTCGAGCCCAGTCGCGCCATGATGTCCAGCGCACAGAGTTCCGTATCCGTGTGACGATGGGTGATCGACATGGCGCGATCATGACAGAAGCCAGCGACATTGCGCATACCCACCGGTCCCCTACACTCAGCTTCATGTCAGCTCAGATTCCCGCGTCACCAAACCAATCTCTTTCAAGCCAACGCCTGCTGGCCGAGCAGGCCCTCAGCCGGGCGGCCGGTGCGCCATTGCTGGGCGGCAACGCGATCGAGCTGTTGATCGACGGCGCGGCGCATTACGAGGCATGGCTGGCGGCCATCCGCGGTGCACGCGAACGGGTGCTGCTGGAGAACTACATCATTCGTGACGACGAGGTCGGCCGCGCCTTCCTCGACGCCCTGGTCGAACGCGCACGGCAAGGCGTGCTGGTGGCGGTGGTATGCGACTGGATGGGCTGCCTGGGTCAGTCGCGTGCCCGGTTCTGGGAACCGTTGCGCGCAGCGGGCGGCCAGGTCCGTGTGTTCAACCCGCCGAAGCTCGGCGAACCGCTCGGCTGGATCAGCCGCGACCACCGCAAGTTATTGGTGGTCGACGGGCGTATCGGCTCGCTGTCGGGCGTGTGCATCAGCGCCAAATGGTTGGGCGATGCCAAGCGCGGCATCGAACCCTGGCGCGACACCGGCGTGATGTTGCGCGGGCCGGCGGTGGCCGAGCTGGAGCAGGCGTTTGCGCAAAGCTGGAGCAGCATGGGCTCACCGCTGCCAAGCTTCCTGCCCAGCCAGATTGAAGAAGCAGGCAACGTCGAACTGCGTGTCATCGCCACGCAACCGGCCACCGCCGGCATGTATCGCCTGGACCAGCAGATAGCGGCCATGGCGCGCAAGTCGTTATGGCTGACCGACGCGTATTTCGTCGGCGTCGCACCGTATGTGCAAGCCCTGGCCGCGGCGGCGCAGGACGGCGTGGACGTCCGCCTGCTGGTACCGGGCAGCAGCGATATTCCGTTGGTGGCCGGCATGTCGCGTTCCGGTTACCGCCCCTTGTTGAAAGCCGGCATCCGCGTCTTCGAATGGAACGGCTCGATGCTGCATGCCAAGACCGCGGTGGCCGATGCCCGTTGGGGACGCGTCGGCTCGTCCAATCTCAACGTCGCCAGCTGGTTGAACAATCGCGAGATCGATGTCGCGGTGGAAGACGCCGGCTTTGCCACGCAACTGGCCGAGCAATACGAACGGGATCTGGGCAACGCCACCGAGATCGTGCTCTTGCCACGGCGTCGGCGTACGGCCGCCGAAAGCATCCGTCGCAGTCAACCGCGCCCACGGCGACGGCCCGGTGAACGTAGTGGCAGTTCGAGTCGCGCGGCGGCCGGTGCATTGCGGCTGGCCAACAGTGTCGGTGCGGCCTTGAGCAACCGCAGGGTATTGGGCGATACGGAGACCGGCCCCTTGTTATTGGGCACCCTGGTGCTGGCGGTCGTCGCGGTTGTGGCGATCCTTTGGCCGGCCGTGATCGGCTGGCCGGTCGGCCTCTTCGCTGCCTGGTTCGCGCTCAACCTGGGCATCCGTACCTGGCGGATGCGCCGGCGACACCGGCGGCGCCTGCAGGAAGCCGAAGATCATCCCGACGCCTCCTGAATCAATGCTTTAACTAAGCCATGTAAGTCGCTGTTCAATAACACTACGGTGAGCATCGGCTCGGCCGCGCAATCGTGCTAGTCTCGCGCTTTCATGCACAGCCCCGACGACTTCAACGACCAAGGCGGCGCCCCGCCACGGCAGATTCTCACCCCCAGCTCGCTGAACCGGCTGGTGCGCGGCCTGCTGGAAGACGCGCTGCCGCTGGTGTGGATCGAGGGCGAGCTGTCGAATGTGGCGCGCCCGGCTTCCGGGCATCTCTATTTCACGCTCAAGGACAGCGACGCCCAGGTGCGTTGCGCGATGTTCCGTCCCAAGACCACGCGGCTCACCTTCAAGCCGGTCGACGGCATGCATGTGCTGTTGTGCGCACGTGTCGGCCTTTACGAGCCCCGCGGCGAATTTCAGCTGGTCGCCGAACAGATGGAGCCGGCCGGCGAAGGTGCATTGCGCCGGGAATTCGAACGGCTGAAGACGCAGCTCGGCGCCGAAGGACTGTTCGACCAGGAACACAAGCGCCCCCTGCCCCACTACGCACGTCGCATCGGCGTGATTACCTCGGCGACCGGCGCGGCGATTCGCGATGTGCTGAGTGTGCTGTCGCGTCGCTGGCCGCTGGTCGACGTGGAGGTGTTGCCCGTACCTGTACAGGGACGTGAAGCACCGTCGGCAATTACCGCGATGTTGCGCAAAGCCTCCCGCAGTGGCCGTTACGACGTACTGCTGTTGACCCGCGGCGGCGGATCGCTCGAAGACCTCTGGGCCTTCAACGACGAGAACGTCGCGCGGGCGATTTACGCCAGTGACGTACCCGTGGTTTCGGCCGTCGGGCATGAAGTGGATTTCTCGATCGCCGATTTCGTCGCCGACCTGCGCGCGCCGACACCTTCGGCAGCCGCCGAATTGCTGGTACCCGATCGCGCTGCCAGCCTGCGTCATCTTCGCCAACTGCAGCAGCGCTTAGGTTCGCTGCAACAGCGCCGGCTGCATACGCTGAGTCAGCGCAGCGATCATCTGTATGCGCGTCTGCAGGCACAGCGTCCGCAGGCGCGCCTGGCACGTGACCGCGAACGGCTGACGCATCTCTTGCGCCGCCTGCATGCGGTGCAACGCGAGCGCGGCCAGCAGCGGCAGCGTCGGCTGGAACGCCTGCATGCCCGGTTGCTGGCTCGCCATCCACGCCAGCAATTGCCCCTGTTGCAGCGGCGGCTAGCTGAGCAGGACTTGCGCCTGCGTCGCGCGATCGTGCGCATCCTGGAACGCCGTCGCCAGGCACTCGACCAGGCCGGCCGGACGATGCATGCGGTCAGCCCCCTGGCAACACTCGATCGTGGTTATTCGATCCTGTTTGACGCGCAAGGACATGTATTGCGTTCGGTGGCGGGAGTCGAACCCGCGGCCGAGGTACGTGCACGGCTGGCCGACGGTGAACTGAATCTACGCGTGGTGGACGATCTCACATCGACTGAACGCGACTGATTGCATTCTTGGCCGTTGCTTGAACGCTGTTTAAGAGAACGCTGTTTAAGAATGGAGTGACGAATGAAAGCGGCTGCGTTGTTCGTAAAGGCTCTCGAGGCCGAAGGTGTCCACAGCATCTTCGGCGTTCCCGGCGAAGAAAACCTCGATTTTGTCGAAGCACTGCGCGAATCATCGATTCGCCTGATCGTTACCCGCCACGAACAGGCCGCCGGCTTCATGGCAGCGACCTGGGGCCGGCTGACCGGCGAAGCGGGTGTTGCGTTATCCACGCTCGGACCCGGCGCCACCAATCTGGTGACGGCCGCGGCCTATGCCCAGCTCGGCGCCATGCCGATGCTGATGATTACCGGTCAGAAGCCGATCCGCACGCATAAACAGGGCCTGTTTCAGCTGGTCGACGTGGTCGACATGATGCAGCCGCTGACCAAGTACACCCGCCAACTGGTCTCCGCACCGACCATTCCGGCACGCGTGCGCGAAGCGTTTCGCCGCGCCGAAGAAGAACGCCCCGGCGCCGTGCACCTGGAGCTGCCCGAAGACATCGCACGCGACGAAGTGGACGAAGTCATCCTGCTGCCGACCGAATACGCTCGCCGCCCGTCGCCCGATGATGCGGCACTGGTGCAGGCGGCCGAAGCGATCAACAGCGCCCGGCATCCGATCCTGATGATCGGTGCCGCAGCCAACCGTCAACGCACTACTGTCGCCCTGCGCGCTTTCATCGACAAGCTCGGTATTCCGTTCTTTACCACCCAGATGGGCAAGGGCGTGATCGACGAGGCGCATCCACTTTGGCTTGGCAACGCTGCGCTGTCCGATGGCGATTTCGTGCATCGCGCCATCGACGCCGCCGATGTGGTGATCAATGTCGGCCATGACGTGGTCGAGAAACCGCCGTTCTTCATGCACAAGGGACGGCGCACGGTTATCCATATCAACTTCTCGTCCGCGGAAGTCGACACCGTGTACTTCCCGCAGATCGAGGTGGTCGGCGACATCGCCCATACCGTCGAGCGGCTGACCGATGCGCTGAGCAAGCAGGAGCACTGGGACTTCACCTATTTCGACAAGGTGCGCAAGGCGTTTCATCTGCAGCTCAAGCAGTACAGCGACGACGATCGTTTCCCGATGCATCCGGTACGCATCGTCGACATCACGCGCCAGTTCATGCCTGACGACGGCGTGCTGTGCCTGGACAACGGCATGTACAAGATCTGGTATGCGCGCTATTACCGCGCACGCCAGCCCAATACCGTGCTGCTCGACAACGCACTGGCCACGATGGGCGCCGGCCTGCCCTCGGCGATGGCGGCCAAGATGGTCTATCCGCATCGCAAGGTCATGGCGATCTGCGGCGACGGCGGTTTCATGATGAACGCACAGGAGCTGGAGACAGCGATTCGCCTCAAGCTCGATCTGGTCATCCTGCTGCTGCGCGACGATGCCTACGGCATGATCCGCTGGAAGCAGGCCGAAATGGGTTACGCCGACTACGGCATGCAACTGGGCAACCCCGATTTCGTTGCCTTTGCCCAAGCGCATGGTGCACATGGCCATCGCCCGCAGAGTGCCGCCGAGTTTCTGCCGATCTTGCAACGCGCCTTCGACCAGGGTGGCGTGCATCTGATCGACCTGATGATCGATTACTCGGAAAACCATCGCATCCTCAACGAAGAGATCCGCGAGCTCAGCGCCGCGGTCTGATCCGGAGTCTTCCATGCTTGAGAAAAGCTACCCCTACTACCTGGCCAACAAGGCACAGACGTCCAAGGAAATGATGGACGTAACGGACAAGTACACCGGCAAGCGCGCCACCCGCGTCGCCGTGCCCGATGCGGCGGCGGTGGAAAAAGCCATTGCCGCGGCGGTGAAAGCAACCGTACCGATGCGCGAGTTCAAGCCGTGGGCACGCCAGGCCGTGTTGCAGCATTGCGCCGATCGTTTCGAAGCGCGCCGCGAGGAGCTGGCCTATGCGCTTTGCGTCGAAGCCGGCAAGCCGATCAAGGATTCCGACGGTGAAGTCACCCGCCTGATCGAAACCTTCCGCATCGCCGCCGAAGAGGCCGTGCGCATCAACGGCGAAACCATCAACCTGGAAATCGCCAAGCGTCTTGACGGCTATCACGGCTATACCAAGCGTGTGCCGCTGGGGCCGGTGTCGTTCATCACGCCGTTCAATTTCCCGTTGAACCTGGTCGCGCACAAGGTCGCCCCAGCGATCGCCGCGGGTTGTCCGTTCGTGCTCAAACCGGCCGAACGCACGCCGATCGGCTCGCTGATCATCGGTGAAATCCTGGCCGAAACCGACCTGCCCAAGGGCGCCTTTTCGATCCTCAACCTGGACGGCAAACATGCCTCGCCGCTGGTCGAAGATCCACGCTTCAAGCTGCTGTCCTTTACCGGCAGCCAGATCGGCTGGGACCTGAAAGCCAAGGCCGGCCACAAGAAAGTCACGCTCGAGCTGGGCGGCAATGCGGCCTGCATCGTCGATGCCGACCAGGCCTCGAAACTCGACAAGGTCGTCGAACGCATCATCTTCGGTGCGTTTTACCAGTCCGGGCAAAGCTGCATCAGCGTGCAGCGCATCTACGTGCACGAATCGATCTACGACGAACTCAAGCGCAAGCTGGTGAACGCCACCAAGAAACTGAAATCCGGCGACCCGAAAAAGAAAGACACCTTTATCGGCCCGATGATCGATGAAGTCGCGGCGACACGCCTGCACGACTGGATCGAAGAAGCACGCAAGGCCGGCGCCAAACTGCTATGCGGCGGCAAGCGCACCGGCGCGATGCTGGAAGCGACGTTGATGGAGAACGTACCCGAAAGCGCCAAGGTCAATCGCATGGAAGTCTTCGGCCCCTTCGCCCTGCTCGCACCATTCAAGACATTCGACGATGTGGTGGCGATGGTCAACGACTCGGACTATGGCCTGCAGGCCGGCATCTTCACCGACAGCCTCAATCATGCGATGCGCGCGTGGAACGAACTCGATCAGGGTGGCGTGATCGTCAATGACATCCCGAGCTTCCGCGTCGACAACATGCCCTATGGCGGTGCGAAGTATTCGGGCATTGGACGCGAAGGCGTGAAGTACGCGATCGATGATATGAGCGAGTTGCGGTTGATGGTGATTCGGGATTTGTGATGGTAGGAGCGAGTGGAGAGGAGTGAGGAGTAAGTAAGAGCGCCACCCCACTCCTTGCCCCAAACCTCCCTACTTCGTCATTCCGGCGCAGGCCGGAACCTATTCCTCAAGGTTTCCGCTAGCAAAACGTTATCTGACGAGCGAGAGCCTGAAGAATAGATTCCGGCCTGCGCCGGAATGACGAGAGGGGTAGGCGAGAGTGAGGGAACACCTTAAGTCCTCAGCATCACGACGCCTCGCGCACAGATTCGGCGTACCTCAGAAGCGCCAGAAGCGTCCCCTGTCGGTTCGAGTAGGCGGTACGAACGGTTTTATCTCTCAATGCTGCTCAGAGCTCTGGCTCCAAAGGCCATTTCTCTTGGGTTACTTTCTCTTTACTCCGGACCTAAAGGTCCTCCGCCCTCCGGGCCGGCTTCGCCGTTCGCATGCGCTACGCGCAAGCGTGGGCCAGCAAAGAGAAAGTGACTCGCTCGCCGGCAGGCGAGTGAAACGCCCGCTGCGTAAGCGGCCAGGTCGCCGAAGCATCCAGGCAAGAACCAAACACTGACGCCACTGGGTTCCGGCCTACGCCGGAATGACGAAGTAGAAGAGTCACGTCAAGCATGACAGTCACTGGGTCCCGGCCTCCGCCGGGACGACGAGCTGAGGGGCAATCGCACCCTACTTCACCTTCGGCGCATTCCACCCCATAAACTCATAAACGTCATACCGCCAAGCCCCAACATACTCATGCAACGCCGCATCCGTCAGCGCCAGATTCCAGGCAGACGGCCACACACTCAACGTAGCCCCCATAAAATCCCCACGCACCGGCTCCGGCCGTATCCCGAAATGTGCGAAATAAACCAGGCTACGACGAAGATGCAAACCTGAACTCACCAGCCAGGTACGTTCGGGTTGATAACCGTCCAGCAGCGGCCGACTGAACTGCGCGTTCTGCCAGGTGCTCGCACTTCGCGGCTCGATGATCTGATCGCTCGCCGGCACACCCAGTCGCTCCAGCACCTTGCCATACACCACCGCCTCGGCCACACCGTGATGCTGCGGATCCCCACCGCTGACCAGCACTTTGCAATCGCGATCGGCCAGGTGGCAGGAACGATAGAGCTCGGCGGCGGTATCGATGCGGCCATAGGCAAACAGGGTCGGTTCGATGTCGTCGCCGCTCACTCGCTCCGTACCCGCCCCGAGCAAGACAATGGCATTGCGCTGAGCCCAATCGGCATCGGTACGCAGGGCGTAAGGTGACTGCAGCCCGCTCATCAACCAGCGCGGAAGCGGCCCGCAACCGGCCAGCACCACCAGCAACACGGACAGCCATAGCGCGGCCGTGCCCGTGCGAGACCAACGCCAACGGCGCAGCAACAGACCGACGATCAGCAAGCAGGCGCAGATGCCAAGAATCATGGATATTCCCTCGTTGTTGCTATCAGCTTAGCCGCCTGATGCGACATACGTCGAACAGGCTGTCATCCGATCGCGCGATACTTCGGCCCAGGCAAGGAGTCGAATCATGACCACGCTGGTTTTCGTGCACGGCTGGAGCGTTACCAATACATCCACCTATGGCGAGCTTCCCACGCGGGTGCAGCAGCGAGCCGCGGCTGCCGGCCTGGGGTTGACGATTGCCGACCTGTGGCTTTCCGAATATGTGAGCTTTGATGACACCGTCACCATGGGCGATCTGGTGCGTGGCTTCGATCACGCACTACGCGACCTGCATCTGCTCGACAGCCGCTTTGCCTGCGTCGCCCACTCCACCGGCGGCCCGGTGGTGCGCGAATGGCTGCGCGCTCAACGCGAGCGGCCGGGTGCGCACAGCACGATCCGGCTCAGTCATCTGGTCATGCTGGCACCGGCGAATTTCGGTTCGGCGCTGGCGCAATTGGGCAAGGGCAGCCTGGGCAAATTGAAGTCATGGTCGAATCACGTCGAACCGGGCCAGCGGATACTCGACTGGCTGGAACTGGGCAGCGCCGAGTCGCTGTCGTTGAACCTCGACCACATCCATGGCGACGATCCGGCAGCACGTGGGCAGTTCCAGTTCGTGCTGACCGGCGACCGCCCCGATCGCACGCTCTACGATCACATCAACAGCTATACCGGCGAGGATGGTTCCGATGGCGTGATACGCGTCGCTGCCGCCAACCTCAATGCGCAGCACGCGGTGCTGACGCGCAACAGCGCGGACACGTTGGCGCTCAACGTCACCCAGGCACCACGCAGTGCATTCAAGCTGATTCCCGATGCATCGCACTCGGGCGATACGTCCGGCATCATGACCGCGGCCGGGGATCACACGGTCGATAGCATCGTGCGCTGCCTGCGTATCTCCGACGCAACCGGTTACGCCGCGCTGTGCAACGACTTCGACAAGGAAAACGCCACGCGCAACCAGGAGCCGGTCGAGCTGGAACCGGTCGGCCCGTTTTCGCCGCGTGTACATATCCACGATCCGCGCAGCCTGTTGATCGTGCGCCTGACGGACGAAGCCGATGAGCCTCTGGTGGACAGTCGTTTCCTGTTGGAAGCGGGTACGCCGCCGAACCCGGACTGGATGCCGCAGGGCTTCATGCTGGACAGACAGGCCAATTCGCGTGCGCGGCATGTGATCTCGATGTTCTTGAACCATGCGCTGCTCGCCGGCAGCGAACGCATCGCCGATCCCCGCGACGGCCGTAAGACGCTGCGCACCGCCGTCCAGGCGCATCGGCCGTACAGCGTCAACATGCAACCGGCCGACCTCACCGGTCTGGTACACCACGCGGCGGCCAGCATGCAGCAAGGCGACGACCTGATGGACGTGCTGGGGCCTCATCAGACCACGGTGCTGGATGTGGTGATGCCGCGCAAGGTGCGCGAAGGCATTTTTCGGCTGACGCAAGTGCTGACGCCACGGGACTTCAGGGAGCCGACGCCGGGGAGCGTGATTCCGTAAACGGCGGTGCCATCTGGCACCTTCCCTACACTTTCCCTTAACCTCTATGCCATGGATGTCGCCGTGGACGAGGATGCAACGCTGATGCTGGCCTATGCGCAAGGCGACGTAGCCGCCTTCGAGGCTTTGTATGCGCGTCATCGTGCCAAGCTTTTCGGCTTCCTGTTGCGGGCCGCTCGCGACCGCAGTACTGCGGAGGAGCTGTTCCAGGACACCTGGAGCCGGGTGATCGCCGCCCGGGTGCGTTACCAGGCACAGGCCAAATTCAGCACCTGGTTGCTGCAGATCGCCCACAATCTGCTGATCGACAGCTACCGCCGCAAGCGCCCACTGGCCGAGGGCGAAGAAGCCGAGCTGGCGCTGGCCCGGTATGAGATCCCGGAACACGAACAGCCCGAACACGCTCTATCCGATTTCGAGCACCGCCGACGCCTGCAACTGGCAATCGAACAACTGCCCGATGAGCAACGTACTGCCGTGCTGCTGCGGCTGGAAAACGACTTGAGCCTGGAGGAAATCGCCCAGATCACCGGTGCCGGCCGCGAAACGGTTAAATCGCGACTGCGCTATGCCATGAACCGACTGCGCGAACAGCTGGCCGAATGACGACGCCACACGCCCCCGACGACGAACGCCTGCCCGGCGAAGACGAACTGTCTTCGCTGTACCGCAAGCTGCCGACCATCGAGCCGCCCGCCGCGCTCGATGCCGCCGTGCGTCGGGCAGCGGCCGAAGCGGTGAAGCCGGCGGTCGCCGTACACCGACGTGCACGTTGGCCTGTCGCGCTGAGTAGTGCCGCGGCATTGGTTGTCGCCGCTGGCCTGGCTTGGCGTATGGGGCAATTGCCGAGCAAACAGGACGAACTTCGTGAGGCCGCAGCGCAGCACGAGGCACAGACGGTGGCGACGCAAGCACTACCTTCGGTGGATCACGAGCGAACGGCGTTACGGTCAAGTCCATCGTTGCAGGCACCGCCGAAAATCATCGCGCCGCCCGAGCCAGCCAAGATCCCATCTCCGAAGGCTCTGGCGCAGCACAAACAAATGGTACGACCGCAGCCCCCATTGGTAGAGGAGGCAAGCAGCAACCCGGTACCGGCGCCTCCTCCTGCCCCACCCGCACCGCCCGCACCACCTTCGGAAATCGTGGATCGACAGGCCGACGCGGCAATGAAAGCAGCGCCCGAGGCGGCACCGGCCGTCGCGGATCGGGCCGCGCAGGTCGAACGTGCCTTCCAGCAAGCTGGAGCCAGCTCGCAGTCCGCACCTGCACGCAAATCCGCTGCGCCGATGCCTACGCAGGCGATGCCCGCTCCGATGGCTCCGCCACCCATGGCGGAGCAAGCTATGCCCGCTCCTGCGCCGGTTAACGACATGAGCTTCGACAAGGCCGCTACGCCCGAGCAGGAGTTGCAGAAAATCCGCAGCCTTTTCGCCAGCAACCAGCGCGACGATGCGCGCAAGCGGCTGGCCGACTTCCACCGCGATCACCCCGACTACGAGTTGCCCGCCGACCTGCGCGACCAACTGCTGCAACCATGAGCGACACGCTGTACACGCTCGACGCTATTTGCCAGCACGCCGAAGAGATCAAGAAAAGCCGCTTCCTCGCCCAGGCCGCACCGGTAACCAAGGCCGATGACGCACTCGCCTTCGTGCGCCAGGTGAGCGACCCGGCCGCCACGCACAACTGCTGGGCCTACCGTATCGGTCAGGACTATCGCTTCAATGACGACGGCGAGCCCGGCGGTACCGCGGGGCGTCCGATCCTGCAGGCGATCGAAGGACAAGGTATCGACCGCGCGGTGGTGGTCGTGACGCGCTGGTATGGCGGCATCAAGCTTGGCGCGGGCGGCTTGGTACGCGCGTACGGCGGCAGTGCGGCCGAATGCCTGCGCCGTGCACCGCGTACGCCGATCGTGGCGATGGCGCAGCTCGCGCTGCATTGCGAGTTCGGCGAACTGGCCCTGCTCAAGGCACGGCTCAAGGATTGGATGGCACAGATCGAGCACGAGGCGTTCGATGCTACCGGCGTGTCGCTGGTACTGGGCCTGCCCGAAAGTCTGGTCGACGAAGCGCAGGCACGGATCACCGATATGAGCCGCGGGCGCATCCAACCACGGCGTCTGCCATAAAAAAGCCAGCCGGCCGCCCCGCACCGCGCAGCACGCACGCCTAGACTCGGGCGCCTGCATCGCCGGCGTGGCGATGATGGAAGGGAAACCCAAGGATTCGCGTGAACCGTCTACCCGGTCTGGACCTGCTGCGTGCGATTGCCATCGTCTGGGTGATGACGTTTCACGCGTACATCGTCTGGGACATCACCGACGACATCCGCCCTTACTGGCAATTCGGCTGGATGGGTGTGGACCTGTTCTTCGTGCTCAGCGGATACCTGATCGGCACGCAGGTATTGAAGCCATTGGCGCGCGGCGAATCGCTCGACTTCGGCGACTTTTATCTGCGTCGTGCATTTCGCATCTTCCCCGCGTTCCTTGTCGTGCTGGCGCTGTATGCGCTATGGCCTGACTTTCGCGAACAGCCGGGCATGCAGCCGGTGTGGCAGTTCCTCACCTATACGGTGAATCTGCTGATCGATACGACGAAGAACCTGGCCTTCTCGCATGTCTGGTCGCTGTGCGTGGAAGAACATTTCTACCTGCTGTTTCCCGTGCTGGCCTGGCTGCTGACGCGGCGCGCGTCACTGCGCAAGACGGTCACGGTCTACCTGCTCATCCTGCTTGGCGGCATCGCGTTGCGCAGTTTTATCTGGCTGCACTGGATGCAACCCGTGCAGAACGCCGATGACAACCGCTACGGCACGATCTTTCTCGAACATATCTACTACGCCAGCTACTCGCGTCTGGACGGCCTGCTGGCCGGCGTGGTGCTGGCAACGATCCAGGTATGGCGGCCGCTGTGGTGGGCACACCTGCAGGCGAAAGCCAACCGGGTCATGCTTGCCGGCCTGGCCGTGGTCGCCGCCGCCATGTGGATCTTTACCGACCGTACGGGTTTTGTAGCGACGTCGATCGGTTATCCCCTGCTTTCCCTGGGCCTCGCGCTGCTGGTTTGCGCGGCAAGCAGCACGCAAAGCTGGTTGGGACGTTGGCGCGTTCCGGGTGCGGGATGGCTGGCGCTGGCCTCCTACAGCCTCTACCTGAGTCACAAGGCGGTGTTTCATCTGGTCCAGAAGGCGTTGGCGGCGTATCCGCAGGTCCACGGCCTGGTGGCATTCGCCTGCTACGCGCTGGCAACCTTGCTCGCTGGTGCCCTGCTTCACTACGCGGTCGAGCGGCCTTTTCTGCGATGGCGCGATGCCTGGCTGCGACGCCCTGCGCAAAAACAGCTATCCATCGGCGTTACCGACTCCGCCGGCGCTTGAGCTCGACGCGCTCAAATTGTTGAATGAGCGGGTAAAGCCCCCATGTGTGAGGCTTCCGAACCACGGCGATAGCGATGAGCGTACCCCCGGCGACCGACCCCAAGCCCCAACGCCGCCTTGGCGCGCTGGTTCAACTCTGGCCTTTCCTGAGACCACACCGTGCGTTGGCGATCGGCTGGCTGGTGTTTCTCGCTATCTCATCCAGCGCCACGCTGGTCCTGCCGGCTGCCGTGCGCAAGATCGTCGACCAGGGCTTCAGCGCTGCCAACGCCGAGGCGATCAACCAGACCTTTCTCGGCCTGTTCTGTGTGGCGGTCGTGCTGGCCTTTGCCACCGCCGCTCGCTACTTCTGCATCACCCTGCTCGGCGAGCGTGCCCTGGCGGCGATGCGCAGCCAGCTCTATGCCCATGTGATCCGGCTCGACGTCGGCTTTTTCGAGCGCAGCCGCGTCGGCGAACTGACGTCGCGACTGGGTACCGACACCGAAGTGGTGCAGGCCCTGATCGGCTCGGGCATTTCCATTGCGGTGCGCAGCGTGGTGATGCTGATCGGCGCCACGGCAGCCATGATCTGGACCAGCCCGCGCCTGGCCGGCCTGACCGGTCTGGTGATCCCTGTGGTGCTGTTGCCGATCCTGATCTTCGGTCGGCGGGTGCAGAAGCTGTCGCGCGCCAGCCAGGATCGCCTGGCCGATGCCGCGGCGATCGCCAACGAAACGCTCAACGCGGCGCCCGCGGTAAAGGCGTATGCACGCGAGGGCGTCGAAAGCGAGCGTTACGGCAGTGCCATTGCGCTCGCCCTGGCCACCGCACGTCGCCGCATCAGCGTGCGCGCGATACTTACCGCCGCCATCATCGTGTTGTTCTTCGGTGCCATCACCCTGGTGCTGTGGGCCGGTGCGCACGACGTGCTCGACGGCACGATGCAAGCCGGCGTGCTCAGCCAGTTCGTGTTGTATGCGCTGTTTTCCGCCGGCGCACTGATGAGCCTTTCCGAAGTCTGGGGCGACGTGCTGCGTGCCGCCGGCGCCACCGAGCGCATCAGCGAACTGTTCGCGGAAACGCCGGAGATCGTCACGCGCGAGCCGGCCATCGCACTGCCGAAACCGACACGGGCCGCGCTGCGTTTCGAGCATGTTGAGTTTCATTATCCGAGCCGCCCGGATGCACCGGCCTTGCACGACTTCACGCTGGACGTACGCCCTGGCGAAACGGTCGCCCTGGTCGGCCCTTCCGGTGCAGGCAAGAGCACGGTGCTTGCGTTGCTGCTGCGTTTCTACGATCCGCAGCGGGGTCGCATCAGCTTCGATGGGATCGACCTGAAGGCGTTGGCGTTGCCCGAGCTGCGCGGAGCGATTGCGCTGGTGCCGCAAGAGACGGTGATCTTCAGCGGTACGGCTGCGGACAATATTCGCTTCGGTCGTCAGGACGCCGGCGATGATGAAGTGCGTGAGGCGGCTGCCTCGGCTGAAGCGCATGAATTCATCAGTGCATTGAGTGGCGGCTATGCATCGGAGCTGGGCGAACGTGGTGTGCGCCTGTCCGGCGGTCAGCGCCAGCGTGTTGCCATTGCTCGTGCGATTCTGCGCGATGCGCCGTTGCTGCTGCTCGATGAGGCGACGTCGGCGCTGGATGCACAGTCCGAAGCGGCGATTCAGAAGGCATTGGAGCGACTGGAACGTGGCCGCACCACGCTGGTGATCGCGCATCGTCTGGCAACGGTGAAGCGTGCCGACCGCATCGTGGTGATGGATGGCGGGCGCATCGTGGCGCAGGGCACGCATGAGAGTCTGCTGGCCGAAGATGGGCTTTATGCGGAGTTGGCTCGATTGCAGTTTGTGGCTTGATGTAAGGGCAAGAGCCCCCCTCACCCCAGCCCTCTCCCCCGGCAAAGCCAGGGGAGAGGGAGCCAAGTTGCGCAAGTGCGAAACAATGAGGCTTCCCTCAGTCGGCCCCCTATCCCCTGGCTTTGCCGGGGGATAGGGTTAGAGCCTGCCCCGGACTTGATCCGGGGGTGAGGGGGCAAGCGCCGCAACCAACGCACGCACCTGCTCAACCTCCGAACGCCACTCCCCGCCCTGCATATCCCGCAGGCCATCAGGTTGCCAATGCATCCCGGAAGGCAACGCCTTCTTCGCCGAAGCATGAAACTCCTCAGCCCCCGTTGCAGCCTTCAACGCCGCAACGTTCTGCGCCGACACCCCCGCCCCAGGCATGATCGCGATGCGCCCTGCAGCCTGCTGTACCCATTGGCGAATCGATGCGGAACCTTCCAGCGCCGTTGCGTGACCACCTGAGGTCAACAGCCGCTCACACCCGAGCGCAATGACGTCTTCCAGGGCTTGCCCGGGCACATGCGCCAGATCGAACGCACGATGGAACGTCACACCCAGCTTCCCTGCCGCATCGACAAGCGGCCGGCAACGCGCCTTATCGACATGGCCATCGGCATCCAGCACGCCAATGACCACACCATCGCAACCCTGCGCGGCGCAGTGCTCGATGTCGCGCTGCATCGCCTCACATTCCAGGTCGTTGTAAAGAAAATCGCCCGCACGCGGGCGTATCAGCACATAGACGGGAATACGCAGGCGCTCGCGCACCATCGCGATGGTCGCCGGCGACGGCGTCAAACCACCCAGTTCGAGCGCACTGCATAGCTCCACGCGCGATGCGCCACCCTCTTGCGCAGCCAGCGCAGAGGCAACCGAATTGACGGCAATTTCCAAGGTCATGTGAAGCTCGTCGTGTAGACGCTTTGCGAAGGAACCAGGCCATCCTGTTTCTTTGCATCGCAGATGGCATAAGAGAAACCGTGCTGGATCGCATACGCGCCGACTTCGCCGTGACGGTTCATGGCAAGAAAGCCCACCTGCAAGGTCTTGGATGCTTCGCGCCGACGCTTGACGATACGCATCACCGCTTCCTGGCAGGCCTCCTGCGGCGAGCGTCCCTGACGCATCAGCTCGACGACCAGAAAACTACCGGCATTGCGGATCACTTCTTCGCCCACGCCGGTCGACGTCGCACCGCCGACCTCGCCGTCCACATAAAGACCGGCGCCGATGATCGGACTGTCACCGACGCGACCGCGCATCTTCCACGCCATGCCGCTGGTGGTGCAGGCACCGGCCAGGCGACCCTGGTCGTCGATCGCCAACATGCCGATGGTGTCGTGGTTGTGGGCGCCACCGGGCAAGCCGGTCTTGCCGTAGTCATGTACTTCGCTATTGATCGAAGGCTCGTAGTGAGCGGTCTTCAACCATTCTTTCCAGGCCTGCTCCGATTCGGGCGTCAGCAGGTTTTCCTTCTTGAAGCCCTGCTCGATCGCGAACTGCAAGGCACCTTCGCCGACCAGCAAGACATGCGGCGTGCGCTCCATGACGCGGCGCGCCACGCTGATGGGATGGGCGATGTGCTCCAACGCCGCCACGGCACCGCAGTTGCCATCGGCATCCATGATGCTGGCGTCCAGACTGACGTGACCGTCGCGGTCGGGATAACCGGCGCGGCCCACGCTGTGGTTCTTCAGGTCCGACTCCGGCACCTGCACGCCCTGCTCCACGGCATCGAGTGCATGGCCGCCCTTGGACAGCACCGCCCAGGCTGCCTGGTTGGCGGCGACACCAAAGTCCCAGGTGGAAATGACCCGCGCGGCACCTGCGGCCTTTGTCCTGGACGCCGACGCGCCCTGCGCCGGCAAGGTACCGCTCAGCGCGAAGGCCGAGGCCCCCAGCAAGGAGGCTTTAAGAAAATCGCGGCGATCGCTCATGTTTTTAATCTCCGGGTTATTACTCATAAAAAAACCCCGCGCTATAAAGGCGCGGGGTTTTTCTTAAACACTGATCGGCAAGACGCCGGATCGAGATGACTTAGACAGCCACTTCGACGCCGGAAGCCTGGGCGCCCTTGGGGCCCGTGGTGACCTCGAACTTCACGCGGTCGCCTTCCTTGAGGCTACGGAAGCCCTTCGAATTAATTGCCGAGAAGTGAACGAACACATCTTCCCCACCGTCCTCAGGCGCGATGAAACCGAAACCCTTGGCGTCGTTGAACCACTTGACCGTACCGAAACGCATTGCGTGAACCTCTAAAATCATGGATTGGATACACCAAGGCCATGCGCCGAACCACAATCAACCCCTTGGTCCCCCGCCCCTGGCAAAGTGAAGTATCAACATGTTTGAGGGCAAAGCGCAATATCCGGAGGGGTACGGTCGACTTAAATCGATACTCAGAGCATCCCTAAAGGTCAGCTTTTGAGCAAAGCCGCAAGGATATTCGGCACTTCGGCGGTGGCTGCCGCCAGGTGGGCGAATATTTCCTCGATGCTGATTTCTTCTTCATCGCCGCAGCCGGCAGCGAAGTTGGCCACCAGCGCCAGGCAGGCGTAATCGATTTCAAGTTCGCGCGCCAAGGCCGCCTCGGGCATACCGGTCATGCCGACCAGATCGCAGCCGTCGCGTTTCAGACGAGCGATCTCGGCACGGGTTTCCAGCCGCGGTCCCTGGGTCGCGCCATAGCAACCGCCGTCGATCACCGCAATGCCCGCATCGGCTGCCGCTGCCACCAATGACTGACGCAAGGCACGCGTGTACGGCTCGCTGAAATCGATATGTTTGACCTCGGCGCCCTCGACATCGCAATAGCTTGTGTAACGGCCGTGGGTGTAGTCGATGATCTGATCCGGCACCACGATGACACGCGGTCCCATATCGGCACGGATGCCGCCGACGGCATTGACGCCGATCACCCGGCGCGCGCCCAGACTGTGCAAGGCCCAGAGATTGGCGCGGTAATTGACGCGGTGCGGCGGAAGGCTGTGACTCTCACCGTGGCGCGCCATGAAGGCCACGCGCTTGCCGGCAAAATCGCCCAGCACTACGTCGCCCGACGCCGCGCCATAAGGCGTGTTCACGGCATGGCGCTCGGTGTTTTCCAGGCCGGGGAATTTATACAGGCCGCTGCCGCCGATGACGGCCAGGTCGATGGATGTGGACATAGTCAGGTGCCGGGTAACAGGAATGATTTGAAAAGAAAAACGAACGCCTAGTCCTTCAGCGCGTAGATCGCCGGAAGGTTACGACCCTGCTCGTAATAATCCATGCCATAACCGAACACATAGCGATCCGGCAGCTCGACGCCGTTGAAGTCGGCGGCGACGCCTTCGACCAGGCGATCATGTTGCTTGGTGCACAGGCTGACGATCAGGACCCGGCGCGCACCACGACGCAGGCAGTCGTCGCGGACGGCCTTGAGCGTGTGCCCTTCGTCGAGAATGTCGTCGACCAGCAACACCGTGCGGCCGGTCATGTCCGCCTGCGGCTCGCGCAGCCAGTGCAAGTCGCTACCGGAGGTCGCACCGCGATAACGGGTGGCATGTACGTAGTCGAATTCGAGATCGGTGCGGATGGCCAGCGCCAGCTGGCCGGCAAAGATCAGCGCGCCGTGCATGACGGTGAGAAACAACGCACGCTCGCCGTCGAGGGCAACGTCGATCTGGCGGCCCATATGCGCGATGGTCGATTCGAGTTCGTCGCGGTTGAACAGAAGATCGGCATTCGCCAGGGCGGCGTCGAGCGAAGGGACTTGCGCGGTCATGCTTTTACTTCCTCGCTATGCAAAGCGGTGATGCGCGCGACGAAACGATCGCGCTGCGGGTTGTCGGTGAGGCCTTCCCAGGTCGAGCCGATGGCGCCACGCAAGGCGGCCAGTCGCTCGGCACCGGGCGCAGTACGCCCTTTTACCGCAGCAATGGCTTCATCCACCACCTCGGGGAAACAGGCCAGCACCAGGTCGCAACCGGCATCCAGGTGACCGAGCACCCGCCCGGTCACCGTACCGGCTACCCCGGCGGCAGCCATGCTGATGTCGTCGCTGATCACCGCGCCGGTGAAACCCAGTTCGTTGCGCAGAATCGTTTCGACCCATCGGCGCGAGTAGCCGGCCGGTTGTTCGTCGACCGCCGGATAGACGACGTGGGCCATCATCACCGCCTCGACGCTGGCGTCGATGCATTCGGCGAACGGACGCAAGTCCTCACGACGGATCTGGTCCAGCGGACGCGGGTCGATCGCCTGCGCCTTGTGCGTGTCGGCAGCGACGGAGCCGTGCCCCGGAAAGTGCTTGAGCACCGCGGCCATACCGCCCAGGTGCATGCCACGCACATAAGCCTGTCCCAGTTCGGAGGCTACGGCGGGATCGGCATGAAACGCGCGCAGGCCGATGGCGGCGTTGCCACGCCCCAGATCGACCACCGGCGCAAAACTGAAATCCACGCCGATCGCGCGCATCTCGCTGGCCATCACCCAGGCGTGTTCCTCGGCAAGGCGAATGGCGTCGTCCGGATCGCGGTCGTAAACCCTGCCGATCGCGGCCAGCGGCGGCAGTCGCGTAAAGCCTTCGCGAAAGCGCTGTACCGGACCGCCTTCCTGATCCACTGCGACCAGGAAGTCTTCGCCGGCCACATCTCGGACCGATTCGATCAATGCCGTCACCTGCTCGCGCGATGCGAAGTTGCGCCCGAACAACAGGACGCCACAGACACCCGGCGCCTTCAGCCAATCGCGCTCATTGTCGGCCAGTTCAAGGCCGGCGATTCCGATCATCAGCATGCGGCATCGGCTCCTTCGCGTTCGGCATCGCCCCAGCGGGAGTACGGATGCTCGATCAGATTGACGTTGTAGTAGCGCAATTGCGCGCTGACTTCGCGGCCCAGCCAGGCTGGACGCGGAAACGGGCTGTCAACGCTGGGCAACTCGACTTCGGCAACGACCAGGCCATGGTTGTCGCCAAGAAATTCGTCGATCTCGAACAGCACGTTGTCGACCGTGACGTAGTGGCGGATTTTTTCCAGCACGCCGTCGCACAAGGTCGCCAACATCTGCGCCGCGTCATCGACCGGAATGGGATATTCGAACTCGGCACGCTCGATCCCGAGCGTGGCCGATTTGATATTGAGCCAGGCCCGCTCGCCGGCGCGGCGCACTCGCACCGAAGCCTGCGCATCGCCGCTCTGCAGTGCGCGCACACCGACCAGATACCCCTGGGCGATGCGCTCGCTACGAGCGACGCCTGCTCGCCAACTGTCGTCGGCGAGCAGAAACTTGCGCTCGATCTCCACGCCCATCAGCCGCGCTCGAACAAGGCGATCGACTCGACGTGCGCGGTGTGCGGGAACATGTCCATGACACCGGCCGACACCAGCTTGAAGCCATGCTTCTGCACCAGGATGCCGGCGTCACGCGCCAGCGAACCCGGATGACAGGACACATAGACGATACGCTGCGTTTCGCGATGCGGCAGGTATTCCAGCACCTTGTCGGCACCAGCGCGTGGCGGATCGAGCAGCAGCTTGCTCCACGGTTCGCGCGCCCAGGTGGCATGACGCTGATCTTCGAACAGGTTCGCCACATGAAATTGCGCATTGTCGATGCCGTTGCGCGCAGCGTTGGCGCCGGCGCGTTCGACCAGACCATGCTCGCCTTCCACGCCGGCGACTTGCGCGACACGACGCGCGATCGGCAAGGTGAAATTGCCCAGACCGCAGAACAGATCGAGCACGCGATCGTTCGGTTGTGGATCGAGCAAGGCCATGGCGCGCGACATCATGCGCTGATTCATGCCGGCATTGACCTGCACGAAATCGAGCGGACGAAACTCCAGCTCGACGTCATGCGCACGATCGTCGTCCGCCGCGATACGAAACGCCAGGCGCGGCGACTCGGGCCACAGCGGATACACGCTGCTGATACCGCCCGGCTGTAGATAAATGGCCAGATCGTTGGCTTGTCCGAACGCCACCAGGGTGGCCTGATCGGCATCGCTCAATGGCTTGAGGTGACGAAACACCAGGGCCATGGTGTCGTCGCCGGCCGCAAATTCGATCTGCGCGATATCGCCGGCCGCATCCATGCCGCTGATCGTTTGCGCGAGCAGGCCGATCTTCGGGCCGAGCGACGGATGCACGACTTCGCATTGCTCGATATCGGCGACGAAACGCGGATTGTCCTCTTCGCGAAAGCCGACCAGCACGCGCCCCTTCTTCGCCACATTGCGCACCGACAGACGCCCCTTGCGGCGATAGCCCCAGGGCTGATCGACCAGCGGCTCGAGCCACGTCGCGGGCTGCACCTTGCCGATGCGCTCGAAGTTCTCGGCCAGCACGTGTTGCTTGGCTTCGATCTGCGCGCCGGCATCCAGATGCTGCAGCGAGCAGCCGCTGCACTGGCCGTAGTGGCGGCACTTCGGCTCGACCCGGTGAGGTGAACGGGTCAACAGTTCGATGACTTCCGCTTCGTCGAAATTGCGGTGCCGGCGGCGGATGCGCAGACGCACGTTTTCGCCGGGCAAGGCGCCGCTGACGAAAACAGCCTTGCCGTCAACGCGGGCAACGCCGCGGCCGTCGTGGATGAGATCGGTAATCTCGGCTTCGAATTCTTTCATCACTATAAAAAATACCGCGCACCCGCATCGGCTGATCCGGGCGCGCTTGAGTTCGGTGAATGTAAGGCGCGTGAAGCGTTATTTGCGCTTCCAGGCACCCGAGGCGTCCTGATAATACCAGCCCGCCTTGGCCCGCTCGATCCAGCCCTTGGCAAAGGTGGTGCGAATCTGCCCTTCCCACTCGGGGTGGTTATTGGCGTTGGCCACTTCGCGATAGAGCGCGTTGCGGTCGCGATTCTCGTCGCCGACGGCGGCATTGACCTGCGAGCGCTGGTCCAGCGGCAGCTTGCCGGCGTCGCGTACGGCGATCAGGCCGTCCGAGGTAAAGCCGACCGCACCACTGTCGAACAGCGGACCGAGCGTGGAACGGAAACGTTCCTGCATGCGCGCCTGGATCGCCTCGGTGGTGGCGGTCTGTACGCGCAGGTTGGGCGTGTCGGCGGCATAGGCGGCCGGCACCAGCAGATCCAGCAGCATCGCCGCGGGCTGGTTGTCTTTCCTGGGTGTGGCGGCCGGCGGCGACTTGTTGCCATCGGCAGGCGGCGCATTGCTGTCGAGCACCGTGCCGATGAACTGGTCGGCAGCCTTCTGCGCCGCAGCTTCGGGGAAGTAGACGTTGATGGTCACGCAACCCACCAGCGCGACCAGCACGGTGACCAGCAAACCATAGGCGAGCTTGCGCATAAAAACGCTCCTGGCGTGTATTGAGCCCGGAATCAACGAACTTCCGGTGCAGTTCCTTCGGTGGCGGCTTTCAGTCGGCGCACCAGCGTAGGCCAGTCGACCTGGGCCTGATGACCCACCACCTGCAAGCGCGGCAAGCCGCTGCCTTCGACAATAGTGTAGCCGTCTCCGTCGCGGTCCAAGCCCCCCATATGGCAGACCGAACCCTCCAGCACACAGCTGAGGCCGATGCGTTTGTAACTGAAGGTCTTGAACAGTTTCAGTACTGCGCCCTGCAGGCCGCTGGCCAGGCCACCGCCACCGACACTGGTGAGGTTGTTGACGGCGCGCTGGCTGATCTTGCCGCCGTCGCCGGCCAGCAGGTTCGCCTTGAACGCGACAGGGTTCCAGTTGACCAGGCGCAACTGGTCGATATTGCCGTCCATGCGTCCGGTGATATTGCCGAAGTCGAATACGCTGGTGATCGCACTCAGGTCGATCCGGCTCACATGGATATTGCCGGTGAAGACCGGGGTCGGCCCGAAGGGCTGTTGCAGCGACAGCTTGGTCATATCGACGAAGCCGTCGAACACATTCACCGACAGGCCGCCCTCCAGCTCGAAGCGGTCGTCGACCCAACGCAAACCCGGAATCGCCCCGCCCAGGGTCCCTGGGAACTCCGGCCAGCCGACCGCGCGGCTGAAAGCCGCCATGTCGATACCGGTGAGCACCACCGATGTATTCAGGCGCTCACCCTTGCTGGCCGCCGGCCGCCAGCTCAACTCGCCCACATGCAGCTTGCCGTTCAGCACAGCAATATCCACGCCGCGCTGCAGAGCAAGCGCGCCACCATGGCTTTGCCAGCGCGATTGCGCCGCGCCATGCGGAATCTTGTAGACCTGCAGGTTACGCCAGCTCAGCGCCGTGGCCGGCCGATCCCCTTGCACCGCCCAGTCCAGACCACCGCGAAGACCGACCACGGCCAGACGTCCTTCCGCGTCGGCCGCATCCAGGCCGTCGGTATCGAAGCTGAAGCTCTTGAGATTGCCGTCATCAAGGTCGAGCAGCGCATTGACCTGGCCTTGAATGCGCATGTCGCGCAGACCCAGCGACGTCAGCCAGCCCTGGCCGTAACGCTGATAAGCGGCGGGGAAACGCGCTTGCAGGCGGTCCAGCTTCAAGGTGTCCAGGTCGCCCTTGGCATCGAAGCCCACCGCCCCTTCGAGCTGCAGTGCATCGGCATCGGCCACGCGCAGGCGGTCGATGGAAAAACCGCCGCGCTGGCTGCGACCGTCGATCCCCAACTGCACCGGATGATCGCCGGGCAGGCGCGCATAGATCGGCCCGAGCAACAGCTCGCCGCCACGCAGGCTGGCCTCCACCGCCAGTTTGGCGGGGCCATTGGTGGTATCCAGGGTGAGCCGCCCACCACCACCCAGCCCCTGCCCGGCCAGGCGTCCGCCCGGCGTGTCGAACCCCACACCGTCCAGGGTGAACTGGCCCGAGGTCTGGACGCCACTGTCGTAGGTGTCGAGCGCAAGATCGGCGTCGATGCGCCCGCCGGTCGCACGGCCGGACCATACGGTGCTGAGCAGGCCCTGTAGCCAGCCGGCCGGCATCGCGCTCAGGTTGATCTGCGCATGGCTAGGCTGATCCAGCGGCAAGGCGCCACTGACCTGGGCCTTGCCCTGGGTTAGGTCGATCTGCAGCGTGTTGGCCGCGTCGTCGATCACCATGGCGATCTTGGCGTCGTTGAGCGCACCGCCGGGAGCGTTGCCCAACTGCACGGCGCCGGAGAACAGCCAGCGCATGCTGGCATCGCGCTGCAGCGTGCCACGCAGATTCAGGCCGACACGGCGCCACCCCATCACCGGGACATCGGCCTTGCCGATCCGCATGGTCAGCTTGATTCCGCCCTGGCCGTCCTCGCCCAACTGAGCCTGCAGATCCTGTAACTTGACGCCCGCTACGACGATTTGCTTGGCCTTGAGCGTGGTATCGGCATGCGCCGACGCTGCCAGTCCGACAACGGACAGCAGAAGCAATATGAGTGCAAGGCGGTTTGGTGCGAAACTCATATCGCGCCATTCTGCCAAAACAAGCTGAACGACACGGACCTGTCATGCCGCCATCGATCGAAAATCGCCGCCAAACGCTTGCATCTGACACCGTACCTCGCGTACTGGTGGCCGACGACGACCCGTCCAGCCTGCTGTTTCTGACCGAAGCGCTGCGCGGCCTGGGACTGGACGCCACCGGTTGCACCGACGGCCCGTCGGCTATCGAATTGGCCCAACAACAACCGTTCGGGCTGCTGGTCCTGGATTGCCGCATGCCCGGCGGCGGCGCCGAGCAGGTACTGACCGCATTGCGTAGCAGCGGCTACGACAAGCTTGCGGTAGCCACCAGCGCCGAGCTCGACGAACCGACGCGGCAGCGCTTGTTCGACTGCGGCTTCAACGACCTGCTGCTGAAACCGTGTCAGCAATCGGATCTGCGCCGGATCGCCGCTCTGGTCGATCCCGCCCTGGGCGGCGAAGACCTGCTCGACGATACGCAAGCGCTGGCAAGCAGCGGCGACGAAAACGTCATGCACGCGCTGCGTGGCCTGATGCGCGATGAACTCCTGCAACTCGACCGGGAATGGGACGAGTTGGCGCAGGACAGCGTACGCCTGCGCGATCGGCTGCATCGCCTGCTTGCCTCCTGTGGCTTTTGCGGCACCGCTTCACTGGCTACGCAGACTCTGTTGCTGCAGCAACATCTGATGCGCGGGCAAACTGTCGCCAGCGGCCCGGTCGCCGGCTTTCGTTCAACCTTGCTGGCGACTATCGACGCCTTGCGTCATGGCTGATCGCTGATCAACGATCGCCACGTTCGCGCGCAGCCATGCCGCCGAACACCCGCCACGCGCGCAGTTCGCCACCGTTGAGATAGAAACGAATCACATCGCGCATCATGTTGCGCAGTGCGCTCAAACCGGCGGCGTCAGGCGATTGATCCTGCGCCAACGCGAGCAAGTCGCGCCCTCGCAGTGCCTGCGCGGTGCCGGGCAGACAGGGTACGGGGCCGAGTTCGACGTGATAGCGATAGAACCGTTCCGGCTCTACCGGTTCGCCGTTTTCGGCTTCAAATTCGAGCTGAAGCGCATAACCCAGTGCATCGAGCAGATCCCGCTCGAACCGGCGCAGACTCCAGGCAAGCGATTCTGTGGCCAGCCGCGGCAAGGTCATCGCGTACGCATCGAACAGATCCGACAACGGATCCTGGCGGCCGGTAAGCCGCACGATCAACTCGTTGAGATAAAGACCTGCCAGATTGGCATCGCCAACGAGCCGCAGCGGCATGCCGGCAGCTTCCACACCACGCAACGTTGCCAGCTCACCGCGCATGAGCAAGTCGACGGCAAGCGGCTGGAACGGTTCGAGCAAGGCCCGCTGCAGCCTCGCCTTGCCCCGCTCGCTGCGCACACCGCGCGCCACCATGCCGATGCGGCCGAAGTCGCGCGTCAGGCATTCGAGCAGCAGCGAGGTTTCCCGGTAGGGGCGCGCGTGGAGGATGTAGGTGGGTTGTTGGTCGAGATGCATCGTTGATGCAGTTTCAGGGGTTAGGCCACCAGAGGCGCCCCATCGCTACTCGCGCAACGGGCGAGCTCGGGGGTTCTCGAACTATCTCAGTTTCCATCGTCGCCCCGGCGAACGCCGGGGTCCAGCGCCTTCAATACCTTGAAGCGCAAGGCACTGGGTCCCGGCGTTCGCCGGGACGACGGATAGGAAAGGGCTTTGGAAGCTCCTCTCACTCGTAACCAAACTTTTTGAGCATCGACTCGTCATCCACCCAGCCTTCGCGCACCTTCACCCACAGCTTCAAAAATACCTTGCGCTCGAAGATACGCTCCATATTGCGGCGGGCGGAGCTGCCGATCGCCTTGAGCTGTGCACCGCCCTGCCCGATCACGATGGCTTTCTGGCCGTCGCGCTCGACCCAGACGATGGCGTGGATCTCGGCGACGCCGTCGGGGCGATCGGCGAACTGTTCGATTTCCACCGTCGTGGCGTAGGGCAGTTCCTGATCCAGGCGCAGCATGAGCTGTTCGCGCACCATTTCCGCGGCGAGGAAGCGTTCGCTGCGATCGGTGATTTCGTCTTCGCCGTAGATCGGCGCCTGCACCGGTAGACGCTTGAGAATGCCTTCCTGCAACTCCTTCAGGCCCTTTTCCTTCAAGGCGCTGACGTAGTAGATGTCATCGAAGCTGTGTCGCGTGATCAGCTCGGACACGAACGGCAGCATCGCGCTCTTGTCCTTGCTGAGGTCGACCTTGTTGATCGCCAGCAGACGCGGCACTTTCTGCTCGACCAGGGCGTCGTAGAGGGTTTCGTCCTCGTCGGTCCAGCGGCCGGCCTCGATCACCTGCACGATCACTTCGACTTCGCTGATGGCCGAGCGCGCGGCGCGATTCAGGCTGCGATTCATCGCGCGCTTGGCGCCGCGATGCAGGCCGGGCGTATCGACATAGAGGATCTGCCCGGCTTCGCTGGTCGCGATGCCGAGAATCCGGTGGCGGGTGGTCTGCGGACGCGGGCTGACGATCGACAGCCGGAAGCCGATCAGGGCGTTGAGCAGCGTGGATTTGCCGACATTGGGCCGGCCGGCCAGGGCGACCAGGCCGCAGCGGAAATCCTCGTGCGGCAGCTCGGGCGCGCCGACGTCTTCAAAACTATCGTCGTTATCATTCATGGCTTGGAGCCTGTTCGGTAAGTCGGCGGGATGTGGGCCCAAGGCCGGGCGCCCCCGCTAGAGGTGGGAAAGAAGTGTAAGTCAATGTGCGCCGGAGCGCCGGAATCAGGCGACCTAGGATTCTAGCAGGCGGCGCAGTACCGTCTCGGCCGCGTCCTGCTCGGCCGCCCGGCGACTGCCGCCATGGCCGTCGGCGTGGATGATCTGCGGCTCGGTGATCGCACAGGAGACGTCGAAGGTCTTGGCGTGATCCTCGCCGCGAGCGTCTTTGAGCTCGTACAGCGGCAGGGGCAAGCCACGCGCCTGCAGCCATTCCTGCAGGCGGGTCTTGGCGTCCTTGGAGGAGCGCGGGATCGCCGCGACCCGGTCCTTGAACAGGCTGCGGACCACCTCGCGGCAGGCTTCGAAGCCGCCATCGAGATAGACCGCCGCCAACAAGGCCTCGAAGGCATCGGCCAGGATCGAATCGCGCCGGAAACCGCCGCTTTTCAGTTCGCCTGGGCCGAGCTTCAGACCATCGCCCAGCTCCAGCTCGCGGGCGATGACCGCCAGTGCCTGGCCGTTGACCAGTTGGGCGCGCAACCGCGACAGCTCGCCTTCGCTGGCATTCGGGTGCGCGTCGTAAAGCAACTCGGCGACCATGACGCCAAGCAGGGCATCGCCGAGAAACTCCATCCGCTCGTTGTTCGGCTTGCCGACGCTGCGATGCGTCAGCGCCAGGTCGGCCAGGGCCGGATCACGGAAGCGGTAGGACAGTTTGGTCAAAACTCGAAAACTCGGTTATTCGCCGACATTGCCCTGCAAGGTTACGCTTTTTTCAAAGTGCAGCAGGAAGTCGATGTTGTAAAGAAACGGGATGCGCTTGTCGTAGGCCACCTTGAGCTGGGCGGCATTGCCGCTGCGCTGAAGGGTGATGTCCTTGGGACCGACGGTGGCGTCGTCCACGTACTGGAAGCCCATCTTGAAGATCAGGTCACGGCGTACTTCATCCAGCGACTTGCCTTCCACGCCCGCACTGGCGACCTGGTTCATCGCCTTGGAGACGCCCATGTACTCCGTATAGGACGGTATCAGCTTCATTGCCATGAAACCGAAGAAACCGACCACGATCAATACGACAAGAAACCCGATCAGGGTGATGCCCGACTGCTTTTTCATAATCCCCTCGCTACGCCGCGTTGGCGGCCGTACCCCGTGTGCGTTTTATGCCAGCCTCACAAGGTGACGGAAATACCGATCACCTTGGCTTTGCGAGTGCGATTCTGCCCGCAGTCGGGCTGCAGGTCACGTGCCCTGGATCGCGTTTGGAGCAGCCCGAGGGCTACTCCGTTACGCAGGTGTACCTGAATCTCAATGAATGAGGGTGCCTACGCGCTTGAAGTCGCCGAAATTCAGCCAGACCAGAAACGCCTTGCCAGCCAGGTTCTGCTCCGGCATGCAGCCCCACCAGCGGCTGTCGGTGCTGTTGTACCGGTTGTCGCCCATCACCAGGTAGCAGCCCTGCGGCACCTCGGACGGCACCTTGTCGTTGGGAATCGACGGCGGGGTGTTGTAGGCCGGCATGCGGGCGATCTTGTGCGTGACATTGCCCAGGTGCTCGTTCCATACCGTGGCGCCCATTTCCAGCATCAGGCGCGACTCCTGCTGCTTGGGGTCGCCCGCGTACGGACCGATCAGGTCGGCCGCGACAGGCTGGTCGTTGATCAGCAACGTATCGCCATGCACCTCGATGCGGTCGCCCGGCAAGCCGATCACGCGCTTGATCCAGTTCTGGCTTTCCACCGGCGCATGCGGATTGGCGCAGGTGATGTCGCCGCTGCGCACCATCTTTTCACCGTCCTGGCACAGATAGCCCGGGAAGCGGAACACCACCACGTCGCCGCGCTTGGGTTCGCCGGTGGCAAAAAACTTGTTGTTGAAGGCCGGCATGCGCAGGCCATAGGAAAACTTGTTGACCAGGATGAAGTCGCCGACATCCAGCGTCGGCATCATCGAACCGGACGGAATGCGAAACGGCTCGGCAACGAAGGAGCGCAGTACCAGCACCACCAGCACCACCGGGAACAGCGAACGCGACCAATCGACCAGCACCGGCTCGCGCACTTCCGTGGCACCGTCCGCTTCGGCCTTGGCCTTACGCGCCTTGTAGAAGAACAGGCGATCGATCAGCCAGATCACGCCGAACGCAACGGTCAGGCCAAGCAATATCGCCGAAAAATCAAAATCCATGCACAGCTCCTGGTAGAGCGGTCAATAGTAAATGGTCCGTGGCCAAGAGAAGCGTCGACTCCGTTGACCATTTGCCGTTTACCGTTTACCGCTTATTTGTCGACCTTCAGCACCGCAAGGAAGGCTTCCTGTGGAATTTCCACGCGACCGACCTGTTTCATGCGCTTCTTGCCTTCTTTCTGCTTTTCCAACAGCTTTTTCTTACGACTGACGTCACCGCCATAGCACTTGGCCAGAACGTTCTTGCGCAAGGCTTTCACGGTGGAACGCGCAATCACCTGCGCGCCGATCGCCGCCTGGATCGCCACGTCGAACTGCTGACGCGGGATCAGGTCCTTCATGCGCTCGACCAGGTCGCGACCGCGACGGTCGGCGTGACTGCGATGCACGATAAGACTCAACGCATCGACGCGATCGCCGTTGATCAACACGTCGGTACGCACGAACGGGCCGGCATCGAAACGCTCGAAGTGGTAGTCCATCGAGGCATAGCCGCGCGACACCGATTTCAGACGATCGAAGAAATCCAGCACCACTTCGGCGAGCGGTAGCTCATAGGTGATCTGCACCTGGGTGGCCAGGTACTGGATCGAGCGCTGCACGCCGCGCTTTTCTTCGCATAGCGTGATGATGTTGCCGATGTAGTCGGGCGGCGTGAGGATGCTGGCGACGATGATCGGCTCGCGAATCTCGGTCACTTCCTGCGAAGGCGGAAGCTTGGCCGGGTTGTCCAGCAGCAGGATCGAACCGTCGGTTTTCAGGACCTCGTAGACCACCGTCGGTGCGGTGGTAATCAGGTCCAGATCGTATTCGCGCTCCAGGCGCTCCTGCACGATTTCCATGTGCAGCATGCCGAGGAAGCCGCAACGGAAGCCGAAGCCCATCGCCTCGGAGCTTTCCGGTTCGAAAAACAGCGCGGCATCGTTCAGGCGCAGCTTGTCCAGCGCTTCGCGCAGCGCCGGATAGTCGTCGGCCGAGACCGGGAACAGGCCGGCGAACACGCGCGGCTGCATCTGCTGGAAGCCCGGCAGCGGCTTGGCCGCCGGCTTGGACGCAAGGGTCAGCGTGTCACCGACCGGCGCGCCGTGCACGTCCTTGATCGAGGCGTTGATCCAGCCCACCTCGCCCGCACCGAGCTTGTCGAGCTTCTTGCGCTTGGGGGTAAACACGCCCACTTCGCTGACTTCGTGCGCACGGCCGGTGGACATCACCAGCAGCTTGTCGCCCGGCTTGATCTCGCCCTGCATCACACGCACCAGCGACACGACGCCGAGGTAATTGTCGAACCAGGAGTCGATGATCAAGGCCTGCAGGCGATCGGTGTCGCCGGGCTTGGGCGGCGGAATGCGCGCGATGATCGCTTCGAGCACCTCGACCACGTTGAGGCCCGTCTTGGCGCTGACCGCCACCGCATCGGTGGCATCCACGCCGATCACCGCCTCGATCTCGCCCTTCACCTTTTCGATGTCGGCGGTCGGCAGGTCGATCTTGTTGAGCACCGGCACCACTTCCAGGCCCTGCTCCACCGCGGTGTAGCAGTTGGCGACGGACTGGGCCTCGACGCCCTGCGCCGCATCCACCACCAGCAGCGCGCCTTCGCACGCAGCCAGCGAGCGGCTGACCTCGTAGGAGAAGTCGACGTGCCCGGGCGTGTCGATAAAGTTGAGCTGGTAGGTCTTGCCGTCGCGCGCCTTGTACGGCAACGACACGGACTGCGCCTTGATGGTAATGCCGCGCTCGCGCTCGATCGGATTATTGTCGAGTACCTGCGCCTCCATCTCGCGTTCGGTCAGACCGCCGCAGATTTGGATGATGCGATCCGCCAGCGTGGACTTGCCGTGATCGATATGGGCGATGATGGAAAAATTGCGGATCAGATCCATGGACTACGCTGTATACGGTGTTCCACCGAACGCAGTACGCCGGCAGCGCGCCCCCCCGATGGCGGCACGAACTGGGCATTATCGCATGGAACGGGTGGGGGCCGGGTTGCCGGTCGCCGCTGTATGAATGCGTAGTCAGCGAGGTTGAGCCTCAGTACTTAAAGCCCCCCTCACCCCAACCCGCTCCCCTGGCTTTGCCGGGGGAGCGGGTTGGGGTGAGGGGGAAGCTCGGGACGATGCGAAGCGGGCCTACCGCCCTTACTCGCCGTCCTTGTCGCCCGGCACCGTCAGCCCGATAAACGAACTGCGATCGTCACGGCGCACCAGCAACAACACAGTGCCACCTGCCTTCACGTCCTTGGTGGCCTCACGGAACGAGGCGGCACTGGTAACCGGAGTCTGATTGACCCGCAGGATCACGTCACCCTGGCGCAAACCGGCCTGGGCAGCCACGCGCCCAGTGACATTGGCCACGACCACGCCCTCGCCGGCCTTCAGGCCCAGCTGCTTACGGGTGGCGCTGTCGATCTCCTGCACGGTCAGCCCCAAAAGGGACGAACCGGCACGCGCACCGGGCTGCTCGCTACCGCCCTTGCTCGCCAAGGCGGCGTTCTTGTCGCGCGGCAGTTCGCCAACCGCAACCGGGACATCCTCTTTCTTGCCGTTGCGCAGAATCTGCAGGGTCGCCTTGGTGCCAGGCGGCGTCATGCCGACCAAAGGCGGCAGGTCCGAGGCCTGATTGACGCGTTGGCCGTTGAATGCCAGCACGACATCACCCGGATGGATGCCGGCCTTCTCGGCCCCGCTGTCCTTGCTCACATCGGCAACCATGGCGCCATTGGCATCAGGTAGCTTGAGTGCCTTGACCATCTCGTCGGTCAACGGCTGCACGGTCACGCCCAGCATGCCGCGTGATACATAACCATGTTCCTTGATCTGCTTGACCGCGCTCATCGCCACGTCGATCGGGATCGAGAACGCCACGCCAAGATAACCGCCGGTATTGGAGTAGATCTGCGAGTTCACGCCGACCACCTGGCCTTGCAGATTGAACAGCGGACCGCCGGAATTGCCCCGATTGATCGGCACGTCGGTCTGGATGAACGAGGTATACGGCTGGTCCTGGCCACCAAGGTTGCGGCCGATCGCACTGACGATGCCTTGGGTCACGGTGTAGTCGAAGCCGAACGGCGAACCGATCGCCAGCACCCATTGCCCCGGCTTCAACGCGCGTGAATCACCGATGCTCACCGCCGGCAGGCTACCGCCGGCATCGACCTTCAATAGCGCGATGTCGTATTGCGGATCGCTGCCGACGACCTTGGCGGTCAACGTGCGGCGATCCTGCAGGCGCACGCTGACGGTGTCCGCGTCGTCCACTACGTGCGTATTGGTAATGATGTAGCCATCGTGCGAGATGATGAAGCCCGAACCCAGCGACGTGCGCGCCTGCTCTTCGGGCGAAGGCATCATCGGCATGCCGAAGAAGCGGCGCAGGATATCGTTCGGATCGTCGCCATCGGGACTGTCGGAATCGGGCCCCTGTTGCTGCCCCCGACGCACGGTTTTGTTAGCGCGCTTACCGCTGTATTTAGCCTCGACATGCACGACGGCCGACGCGTTCTGCTGCACGATGCCGGTGAAATCCGGCAGGCTGCCTGTTGTCGCAGGGGCATTTTGCGCCTGCACACTGCCGATGGATGCCAGCCCGACCAGGGCGCAGCAAGCCGCCGTGCGCAAGATAAATCCACTCATGCTGATGTTCCTCCTGTTTTCAGACACGCCTCTAGGCAGCCCATGGCATGGACCGTTAGAGGCAACAAAAGATAGGGAGCTTGCAAGACAAGGCCACGACGAACGCGTGGCCTTGTGGCCTTACTGGGTGGCGGCTGACGCCCCGCCGTCATTGACCGACGGCGCGGGCCTGCGGCACGGACTGCTGAGGCACCGCCTGATCCGGACTGATCAGCAGGTAGCTGCCGTTGCCATGGTTGACCACGCGGTAGCCGCGGACCTGATAGGGCGACAGCTTGTCGCTCTGCGAGTAGAACAGCGGGCCTTCGTTGGCATCGATCGTGGCCGATGCCCGTTCGCTCAGCTGCGAGGGAAGGGAGGCATAGCTATTGAGCCAAGCCGGCGCCTGCGCGGGAGCGGCATTGTTGTGTGTCGGTACCGCCTGCGTCACCGGCGAAACGGTTGCGCCGTTGTTGGCGGCCACCAGCGGCGAGCCGCGATCGCTACCTTCCTGACCTGCCGGCTGTGTCACCAGCAGCGCGGCGATGGCCACGCTTGCGGCAATTGCGCCGCCAGCCGACCAGTGCAGCCAGCGTCGACGGCCTTGCGGGGCCACCGTAATCATTGTGTCCTGGTCGATCGCCAGCATCACCCGGGCGGCAAAGCCCTCGGAGGCTACCGATGGCAGCTCGCGCCGCAGCCCATCGCGGGCGAGGTGATAGCGCGCCCAGGCCTGGGACAGCGAGGCATCGGATTCGAACCGGCGCAGCAGAAAGCGCAGCTCCTCTTTGGAGAGCTGGCCGTCCATTCCGGCAGAAAGGTTTTCGCGATTGACTTCAGTCATTTTTACGATCCTCGCGGTCCGACAGCAGCGGCCGCAGCTTTTCATCGATCGCCTCGCGAGCGCGGAAAATCCGCGAACGCACCGTGCCTATCGGACAATCCATGGCTTCGGCAATCTCTTCGTAACTGAGCCCCTCCACTTCCCGTAGGGTAATGGCGGTACGCAGTTCTTCTGGCAGGGCTTGGACCGTCGAAAACACGGTTTGTTCAATTTCCTGCCGCATTAATTCACGTTCGGGGGTGGCGCTTTCCTGCATGCGGTCGGCACCGGGCACGAAAACGGCGTCTTCGACGGCGATATCGTCGGTCGGCGGACGCCGTCCCATCGCCACCAGATGGTTTTTGGCGGTATTGACCGCGATCTTGTACATCCAGGTGTAGAACGCGCTCTCGCCGCGGAACGAGCCGATGGCACGCCAGGCGCGCACAAAGGCCTCCTGAGCGACGTCCTCGCACTCGGCATAGTTGTTCACATAGCGCGAAATCAGGCCGATCACCTTGTGCTGGTACTTGCGTACCAACAGGTCAAACGCCCGCTTGTCCCCACTTTGGACTCGCTCGACCAGCGCGCGATCCAGTTCGTTTTCGCCCATCCGGGCCGTCTCCTTCGTTACCGCTGTTACAAGCATAAAGTGCGCCGGATGAGAACGATGAAATCAGACAAGCATCCAGAGGTTAAGTTCAGCACGAAGGCGTTCATCATGCGGCCCCATCCTATGACAGCTTCCCGCTCGCCCGGCATGGCACCGGTACGAGCCCCTAAGATTATCGATATGGGGCCGTTAAGGCGGCTGGCAAGTCAATCGCCGGCGGTGGCGATCAGACGCTGGCGCTCGGACAGCAGTTTCTCAAAGGTGGGCACCGGCAGCGGGCGGCAGAACAGATAGCCCTGCAATTCGTCGCAGTGGTTGTTGCGCAGGAACTGCAGATGCTGTTCGATCTCCACCCCCTCGGCCACGACGCCACGCTTGAGGCGGTGAGCCATCTCGATGGTGGTACGCACGATTGCTTCGTCGTCCGGATCGACGCCGATATTGCGCACGAAGCTCTGGTCGATCTTGATCCGGTCCGCCGGCAACTTGCGTAGATAGTCCAGCGAGGCCGCACCCGTACCGAAATCGTCGATCGCGATGCGGCAGCCGAGCTTGTGCAACCCGTGCAGATTTTCCATCAGATTCGGCGCGGCCTTGATGCTGATGCTCTCAGTGATCTCCATTTCCAGCAGGCCGGGATCGAGCCCGGTTTCCTGCAAGACCGAGGAGACCACATCGAGAAAGTTGGGTTGCATCAACTGCACGGCGGACAGGTTCACGCCCAGGCGTAGCCGCAAGCCGAATTTCCGCTCCCACTCCTGAGCCAGCCGGCAGGCCGCGCGCAGCACCCACTCGCCGATCGAAATGATCAGCCCGGTTTCCTCGGCCAGCGGGATGAAGAAACCGGGGCCGATGTAGCCCAGCTCCGGATGCTCCCAGCGGACCAGCGCCTCCATGCCGACGATGTCCTCGGTCTTGGCATCGACCTGCGGCTGGAAGAAGACGCGCAGCTCGCCGTTGCTCTCGGCATGGCGCAGGCGCGATTTCAGCGCGAGATTCTGCTGCTGCGCCTGTTCGGCGCTGACTTCGTAGATCTGGAAATTATTGCGACCCAGGCTCTTGGCCGCGTACATCGCCTCATCGGCGTGCTTGAGCAAGGTTTCCGCGTCGTCGGCGTCGTCGGGATAGAAGCTGACACCGATGGAGGTGGTGACCTGTAACTCGGTGCCGTCGTCGATCCGCAGCGGCGCCTGCATGACCTGCACGATCTTCTCGGCGATACGCAACACGTCTTCGTTCTTGACGATGTGCCGGAGCACCACCACAAATTCATCACCGGCGTAACGGGCCACGGTGTCGGACGCGCGCACGCTGGTCCGCAGGCGCTGGGTCGCGGTGATCAGCACCTGATCGCCCACGGCATGGCCGAGCGTGTCATTGATGGTCTTGAAACGATCCAGATCGACGAATAGCAAGGCGAAGCACTCGCCTGTCCGGGTCGCCTCGCGAATGATCATGTCCAGGCGATCGTTGAACAGCAGCCGGTTGGGCAAGCCTGTCAGCGCATCGAGCAGGCCTTCGGCACGTCCCTGCTCTCGCGTGCGCTTGAGTTCCAGCGCATGCGCGAAACGCGTTGCAGCCACGCGCAAGGTCGGCCCGAGAATATCCATATTGCCGAACGGATGATGCGTGCCCACGAGCAATGCACCAAGCACATTGCGCCGCTCGTCGAGCAAGGGCAGACCGGCAAAACCATTAAGAGCGAGCTGTTCGAGCAACGGATCGACCGCGGCCAGACGGCGCGCATCGCCCTGATGCAGCATCGGTTGGCCATTGAGTACCAGACGCAGCGAGCTTTGCAGGCCAGGGCTGGGCCAGGTCTGGTTTTCGCCACGCCATAGCTGCAACAGCTGGGTAGGTGCGCTGCTTTCTTCCGGCCGCGCCGACCATAATGCGAAGTAATCCAGGTCCAGAGCGTCGTAAAGCAGTTTGGCGGCCGCTTCGACGCCATCGTCGCCGCCGCCCGAATTGAACAGACGCGTGAGCAGATCCAATGCGGGTTCCGCGCGTGCGGCAGGGCGATCGCTGCGAAACGAGAACGCTACCGCATCCCGCCCCTGGTGCCTGACCTTGCGTGCATTGGCCTGGCCGCTGTCGCTGCCGCTCGCCGAAAGACGCTTGCAACGATGCCATTGGCGGGAGCCTTCGCCGATCAGCTTGTGGAGGTCGGCCTGTTCGAACTGGAACAGCTCGGCGATCGGCAGCCGGGACAGCCGCGCCAACGACAAGCCGCTATGGCGAATCATGGCGACGCTCGACTCGATGATCCGTTCGCGCACCGGGTCGACTACCACCCACTCGGTATCGGCCTCGTCGAACGCAAAGCGATAGTCGCCGCGATCGCCCGGTGACGCGGCCGCCGTCGGCAGCGCCACGACCGGTGCGGACAGGTGCGCAAGACGCCGCCAGCGGCCGATCAGCTCGTTGGCGATCTGCGACGCGTAAAGCCAGTCGGCCACTTCGGCAGGCAGCTCGCTGGGCTTCAACCCCGAGCTTTCGGTCAGTATCAGCAGCAGCGGCGTTGCCGTGCACGATGGCCATTGGCGTAGCGTTTCGACGTTCTGGCGCGTGTGCCGCGCGTCGCCGTCGCAAACCAGCACGGCCAGATCGAGCTTGGGCTGTTCCTGCAGCAACTGACGGGCATGGGTGAGATCGCGCGCCGAATAGACCACCGGATGCAGTTCTTCGTGGTCGAACAGATCGAACAGCTCCCGACGCAGCTCCCGCTGGGCGGCTATGATCAGAACACCGGTGGCAGCCTTGTCCATAAGGTTGTGTCGTTAAAGCAGCCAGCGCCCGTCGCGCAGACGCGGACGGACTTCCGGCTTGGCTGCGCAATCGACGCGCACCAGCACGTCGGCAAGGGTATTGAGCAACCCGTTCGGCGCGTCGAGCAACACGACGCGACGCACCTGTTCGGTCTGGCTACGGGCAAGCTGGCGTAGCAGACTCAGTTCGGAGGCTGCCAGGGGCGTGGGGATGCCCCGAAACAGATAGACGCCAAAATGGATGCTCTGCTGTACAAAGCGCAACGCCTGCCCCAGTCGCTGACTACCGGGCACGCGAGCGTGGGCTTCGCGAAGATTGTCCAGCCCCGTCTCGGGCAGCCACAGATAAACCGACTGCCCGGAATGGCGCACCAAGGCCCGGAACTGGTCGATCAACGCATCGGTATCCCCGCCATCGAGCGCAAGCAGCCCTCCGGACGCAGCGAGGATGCGCTCGAAAATATCTGCGCCGACGGGTGCGGCGGGGGTGGCCAAGGAAGTATTCATTCGATGCGTAAAATTGCGCACTCCAGGAGCGAGCACAATAGCTAAAGCCGCATTCCTATCGATTGGCGGCATTTTGCGAACCGATTCATGCGGTAGCGCACAACGCGGATTCGCCCCGGCCTCCCGGGCCCGGGTAAAGAACCGTTTCCGGTGCCCGCCCTCGTCTCGCAATCATCGCTACGGGAAGGTATGGTGAGCAGCTTCTAAGCCACGTCCCCTATCACCATGTTCGAAGGATTGCGCTTCAACCATTGGAAGACGAGCCTGGACGACAGCGGCATCGTCACCCTCTCCCTCGACCGGGCCGACGCCCATGTCAACGCGATCTCGCGTGACGTGCTCGACGAGCTGGGTCAGATCGTCGAACGCCTGGCGATCGAAAAGCCTGCCGGCGTGCTGATCCATTCGGCCAAGCCCTTTGGCTTTGCGGTGGGTGCCGACATCAAGGAATTCGTGAAGTACGCCCAGCATGGCAGCGTGCTGGAAAACATCGAGAACGGCCAGCGCGTCTATGAAGCCCTGGCGCGCCTGCCCTGCCCGACCGTCGCGGCCATCCACGGCGCCTGCATGGGCGGTGGCACCGAGCTGATCCTGGCTTGCCGCCAGCGTGTGGCGGCCGACGATGAGAAGACCCGGATCGGCCTGCCCGAAGTGATGCTGGGCATCCATCCCGGTTGGGGCGGCACCGCTCGCCTGCCGCGGTTGATCGGTGCGACCGAAGCGCTGCCGATCATGCTGACGGGCCGTGCCCTGTCGGCCAAGCGCGCCCTCGCCCTGGGCCTGGTCGACCGGCTGGCCCCTCCCGCCGAGCTATTGGCCGAAGCGCGCAGCCTGCTGCGCCGCCCGCACGCTCGTCCTTTCGCACTGCGAGCCAAGGCCTGGGCGACCAATATCTGGCCGGTGCGTCAGGTACTCGCGCCCATGGTGCTCAAGCAGACCGCCGCCAAGGTACGCAAGGAACACTATCCGGCGCCGTTCGCCACCATTGACGTATGGCGTCGCGGCGGCAGCAGCATCAACCAGCGTCTGAAACTGGAGGCCAAATCGGTCGCCAAGCTGGCGCAGACGCCGACGGCGCAAAACCTGATCCGCGTGTTCTTTCTGCAAGAGCGTTTGAAATCGCAAGGCAGCGGCATCGAGCACGGCATCGAGCATGTGCACGTCGTCGGCGCGGGCGTCATGGGCGGAGATATCGCTGCCTGGGCCGCCTTCAAAGGCTTCAACGTCACGTTGCAGGACCGTGAAATGAAGTTCATCCAGCCAGCGCTGGATCGTGCGCGCGAGCTGTACGAGAAGAAGCTCAAGAATCCGGACAAGGTACAGTCCACGATCGCCCGTCTGCGTGCCGATGTCGAAGGCAACGGCATCAAGGAAGCGGACCTTGCCATCGAGGCCATCTTCGAAAACGCGCAAGCCAAGGAAGCGCTCTACGCGACGATCGAACCGCAATTCCAGGCCGACGAAATCCTGGCCAGCAATACCTCGAGCATCCCGCTTGCCGAACTCAGCAAGGGTCTGCAAAAGCCCGAGCACTTCCTCGGCTTGCACTTCTTCAATCCGGTCGCGCAGATGCCGCTGGTGGAAGTGGTGCGCCATGACCGCCTCGACCCAGCGTTTGAAAAGCGCGCACTCGCCTTTTGCAAAGCGATCGGCAAGCTGCCGATCGCGGTGAAAGGCACGCCCGGCTTTCTGGTCAACCGCATCCTGATGCCGTATCTGCTCGAAGCCATGCGCCTGTACAACGAAGGCATCCCTGGCCCGGTGCTGGACAAGGAAGCGAAGAAGTTCGGCATGCCGATGGGCCCGATCGAACTGGCCGACACCGTCGGCCTGGACGTGTGCGCCTCGGTCGGCAAGGAACTGGCACCTTTCCTCGGGCTCGAATTACCAGCGGGCCTGGAAGACAAGCTTGAGGCCGGCAAACGCGGCAAGAAGGACGGCCAGGGGCTTTATACCTGGCACGAAGGCAAGCCGCAGAAACCGGAAGTCGACCCTGATTACGTTGTGCCAGCCGATCTGCAGGACCGCATGATTCTGCCGATGGTCAACGAAGCCGTTGCCTGCCTGGGCGATGGCGTGGTCGATGATGCCGACCTGCTCGATGCGGGCGTGATCTTCGGTACGGGGTTTGCGCCGTTCCGGGGTGGTCCAATTCAATATCTGCGCAGTGAAGGTGTTGGTGTTGTGCGCGGGAAGCTCGAGCGCTTGGCGCAGCGTTATGGCGAGCGCTTTGCACCGAAGGGTGGGTGGGAGCATCCAGCGTTGGCCAAGACGGGGTTTGAGTTTGAGGATGTTTGACGTTGGGTTTTGAGGAGGCTCCCATGGCCTCCTCACATTTCGGCGCCCCGGCATCTTTGATGCTTGTCGCGAACTCTCCTATTACGTCATTCCGGCACAGGCCGGAATCCATTCGCTCAGTGTTCGCTCGTCAGACGACATTTCGCAAGCGAATGTGCTGAGGAATGGATTCCGGCCTGCGCCGGAATGACGAACAGGTAGAAATGAGTAAGGCATGTGGGAGCGCGCTCTTACTTACCACTCACTCCTATCAACTCCTCACTGCAAATCCGCCCTACCACCTCACCACATCAAATCATCCGGCACGCCATCTTCACCGACACCGCCAGCACTGGGGTCGATCAGCAAGGCGACCATATGCGCATCGATGTCGCGCACTTGCTCGGCGATCGCGCGCGTCACGACAAAATAGCGACCGTTCTGCTGCACCACGCCGAGTTCGCCCGTGTTGATCGCGACAAGTTGTGCGGCATCGAGGTAGACACGCCGGATTTTGCCGCCGTATTCGAAATGGCGAGCCTGATCGGCGTCGGCCTTGTTCAACGATTGGTCCTGCATCAGTTTTTCGATTTTCTGCTTGCGCTCGCGCTTCAGGCGCGCCTGCTCGGCGGCCTCCTGTTCGGCACGCTTGCGCTCGACCGCTTCGGTTTGCGCGCGCACGGCATACGCCTTGGCCAGATCGATCTCGCCATCCTTGCGCGGAGCGTTTTGCTGCTGCGGTTTACCGTGCCCACGATGCGCGGGCTTGCCCTGATGCGGCGGCTTGCCTTGCGGCTTGCCGGCGGGCGGAGACGAAGCGCGCTTCTCTTCGCGCACCTGTTTGACGATGCCGCTTTTGAGCAGCTGATCGCGCAGGGATTCGGCCATGATCTTGAACTCGTAGAACGCTCAGGAAGAAAAGGAAAACTTAGTAATGCGGGGGCGGCGGTTCGCTTTGCGGATCGTGCCCCTGCGACAGGCGCATCGTCGATAGCTCGCTACGCAGATCGCGGATGATGCGCTCCAACGCGGCAATACGCTGTGACTGATCCGCATCGGCGGCTGCCAGGGCGTTGACCGTGTCGTCGATGAAGGTGAGTTTCACCTCCAACTCGGTCAGACGTTGCTCGAGCGTGAGATCGGACAAGTTTCAAGCCCTCAAGCTTCGGCCACGGCCGATACCGTAGTACGCCAGGCCGGCTTCTTCGACCTGCTTGGGATCGTACAGATTACGGCCGTCGAAAATCGCCGGGCTGCTCAGGCTGGCGCGAATGCGCGCGAAATCGGGGCTCCGGAAGGCTTTCCATTCGGTGACGATGGCCAGCACGTCGGCGCCGTTCAAGGCCTGATACGCGTTATCGCAAAGCTTCAGGTCGTCGCGATCGCCGTAAACGCGATGCGTCTCCTCGCGCGCCTCCGGATCGAAGGCCTGCACCTTGGCGCCCGCCTCCCACAACGCTTCCATCAAGCGACGGCTCGACGCCTCGCGCATATCGTCGGTATTCGGCTTGAACGCCAGACCCCATAGCGCAACGGTCTTACCGGCGAGCTGGCCATCGAAGTGCTGACTGATCAGCTCGAACAGCTTGAGCTTCTGGTCGTGATTGACCGATTCGACGGCAGCGAGCAAACGCGCATCGTAACCGACGCCGCGTGCCGTACGCTCGAGCGCCTGCACGTCTTTCGGGAAGCACGAGCCACCGTAGCCCGCACCCGGATAGATAAAGTGATAACCGATACGCGGATCCGAGCCGATACCCTGGCGAACCAGCTCCACGTCGGCGCCTACGCGCTCGGCGATATTGGCGATCTCGTTCATGAAGCTGATCTTGGTCGCCAGCATCGCATTGGCGGCGTACTTGGTCAGTTCGGCCGAGCGCTCGTCCATGACGACGGTGCGCTCGTGATTGCGATTGAACGGCGCATACAGCTTGCGCAATACATTGATCGCGCGTTCGCTGGAGCTGCCGATGATGATGCGGTCGGGGCGCAGGCAATCTTCGACCGCGTCGCCCTCTTTGAGAAATTCGGGGTTCGACACGACGTCGAACTCGACAGCGGCACCACGCGCGTTCAACTCGCCGGCCACCGCATGGCGTACGCGGTCGGCAGTACCGACCGGCACGGTGGATTTATTGACCACGACGGCGTAACGATCCAGATGCTGGCCGATGGTCCTGGCCACGCTGAGTACGTATTTCAGATCGGCGCTGCCGTCTTCGTCCGGCGGCGTGCCAACGGCGATAAAAATCACCTGACCGTGCTCGATCGCCGGTTGCGGATCGGTGGTGAAATCCAGTTGCCCGCTGGCGTGGTTGCGCTTGACGATGGGCTCCAGGCCCGGCTCGTAGATGGGAATCTCGCCGCGCTTCAGGCGCTCCACCTTGCCCGCGTCGATATCGACGCAGACCACGTGATTGCCCATTTCAGCCAGACAGGCGCCAGTGACCAGACCTACGTAACCGGTGCCGAAAATGGTGACTTTCATCGTCGCGGGGATTCCCGAAATCTCAAGACGACCGATTTTAGCAGGCCGCTGCTGGCTAATTCACAAAAAACAACGGGGCGCGAATCGCTTCGCGCCCCGTCGGATGGTGCTTGGTAACGCCGTGGGCTTACTTGCCCGCGCCGTCGCCGCCGCCAGCCGGGGTCGGACCGGTCTTGACGAGGGTCACGTCGAAGATGATGGTCGCGTTCGGCGGGAAGCCGTTCTGCGGCTGTGCGCCGTAGGCCAGGCTCGACGGGATGAAGAACTTGTAGTGACCGCCGGTCTGCATCAGCTGCAGGCCTTCACGGAAACCCGGGATCACGCCAGCGAGCGGGATCGAGGCCGGGCCACCACCTTCGTGCTTGGACGAATCGTCAAACGCTTCGCCATTGACGAAGGTGCCGACGTAGTTGACCTGCACGGTGTCGTTCGGACCCGGGCGTGCACCCGAACCCTGGCTGATGACCTGGTACTGCAGGCCAGAAGCCGTGGTCTTCACGCCAGCGGCGGACTTGTTCTTGGCGATGAAGGCGTCGCCTTCGGTCTTGTTCTTGGCGGCCACCTGGGTGTACTCGGCCTTGGCCTTGGCCTGCAGCTGGGTCACGAAGGCTTCCTTGGTCGCCTTGTACTCAGCTTCCGACATGGTCGGCTTCTGGCCCGACAACGCGGACTGGACAGCGCGGGCGACGGTCGCCGGATCAACTTCGTCGCGCACGAGCGGCGGCAACGAGCTGGCCAGATCCCAACCGACCACATAGCTGGCCTTGGTCTTGTCGACCGTGCCCGCTGCGCCCGACTTGGCGGCCTGAGCGTGGACCCCGGCGGTCATACCCAGCGCAACGGCCAGAGCGGCCGCCGTCAGCGTGGGACGCAGAAAATGCTTCATTTGGAACTCCCTCGTGATTGGATGTGCCGGCACGAACCGGACGGGCCTCCCCGATGGAGGCGCAACGCCCATTGTGCGGTGCCTTTCCCGTCTTAGCAACGAGCAAAGGCGTTGACCGTTCATATGCGCAAAGGTTCGTGACGCAGATCAAAATCGTCTGTTTTTACGATTTTTTCTATAGATGACGGTGATCTGACGGCTCGGTCTTGTCCAAAGTGTCGCGCAAGGCCGCCTGCAGGCGAGCGTGCACCTGCACCAGGACCCGCCATAGTAGCCAGGTCAGCACCAGCCCGATCAACACCAGCACCAGCGCCACCTCGCGCGGAGGCAGGATGGTCGAAGCGAGCGCGGCCACAAGCAGGGCCAGCACGGCCATCGCAGCCAGAGGCACCAGGCGTGCCAGTACGGCACGAATCTTCACATTGTGCTGCCCGCCCACCCGCTCCGGGATGCTCAGCTCGGCCAGCAGCATGCCCAACGCATTGGCTTTGCGATACGCCGCCACGATCATCGGCAGCGACAGGAGTGCCGCAATCGACCAAGCCACTGTGCGTGACACCAGCAGTCTGCCGTTGAAGATGTCCCAATGAAAATACCCGCGCCGATACAGGTAGGCCATGATCAGGAACACGGCCACCACCAGCATCATATTGATGATGACGTGCCAGACCAGGCGACGGATCATCTTCATGATGATGGCGCCCTGCCCCGAAAAACTGATATTGCCCATCCAGTCGGTGTAGGCACTGAAGACGCCGGTCAGACCTGAAGGCAGGCGACGCGCGAGCAAGCCCGATAGAGGATCGGAGGCACGTATGAGATAAGGCGTAAGAAACGTGGTGATCGCCGACACCGCCACCGCGATCGGATACAGAAAACCGCTGGTCACTTTCAGACTCAGGCCAAGCGACGCGATCACGAACGAGAATTCGCCGATCTGCGCCAGCCCCATGCCCACGCGCAGCGACGTACGCCCGTCCTTGCCGGCAACGAACACACCGAAGCTGCAGGTGATCACCTTCCCCAGCACCACCGCAATCGTGACGATAGTGATCGGCCACGCGTATTGCACCAGCACTTTCGGGTCGATCAGCATGCCGATCGCCACGAAGAAGATCGCGCTGAACATGTCGCGCACCGGCCCGACAATGCGCTCGATGCGACGCACGCTGGTCGATTCGCCGACGATCGCGCCGATCAAGAAGGCGCCCAGCGCGACGCTGTAGCCCATCTGCGATACCAGCAGACAGAAGCCAAAACACAGGCCAAGTACGGCAATAAGCAGCACATCGTCGCGGCTGACACGGGCGATGTAGTCGACCACGCGCGGCACCATCAAGAGGCCAACGACCAGCGACACGGCCATGAACAAGGTTAGTCGACCGACCGCCTCCATCGCCTCGCCCGCCGCCAGATCGCCCGTGCTGGCAATGCCGGTGAGCAGGGCCATCAGGACGATGGCAAGCACGTCCTCGATGATCAGGATGCCGAAGATCACCTGGGCGAAGCCCTCGCGCTTCAGGTTCAGATCGCCCAACGCTTTCAGAATGATCGTCGTCGAAGAAATCGACAACATCGCGCCAAGGAACAGCGAGTCGATCGAACTCCAGTCGAAGAAGCGCCCGATCTCGTAACCCAGCCACAGCATCAACACGATTTCGCACACCGCCGCGACCAGTGCCGCACCGCCGACCTCGCGCAATTTCTTCAGGCTGAACTCCAGCCCCAACGCGAACAACAACAGGATCATGCCCAGCTCGGACAGCGTGCGAATGGTGTTTTCGTCGTGGATGAAAACGATCGAGTTCGTATAGGGCCCGACGACCACGCCAGCGATGATGTAGCCGAGCACTACCGGCTGACGCAGGCGTTGGAAGATCACCGTGGTCAAACCGGCGACCAGCATGACGGTGGCGAGATCCTGTATGAACTGAAGTTCGTGCATTGCGATTCCCATCGAGCGACAAGCCAAGACTAACAGCCGCTCTTCGATGCTCAATCACGCCATGTACGATGCACGTGTCATGGCAAGAGATCGCTATCCGCACGCCGGCAACATCGGCGCAAACTTTTTAGAATTTTTTTGTCACGAACCCTTGACGAAATCCCGAACCCCTTTTATTCTTTCGGGCTTCCAGCGGCTGGGGCCATAGCTCAGCTGGGAGAGCGCCTGCATGGCATGCAGGAGGTCGGCGGTTCGATCCCGCCTGGCTCCACCAACTTGAATTGTCCCCATCGTCTAGAGGCCTAGGACATCACCCTTTCACGGTGGCGACCGGGGTTCGAATCCCCGTGGGGACGCCAAGTTGGAGCCACAGTAGCTGGAAGCAATACGGAGCGGTAGTTCAGTCGGTTAGAATGCTGGCCTGTCACGCCGGAGGTCGCGGGTTCGAGTCCCGTCCGCTCCGCCATTAACGAAAAGCCCGCCTAGTGCGGGTTTTTTGTTGTCATTCCTTCCGGAATGACCTTGGTAGTCGCGACAAGCTAGCCGTGGATCTCCGGCTCGGGAACGCGTTCCAGCGTGCCGATCGAATGCCCCTGCTCCGACAGGTATTCCAACCAGCGGGTGAGAAACCCGTTCATACGCAGGCGGTGCTGAAGCACCGTGTGCGCGGGCGCAAAGGGTCCCAATACCTGCCACAGATGCCGTCCCGGATGGCAATGCAGGGCCTCGGCCACATGGGCGTCGGTATACATGCGCAACTGGGCGGACGGCGACGGTTGGCCAGTCTGCTGATCGATAAAGTCGTAGGTGAGCTCGAGTTCCAGCGTATAGGGATGACATTCCTGGATGTGCAGGTGCACGTCCAGGCCGTCGTCCACGCTCGATACGTAACGCCCGGGCGTCAGCTTGTGCGGCGCGAACAGGCGCGCCAGCCGGTGATAATTTTCCGCATAGAGGCCCATCAGGAAACCGAAGCGGCCTGGCAATAGCGCATTGCGGCTGTCCAAAACGACACTCATGGGCGGTATTTCACTCTCAGGCGATAACTAGAACATGGTCCGCTCGATACCGAAGCGGTCGAAAATCTTGCTGGCGATTTCTTCAATGGAGACGTGGGTGGTGTTGAGGCTGGGGATCCCTTCCCGCCGCATCAGCTTTTCAGCCTGTTCCAGCTCCCACCGGCATTGCTGGATCGTCGCATAACGGCTATTGGCGCGTCGCTGTTCGCGGATCTGCGCCAGGCGCTGCGGTTCGATGGTAAGCCCGAACAGGCGGTCTTTGTACTTCAGCAACCGGGCGGGCAGTTCGAGCTTGTCCAGGTCATCGTCGGTCAGGGGATAGTTGGCGGCGCTGACCCCGTAATGCAAGGCCATATACAGACAGGTCGGCGTCTTGCCCGAGCGCGATACCCCGATCAGGATCAGATCCGCCTGCCCGTAGTCGACATCAATGCCGTCGTCATGTGACAGCGCGTAGTTGGTCGCGTTGATACGCGCCTCATACTTTTCGAAGTCGACCAGGCCGTGCGACCGGTTCACCGCACCGGAGCGCTTGGCCCCCAGTTCTTCCTCCAGCGGACCGATAAATGGTGCGAAAACGTCCATCATCAAGGCCCCGCTGGTCGCGACGATGTCGCATAGCGAGCGATCGGCCATGGTATTGACCACGATGGGCTTTTCACCCGTCTGCGCGTAGCGTGTCTTGATACGCAGCGCAGCGGCTTCCGCCTTTTGTGCGTCGTCGATGAATGGGAGGCGGTGCTTGTCGAACTGCACACCCTCGAACTGCGCCAGGATACTGTTGCCGATCGTCTCCGCGGTAATACCAGTGGAGTCGGAGATGAAAAAAACAGTTCGCTGCATGAGTCGTCCTGGGTATTCGAGCGGGTTGTTGGGGAACCATAGCGCAAGCCTGCAGACCTGTCTTTGCTTGACTTTCACCTGACTGGTATTGCGTTGGCTTGGTATCTGGAGCCAATGGTCTTCTTGTGCCGCGCACCATTGGCAGCGGACAATACCAGTTCTTTGCGACCGGTTTTTGCCTTGAAGCCGGTCTCTCAACCGCATCACCCATTAGAGCTCTTAAGGAGACTCCCTTGAACGATTTGGTGCTTTGGCTCGACACGCTGCGCATGACCGACCTTGGAAAGGTCGGCGGCAAAAACGCGTCGCTCGGCGAAATGATCGGCAACCTGGCCAAGCTTGGGGTCTCGGTGCCGGGCGGTTTCGCCACCACCGCCGATGCCTTCCAGCAATACCTGGAAAAGAGCGGCGTGGCCAAGCGTATCCAGGAGCGCCTGACCGGCCTGGATGTCGACGATGTACAGGCGCTGGTGGCCGCGGGCAAGGAAATCCGCGAATGGGTGACGGAAACGCCCCTGCCCGCCGAGCTGGACAAGGCCATCCGCGACGCCTACATCAAGCTTTGCAAGGATGCCGGCGCCGACAATATCGCCGTCGCCGTGCGTTCCTCGGCCACCGCTGAAGACCTGCCTGACGCCTCGTTTGCCGGTCAGCAGGAAACCTTTCTCAACGTGGTCGGCATCGACGATGTGCTGCACAAGGTGAAGGAAGTCTTTGCCTCGCTGTACAACGACCGCGCCATCGCTTATCGCGTGCACCAGGGCTTCAAGCACGAAGACGTGTTCCTTTCTGCTGGCGTGCAGTTGATGGTGCGCTCGGATGTGGGCGCGTCGGGCGTACTGTTTACGCTCGATACCGAGTCGGGCTTCCGCGATGTGGTCTTCGTCACCGGTAGCTACGGCCTGGGCGAAATGGTCGTGCAGGGCGCGGTTAATCCGGACGAGTTCTACGTCTTCAAGCCCACGCTCAAGCTGGGCAAGCCCGCGGTGCTGCGTCGCCAGCTCGGCGCCAAGCAGTTGCGCATGATCTATTCCAGCACGCCGGGCGAACGCGTCAAGACCGAAGACACACCGATCGAACTGCGCAACAAGTTCTGCATTACCGATGCCGACGTCGAGGAACTCTCGCGCCAGGCACTGGTGATCGAGCAGCATTACGGCCGCCCGATGGATATCGAGTGGGCCAAAGACGGCAACACCGGCAAGCTGTACATCGTGCAGGCCCGCCCGGAAACCGTGAAGTCGCGTGGAAACGCGACGCAGCTGGAACGCTTCCACCTCAACGAGAAAGGCAAGGTGCTCGCCGAAGGTCGCGCCATCGGCCAGAAGATCGGCTCCGGCAAGGCACGCGTCGTGCGCAACCTTGACGATATGAGCAAGGTGCAGGCCGGTGATGTGCTGATTGCCGACATGACCGATCCCGACTGGGAGCCGGTGATGAAGCGCGCTTCGGCGATCATCACCAATCGCGGCGGCCGCACGTGTCACGCGGCGATCATCGCGCGCGAGCTCGGCGTTCCGGCGGTGGTCGGCACCGGCAATGCGCTGGAGCTGATCCCTGACGGCAAGGACATCACCGTGTCCTGTGCCGAAGGCGATACCGGCTTTATCTACGAAGGCCTGCTGAAGTTCGATCGCGTCACTGCGGACCTGGGCGATATGCCCGAGGCCCCGCTAAAGATCATGATGAACGTCGCCAACCCGGAGCGCGCCTTCGATTTCGGCATGCTGCCCAATGCCGGCATCGGCCTGGCGCGTCTCGAAATGATCATCGCCAGCCATATCGGCGTGCATCCGAAAGCCTTGCTCGAATACGGCAAGCAGGACGCCGCGACCAAGGCAAAGATCGACGAGCGCATCGCCGGCTATGCCGACCCGGTGAGCTTCTATGTCGACCGCCTGGCCGAAGGCATCGCCACCATCGCCGCCTCGGTGTTTCCCAAGACGGTGATCGTGCGCCTGTCCGACTTCAAGTCGAACGAATACGCCAACCTGCTTGGCGGCGCACGTTACGAGCCGCATGAAGAAAACCCGATGATCGGCTACCGCGGCGCCAGCCGTTACGTCGATTCCGGCTTTGCCGAATCGTTCGGGCTGGAGTGCAAGGCGGTCAAGAAAGTCCGCGAAGTGATGGGCCTGGACAACGTCTGGGTGATGATCCCGTTCGTGCGCACCCTGGGCGAAGGCCGCAAGGTGATCGAAGTGCTGGAAAAGAACGGCCTCAAGCAAGGCGCGAGCGTCGGCGGCGAAGCGGCACTCAAGATCATCATGATGTGCGAAGTACCGTCCAACGCCCTGCTTGCCGATGAGTTCCTGGACATCTTCGACGGCTTCTCGATCGGCTCGAACGACCTGACCCAGCTCACCCTGGGCCTGGACCGCGATTCGAGCATCGTGGCCAACCTGTTCGACGAACGCGACCCGGCGGTGAAGAAGCTGCTGGCGATGGCGATCAAGACGGCGCGCGACAAGGGCAAGTACATCGGCATCTGCGGCCAGGGGCCGTCCGATCATCCAGACCTGGCCGAGTGGTTGATGGAGCAAGGCATCGAGTCGGTGTCCTTGAATCCGGACACGGTGGTGGATACGTGGTTGCGGCTGGCCAAGAAGAAGGCTGGTTGATTGATTCATGATGAAAGGGGGCGGTGGCGACACCGCCCCCTTTTTTGTATCCGCAGAACACCACCCTCGTCATCCCGGCGTAGGCCGGGATCCACTCCTCTACGTGGCAGCTTGCCAAACGTTATCTGACAAGCGCGTACTCAGGAATGGATCCCGGCCTAGGCCGGGATGATGGCTAAGGGAGGTCGAAAGTCATCTGAACTCCCTGTTCCTCTGAGGGTCCCATCTTGCAGCCACCGACGCACAAGGGGATCGCCATGCGTTATCTCACCGGACTGCTGACCCGCAACAAAGGCTTCCTGGCCTTCATGCTCTGCATGTTCGTCTTCCGCAGCGCGGTGGCCGACTGGAACGTGGTACCCACCGGCTCCATGCAGCCGACCATCCGCATCGGCGATCGCATCCTGGTCGACCGCGCGGCCTACGACATCCGTCTGCCGTTCACGCATATCTCGTTGCACAAGGTCGCCGATCCCGCGCGCGGCGATATCGTGGTACTCGATTCGACCGAAGCCAACGAGCGGCTGGTGAAACGCGTCATTGGCGTCCCCGGCGACCAGATTGCGTTACGTGGCAACCGGCTGTACGTCAACGGACAGGCCGCACGCTATTCGTCGATCCATGTCGCCGGCATCGGCGATGACCGCACCGACCCCGCGCATTACGAGCTCGAGCGCACGGGCAGCGCCTCCCGCATCGTTCGCCTTTCGGACTATCGCCCCAGCGTCGGCAGCAATTTCGGCCCGGTTACCGTGCCGGCCGGGCACTACCTGCTGATGGGTGACAACCGCGACAACAGCTATGACTCGCGCTTCCTGGGCTTTGCCGGCCGCGGGGAAATCCTGGGGAGGGCCCGCTACGTGGCCTTCTCGCTCGACCCCGAGCACCACTATCTGCCGAGAAAGGACCGCTTTGGCGCTGCACTGGACGGCGCAGCCCAGCATTCGGGCGCCCACGCCGGGCAGGACCTTTGAGCCGCATCACAACAGTTGTCAGCGTATGGCGGAACGCGTAAAATCGCCGGCTCGCGTCGACCAACGCACACGCTTTTGGAGAGGTGGCAGAGTGGTCGAATGTACCTGACTCGAAATCAGGCGTACGTGTAAGCGTACCGTGGGTTCGAATCCCACCCTCTCCGCCAGAAATAAAAAGCGCCCTTATAGGGCGTTTTTTATTTCTGGCGCTGACGACTGGTAAGAAACCAGCGTGCCCGGCAACTGAAGACTGGACCCGCCCCTCTGCCAGCGCCAAAACGCTATTGATTTCATTGGCTTTATGGTCGGCTCGTCATACCCCGACCAACTCGACCAATGATCAAGAAACGCCCACACGCCTGGCTTACCCGCCGCTCGGATGTCCCTCCGCCTTCGTGGTAAAAGCAAGCGCCTGGAACTCGAGCAATAGTCATTTCACTCGACGTGAAAGACGCTGCTGGGTCATCTCAAAAAGCCTGACGATGTCGAGCACGTGGTCAGGTCAGCCACGCAGAAATCGAACTCGAAACCATCGACACTGGGTCATGCCCCACGACGCGCTTTTTTAATTTGGGCACGCGCTTCCGTCCTGGCGAGGCTTGCGCATACACTCGTCCAGTATCGCAGGAGAAAAAAGATGGCTGGGGAGCAATTCAAGCCTATCTCGATCAAAGCACCTTCAAGCAATCCCTTGCTGTTTTCAGTGCGCTGCATGATCGATTTGCAGATGAAAACCGTCGTTCGGCATCTCCGTCCCGCCATGGCAAAGCTCAAGGGCCAGGTTATCGATGTGGGCGCCGGCGAATCGCCCTGGAAAGAATGGCTGGGCGACGACGCCAGCTATCACGGCCTGGACATCGCGAGTGCCGCGGATTTCGGCATGGAAAGCCATCGTAAGGACGTTACGTATTACGACGGCCGAAAAATGCCGTTTGACGCTCAGAGCTTCGATTCGGCCATCTGCATCGAGGTCCTGGAACATGCTGAAGATCCGATGGAGCTGTTGAACGAGATTTCCCGCATTCTGCGCCCGAACGGCACCCTACTGCTTTCAGTTCCCTGGTCCGCACGGCGTCACCATATTCCCTTTGACTTTCATCGCTTCACCCGGGAGCGGTTGCAGGCCATGCTTGAGGCAAGCGGCTTTCACGACATCTGCATCACCGAACGGGGCTCGGACATAGCCGTGGTGGCGAACAAGCTGGTGGTGATTTCAATGCGCCTGCTCAAGCCCGCAGCCTGGCGGCCGTTACGCATCTTGCCGACGCTGGCCTGCCTGCTCTTCATGCTTCCGCTAACGGCGGCATGGCTGTTGTTCGCACACCTCGCGGAATTTTTTGACCTGGGTGCGAAAGAAGACCCCCTTGGTTATTTCGTATCGGCACGAGCCTCGTCGTGCGCAACACTATAGATGTGAATCCACTCAATTTCTCAGCGACTCCACATGGACAGTAAACTCGTCACGGTCATTGTTTACCTGATCCTGGTCGCACTCGTTGCAGCAAGCTTGCTGCTCTCGCTTTTTCGATCGCTGCCATGGCAGGCCCAGTCCCACGGCAGTGGACGGTGGACTGCGTTGCTTGTTGTGGCCGCCGTGGCTTTCCTCGCACATGCGGCGAGCGCGACCAATCCATACATGGCTGGCGCCGCCATCATCGCCGCAACGCTGACGGCCGCATGGTCCAGGTCAAGCTTCCCGGGAGGCCTCATCACGCGGATCGCTTCGCTCTCTAGCGTGTTTGCGCTGGCGACCGGAATAACCTGGTGGCTACGCGACGGCGCCGCTGCCCGTGCATTCGAGTGGACATGTATCGCAGCACCGTTGGCCATGGCCGGGATCTATCTCCTATGGCGCTCTCCGCAGACAACAAATCCCAGTCGATACCCCGCGCTGTCGTGGGCGCTGTTGCTGCTTTTTCTATCAGCCGGCCTGTTTTTCTTCTTTTCCCCGGTCTTCTATCGAATACCGTTTGCTTCGTTCAACGCCTGGCATCACTGGGGCGCGTACGTGGGCCCTGCGCAACTGATGCATAAGGGTTTGACGCCGCTCTACGATTTTCCATTGCAATACGGTCTCGGCCCGACGACGCTGCTGTCCCTTGGTTGCGGCAGCGATTGCTGGCAGACGATGTACTGGGTCGCCGGCGTCACTGGCCTGATCCACGCCATGGCCTTATTCAGCGCTGCTCGCTTACTGCTGCCCGGATCGAGCTCGCGTATCGCCCATGTACTTTTGGCGGTCACCGTGTTTGCGATGGTTTTCGTGTGGACAGGCAGTCCCTCGCATCTGGGCTCGCCATCCATCACGCCGTCTGTCAGCGGCTTGCGCTTCATGCCCTTGTCGCTATTGCTGCTCACTCTGCTGACGCGGCCACAGGCGGCCCCAAGCTCGGGCCTAACCGTCCTGAGTTTCGCCGCATGGCTCCTCGGCCTCTGGTGGTCTCCCGAAGCGGCTTACCAGACCACGCTGGTTTGGGCCCCCTATTACGTCTGGTCAAGAACCGTCCGTCAGCCCACTACTGCATTGCGCAGAGTTGCCGCATTCAAGGCGACCGCCATCATCATGATCGTGCTGGCGAGCGCCATCGCAGTCCTCGCGGCCATTTATGCCATGAGGTATGGCCAACTTCCCTCGCTGCAGGTCTACCTGATCTACGTGCTGTATCCGCCGGGTGAGATTCCCGTGGACACACGTGGCGTCGTCTGGTTCTTCCTGTTGATCATGCTTGTCGGCCTGTGCGCGCTGTATCGTCAGCTGCGGCGGGAACCCGATTCGCTATCGACAAGCCATATCCTGCTGACCCTGCTGGCGGCCCTGGCGGTTTCCAGTTACTACCTGGGCAGGAGCCACGACAACAACCTGCTCAATATCAGCATCTACTTCGGACTGCTATGCGTGGCGTTGAAGAACATGCCTGCCCAGCGTCCGGAACCTCACTTGGCAACCGCCGTGCTCGCGGCCTTCCTGGCTTACTCCCTCGCCACGAACGGGAGCAACTGGCGACAGATGATCGCCCAGCCTCCCCTGCACCATGAAGACATCGCCACAATCATCTCCAGTTGGCGCTACACCAGCAAGGAAGCGCCATTGCCCGCGGACGCACGCGAGGCAGCGCAGTATATTCAGGCAAATTACGCCGAACCGGTAACCTTGATCGACCCATGGCTGCTGGACGCCTCATCCGATGACTCGGCCTGGAACGCACTGAATGGCCCGGAAAATTATTACTACGTGCCGGCGGCTTTCAGGCAATTGTTCCTGCAGCGAGCCGTCGCCAAACTGCATGGGCCGGGCTGGCTCATCGTGCGAAATTCGCCCGATACGAATCTCTGGGTCGATGATTTCAAGACCGCCTATGCCGAGGGCGAACGCATTCCCTTCGGCGCGTACTACGCGATCAGATTTACATCGCCGCGCTTGTTGACCACCACCCCTGCCAGGTAACGATGGGACAGGTTGGCGCCGACGCTACCTCATATCCTGAGCAATACATGATAGTCACCGGCTACATGATCCGCCCACGCGGGCGACAATTGCAGGTAGCGCCTCACGCTATCGACGTTGCATGCCTGGGGAACAACTATGGCGTTCATGGCCGGCAGCAGTTCTTCGCTGTCCACTCCATGATCCGGAAAGGCGCAACGGGTCAGGTCAGACTGTAGCCGCACGCGTAGAGCGCCCGCTTCAGTGTTTCCCGCGTTGGCAAAAATCAGCGCGGTTTCCTCCGGTCTGGCTGCAATGAACTTCAGATCCGGGCGAAGCAAAGCCAAAGGAATCACTTGATCGGCTGCGCCAAGCACCACCGATTGCTGCGGTAACACAGGCGACAGCGCAGTCACGGTCATCATGTCCGACTGGGCCAACTTGGGCGAAGGCCATCCCAGGCCGACATGGCCAAGCACCGGCGTCTTGATCACCGTCGTCAGGCCAATGACTGCAATAACCGTGAGAGCACCATATTTCATGGCATGACCACGCCGTGCGAACAGCGCTATGCCCCCAGACAGGGCCAACCCGGCCCAGATCGGAATGCTCAGCGCGTATGCCAGGCGCCAGAACGCGCCAGGCATCACAATCCGCATCAAAAGAGTGCTACTCAACGGCAGCACCAACGCCGCGGCCACTAGCAGGGTATAGATGAGAAGTAACCGAATGCGAGCGAATGACCAAAACGCCACGGAGGCGACGACCAGATAAACGGCGTACAACAACGCGGCTTGCCCTGTTAAGACCAGGCCGAGATTACCTGGAACGTCCGACGGCCATCCGCGATACCACGCCGAGGTATCGCCGAGCTTGGGCAATAAGCCAAGCGTTGGAAGCAACGCCACCATGGCCGGTTGTGCAAACGTAGTCAGTGTCAGTACGAACCGCTTCACTTGCGAGGCGGAGCATCGCGCCCACAGAAGGCCCGCCGCTCCCGCAATACCAAGCACGAACGGCACCAGAAAAATTCCCGAACTCGACAGTGCGATTCCGCAACAGGTTATCCCGTGCAGGCGCAGCAGATCGGCACGCCGGCCTTCCATCGCGAATCTAAGCGAATGGAGTAGCGCCAGCGGCAATAACAACTCAACCAGAATGCATTTCCCCTGCCAGCTTCTCATCAAGGTGAAATATCCCCAGTCCCGATGAGCGTCACCAGCCATTAATAGAAACAGGACTGCGGTGAAGGCAGCTATCACCGCTGATCGCAGGGAAAGACCAAGCGCGCGAAAAACACCAAAGTAAGCCAACGGCAGCAGAAAATTGACCAGCGCTGGCAGCAGGATATAGATAGCGGTCGTCTGCCGGATGCCCAATGCTGCAGCGACAAGTGCGGTACTGACTTCTATCGAGGTAAATGAATGGAAGGGTGAGATCGGTGGCAGGCCGGGTACATCATGCGTCGTATCGCCTTCAGCGAAAGGCTTATCAAGCTGGGTGACAGCCACCAATGCCCGGTGAGAAAAAGAAATATCGTCAGCATCAGGTACATTGGTGAACAGACAGGCAGCCACGGTCACAAGGCACAAGAGCAGCAGCGGCATGCCCCAGCGCAGCATGGACGAATCGAAAGAGCCCACTCGCCATCCAGATCGCTGGCGCAAAAACATCCCAGCGCCGACGCCCGCACAGATCACGACGGCGGGATACCACCACCACGCTTCCAATCGCCAAAGGAACACAACCCAGTAAGCGACTGTGAAGACGACGCCGCATGCGACCGCTGCGTCGCAAAGCCATCCTGCCGCCTCGTCGAGGTGCGTCGACGAGGCGGCTTGACGGGCATGATTCGCGCCCCCGTTATTGGAACGTGTCATGTCACCGGTCAGCATGGTCTGGGCATCCGGCATACATAGGCAACAAGGCGACCGACATCGCGCACCCCATTGAAAAAAACATCATTCAGCAATTTTCTTTCGCTCTGGAAAAACGAAGGAGGACATCAGGTAAAACGAGAGCAGTGCCATCACCGGCGTCAACACAATCTGCCCGACGATCTTTCCCGCACCTGCCGCCATCAATCCTCTGAGCAATGCGTAGTTGCAGCAGAACAGGAAGAGATACGCCAGTGCGAACCTGGGAAATCTCGCCAACTTGCCGTCGAGAAATACCAGGCGTCCGGTGGTGACGAAGTTAAAAAAAATACCCGCGACATTACCACCGATAATAGCAACGGAAATTGGCATGCCAAGCATGATCAGGCCGGTATATATCGCCAGGCCGAACAGCGTATTCAACAAACCCACGACCAGAAATCTGACCACGAGCAGGCGACGAGCAGCGGCCAGGCGCCTGGCAATCATTGTGGCTTAAAGCCAAAGGCGACTAGATTTCCGACATTCATGGAAAGCTTTGCCTTGCCTACGTGAGTGATTGCCAGCGAGTTCAGTACCCACTTCTTCAAAAACCCGGGTATCGGCAACAGGCGCGCCCAATACGATGCGTTATAGCGATTGGCAAACGGTGCTACCGACTCGCTTTCGTATCCGGTTCTGCGCAGCAATTCGATCACGCTTCGCGGTGAAAACAGCTGCATGTGCTCCACATCGACAATCGGCGAGCGGCGCCCAAGCAGGCGATTGATATGGGCATCGCAATCATGCACCACGACCGCAAAGGCACCGCCGGGCCTTAGCAAGGCATACGCAGCCTCGGCCACCTCACGCGGATCATGAACATGCTCCATGGTCATGAAGCAGCAAATGAGATCAAACGACTCATCAGCATAATCGCCGCGATGGAATATCCCTTCGCGGATATACGGCCGCACGTCGTCCGCGGCGGCTTCAATGGCGGCAGGCGACGGCTCCACGCCGGCCACCTGCTCGAAGCCGCGTTTCAGCAAGCCGCTGAGGAACACGCCCGTACCGGTGCCTATCTCAAGCGCGTGGCCGTGCCGAACCCGTTCAAATACGGGTGCCAGTTCTCGCAGATAAGTCGCCGCCGCATCGGCAGCTTCTTCGGAACTGTCATAGTCGGCGGCGTGATAGGCCTGCTGCAGCGCGTGCCGTGACGGAGGTCGATCGACGTATACGAGTCCGCACTGCTGGCAGCGGACCATCCGATAGTTGAGGAACTCCGGCTGCTTCCTTGATGAGAAACTGAAGCTGTCCAATCGTGAGGCATCGATCTTCTCATCGAAGTACAGCACCGCCTGAGAAGCATCCGCCGTGCAAACCGGACAGTTTCTGTCCGTCCGCGACAAGTCGAACGCCTGACCAGAGTCATTTGTGTGCATAAATGTCCTGAGGGCAGGAGGTCAGCAGATTCAGACAGGCTTGGCGGCCTGCGGTACGACTTCTCCGCCGCGTATCAACGCGGCACGAATCAGTCTCGGCCGCCCCTTTACCTCGATCATGATTTTCCCAATGTATTCGCCGACCAGCCCGATGCCGAACAGGTTCAGTGAGCCGAATGTCAAGATAGCGATCAAAATGGTTGTCGCACCACGCGGCGCGACATCCGGCCACACCAGGCGAAGCACGATCATCACGAGCATGGCGAGCATCGACACGCCCAGCAGGCATAAGCCTGTCGCGGTCAACAAAGCCAGCGGCACGTTGCTAAAGGAGAAAATGCCCTTCTTTGCCCAATCCAGGTTCTTGATCAAGGTATTTGTCGTGCGACCGAACATTCGCTCCGGACGAATATAATTCACGCCTTCCTGGCGAAAGCCGACGTAAGCACGCAAGCCGCGCATGAACAGATCGCGCTCAGGACAGTTAAGCAGCCACTGCACCACCTTGCGGTCCATCAGCGAAAAATCGCCAGCATCGAGCGGTATATTGACGTAGCTGAAAGCGGCAAATACGCGATAGAAGGCTTTATACAGCAAGCCCCAATGCCATGGCATTTCACGCTTGATGCGACGTCCATAAACGACATCGCAACCTTCATTCCACTTCTCAAAGAACTGTTCGATGAGCTCCGGCGGATCCTGCAAATCGCCATCCAGCAAAACCACTGCATCCTTGGAAGACAGCTCCATTCCACTCCTGAAGGCCATCTGGGAGCCGAAGTTGCGCGAGTGGCTGATGCCTATCACGTGCGGATCCCGAGCCGAAATTTCGCGGATGACATCCGCGCTACCATCGGGGCTGCCATCGTTTACAAAAATGATCTCATGGTCCACGCCCAGGCGCACAAAGGTTTCCTTCAGGCGCTGATGCATGATCGGAATGGCCTGTTCGTCCTTGTAGCAGGCGATGATGGCTGAAATGCTGCGCCGCTTGTGGCTGACGGTTTGCTTGGATCGGTCGTGCAAGTCGTCCTTCGAAAGCGTTGCCACCCATTCGGATGCTTTCTTGAGGCCATCGGCCAACGACACCTCGGCGCGCCAGCCCAGCAGTCGCTGTGCCTTTTCCGGATTGGCATACCAGTCCGCCAAATCCCAGGAACGAGCCGCCATGGAGCCAAATTGCGGCTCGGCATCCACGTGGAAAATCTCGCGCGCTTTCTCTGCCAGCTCGGCGATGGTAGTGCAGACACCGGTGCCGATGTTGAAGCTTTCTCCGCGGATGTCCGGGTTCATCTTGACTGCAGCCAACACGAAAGCCGCGCAGACGTCATCGATGTAGACAAAGTCGCGAGATGTGCGTGCATCCACGAACGGCGGCAGGCGCCCAGCCAGTGCCTCGTGCAGCAGGTTGGGAATCAGGCGCGAACCGTCTTCGAGCTGACCATAGACAGAATAGAGCCGCAGACTCACGCATGGAAAGCCGCTCGACTTGCCCAGGTAGCGCAGATACTCCACTGCGGCCAGCTTCGATACGGCATAGTGGCTGTTAGGGTCGCAACGGTCGTCCTCTCCCGGTGCGGCGCTGTTGGTGCCGTATTCGGACGAACTACCAGCGTGCACGTAGGCAGCAATGGAGCGGTCAGCCAATATCGTGGTGAACTTGACGATCGATTGAAGGTTCGTCTCGTAGATCAGACCTGGATCCTGCTCGAAGGAATACGCACCGTACGCGACACAATCGAAAACAGTCTTCGGATCGATCAGATCGACCATGTGCCGGATTGCGGATGCGTCGTTCAGATTGGCCGCAATGATATTTTCATCGGGCACGCCTTCGAGCCGCCAGTTGCGGCCATTGAGCACCACCGCATGAACGTCGGAACGCACGGCAAGAATGCGTCTGAACAGATTCGCGCCGACAAAGCCACCGCCACCCGTCACCAGGATCGGTCCGCGCAGGGCAAGGATCTGAGGGGTAAGCTCGGTCATGTCGGGTTGAGTGCCTGCAAGCTATTTAAGAGATCGGAAGGCAGCAGCCCGGACTGTTCGCGCAAGTACCGCTGCGATCCATACCTGGGGTAGAGATGTTGCCTCGCGCACAGATGGGACAGGCGCGCGGCGATTCCTTCCTGCATCAGCCACAAGCTGAGCTCGGAAGCGGCCCCACCATGGGCGACGTGCTCTTCGGCCACCACCAGTGCCTTCTTTTGGCGAATGTCGTCGAGCAACTCCCCCGGCGGCGGCGAAAGTTTCAAGGGAAGTTCGGCGAGCGCCCACAGCGTGGGCCGCTCATCGGGCGCCAGCGCACTAACTGCCTCTATATAAGTACTGGCCAACGGCCCTACCGCGATGAGCGGTACGCCGCCGCCCTGTACCAGCTTGCGCCACGGCGAATAACCGGGAATGCCGAACCCCGCCGGCGGCTCGCCTCGCCCCAGGCGCACATAGGCGGCCTGAGGACTCTCGCCGGCAAGCCTGACAACGGCGGGCACATCTTCGTCAAATACCGGGATGAAGGCGCGCATATTAGGTAGCGTGAGCAATACGCCGTAATCATCGATGGCGTGATGCGTCGGTCCCATGACGCCATAGCCGTAGCCGCCACCGTTGCCGACAAGTTTCACCGGCAAGCTGTGAAGGCAAATGTCATTCCTGATTTGCTCGAAAGGACGCGCATAGCAGAACGGCGCGATGCTGTAGACCCATGCCTCCAGCCCCTCGCGCGCCATGGCGGCAGCCACCGAGATCATGTTCTGCTCGGCGACGCCAGCATTGATGAAGCGATCGCCCATGGCCTCCCTTAGTGGCTCGAGCGCCATAAAGCCCAGGTCCCCGGTAAGAAAGATCATTTCGGGCCGGGCCGCGCGCGTTACCAGGGCGTCACAAAATTGCTTTCTCATGCCCGTCCAATTCGCTCAGCGCACGCAAATATTCAGCCTCTTTCAGAGGCAGGTAATGCCACTCCATCCGGTTTTCCATAAAGGAAACACCGTTGCCCTTGGTTGTCTCGAGCACGATCAGTTTGAGCTTGCCGGGCTGGACATCAAGCGCCTGCCGGATCGCATCCAGATCGTGGCCCGGTACCGTTTCAACATGAACGTCGAAACCTTTCAGCCGCTCGGCAAGTGGCTCCATCGTCGCCACTTCCGTTGTATGGCCAAAACCCTGCAAGCGATTGTGGTCAATCAGGATGGTGAGATTTTCCAGGCGGTGATGCCGGGCGAATATCAATGCCTCCCAGGTCGAGCCTTCTTGCCACTCCCCATCCGAGGTAAGGCAATAGACGTGGCCGCCACTCTTTTTGAAGCGCTGCGCCAACGCGGTGCCCGCCGCCAGGGAAAGACCATGGCCAAGACTTCCCGTGGCAAAAGAAATATCGGCTATACCATGGGCGGGGGGATGTCCGGCCAACAGCGTATCGTCGCGGTGAAAGCTATTCAAAGCCGACTCGTCCAGCCTGCCGGCACTCCAGAGCGCGACATAAAGGGCGCCTGCCGAATGCCCTTTGGACAGTATGAAGCGATTTTCAGCACCCATGCGCTCGCTGAAAAGCAACGCCAGTGCGTCAATACATGACAGGTTGCCGCCAATGTGGCCAACGCCGCTCTCGTAATGCATCTTAAGCAGGCGCTTACGAATGGCGACCATGCGTTCACCATTCAAACGCCGCGACGTTACGCCCTCCTCCACTTTGGAGCCTACCTGTTCCAAACAACGTCTCCTCCAAAATGATGCTGGGACCTATAGTTCTTTAGGCGGGATTCTAGCCGATAAGGCGAGAGCTCTTGCTCGTGTGCCGAACAGTCACACCTTATCAATGGTGCCGAGGCTGTCGAACAAGCCCGCGATAGTCAGGGCATGGCGACCCCAAGCTGGCAGGCGACCCCATGAATAACGCGCTATTCATTGCCAGGCCCATGCAGATTTCACGCTACGTATCCTGGTCTGGGCTTGGTCGCGACTCGTTAAAAACGCTCGCCCAACCCCTTGCATTCCATTGTAGAGCTTGGTAGGAGACAGACTCTCCGCCAGCAACGCCAGCGCCTGTCGTGGGGCATTTTTTGCGTTTCTGGCCATCACAGACGTTTTGCACCGATCCGCTACATCCGTCATGCTTATCGCACTTGCAGCCATCAGCACATCATGATCGAGTTCGGACACGGAACCCACGTCGGCCTGCGCCGTACGCGCAATGAGGACACTTACTACGCCGACGCATCGCTGGGATTGTTCCTGGTCGCCGATGGCATGGGCGGCCATCGCCATGGTGAGGTGGCCTCCGCCCTGGTCCGCGATGCCGTGACCGATCTGGTTACGCGCGGCCACAGTCTGATCGATGCCGTGCGTGCGGCGAACGAGCGCCTGATGCAGCAGGCACAGGCGCGCGGCAGGCATGACAGCCTGCCGATGGGCACGACGATCGCGGCGCTACGCATGACGACCGACAGCTACGAGGTGGCCTGGGTCGGCGACAGTCGCGTTTACCTATGGCAAGGACATCTGCGCCAGATCAGCCACGACCATTCGCTGGTGCAGGAGATGGTCGAGGCCGGAACACTCGATGCCTCCCAGGCAACGCGGCACCCGCAACGCAATGTGATCACGCAGGCATTGGGCATTACCGCCGCCGACCAGTTGCATATCGGCATGGCTCGTGGGCGCATGACGCCGGGTACGAGCTTTTTGCTTTGCAGCGACGGTCTGACCGAAGAGCTGAGCGACAACACGATCGCCAGCACCATCGAACGCCGCGACCTTGCCGCGCAGGAATGTATCGATCATCTTTTGCTTGCCGCGCTCGACCACGGCGGCAAGGACAACATCACCGCCATCCTTGCCCGCGTGCACTAAGGGTACGCGTTCAGGAAACCTTCGCTTCCAGCGCGGCAGGCGCATGCTGCGCACGCCATACGCTGCTACCGCCGGCGCTCTTGTCGAGCGCATCGAGCCGGCCCTCGTGCAGCACCTGTTCTTCTTCGCTGGCGCGCAAAACGCGCGGCCGGCGATCGAGCCGCAGCGGAACCGCAACGTGATTGGGCCCCTGCTCCGCGGCGCCTTCAAACCCAAGATCGAGCGCAACCTGGCCCGAAGTCATGTACAGATAGACTTCGGCCAGCAGCTGCGCATCGATCAGGCCGCCGTGCAGATCGCGACCGGAGTTGTCCACACCCAGGCGCTTGCACAAGGCATCGAGGCTGTTGCGCTGCCCGGGATAACGCTCGCGCGCCATCACCAGCGTATCGAGGACGGTGCAACGATCGGCGATCTTGCCGCGACCGGCACGCTCAAGCTCCGCATCGAGAAAGCCGACGTCGAAGGTCGCGTTGTGAATGATCAGCTCGGCGCCGTCGATGAACTGGAGGAACTCATCCACCACATCGGCAAAGAACGGTTTGTCGAGCAGGAACTCGTCTTCGATACCGGTGACCTGACGCGCGCCTTCGTCGATCGCACGTTCGGGATTGAGATAGGTCTGGTAGTTGTTGCCGGTGGGACGGCGCTCGATCATTTCCACGCAGGCGATTTCGATCAGCCGATGCCCCTGGCGGACTTCCAGGCCGGTGGTTTCGGTATCGAGAACAATCTGCCTCATGCGCTCACCTTGAACAGTTCTGCCTGCTGACGGGCGGCAACGTCGACACGCTCGTTTTCAACGTGACCGTTATGCCCTTTCACCCACTGCCATGTTACCTGGTGCGGACTCACCGCCTGCGACAGGCGCTCCCACAGGTCCTGGTTCTTTACGGGCTTCTTGTCGGCGGTACGCCAGCCGTTGGCTTTCCATTTGGGCACCCATTCCTCGATGCCTTGCATGACATAGCGCGAATCGGTGCAAAGCACGACCTTGCAGGGCCGGGTCAGGGCCTCGAGCGCGGCGATCGCGCCCATCAGTTCCATGCGGTTATTGGTCGTCGCCGGCTCACCGCCGGCCAACATCCGTTCGGTACCCTTGGCACGCAACAACGCGGCCCAGCCACCCGGGCCAGGATTGCCCAGACAGGCACCGTCGGTAAAAGCTTGTACGTCAGTCAAACAACCACCTTAAGTTTCATATTCGCCAAGGAACAAAGATGCCGCTCAAGCGGCACTGCGGCGGGCGCCAGGGGCCAGGCCAACACCAACGGGAGCGGCCACCGCCTTGGGGCGCAGACGCGTGGGCGTCATGGCGTGACGGCGTTTGCGCGCAACCAGCACATAGCCCCCGCCCAGGAGCGGCGTGACTCGCCATTCCTCCACCGCACCGGGTCGCCAGCGGCCGACGCGCTGCACGCGCTCGACGCTGAGGTCATTGGCGCGGAGCCAGTGCTCCACCACCCAGGGCGACATCAGCGAGACCGGCGCCGGGCGCGTGCGCCACCGCAGCCACGGGTTCCACGCGCTGAAAGGGTGCACGCCGGTCAGCGCCAGGGTACCGCCCGGAGCCAGCACGCGGATCGCCTCGTCCAGCAGGGCGCGCGGCGCGGGCGCCACTTCCAGCGCGTGCCGCAGCATGACCAGTTCGAACGACTCGTCCAGGAAAGGCAGCGGCTCATCCGCACGGCCCTTCAGGTCACCCTGGAATCGCCCCTGCCCCAAGGTCAGGCGCACCCAGTGGTTGAGCATGGGCAGGCCGGGCGACATATCGCCGGTCACGGCGGTCAGCAACAGCCCGTGCTTGCCGGCACAGCGCTGCAGATCGGCCGACAGGGCAACCGATTCTTCAGCGACCAGTCCGTGGAGCGGCGTGCTGGTGTAGATGTCGTTGTCGCGCTGAAGCATGCGTCGACGGCCCGGGAGTGAATCTGCAGCGCACAGTGTAATGGCTGCCGCAGCTTCGATGTGCCGGCCGACACAAGCCTGAATGGCCGTGCCAGCCTTTAACACCTAGCTAACGAGCGGGCAGGAAGGCGGCTTTATAGTCGCTTGCCTTGCGCACGCAGGATGCATGCGTCAGTCGATACGAAACCGCAGTGGGGTCTTCCTTGCACGTCGTACCGTTACCGGCGCTTGCCGACAATTACATCTGGTTGCTGCACGACGATGCCGGTCACGCCATCGTCGTCGATCCGGGCGATGCCGCTCCGGTGGAGCAGGCACTGGCCGAGCGCAAGCTCACCCTGTGCGCGATCTTGCTCACCCATCACCATGGCGACCATATCGGTGGCGTGTCGGCCTTGCTGGAGCATCGTTTCGTCCCGGTCTACGCGCCGAAGGACGAGCGCATCACGGTGGCCACGCAATGGGTGGCCGATGGCGACAGCGTCATCCTCGACCATCCGACCGCGCGTTTCGAAGTGATCGCCGTCCCCGGCCACACGGTCAGCCATATCGCGTTTTCCGGCGAAGATCTGCTGCTGTGCGGCGACACCTTGTTCAGCCTCGGCTGCGGTCGCCTGTTCGAAGGCACGCCGGCCCAGATGCTTGCCTCGCTTGACCGCCTGCGCGCCCTGCCGGCACATACCCTGGTCTGCTGCGCCCACGAATACACCGCAGCCAATGGGCGCTTTGCGCTGACCGTGGAACCGGACAATGCCGCTCTGCAGGCACGGCTGGACCAGGTTGCGACCTTGCGCCATGCCGGCAAGCCCAGCGTCCCCATCGCGCTGTCGGACGAGCTGGCTGCCAATCCTTTCCTGCGGGTCGACAGCCCCGATGTGATGGCCTGGTGCGCCCGACAGGAACATGCCACCTCCGATCGTGTCGGCCGCTTTGCGGTCTTGCGTGCTGCCAAGGATGACTTTCGCGGATGAACCCTCGACACCTTCGCCCGCTTCCTCTGGCGCTCACCAGTTTGCTTGCCGCTTGCGTAAGCACGACACCGCAACCGGCAAGTCGCGCACCCAGCATCACGCCGCCCAAGAGCACGCCGGTGGTCACCGATATCGCCCACCCGACAGGTCCTGCCGCTACCGCGGAACCGGTCGCGTCCGGCGACGTATGGGGCAACTTGCGCAACAGCTTCGCGATGGACGACTGCGACGCCGACCCGGCCATCATGAGCGCGGCCAACGCATTTACGCGCAACCCGCAGCGTTTCGAGAGCCAGCTGAGCGACGTACTACCGCATCTCGCCTATGTGCAGCAGATCGCCGCCAAACATCAGGTCGCTGGCGAATTCGTGTTGCTGCCCTGGGTCGAAAGCCACTACCAGCCCGTGCCCGGACACAAAGGGAACCCTGCCGGCATGTGGCAGATCATGCCGGTGACCGCGCAAGCGCTGGGCATGCGCGTGGACAAGCGCTATGACGGACGCCTCGACGTGCCGCAAGCCACCGACAAGGTCATGACGCTGCTGCGCCGCTACTACGACGACCTTGGCGATTGGCGCATGGTCGATTACGCGTACAACGCGGGTGAGTTTTCGGTGCGCAACATGACCGACAAGTACGGCACGCCCGCCGCCGATCCGGCGATTCCGCGCATGCCGGTCAAGCGCGTCACACGCGAGCATCTGATCAAGCTGCTGGCCATGGCCTGCGTCGTTCGCGAGCCCGAGCGCTTCCATGTCACCTTGCCGCAACTGCCTTCCGAACAGCGTCTGGTCAAGGTCGACGTCGACCATGCCATGCCGGTAACGCAGGCCGCCAGCCACGCGGGCATGTCGGTCAACGATTTCAAGTTCCTCAACTCCGGCTTTCGCAGCAATACGGTGGATCCGAATGTCGCGTCGTACCTGTTGCTGCCCAGCGACAAGGCCGAACAGTTCCGCCAGTCCTCCCTGCAGGCCGGCAACAGCGTCACAGATACAAACGATGCCTCGCTGGCGTCGATAAACGACGCCGGATCGTCGGCCGATGATCAGGATTCGACCCCGGGCCAGGCCAAGCACGGCAAGCGCGCCAAGGCGACGACATACAAGATCAAATCCGGCGACACCTTATCGACCATCGCAAGGCGCTACAGCGTGACCACCAAGCAGCTGCAGCGCTGGAATGGCCTGCAGGGCGCCAAACTGAAGCCGGGTCAGACGATCAAGGTCAGCGGCAGCTAAACTCCTGCGGCAGCGCCCGAAGGCGCACCTTGTCGGTCCTCAGGAGGATGCCATGGGATTTCTTCACGGTAAGCGAGCTCTGATCGTCGGTATCGCCAGTCAGCGATCGATCGCCTGGGGCATCGCCAATGCCATGCATCGCGAAGGCGCCCAGCTTGCCTTCACCTATCAGAATGATCGCCTCAAAGACCGCGTCGACGAAGCGGCCAACGCCTTCGGCTCCAATATCGTCCTGCCATGCGACGTTGCCGAGGACGCACAGATCGCCGACATGGTGGCCGAACTCGGCAAGCATTGGGACGGTTTCGACATCCTGGTGCACTCTGTCGGTTATGCACCACGTGAAGCGCTTCAGGGCGGTTTTCTGGATAACCTTACGCGCGAAAACTTCTCCATCGCGCATGACATTTCCAGCTACAGCCTCGCCGCACTCGCCAAGGCCGCCCGGCCGATGATGGCCGACCGCGGCGGCGCGATTCTCACGCTGAGTTATCTCGGTGCGGAACGCGCCCTGACCCACTACAACGTCATGGGCCTGGCCAAGGCCAGCCTCGAAGCGAACGTGCGCTATCTGGCTTTCAATCTTGGACCGGAGGGCACGCGCGTCAACGCGATATCGGCAGGTCCGATCAAGACCCTGGCCGCGGCGGGCATCGCCAATTTTCGCAAGATGCTCGATCACGTCGATGAGAATGCACCGCTACGTCGCAGCGTCACCATCGATGAAGTAGGTAACGTCGGCGCGTTTCTGTGCTCGGATCTTGCGTCGGGCGTGACCGGGGAAATCATGCATGTCGATGCGGGTTACAGCATTCTTGGGATGACTGGGATTTGATCGTAGGTTCGCTTCGCATCGCCTGAATAAAAAAAAGGCGGCCAACTGGCCGCCTTTTTTAGCAAACGTCATCGATGCTTACATACGATCCGTCGCGATCTTGATATCCGCGGTGGCTTTAAGCGCTTCGATCAAACCATTCGTCTGCATCGCACCGAAGGTCTGCTGCATCTGCGTGCGCAGCGAGTTGCGATCGTCCGGCGTCATCTTCGACAGGTCGGCGCCCTCGACCTTGTCGAGCGCCAGCAGATCGAAGCTCCCATCGGGCAACGCTACCGACGCATACTGCGGCTTGCCTTCCACCGGATGCGGCAGCTTGAATGCCTGCGTCAGCAGTTCCGGCGGAACCTGGTCCTGACCGCGCTGGACGTCGTTGACGGTGCGTACGGTAGCACCCAGGGACGTTGCAACGGTTTGCAGATCTTCGCCCTTCTGCAGGCGAGCGAGCAGCGCATCCGCTTGCTGCTTGGCTGCAGCCACCGTGCGTTCGTCGACAATCTTCTTGCGGATCTCGTCGCTGACCTGAGCCAGCGGACGGACGGCAGATGCAACATGCTTGTCGACGCGCACCACGACGGCATGATCGCCACCCAGGTCGATCAGACCCGAGTTGTTACCCTGGGCCAGCACGTCGTCGGAAAACGCCGCCGTGACGACTTTCGGATTTGCCGCGATGCCCGTCGCCGCGCCCTGGCGCGAGAATGCTTCCGTGGTCTTGACCGTCAGCTTGAGTTCCTGCGCGGCCGGATCCAGCGAAGACGGCGACTGGTAGGTCTTGTCCGCAAGCTTGCCGGCGAAATCGTTGTACAGGCGATCGCTATCGGCCTTGGCCGCTTCCTGCGCCAGCTGTGCACGCACTTCTTCGAACGGCTTGACCTCACCCGCACGCACGTCGCGGAGGTAGATGATGTGGTAGCCCTCGTCAGGCGACAGCACCGGCTTGGAGATCTGGCCCTTCTGCATGGAGAACAGCGCGGTGTCGAACGCCGGGTTGGCAATGCCTTTTTCCAGCCAGCTCAGATCACCGCCCTGACGCTTCGAGCCCAAGTCTTCCGAATCCTGTTCGGCCAGCTTGGCGAAGTTCTGCGGCGTGGCTTCTGCGGCGATCTTTTCGGCCTTGGCCAGCGCCACCTTCTGCTGCTCCGGCGTCGCGTTCTTGGGCACGTTGATCAGGATGTGCGAGACCAGGCGCTGCTCGGGCTTCTGGAAGCGCTGCTTTGCCGCTTCGTAGCGCTTCTTGAGCTCTTCGTCGCTGGCCTGCGCTTCGGGCTTGAGGTCCGCGCCGTTGACTTCGAGGTAGCTCAGAGACACCGTTTCGGGGCTCATGAAGTCAGCCTGGTGTGCCTTGTAGTACGCATCGATCTGCGCGTCGGTGACATTGCTGTCGACGCCGGTCGGGTGCGGCAGTGCCACGAAGCGGAGGTTGCGGCGCTGGAAATTGATGTTCAGGAAACGATCCACGTCCGCGTCGGTGACGATCGCGCTGCCGGCCAGAGCATCAGGCAACTGCTGCACCTGCAGGTCCGAACGAACCTGACCCTCGAACGTGGTCGGCGCCATGCCCTGTGCGGCCAACAGCGCGCGATAGGTGTTCGGATCGAACTGTCCGTTGATCTGGAAGTACGGCAGCGACGCAATGCGCTCGCGTACCGCGCCACTGGACACGCGCATGCCGAGATCTTCGCCGGTCTGGGTCAGCAGCGTCTGCGCGATCATCGCATCCAGCACGCGCTGCTTCATTTCCGGCTTTTCGTAGACGCTCGTATCGCCTTTCTGCTCAGCGGTCTGCTGGCGCAGGCTGTTCAGGCGATTCTGAAACTCCTGCTGGCTGATTTCATGCTTGCCGACCTTGGCGACGAACGTTTCGGTATTGCCCAGGAAATAGGACTCGATACCGAAAAATGCCACGGCAAACACGCAAACGCCCAAAACGACGATGGCTGGCCATCCGTGTAGCTTGTTACGTAGTGCCTGCAACATTGAAGTGATCTCGCAATCGTTTCCGACACCCGGCCCCGCGCCGGGACGTAAATAACAAAGGCGCCACATGGGCGCCCTTGCGTTCTGTGGCGGAGCGGACGGGACTCGAACCCGCGACCTCCGGCGTGACAGGCCAGCATTCTAACCGACTGAACTACCGCTCCACACAATCTGGTGGGTGCTGTAGGGATCGAACCTACGACCCTCGCCTTGTAAGGGCGACGCTCTACCGCTGAGCTAAGCACCCAAAACCAAGCGGGTAGCCGCTTAGTTTAAGGCATCCTTCAGCGTCTTGCCAGCCTTGAAGGCCGGGACCTTCGAAGCCTTGATCTTGATCACTTCGTTGGTGCGCGGGTTACGACCGGTGCGAGCGGCGCGCTTGCGCACGGTGAAGGTACCGAAGCCAACGACCGATACGTCGTCGCCCTTCTTCAGAGCCTTCTGCACGGTCTCGAAGAACGCCTCGAGCGCGCGGCCGGCGTCGGCCTTGGTGAGCTCGGCCTTCTCGGCGACGGCATTGATCAGATCGGTTTTATTCATTGAGACACTCCCTTCAATACGGTTATGCAGCCCGCGTAATCAGTCTGGGACGAAGCAGCGCCGCCAACCATAAGGTGGACGGATCAAACGCTACCCCGCGACCCCGCATCGCTTTCGCTCTTCGCAGCGTCTGGATGGCGGTGCCGCCCTTTATACCAGTGCCCCTTAGGGTCCGCAATACAAGTTGTACCAACGTTTTCCGGCCTATAGCGCATGTCGATGACGACATGCAACAACGTCAAAGTATGCGTTGCGCGTCGATTCATTCGCCAAAAAAAAGAGGCGTGCCAAGCACGCCTCTTTTGTGATGCATCGAACAAAACTTGCGCGATATCAATGCGGTCGCACGTGAGCTTCGTTTGAATCTTCCACCGTATTGTCGACCTTGCCCGCAGCCGGTTCGCCTTCTTTGGCGAGCGGTTGCAACGGACGCTCCAACGCAATGTCGAGCACTTCATCGATCCAACGCACCGGATGAATATCCAGCGAGCTGGTGATGTTGTCCGGAATATCGGCCAAATCCTTCTTGTTCTCGTCCGGAATGATCACGGTGGTAATGCCACCGCGGTGCGCTGCCAGCAGCTTTTCCTTCAGGCCGCCGATCGGCAGCACACGACCACGCAGCGTGATCTCGCCGGTCATCGCCACTTCCGAACGTACCGGCACCTTGGTGAGCACGGACACCAGTGCGGTGCACATGGCGATACCCGCGCTCGGACCATCCTTCGGTGTCGCGCCTTCGGGCACGTGGATGTGCACGTCGAGCTTCTCATGGAAGGTCGGATCGATGCCCAACTGCTCGGTGCGCGCACGCACCACCGACAATGCAGCCTGGATCGACTCCTTCATCACGTCACCGAGCTGACCGGTATGCACCAGCCTGCCCTTGCCGTTGACCACGGACGCCTCGATGCTGAGCAGATCGCCGCCCACCTGGGTCCAGGCCAGACCGGTCACCAGGCCGACTTCGTTCTGCAATTCCTTGCGGCCGAAATCGAAACGGCGCACGCCCAGGTACTGCTCGAGGTTGCTCGAATCGACCTGGATCGAGCTCGACTTCGCCTTCGACTTGGCAGTCTTGGCTTCGGCTGTCTTCGCCTTGGCCTTGGCTTTCTTGACCTCGCCCAGGGTCAGTTCCTTCACCACCTTACGGCAGATCTTGGAGACTTCGCGCTCCAGGCTGCGCACGCCCGACTCACGCGTGTAGTAGCGCACGATGTCGCGCACGGCGTCTTCGGACACCTTGAGCTCCTCGGGCTTGAGGCCGTTGGCCTTCAGTTGCTTGGGCAACAGGTAACGCTGCGCGATCGCCAGCTTCTCGTCTTCGGTGTAACCCGGGATACGGATCACTTCCATACGATCGAGCAGCGGGCCCGGAATGTTCAGCGAGTTCGCGGTAGCAATCCACATCACCTCGGACAGATCGAGATCCACTTCGAGGTAGTGATCGTTGAACGTATGGTTCTGCTCCGGATCGAGCACTTCGAGCAAGGCCGACGACGGATCGCCGCGGAAGTCCATCGACATCTTGTCGATTTCGTCCAGCACGAACAGCGGATTCTTGGTGCCGATCTTGTTCATGTTCTGCACAATGCGGCCCGGCATCGAACCGATGTAGGTACGACGATGGCCGCGGATTTCCGCTTCATCGCGCACACCGCCCAGGCTCATGCGGACGAACTTGCGGTTCGTCGCCTTGGCGATCGATTGACCCAGCGAGGTCTTACCCACGCCAGGCGGGCCGACCAGGCACAGGATCGGGCCTTTCATCACGTTCACGCGTTGCTGCACGGCGAGGTATTCAAGGATGCGATCCTTGACCTTCTCCAGGCCGAAGTGATCGGCATCGAGCACTTCCTGCGCCATCTGCAGATCCTTGCGCACCTTGGAACGCTTCTTCCACGGCACACCGACCAGCCAGTCCAGATAATTGCGCACGACCGTGGCTTCGGCCGACATCGGCGACATCTGCTTGAGCTTGCCAAATTCCTGGCGCGCCTTGGTCAGCACCGCCTTGGGCATGCCGGCCGATTCGATCTTTTTCTGCAGCTCTTCGATTTCGTTCGGGCCATCCTCGCTCTCGCCGAGCTCCTTCTGGATCGCCTTCATCTGCTCGTTGAGGTAGTACTCGCGCTGGCTCTTTTCCATCTGCGACTTGACGCGGCCGCGGATGCGCTTTTCCACCTGCTGCAGATCCATCTCGCCATCGACCAGGCCGATCAGCAATTCGAGACGCTGACCGACGTCGGCCGTTTCGAGCACTTTCTGCTTGTCCGCCATGCGCACCGAAAGATGCGCGGCGATCGAATCGGCCAGACGCGACGGATCGTCGATACCCGACAGCGTCGCCAATACTTCCGGCGGCAGCTTGCGGCTCTGCTTGACCAACTGCTCGAACAGCGAGATCAGCGTGCGCGATACTACGTCGAGCTCGCGCTCCTTGGCGCTGTAGACCGACTCAATGACGCGCGACGTCGCGGTGAGCATGCCGCCGTCTTCGTTGTAGTTGTCGATCGACACGCGCGACTGCCCTTCGACCAGCACCTTGACGGTGCCATCGGGCAGTTTCAGCAACTGCAGGACACCGGCAAGCGTACCGATCTGGTGCAGATCGTCGATTTCCGGATCGTCGATATCCGGGCTCTTCTGTGCCACCAGGAGAATCTGCCGCTCCCCTTCCATCGCGCGTTCGAGCGCGCGCATCGACTTGTCACGGCCGACGAACAGGGGAATGACCATATGGGGATAAACCACCACGTCGCGCAATGGCAACACTGGCAAAGCATCCAGTGCAGATCCGGTGGCTACGGGTAGTGAGGCGTTTTTTGCCATGTAAAAAAATCCCTCGAAGGAGACAAGTTCGGCTCGCCCCGACACTGCGCCGGGGTCACTTATACGTCAAGTGGAGGCGCCGACAGTTCAGTACAAGTGGATAAGCAAACGGCCCCTGTCGGGGCCGTTATGTTTAGACGATGTATCGCCTGTGAGGCGTGAGACATCAGGAGGAAACGGACGTAAGCCCATCTCCTCCCTACCGTTTTCAGGCGGCGTCCCCACCCGACTCACCCGCAATCCGCTGCTGCTGCAGATTGCCGCGATAAATCAGGTACGGTTCGGCCTGGCCGTCGATGACGGCGTCGTCGACCACGACTTTACTGACGTGCTCGAGCGACGGCAGCTCGTACATGGTGTCGAGCAGCACCTGCTCCAGGATCGTACGCAGGCCGCGTGCACCGGTCTTGCGCTTGAGCGCCTTGCGGGCAATGGCCTGCAACGCTTCCGGACGGAATTCCAGCTCCACGCCTTCCATCTCGAACAGACGACGGAACTGCTTGGTCACGGCGTTCCTCGGCTCGGTGAGAATTTTCACCAGAGCGGGCTCATCCAGTTCGTCCAGCGTCGCGACGACCGGCAAACGACCCACAAACTCGGGAATCAGACCGTAACGGACCAGATCGGCGGGCTCGACATCGGCCAGCACCTTGCCCAGGTTCTCGGTGCGTTCCTTGCTGCGGACCTCGGCGGAGAAGCCGATACCCGTGGTCTCGGAACGCTGCTGGATGACTTTCTCCAGCCCCGCGAACGCGCCGCCACACATGAACAGAATGTTCTTGGTGTCGACCTGCAGGAATTCCTGCTGCGGATGCTTGCGGCCGCCCTGCGGCGGCACTGACGCCAACGTGCCTTCGATCAGCTTCAGCAGAGCCTGCTGCACACCTTCGCCGGACACGTCGCGGGTGATCGACGGGTTCTCGCTCTTACGCGAAATCTTGTCGATTTCGTCGATATAGACGATGCCCGACTGCGCCTTGTCGACGTCGTAGTCGCACTTCTGTAGCAGCTTCTGGATGATGTTTTCCACGTCCTCACCGACATAGCCGGCTTCGGTCAGCGTGGTGGCATCGGCGATCGTGAACGGCACATTGAGCAGGCGCGCCAGCGTTTCGGCCAGCAACGTCTTGCCCGAACCGGTCGGACCGATCAACAGAATATTGGATTTGCCAAGCTCGACGTCATCGGCCTTCTGGCGCGACTCCATCCGCTTGTAGTGGTTGTAAACCGCCACCGCCAGCGCTTTCTTGGCACGCATCTGCCCGACCACGTACTGGTCGAGGGTCTCCATGATTTCCTTGGGCTTGGGCAGCTGGCTGCGCCCGGAGGCGGCCTTTTCCTCAAGCTCCTCACGGATGATGTCGTTGCACAGCTCTACGCACTCGTCGCAGATGAACACGGAGGGACCCGCGATCAGCTTGCGCACTTCATGCTGGCTTTTGCCGCAGAAGGAGCAGTAGAGAATCTTGCCGCTGTCGTTGGAACGGCCCTGCCGCTCGTCGCTCATGCTTTGGATCCTGCTTTTAAAACGGTTGCGGCCCGAGAATAACACAGGGTTCCGTGTCTGCATCCAGACACAGAACCCCTTTTTCCGACCGGGAAAACGCCGTTAATCAGGCGGATTTGACCGATTCGACGCCACGGCGGTCGAGTACGGCGTCGATCAGGCCGTATTCGCGGGCGGCTTCGGCACTCATGAAGCGGTCACGCTCCATATCGCGCTCGATCTTGTCCAGGGGCTGGCCGGTATGCTGAACGTAGATATCGTTCAGGCGGCGGCGCAGGTACAGGATTTCCTGGGCCTGGATTTCGATGTCGGTCGCCTGGCCACGCGCACCGCCCGAGGGCTGATGGATCATGACGCGCGAATTGGGCAACGAATAGCGCTTGCCCTTGGCACCTGCCATCAGCAGCAGCGACGCGGCGCTGCAGGCCTGGCCGATGCACATCGTGCTGACGTCGGGCTTGATGAATTGCATGGTGTCGTAGATCGCCAAACCGGCGGTTACGACGCCGCCCGGACTGTTGATGTACAGATGAATGTCCTTGTCGGGGTTTTCCGACTCGAGGAACAGCATCTGCGCCACCAGCAGATTGGCGACCTGGTCGTTCACTTCGCCGACAAGAAAGATCACGCGCTCCTTCAGGAGGCGCGAATAGATGTCGTACGAGCGCTCGCCGCGGGCCGTCTGCTCGACGACCATCGGCACCAGGTTGAGGTCTTGGATCGGGTCCATGGCCATGCTTGTGGCTCTCCGGTTGATGTGCCTGTCTTTAGAGTGCCTGATTTAATTCAATCAGGCACCGACCGGGCGCATCACTTCGTCGAAGCTCAGCGTCTGCGTCGTGGTTTTGGCGTGTTCCGCAACCCACTCGGCGACCTGGTCTTCCATGACGCGGTTTTGCAGCCCAGACATCAATTGGGGGTCATTGTTATAAAGTTCAACGACCTTTTCGGGTTCTTCATAGGTCGAGGCAATCGCGGCCAACTGCTCGGCAACGCGCTTGCGGTCGATCACGAGGTTCTGCTTGCGGGAGATCTCGCCCATCAGCAGGCCGGCGATGACGCGCTTGCGAGCCACCGGGGTGGCAGCCTCGATCAGCTGCGGCGGCGGCTGTTGGCCACGTGGCACGCTGCCGGCGGCCAGACCACGGGCCTCGGACTGCACCATCAGATTCGGCACATCGAGTTCCGGGTGGGCATCGGCCAGCTTTTCGGCCACTTCGCCTTTCAGGCGGGCCATGAGGGTGGCCTTGAGCTCGCGCTCCAGATTGGCGCGGACTTCCTTGCGGAAGGTGTCCAGGTCGCCATCGGCCACGCCGAACAGCTGGGCAAAGTCGGCGTCGACTTCGGGCAGCTTCGGCTCCTGCACCTTGATGACCTTGAATTCGACCTGCGCCGTCTTGCCGGCCAGCTGGTCGTTACGGAAGTCTTCCGGGAAAGCGATATCGGTGCTGAAGCTGTCGTCGGCCTGGTGGCCGGTCAAGGCTTCGTCGAGCGCCTTGAACAGGGTGCCCGAGCCGAGCACGCTGCCGGCGCGCTCCAGGCCTTCGGCCGGGAAGCGGTAGTCGCCAGCCTGGGCGGAGTACTCGAACATCACGAAGTCGCCTTCGGCCGAGGCGCGCTCGACGACTTCGAAGCTGCGACGCTGCTGACGCAGGGTCTCGATCATCTTTTCGATGTCGGCATCGCCGACTTCGGCCGCCGGGCGCGTGATTTCAAGCGCGGCGACGTCGATTTCCGGGAATTCCGGCATGATTTCGAACGTCGCCGTATAGGCGATTTCGCCGTTTTCCGGCGTACCCGTGGTGTCGATCGCCGGATTGGCGATCGGGCGCAGCTTTTCCTGCTCCACCGCTTCACGCAGCGTGCTGCCGATCAGGTCGGAAAGCACCTCACCACGCACCTGCGCACCGAAGCGCTGCTGGATGACCGTGGTGGGCACCTTGCCCGGGCGGAAACCCTTCAGGCGGATCGTGCGGCCCATCTCCGCGATACGCGCGGTCACCTGCGATTCGAAGCGCTCTGCGGGAAACTTGACCGTGAGCTTGCGCTCGAGCTTGCCGACGTTCTCAACCGAAACCTGCATGACGTCTCCTGGGTAACTGGATGGGGCGCCCGTCACAGACGCCGGCGGCCCTTGCCGCCTCAAAAAAATCAAATAAAAGGGATGGTGCGAAAGAAGGGACTCGAACCCTTACGGTGTTACCCGCTGGAACCTAAATCCAGTGCGTCTACCAATTCCGCCACTCTCGCATCAGAACAACCCGAGGACGAATCCATAACCACCGGATTTCAGAGGCTTTTTCGGCGAAGTTCGCCATCTTGCCCTCCCCGCCCAGCGCCTGGACCTCATCGCTCTTAAGTCGATGATTCCCTTACACGAAAGCGGGCCATTTTACGGTTGTGAGGGCGCGCAATACAAGGTGCGAGGCGAGGAGTCGCGGACGTCCACCGCCCTCACAAAGCCTCCCAGGCAGGCTGCGGCCAAGCCTGGCTTCATGCTACACAGCGCGGGCCCACCGACAAACGAGCCGAGCATGCCCCTCCCTGACCGCCAGCCACCTACACCCCTTCAGGGCTTGGCTTGGCGACGCGTACTGGCCTGGGCCGCCCTGTGCACGGCGATAGGCTTGCTCAATGCCTACCACCTCTACCTGGACGAGGCCGCCAACGGCCGCCACGGCGTGCTGTTGCCACGCGCCATCACTGAGCTGACGGGCGCCTGGTGCGCAGGGCTGTTGGTACCTCCGTTGGCGGTGGCGCTGGGTCACCTGCGCCGGCAAACCGGCGGGCGCCTTTTTCGCTATGCCGGACATCTCGGCCTGTTGCTGGTGTTTTCGTTGCTGCATACCAGCCTGATCTGGGGTAGCCGCGCACTGCTTTTCCCGCTGGTCGGCATCACCGATTACGACTACGGCGTCATGGCCTGGCGCTACGCCATGGAATTTCCAAGCGACGTGATCCTTTACGGGTTGACCGCCTGCATCACTTGGCTATTGCAGCACTATCGCGCCAGCCGTGCACGTGAACTGCATGCCGTGCAGCTGGAATCGGCATTGGCCGATGCACGGCTGGATGCCTTGCGCCTGCAACTCAATCCGCATTTCCTGTTCAATGCGCTCAATGCCGTATCCGCCACCATGTACGAGCAACCGCGCGCAGCCGATGAAATGCTGGCGCGCGTGGGCGACCTGTTGCGCGCCACCCTGCAGGCGGATATGCAGGAACACACGCTCAGCGACGAACTGCGCCTGTTATCGCTCTATCTGGATATCCAACGAGCCCGTTTCGGAGATCGTCTGCAGGTGAAGCTGGATATCGCCCAAGGCCTGGATTCGGTACGCGTGCCATTCCTGGTGCTGCAGCCGCTGGTGGAAAACGCCATCGAGCACGCTGGCAACGCGGTCGAACACCACGTGAGCGTTCGTGCACGCGCCAGCGATGGGCATGTGGAACTGTGTGTGAGCAACCAGGAAGGCAGTCCTGTCAGCCGCCACCACGGACACGGCATCGGCATGGGCAATACACAGGCAAGACTGCGGCACCTCTACGGCGAAGACGCCGGGCTCGCCCTGGAAACCGTGGCCGATCAGACGCAGGCACGCGTTTGGCTGCCTTTGCGCGAGATCGCAACGCCATGACGCTTCGTATTGCCGTCGTCGACGACGAAGCGCCCGCGCGCGACAAACTGCGCCGTTACCTAAAGGATGCCGCCGGCTTCGAACTGATCGGCGAAGCCGATAGCGGTGGCGCGGCCGTGACACTGATTTCGCGCGAACGACCCGATGTCGTATTGCTCGACGTGCGCATGCCGGACATGGATGGGTTCGCTGTGCTGGAGGCCCTGGGCGATTCGTTGCCGTCTGAAGTGATCTTCGTCACTGCGCATGGCGACTATGCCCTGCAGGCTTTCGAAGTGCATGCATTCGACTACCTGCTCAAACCCGTCAGCCCGGAACGCTTCGATCGGCTCCTGCAGCGTCTGCGGCAACGACTGTCACCGCGACAGGATATCGGACAGCGGCTGGAGGGTTTGTTGGACGCCTTGCCTGCGCCCGTCGGCTACGTCGCGCATTTGCTGATCGAGGCAGACAGCCGCGCCGAGCTGATTCCCGTCGAACGGATCAGCCGTATCGAGGCCGATCGCAACTATCTGGACATTCATGCCGATGGCCGTAGGCATCGGATGCGCGGCACGCTGGAACGCATGCAGGCACGCCTGGATCCTGCTTGCTTTGTACGCATCAATCGTTCGACGCTGGTGCGCCTTGCGGCGATCCACGAACTCGCGCCCTGGCCCGATGGCGAATATCGGCTGCATATGGATGACGGGAGTCGAATTACCTGGACGCGGCGTTATCTGGAGCAGGCGCCGCCTGGGTTGTTGCGGCGGGTGTAGATGGCCTGGAAAAATCCCTCCTATTCGTCGTCCCGGCGGAGGCCGGGACCCATTCCTCAACGCAGACGCTTGCCATGCGTCACCTGACGAGCGAAGCCTGAGGAATGGATCCCGGCCTTCGCCGGGATGACGATGAAAACTGAAGTTTGCAGGTCCTGCCACAAGCTGAGACTTCGTCCCAGCCAGCCCGGCGTTCGTCCCGCACAACACCCCCGGCTCCCCCACAGCACTGCATGCTGTCGTCACGTCTTCCCGTGAGCATGACCATGCCTGCCTCCCATCGCCTTTCCCGACTCATTCCTTTACTGCTCGGCGCCACCTTCGCTCATACCGCGATAGCCGACGGCGACTGGCCAGCCTACGGCAACGATCCAGGCGGCATGCGTTTCTCGCCACTGACCCAGATCGATCGCAGCAATGTCGCCAACCTGAAACCCGCCTGGACCTTCCACGTCGGCGACATACTCGACGGCAAGAACGACACGCCGCGCAGCGGGCTGGAGACCACGCCGATCATGGTCGACGGCACGCTCTATCTGACGACACCGATCAATCGGGTCATCGCTCTGGATCCGGAAACCGGCAAGCAACGCTGGGCCTACGATCCCAAGCTGGACCTGCACGCCGATTACGGCGATGGCCTGATCAACCGAGGCGTCGCCACCTGGCTCGACGCTTCCGGCGATACGACGCATGCCTGCCACCGACGGATCTACGAAGCTACCCTCGATGCGCGCCTGATCGCGCTAGATGCCGCTACCGGACAACCCTGCGCCGACTTTGGTCAGCACGGACAGATCAACCTGGCCAACGTCCCGGGCTTTCGTCGCGGCGAATACCACATGACCTCACCACCGGCCGTCGTCGATGGCGTGGTCATCGTGGGCTCGGCCATCAACGACAACAACCGTACGGACATGCCGGCCGGCGTGGTGCGTGGCTTTGACGCGCGCAGCGGCGCGTTGCGCTGGAGCTGGGATCCGATCGCCGCACATCCTGCCGGTAGCGGGGCGTCCACGTGGCAAAGCGGTGCTGCCAATGCCTGGTCGATCATGGCGGTCGACGAGGCACGTGGCCTGGTGTTCGTTCCCACCGGCAGCGCGAGCCCGGACTACTACGGCGGTCATCGTCCCGGCGACAATCACTGGGCAAACTCCGTCGTCGCCTTGCATGCATCGACAGGCAAGCTCGCCTGGGGTTTCCAACTGGTGCACCACGATCTGTGGGACTACGACACCGCATCGCCGCCCCTGCTGACCACGCTCAAGCGCGATGGCCGCGACGTGCCGGTGGTCGTGCAGGGAAACAAGACCGGCTATCTCTATGTGCTCGATCGCACGACCGGCAAACCGTTCTTTCCGGTGGAGGAACGTGCCGTCCCGCAAAGCGACGTACCGGGTGAACTGACCTCGCCGACGCAGCCGATTCCCACCACGCTTCCTGCGCTGAGTCCGACTTCGCTGAACATAGCCGACTTCTGGGGGCCGACCGAGGCCGATCGCGAAAGCTGTCGCAAAGCGATGCATGGCCGCAGCACGTCCAGCGTGTTCACGCCACCGAGCCTGCAAGGCGGCGCCGCCGTGCCCGGCAACGTCGGCGGCATGAACTGGAGCGGTTATGCCTTCGATCCCCAGCGCAACCTGCTGGTGGTCAACACGAGCTTCTTGCCGTTCGAACTGCGCCTGATCGAACGCACCGATTACGATACGCACGTCCATCAGGATGATCCTGGCGAATACGCAGGACAACACGGCACGCCTTACGCCATGTATCGCCACGCCCTGCTGTCTTCCTCGCATCTACCCTGCGGACCCGGGCCGTGGGGCGAATTGGTGGGCGTCGACCTGGCGACAAGCCGCATCCGTTGGCGCGTTCCCCTGGGATCGTTCCAGGACTTCGCGCCGAAGATCAAGAACATGCCCGCCGGCGCACTCAGTCTCGGCGGCCCGATCGTGACGGCGGGCGGCCTGGCGTTTATCGCAGGCACCATCGATCCGTATCTGCGCGCCTTCGATCTCGATAACGGCAAGGAGCTGTGGAAAGCACGCTTGCCGGCGAGCGGACATGCCACGCCGATGAGCTATAGCTGGAAGGGTCGCCAGTATGTCGTGATCGCTGCTGGCGGTAGCGCCAAGATCACGGAGGAAGCACAAAGCGATGCCGTCATCGCCTACGCGCTCCCGGATAACGCCACGCCCTGAAAACAGGGACGAAAACAGTCGCTACGACTGTGTAGCGCCTGTTTCGGCGGATGGACTTGCCGATCGCCCTTGGTGAACGAGGCGCTGATCCGCAAGGCACGTATCCATGCCACGTCGTCCGGCCGTTGTTGCGTGCTCAGTTCGATCTATCAATCGACCGATCCGTAGAAGGGCAGCGCGCCCCTCAACTCGTAGAAGAAACCCAAAGAAAAAGGCGCTCGGCTTTCGCCAAGCGCCTATCTTTAGTTGGTGGGCCGTCAAGGATTCGAACCTTGGACCAATTGATTAAGAGTCAACTGCTCTACCAACTGAGCTAACGGCCCAGGAAACTCTAATTGTACTACAAATTGGGGTGGACGATGGGACTCGAACCCACGACAACTGGAATCACAATCCAGTACTCTAACCAGCTGAGCTACGCCCACCGTAAAACTTTGAACTGGCGCGCCTGACAGGAATCGAACCTGCAACCGTCGGCTTAGAAGGCCGATGCTCTATCCGGTTGAGCTACAGGCGCAGTGCACTTTTTGCGTGCAGAGCACCCGCTGGTCGGGGCAGAGGGATTCGAACCCACGACATCCAGCTCCCAAAGCTGGCGCTCTACCAGGCTGAGCTATACCCCGATTGCTTCGAAACCTCGTCCGCTTACGCAAGCCGAAGCTTAGAAATGCTACGGGTGACGCTTCGCCTAGTCAATCCGTATCGAAGCACACCGAACTTCAAACTTATCGTCCGGCACCACAATGGCGGTGTTTTGCCTTTGTAGTAAGAGTGCAGTGCGAACACTGCGCTCCTTGAATAATGGCGCGCCCGGAGAGATTCGAACTCCCGACCACCAAGTTCGTAGCCTGGTACTCTATCCAACTGAGCTACGGGCGCGCGGTGAAAACTTCTGTCTTTGTCGCCGATCTGCCGAAACAGGAGGCGCCGAAGCCAGAAGCGGAATTATTCAGACTCCGCGCACGATCGTCAATACTTTTTTCAGAAAAATTTCATTTCGATGTATCGGAGCGTTCATCGAAAGCACCGTCCATTGCGCGTGATGGCTGCATTTGGACGTCCGAATGAGCTCACCCAACAAAAAAGCGGCCCGCGGGCCGCTTTTTCATATCAACCTGCCTTGGTTCAACTCTGCGTCGCCGGATCGCCCACCTTCGCACCCGCATCGCCACGTGGCGGCGGAGGCGGCGGCGTGGACGAGGTCGACGAGGTCTTCGACCAATCGGCCGGCGGACCCGGTGTGCGACCGGCCATGATGTCGTCGATCTGATGCGCATCGATCGTCTCGAACTGCAACAACGCATCGGACATCACATGCAGCTTGTCGATGTTCTCGGTGAGCAGCTGCTTGGTACGCGCATAAGCCCGATCGAGAATGTTGCGCACCACTTCGTCGATCTTACGCGCAGTCTCGTTGGAGACGTTCTTGTGCTGCGTCACCGAGCGGCCGAGGAAGACTTCGTCTTCTTCTTCGCCATAGGTCACCGGACCGAGTTCGTCGGACAGACCCCACTTGGTGGCCATGTTGCGCGCCATCTTGGTCGCACGCTCGATGTCGTTCGATGCGCCGGTGGTGACCTTGTCGGCACCGAAGATCAACTCTTCGGCCACGCGGCCGCCATACAGCGAGCAAAGCTGCGATTCGATCGCCACGCGGTTCATGCTGTACTTGTCGCCTTCGGGCAAGTACATCGTGACACCCAGCGCACGGCCACGCGGAATGATGGTGACCTTGTAGACCGGATCGTGCTCGGGCACGAGGCGACCGACGATGGCGTGACCGGCTTCGTGATACGCCGTCAGCTTCTTCTCGTCTTCGCTCATCGCCATCGAGCGACGCTCGGTGCCCATCAGGATCTTGTCGCGTGCCTTGTCCAGATGAATCATGCGCACGTCGCGCGCGTTCTCACGCGCAGCGAACAGCGCCGCCTCGTTGACGAGGTTGGCCAGGTCCGCGCCGGAGAAACCAGGCGTACCGCGCGCAATCACCATCGGATTGACGTCGCTGGCCACCGGCACCTTGCGCAGATGTACCTTGAGGATCTGCTCGCGGCCCTTCACGTCCGGCAGGCCGACCACGACCTGGCGATCGAAACGGCCCGGACGCAGCAGCGCTGGATCGAGTACGTCGGGACGGTTAGTGGCCGCGATGACGATGATGCCCTCGGTGCCTTCGAAGCCGTCCATTTCGACCAGCAACTGGTTGAGCGTCTGCTCACGCTCGTCATGACCGCCGCCCAGACCTGCGCCGCGATGACGACCGACCGCATCGATTTCGTCGATGAAGATGATGCACGGCGCGTGCTTCTTGGCCTGCTCGAACATGTCGCGCACGCGACTGGCGCCGACGCCGACAAACATTTCGACGAAGTCGGAACCGGAGATGGAGAAGAACGGCACCTTGGCTTCGCCGGCGATCGCCTTGGCGAGCAGCGTCTTGCCGGTGCCGGGCGGGCCGACCATCAGCACGCCGCGCGGAATCTTGCCGCCGAGCTTCTGGAACTTGCCCGGATCGCGCAGGAACTCGACCAGTTCGCCGACTTCTTCCTTCGCTTCGTCGCAACCGGCGACGTCGCTGAAATTGACCTTGATCTGGTCCTCGCCCTGCAGCTTGGCGCGCGAACGGCCGAAGCTCATCGCGCCGCGTCCACCGGCACCGGCCTGCATCTGCCGCATGAACCAGATGAACACGCCGACGATCAGGATGATCGGTAGCCAGTTGAGCAGCAGGCCAAGTAGCGAGAAGCCGTTATTGGAGGGCTCCTGGCGAACCTCGACGCCCTTGTCCTGCATCTGCTTGACGACCGTGCTGGTCGACCAGCCGAGCACAGGCGCGACAGTGCGGAACGAACTGCCGTCCTTGAGTTTGCCGCTGATGGCGGCGGGTTGGTCGGCGCTGATGGTTGCGCTGGACACGTTGCCGTTGTCCACGCTCTGCACGAAGCTGCTGTAAGGCAGATCCGATGACGAGCCGCCATGCGGGTTGAAGCTCTGGAAAACGGTGAGCAGGATCACTGCGATCACTAACCAGAGCAGCAAATTTTTAGCCATTTCATTCATGCACGGTTCTCGCCCGGTTGCCCGCTGCCGGCCTTGCGACCGGTAGCGAGGGCATATACCTCACGCGAACGGGCGCGGGAGGCCTTTGGTTTACGCATAGTCACGCGGCTGAACTCCGCGCGCAAGTTGCGCAAGTAATCGTCAAAGCCGGCCCCCTGGAATAGCTTGATCAGGAAAGACCCGCCTGGCTTGAGCCAGTGCCGGCTGAAATCGAGCGCCAGATCGGCCAGGTCCATTGCCCGGATCTGATCGGCCAGCGCTACACCACTCATATTGGGGGCCATATCGGAGAGCACAAGATCGACCTTCTGGCCGTCCAGTCGACTTTCCAGCTCCCTGAGCACGGATTCCTCGCGAAAATCGCCCTGCAGGAAGTCCACCCCACCGATACCCTGCATCGGCAGGATGTCCATGGCGATGATCGTGCCCTTGTCGCCCATGCGTTGGCGCACCAGTTGCGACCAGCCACCCGGGGCGGCGCCCAGGTCGACCACGCGCATGCCGGGCTTGAGCAGCTTGTCGCGGTCGACGAGCTCCTCAAGCTTGAAAGCCGCGCGCGAACGCAGGCCTTCGGCCTGGGCCTTCTTCACGAAGACGTCATCGAAATGTTCCCGCAGCCAGCGGGAACTGCTTTTGCTGCGAGACATCGTCGGCAACGGCCACAGGTAAGGGGGATGGCTGCATGATACCCTTTACGGTCCATCTGCCGCGAATCCGAGACTGAACGCATGGCCCTTTCCCCTTCACAGCGCCGCTACCTGCGCAGCCTGGCTCACGACCTGAGCCCGGTGATCCTGCTCGGCGCCAAGGGCGCGACCGACGCAGTGCTCAAGGAGCTGGACCTGGCCCTGTCCCATCACGAGCTGGTCAAGGTAAAGCTGTCCGGCGGCGACAAGGACGAGCGCCAGGAACAGATCGACTTCCTGAGCCAGGGCACCCGCGCCGAAAGCGTCCAGCAGATCGGCCATGTCGTGGTCCTGTTCCGCCGCAACGAGGACGAGCCCAAGCTCGCCCTGCCTCGCTAATGGACCTCGCGCTCGACCGCCCAGGCGATTTCCTGTTCGTGCGGCGTGTTGCCGCACGGTCAATTACGGTCATGGACCGGGAAATCACCCAGAGTTTCCTGTTGGCGCCCGATCAGGCCGTGGAAGGCTGGCCGGTGAATGACGCCAAGGCCCTGACTACCGTCCAGGTCGACGACATCCTGGCACTGAAGCCGGAACTGGTGATCCTGGGTACCGGCGAACGCCAGGTATTCCCCCCCGCCGAGTTCATGGCCGGTTTCCTGCGCAAGGGCGTAGGTATCGAAGTGATGGACAACGGCGCGGCAGCGCGGACGTACGACTTGCTCGCCGGTGAAGGGCGACGGGTTGTCGTCGCCTTCATCCTGCCGGCATGAAGTCACTTCGAGGGTAAGTACCCCAGCGGATCCACCGGATTGCCGTCCTTGCGGATCTGGAACTGCAGTTCGTCACGCGAAGCACCCGTGGCGCCCATTTCCGCGATCTGCTGGCCCGCCGTGACCTTCTGACCTTCCTTGACCAGACGCTTGCGGTTATGGCCGTAGGCCGAAAGGAAGCTGTCGCTGTGCTTGATGATGACCAGCTCGCCGTAGCCGACCAAGCCATTGCCGCTGTAAACGACGACACCGTCGGCGGCCGCGCGAATGGGATCGCCTGCCTTGCCGAGTACTTCAATGCCGGGAATCGCATCGCCGCTCTGGAAGCGCTTGCCGAGCTGACCGTCGGCGGGCCAGCGCCAGACCACCCCGCCCTGCGAACGCGTGCCACCGGGTGATGGCGCCACTGCAGCCGGAGGCGGCGGGGGCGGTTGCGTAGCTGGAGACTGCGTCGGCGCACCAGCCACCGGCACGACCGTGCTGGTGGGCACGGCAGGCGTGGCGGTACCGGTCGAGGCCGGTTTGGGTGCTGAAGCGGCAGGTGCGGGCTTGCCGGTATCGGCCGTATTGGCAGGAACGTCCTCGAACATCGGCTCCGCCGGCGGCGGCGCAGCAGCCGGCGCGGGCTTGTTGGCAGGCACCACGACAGGCGCGGCGGCAACGGCCGCCGGCTTGGCGTTACCGCCACCGGCAGGCGACAGGCGCAGCACCTGCCCCGGCCAGATCGTGTAGGGCGCCTGGATATTGTTCCATTGCGCCAGATCGCGGAAATCCACCTTGTTACGGAAGGCGATCGAATACAGCGTATCGCCATGCACTACCTGGTAACTACCGCCGGGCACCTGCGTACGCGCCGGTGCGGGCGCGGAAGTCCGCGGTGCCGGACCGGACGACGCAGTCGGCTCGACCCGCACCGAATGGGTCATGCTGCCGCAGGCAGCCACGCTCATGGCCAGAACGGAAATCGCAGCGAGCCGGACGGAAGGATTCATGGTCGCCAGCATACCTAGGCGCAATGGGGATTTCATACGGGACACCGATCTCCTTTCGACATCGCTTAAGCCACGTCAACGTGACAGAAGCCACCACGCTACCAGGGCGATCAGGATCACCACGACCGCCCAGCCGATCCATTCGATATTTTTCTGCAGCATGCGCTCGGCGCGCTCGCCGAACAGGCGTACAAGAATCGCCAGCAGCCACACGCGCTTGCCACGACCGACCGCAACGCACGCCAGGAATGGGATCAACGGCACACCGACGATACCCGCCGCCCAGGTGACGAACTTCATCGGCACGACCGGCTGCAACGCGGCCAGCGCGAGCACGGCGAGCAGACCCAGCCAATGCTGGTTCATCTCGGTGCGCAGGCTATCGACGCCCTTTTGAATCGGCTCGAGCAGATGCAGGGTGTCGAGCAGCGGATGCAAGGCCTGAAACGCCCAATGCCCGAGCGAGTAGCCGACGATCGAACCGAGCAGGGAAAACAGCAGGCTGATATTGGCGTAGAAGAACGCCTTGTGCCGTTTACCGAGCATCATCGGCGCGAGCATCACCTCCGGCATGATCGGAAAGATGAAAGCTTCGACGAAACTCAGGCCGGATAGATACCAGACCGCGCGGGGATGGCGCGCCCAGACCAGTACACGCGCATAAAGCGAACCGAACAGCCGCATCAGCCGATACCGCCAAGCAGCGGCACGAAACTGACGGCAGCGAGTTCTTCCTGGGTGAAGTCGCCGTTGCCGTCGCCGCGCATGCGGATCAGGGTCTGACTGCTGGGCGAGCCGACGGGTGCTACCAGCACACCGGTGGGGCTCAATTGATCGAGCAACTGCGTCGGCACGGTATCTCCGGCGGCGGTAAGAATGATCGCATCGAACGGCGCTTCGTCCGGCCAGCCAAGCTTGCCGTCGTCATGACGCGAACGGATCTGCGTCAGGCCGAGCTGACGAAAACGTCTGCGCGCCTGGCGCAGCAGCTCTTCGATACGCTCGACGGTGAACACCTGCGGCACCAGCCCAGCCAGCACGGTGGCCTGATAGCCGGAACCGGTGCCGATCTCCAAGACTTTTTGCGGTACGCCGAATTCGAGCAGCGCCTCGCTCATGCGCGCGACCACCCAGGGCTGCGAAATGGTCTGGCCATGGCCGATCGGGAGCGCCGTGTTCTCGTAAGCGCGCGAGTGCAGCGCCTGATCGATGAAATGATGGCGCGGCACATTGCGGATCACGTCGATGACGCGCGGGTCCTTGATGCCCTCTTCCTTGAGTTTGGCAACGAGGCGGTCACGCGCGCGCTGCGAGGTCATTCCCTCGCCTTTGAGCATCGCCGGCGGTAGTGGATGCGTGTTCATTCGACCGCCATGCCTTCGGTCAGCGTGGTCATCCAACTGCTGACTTTTTCCAGCGCCTGAAACCGCGTGAGGTCGACATGGATCGGCGTCACCGAAATAAAACCGCGCTGCACGGCATTGAAGTCGGTGCCGGGACCGGCATCGTCGACATCGCCTGCAGGGCCGATCCACCAGATCGGCTTGCCGCGGGGGTCGGTCGCCTTGATGCACGGCGCCGAGCGATGGCGCTTGCCCAGACGGGTGACTTCGAAACCCCGGATCTCCGACCACGGCCGGTCGGGCACGTTGACGTTGAGAATGGTGTCGGCAGGCAGCGGATCGACCAGCAGGCGTTGCATCAGCTGCAACACGGCCTGCGCCGCCGATTCGTAGTGCTCACCCTTGTGGTCGCGGCTGACCAGCGAGACGGCAATCGCGGGCAGGCCGAGAAAGCGCCCTTCCATCGCGGCCGAGACGGTGCCGGAATAGATCACGTCATCGCCAAGATTGGCCGCGTTGTTGATCCCGGAAACGACGATGTCCGGTTCGTAGTCGAGCATGCCGGCCAGCGCAAGGTGCACGCAATCGGTGGGCGTGCCGGCAACGCGGTAATAGCGGTTGCCCATGTCCAGCACCCGGATCGGCGCATCCAGGGTCAGGGAGTTGCTCGCTCCCGACCGATCGCGATCGGGCGCCACTACCGTGACTTCGCCCACCGCGCTCAGGCGATCGGCAAGTACGCGGATACCCGGGGCATCCACGCCATCGTCATTGCTAACAAGAACTCGCATCATGATCCGTCTAGAACCTGCCCAGGGCGCATCCCCCGGACGCACCCACAAGGTCTGAAGTCTACCGGAGCGGGCAAGAGGTTTCACACTTTGTGGAATCGGACGCCGAGCAAAGTATGCTCAGCACAGGTCCTGGACTTTCGTGCATGAAACGACGCCCCGCCAACCCCATCAGCGACGACGACGCCCGCCTGTTCAGAGAGGCGATCGGCGAGGTTCGCCAGTTGGACCCGGTCGAGCTGCCGCCGGCCGCACCCAAGCCCAAGCCGCGGGCGCATATGTTCGAGGCGGATGAAGCGGCCGTGCCCTCCGAACTGCTGGAAATGGCATTCGATCCCGCGCTGATGGAAGTGGGCGAGGAGCTCAGTTATCTACGAGACGGCTATCCGCCCAAACTGCTGCGCCAATTGAAGCGCGGCCAGTACAGCATCGAGGACGATATCGACCTGCATCACATGAACGCGGCGGCCGCGCAGCAGACGATCGTGGAGTTTCTTGCCGAGGCGCACCACAACGGCTTTCATTGCGTGCGCATCGTGCATGGCAAGGGCTTGCGCTCGAAAGCCGCGGGGCCGGTGCTGAAGGTGCTGACGGATCGGATGCTGCGGCGGCGCGACGATGTGATTGCGTTTGCGTCGGCGCGGCCGGCGCAGGGTGGGACGGGAGCAGTGTTGGTTTTGCTTAAGGATTGAGTGACTTCTGATCGCAGCTGAAGGGAAATTCGAAATCCCTTCCTAGTCGTCATCCCGGCGCAGGCCGGGATCCAGTGGCTTCGGTTTGAGGTTTTCGCGATAGCGCAGATGCGCATGGGCTCTTGCGATAACCGATCGCAAAGTCACTGGATCCCGGCCTGCGCCGGGATGACGATAGGAGAAACTGAGGTTCACTCAAGACCGCTCGCCCGCGATATTAATCAGGTCGGGGCGTCCTGCTTGCTCTGCGCCAGCTCACGCACCACCACCGTTGCATAAGCACCGGCCGGCAATTCAAACGACAGCTCCAACGCATCGGCCTCCAGCCAACGCCAGCGCAACCCCTGCGGCATCAGGCGCAGCGGTCGCCGCTCCTGCTCCATCCGCGCACCCGCCAGCCCCTTGGCGAGGTCTTCGTTGGCAGCAGCAATCTCACGCTCAAGCGCACCGGCATCACCCTGCGCCGGCGTCTCGCCATCGCCCCACAGCGGGCCCGACGGATGAATGTCGCCCTTGGCCAAGCGCCCGGCCAGCACCTCGTCGAACGGCTCGGGGCCGAACCACGAACGCGAACCGGCCAGCGACCAGATCTCGCCATCGAGCGGGCTGTCCCATGCCGCGCGCTCGATCCGCGCGGCGAGCAGATGGTTGAAGATTTCCGAGCGCGCGGCCGAAAGCAGAAATGCACGCTTGTCGCGATCGACACGCCGCCCGGCAAACATCGCCCGCGCCTGCGCCACGTTGCCGCCTTCACGGCCGAAGCGCTGCTCGCCGAAATAATTGGGCACGCCACGCTGCGCGATCTGCGCAAGCACCTGCTCGGCCGCAGCGCGATCGCCTTCGACGTCGCGCAACACGAGCACGAAACGATTCCCGCGCAGCGCGCCGCGCTTCAACTTGCGTCGATGCTTGGTGGCCGCGAGCACCTTGGCCTCGGTCGAGGGAAAGGCCGTCCAGTCCGGCTCCGGCTTACCGGCAAGCCCGACCGAAAAGGTCTGCCGCGTCACGGCGTGGCGATCCTTCAGGCCGGCATAGCCGACATTGAGCGGCGGCACGCCCGCGTAACGGGCCAGCTCGCGCGCCACCCAGTCGGTGTTCGCGCCACGCTTCTCCACCCACAGCAGCGCGTGCTCGCCCTCGCCGTCCGCGTCATAGCCGAGAATCTCCTCGACGACAAAGTCTTCCGGAGCGACGCGCAGTCGTGCGGAGAGAGGCGGTTGGCCATAGGCGGTGGGCAGTTCGGACATGCAGTACTCGGAATTAAAGAGGCGCAGCAGTTTAGGTCAGAAAGACCGTTGCCAGGCCCAGGAAAATAAAAAAGCCGCCGCTGTCGGTCATGGCGGTGATCAACACACTCGAACCCAGTGCCGGATCGCGGCCGAAACGGGTCATCAGTATCGGGATACCTACGCCACAAAACGCAGCTAGCAGCAGGTTCAAGGTCATTGCGGAGGTCATCACCACGCCGAGCGCCACGTTGCCATAGAGCAGCCACGCGACGACACCGATCACGCCGCCCCAGACCAGACCGTTGACCAGCGACACCAGCAACTCCTTGCGCCATAGACGCTTGGCGCTATCGGTCGTGATCTGATCGAGCGCCAGTGCACGCACGATCATGGTGATGGTCTGATTGCCGGAATTGCCGCCGATACCGGCCACGATCGGCATCAGCGTCGCCAGGGCGACCAGTCGCTGGATCGATCCTTCGAACAGGCCGATCACGCGCGACGCGATAAAGGCAGTGACGAGGTTGATCGCCAGCCACGCCCAACGATTGCGTACCGAGGCCCAGACCGACGCGAAAATGTCTTCCTCTTCGCGTAGACCGCCGCGACTCAGCGCTTCGCTTTCGCTCTCTTCGCGGATCACGTCGAGCATGGCGTCGACGGTGATACGGCCGATCAGGTGCCCGCCCGAATCGACCACCGGCGCGGTCACCAGGTCGTAGCGCTCGAAGGCCTGCGCCACGTGATAGGCATCGTCGTCGGGCGCGAACGTATTGACGTCAGGCGCCATCACCTCGCTGACCATCTTGTCCGGCGAATTGACCAGCAGCCAATGCAGCGGCAACACACCGGTCAATACGTTCTCATGATTGATCACGAACAGCTTGTCGGTCTGTTCGGGCAGTTCGTCGAAACGGCGCAGATAACGCAGCACGGTTTCCAGGCTCACATCCTCGCGGATGGTCACCATCTCGAAATCCATCAACGCACCGAGTTGGTCGTCCGCATAGGACAGCGCCGATTGCACACGCTCGCGCTGCTGCGCGTCGAGGCTGGCCATCAGCTCGGGCAGCACTTCCTCGGGCAAATCCTCGACCAGGTCGGCGAGTTCGTCGGCATCGAGCGGTTCGACCGCGGCGAGGATTTCGCCCTGATCCATATCCGCGATCAACGACTCGCGTACCGCGTCGGAAACTTCGAGCAGGATTTCGCCGTCGCTATCGGATTTGACCCGGTGCCAGACGGTCAGGCGGTCGTCGAGGGGCAGCGACTCAAGTATGTAGGCAACATCGGCCGGGTGCAGATCGTCGAGCTGGTCGCGCAATTTGCCCAGGATATCGTCAACGACCGCCTGATCCACGGTGAGCACTTCGTCGTCATCGTGACGCTCGCCGGTCGCGGATCGATACAGACGCAGCAGCTCGACCACCGCCGCCATCTTTTCGTGAAGGCGAACGCTGGAGCTTTGGACCGCTTCGTTCACGACTGCACCAACAGCACGCAAGCTTGTGCCGCAATCCCCTCGCCGCGCCCGGTAAACCCGAGCTTTTCCGTGGTGGTGGCCTTGACGCTGATATCGTCGACGCTGCAGCCGATCACGTCGGCCAGCCGTTCGCGCATCGCCTGCGCATGCGGGCCGACCTTGGGCGCTTCGCAGATCACCGTAATGTCGGCATTGCCCAGGCTATATCCACGCTCACGCATCAACTGCACGGCATGCTTAAGGAAGGCACTGCTGTCCGCATCGCGCCAGCGTTCGTCCGACGGCGGAAAGTGGCGACCGATGTCGCCCATCGCCAGGGCGCCGAAGATGGCATCGCATAGCGCGTGAATGACGACGTCGCCATCGGAATGCGCAATGACACCCTGGCGGTGCGGCACGCGCACGCCACCCAACATGACGAAGTCGCCTTCGCCAAAGACATGTACGTCGAAACCCTGGCCTATCCGCATCATGCGATCGTATTCCTTGTCTGGAGCCGGTGCAGCAGAAACTCGGCGAGCGCGAAGTCCGTCGCGGTCGTCACTTTGATATTGTCCTCGGCGCCTTCCACCAGCAACGGCGCGAACCCAGCACGCTCCATCGCCATCGCCTCGTCGCTGACCGTGATGCCCGCATCGATGGCCCACTGCAGCGCCGCCGACAGTTGCGCGCGACGGAACATCTGCGGTGTGAAGGCGCGCCAGCGATGGTCGCGCGGCTCGGTGACCTGGCTGCGACCGGCATCGTCGGCACATTTGAGCGTATCGCGCAGCGGCGCACCGAGCAGGCCGCCATCGACTTCACTGCCGCGCTCGATCAGCGTAGTGATATCCGCATGCCGCACGCACGGACGCGCGGCGTCGTGCACCAGCACGAAATCGTCAGCACGAACTTCCGGCGGCAACGCGCGCAAACCGGCAAGCACCGAATCGCAACGCTCCGCACCGCCGGTAGCAGCAAGCAACGGCTTGCCCCAGCTTCGATCGATACCGTTCCAACGCTCATCGTCGACCGCAAGCACGACCACCAGGCCGGCGATCAGGGGATGCGCCGCCAATTGATCGAGCGTGCGCTCGATCAACGGACGTCCCGCCAGCGGCATGTACTGTTTGGGCATCGGACCACCGACCCGCATGCCGCGTCCTGCCGCCGGCACGACGCACCACAGCTGCGCGGCCATGCTCAAGGCCCGCCGGTCGAGGTAGCGGGCACCGGCGCAGAGCTGCCCGCCGCCGGCTTTTCAACCACCTGATAGAACACCTCGCCAGGCTTGATCAAACCCAGCTCGCTGCGTGCGCGCGCCTCGACAGCCTGTTCGCCGTTCTTGAGGTCTTTCACATCCGCTCCCAGCGCTTGATTGCGCTGGAGCAGACGATCGTTCTCGTCACGTTGCTTCTGGACAGAGGCACGCAAGCCGTCGACTTCGCGCATGCCGCCATGACTGCCCCACAGCTTCAGCTGCAGGCCAATCAATATCAGCAACAAGATGAGCGCGACCCAACGCAGCATGGCGTGCCGTCACTCCGTCACTTAGCTCGGCAAATGGGCAAGACTGGGAAACGCGTTGCGACCGGCATAACGCGCCGCCGCACCCAGCTGTTCCTCGATCCGCAGCAACTGGTTGTACTTGGCCACGCGATCGGTACGGCACAGCGAACCGGTCTTGATCTGCGTCGCGGTCGTAGCCACGGCGATATCCGAGATCGTGGTGTCCTCGGTTTCACCCGAACGGTGCGACACGATCGCCGCGTACTTGGCCGCATCGGCCATCGCGATGGCTTCGAGCGTTTCGGACAAGGTGCCGATCTGGTTGACCTTGATAAGGATCGCGTTGGCGATCTTCTTGTCGATGCCTTCGCGGAAGATCTTCGGGTTGGTCACGAACAGGTCGTCGCCAACCAGCTGCACGCTCTTGCCGATCTTGTCGGTCAGCAGTTTCCAGCCGTCCCAATCGCCTTCGGCCATGCCGTCTTCGATGGTGACGATCGGGTACTGCTTGGCCCAGCTCGCCAGCACGTCGACGAACTCGGCCGGGCTGTATGCCTTGCCCTCGCCTTCCAGATCGTACTTGCCGTTCTTGAAGAACTCGGAGCTGGCCACGTCCAGGCCCAGCAGGATGTCGCTGCCGATCTTGAAGCCGGTCTTGTTCACCGCTTCGAGAATGGTGTCCAGCGCTTCCACGTTGGAACGCAGGTTCGGCGCGAAGCCGCCCTCGTCACCGACCGCCGTATTGAGGCCCTTGCCCTTCAGCACGCCCTTGAGCGCGTGAAAGATCTCGGTACCGGCGCGCAGCGCCTCGGCAAAGCTCGGCAGGCCAACCGGCAGCACCATGAATTCCTGCACGTCGACATTGTTGTCGGCATGCGCACCGCCGTTGATGATGTTCATCATCGGCACTGGCAGATCACCGGGTTTGCCGTTGGAGAGATAGCTCCACAGCGGCTCCTTGCGTGCATTCGCCACCGCGTGCGCAGCGGCCATGGACACGCCGAGCAGCGCATTCGCACCCAGGCGGCCCTTGTTCGGCGTGCCGTCCAGCGCGATCAGCTTGTTGTCGAGACCTTTCTGGTCGGCTGCATCGTAGCCCTTGAGCGCATCGGCGATCGCGCCGTTGACGTTTGCTACCGCGTTGCGCACACCCTTGCCGAGGTAACGCGACTTGTCGCCATCGCGCAGCTCGACCGCTTCGCGCGAGCCGGTGGAGGCACCGCTCGGTACAGCGGCCCGGCCAAAGCCGCCGCCAGCCAGTGTGACTTCCGCTTCGAGTGTCGGGTTACCGCGGGAATCGAGAATCTCACGAGCGTGAATGCGGGTGATCTGTGTCGACATTAATTGTTGCCCCTAATCGGTGATTACTTGAAGAGCCAGAACATGGCGATGGCAATAACAAGAAACAGGATGACCACGACCACGCGATAGAACCGCTGGAACCGCCGAGTGATGTTCAACGCCTGTTCCTGCTTGGCGATGGCCACCTCGCTGTTCTTCCGGTAGAGCTCCAGATGCTCGCGCTGGATATCGCGGATTTCAGTCAACAACTGGACCTGCGATTCTTCCGTGGACATGCGCCTGCCTCAGGTCGGAACAATGGTGTTTTCGAGAAAACCGTGACGCTTGGTGACTTGGTCGAGTTCAAGCAAGGTCGCCAGCAAGGCTTCCATCTTGTCCAGTGGCCACGCATTGGGGCCGTCGCTCAATGCCTTGGACGGATCGGGATGCGTCTCGGCGAACAGGCCTGCGACGCCTACCGCGACAGCCGCGCGCGCCAGCACCGGCACGAATTCGCGCTGTCCGCCCGAGCTGGTGCCCTGCCCACCCGGCAATTGCACCGAATGAGTCGCGTCGAATACCACCGGACAGGCGGTGTCGCGCATCACGCTCAGCGAGCGCATATCCGAGACCAGATTGTTGTAACCGAAGCTCGCGCCGCGCTCGCAGACCATGATGTCGTCGTTGCCGACGGCCTTGGCCTTGTCGACCACGTTCTTCATGTCCCAGGGCGACAGAAACTGGCCCTTCTTGATGTTCACCGGCTTGCCGGCGCGCGCCACGTTCTGGATGAAATCGGTCTGGCGGCACAGGAACGCAGGCGTCTGCAGGACATCCACCACCGCAGCGACTTCATTCATCGGCGTGTATTCGTGAACATCGGTCAGCACGGGCACGCCGATCTGGCGCTTGACCTCGCCGAGGATGCGCAGCCCCTCCTCCATGCCCGGGCCACGAAAGCTCTGGCTGGAGGAACGGTTGGCCTTGTCGAAACTCGACTTGAAAATGAAGTTGATGCCGAGCCTGCCGGTGATCTCCTTGAGCTTGCCGGCGACGTCGAGCTGCAACTGCTCGGACTCGACCACGCAAGGACCGGCGATCAGGAAGAACGGCTTGTCGAGACCTACGTCGAAACCACAGAGCTTCATGCCGCGGACTCCTTCGCCAGCAACTGGCCTTCACGCACCGCCTTGAACTCGCGCGCAGCGTGGACAAAGCCGATGAACAGCGGGTGGCCGTCGCGCGGCGTGGAGGTGAACTCCGGATGCGCCTGGCAGCCCAGGAACCATGGATGCTTCTGGCGCGGCAGCTCGACGATCTCGACCAGCAGGTCGTCCATCGACTTGCCCGACACCAGCATGCCGAGGTCTTCGAACATCTGGCGATAGCGATTATTGAACTCGTAGCGGTGGCGATGGCGCTCGCGCACCACTTCCTGGCCGTACAGTTCGCGCGCCAGCGTGCCGGCCTTGAGGCGGCATTCCTGCGCGCCCAGGCGCATGGTGCCGCCCAGGTCCGAACGCTCGGTACGCTGCTCGACTTCGCCGCTGGCGGTGGTCCACTCGGTAATCAGCGCGATCACCGGGTTGGGGTTGTTGCGATCGTTCTCGCTCGAATCGGCGTCGGTCAGGCCGGCGACGTTGCGCGCGAAATCGACCACGGCCGCATGCATGCCGTAGCAGATGCCAAAGTACGGCACGCCGTGCTCGCGGGCGTACTTGGCCGCCAGCACCTTGCCTTCGAAGCCGCGCTTGCCAAAACCGCCCGGCACCAGGATCGCATCGGCCTTGCCCAGCACCTTGCCGGCGCCGTCGGCCTCGATCTGCTCCGAATCGATCCATGCCAGATTGACGCGGGTCTGCTGCTTGATGCCGCCGTGGCGCAGCGCCTCGCCCAGGGACTTGTAGGCGTCCTTGTGCTCGACGTACTTGCCGACGATGGCGACGGTGATTTCGTCCTTCGGGTGCTCGACCGCATCGACCGTGCGCTGCCAGCTGGACAGATCGGCCGGGCCGGCATCCAGCCCCAGGCGCTTGACGACGATATCGTCCAGGCCCTGCTTGTGCAGCCACAACGGCTGCTTGTAGATGATATCCACGTCGTTGGCGCTGATGACCGCGTGTTCGGGCACATTGGTGAACAGGGCGATCTTGCGGCGCTCGCCTTCGGGCAGCGTCTGCTCGCAGCGGCACAGCAGCACATCTGGCTGGATACCGATCGAGCGCAGCTCCTTGACCGAGTGCTGGGTCGGCTTGGTCTTGATCTCGCCAGCGGCCTTGATATACGGCACCAGGGTCAGGTGCATGAACAGGCACTTTTCCGGGCCATGCTCGATGCGCAACTGGCGGATGGCCTCCAGGAACGGCAGCGACTCGATGTCGCCGACCGTGCCGCCGATCTCGACCAGGGCGACGTCGAAACCGCGGGTGGCCTCATGGATGCAGTGCTTGATCTCGTCGGTGATATGCGGGATCACCTGGACGGTGGCGCCCAGGTAGTCGCCGCGGCGCTCCTTGCGGATCACCGATTCGTAGATCTTGCCGGTCGTGATGGAGTTCTTGCCGGTCAGGCGGGTATGGACGAAGCGCTCGTAGTGGCCCAGGTCCAGGTCGGTCTCGGCGCCGTCGTCGGTCACATAGACCTCGCCGTGCTGAAAGGGACTCATGGTGCCCGGATCCACATTGATATACGGATCGAGCTTCATCATGGTGACCGAGAGACCGCGCGCTTCCAGAATGGAAGCAAGCGACGCCGCTGCGATGCCCTTGCCTAAGGAGGACACCACACCGCCGGTGACGAAAATCAGGGGGGTCATGGGAAGCAGCCGTGCTGGAAATCGGCATTTTAGAGGAAGACGGCTCCGGCTGCGAGATACTTCTGGCTCGGCGGCCCTCCTGATTCAGCATTTTGTCTTATTTGAGGGAAAGCCGGCCGCTGCGCGGCCTGAAAAGAGTAAAGGGTAAAGAGGGAGAGCCGGCGACCGTAGCGTCACCAAGGCTTTTCCTCTTTACCCTTTACAGCGCCGCAGGCGCGACTTTCCAGGCCGCGCAACGGCCGGCTTCACGCGACATCAGTCGCCCGTCGTCGAGGGCATGTTCATCGGCATCGGGTGCATCATGTTTTCGTTCATGTTGTGCAGCACCCACAACGAGCCGCAGACCACGATGGCAATGATCAGGCCGGTAAACAGGAAGATCGCCAGGTTGCTGCGCTGCTCCGGAGCGGTGCCCATATGGAGGAAATACACCAACTGGACCACCAACTGCGCCACCGCCAGCACCACGATGGCCGGCAGGATGGCGCCATGTGGCAGCTTGCCGCTCATCACCGCGCCGAACGAGGCCAGGGTCAGCACCAGCGACAGGGCGAAACCGACGATGTAGCTCTTCCAGCTGCCGTGCGAGCCGCCGTGGCCGGCGGCGTGAAGGGAATGGGTCGCGCTCGACATCACAGCACTCCGCGCAGGTAGACAAAGGTGAACACGCAGATCCAGACGAGATCCAGGAAGTGCCAGAACAGGCTCAGGCAGTTCAGGCGGCGCTGAACCACGCCGTCCAGGCCGAACTTGTGCACCTGGTGGATCATCGTCAGCAGCCAGAACAGGCCGGCGGTGACGTGCAGGCCGTGGGTACCGACCAGGCCGAAATAGGCCGACAGGAAGGCGCTCTTGTCCGGGCCCGCGCCCTCGTGGATCAGCTTGGCGAATTCATACACTTCCATGCCGATAAAGCCGGCGCCGAACAGGAAGGTCACCGCCAGCCAGGCCTGCACCGCGCCCTTGCGGCCGGCCTGCATGCTGAGCATGGCGCCGCCGAAGGTGAAGCTGGAAATCAGCAGCAGCATGGTCTCGCCGAGCACGAACGGCAGCTCGAACAGGTCCTTGCCGCTCGGGCCTCCGGCGGTGTTGCCGGCCAGCACGCTGAAGGTGGCGAACAGCACCGAGAAGATCAGGCAGTCGCTCATCAGGTAGATCCAGAAACCCAGCGTGGTCTTGGATCCGTCGTCGTGGTGCGCGTGGTCGTGATGACCGCCGTGCGCACCGCCAATATGGGAAATCGTCGTGCTCATGGCTTACGCAGCCTCCTTCAGCGCCGCAAAGCGTTCGTTCTCGATGCGTGCCACCTCGCTGGCGGGCACCCAGTAATCCACGTCGCGGTCGTAGCTGCGGGCAATGAACGAGCCGACCATGCCCAGCAGACCCAGGCCGGCCAACCACCAGATGTGCCAGATCAGGCCAAAACACAGGAAGAAGCCCGCCACCGAGATGTACACGCCGGCGCCGGTGTTGCGCGGCATATGGATGTCTTCGTAACGCGCAGGACGCTTGTAGGCGACGCGGCGCTCCTTGTCTTCCCAGTGCTGATCGATATCGTCGATATGCGGCACGATGGCGAAGTTGTAGAACGGCGGCGGCGAGCTGGTTGCCCACTCCAGGGTGCGGCCATCCCACGGATCGCCCGACAGGTCCAGGTTCTGCTTGCGCTCGCGGAAGCTCACCCAGAACTGCACCAGCAGCGCACCGATACCCAGGGCGATGATCACCGCACCGAACGCGGCCACCACCAGGTACGGATGCCAATCGGGGTTCGCATAGTGGTTCATGCGGCGCGTCATGCCCATGAAGCCGAGCACGTACAGCGGCATGAAGGCCACGTAGAAGCCGACCAGCCAGCACCAGAACGACACCTTGCCCCAGAACTCGTTGAGCGTGAAACCGAAGGCCTTCGGGAACCAGAAGTGGATCGCGGCCAGGCAGCCGAACACCACGCCACCGATGATCACGTTATGGAAATGCGCGATCAGGAACAGGCTGTTGTGCAGCACAAAGTCCGCCGCCGGCACCGCCAGCAGCACGCCGGTCATGCCGCCGATGGTGAAGGTGATCATGAAGCCGATCGTCCACAGCACCGGCGCGGTGAAGCGCACACGGCCGTGATACATGGTGAACAGCCAGTTGAACAGCTTCACGCCGGTAGGCACCGAGATGATCATCGTCATGATGCCGAAGAAGGCATTGACGTTGGCGCCCGAACCCATGGTGAAGAAGTGGTGCAACCACACCAGGAACGACATCACGCCGATGCAGCAGGTGGCGTAGACCATCGACTTGTAACCGAACAGCGGCTTGCCCGAGAAGGTGGAGATGATCTCGGAGAACGCGCCGAAGCACGGCAAAATCAAAATGTACACCTCGGGGTGGCCCCACACCCAGATGAGGTTGACGTACATCATCGGGTTGCCGCCAAGCTCGTTGGTGAAGAAGTGCGTACCGAGATAACGGTCGGCGGTCAGCAGGGCCAGCGTCGCGGTCAGCACCGGAAAGGCGGCCACGATCAGGATGTTGGCGATCAGCGCGGTCCAGGTAAACACTGGCATCTGCATCATCTTCATGCCCGGCGCACGCATGCGCAGGATGGTGACGACGAAGTTGATGCCGGTCAGCGTGGTGCCCAGGCCCGATATCTGCAGCGACCATATGTAGTAGTCGACACCGGTAGTCGGGCTATACCCCAGCTCCGACAGCGGCGGATAGGCCAGCCAGCCGGTGGCGGCGAAATCGCCGACGAACATCGACAGCATCACCAGCACCGCACCGACCGCGGCCAGCCAGAAGCTCAGCGAGTTCAGGAACGGATAGGCCACGTCGCGCGCGCCGATCTGCAGCGGTACGATCACGTTCATCAGGCCGACGATCAACGGCATTGCCACGAAGAAGATCATGATCACGCCGTGGGCGGTGAAGATCTGGTCGTAGTGATGCGGCGGCAGGTAGCCGGCAGCGTCGTTGTTGGCGATGGCCTGCTGCATGCGCATCATGATCGCGTCGGCAAAGCCGCGCAGCAGCATCACCAGCGCCAGGATGATGTACATCACGCCGATGCGCTTGTGATCGACCGAGGTAAACCATTCCTTCCACAGGTAGGTCCACTTGCCGTAGTACGTGATCGCACCCAGCAGGGCCAGGCCACCGACGATAACGACGGCCAGCGTGCCCATGATGATCGGTTCGTGGAACGGAACCGCGTCGAGGGTGAGTTTTCCGAAAATCTGACTCAGCATGAGGTCACTCCGCGACCTTGGTTTGCGCGTGATCCATCGGCATGTCCATCGCCATCGGCTTGTCGCCGTGGGACATATCCATGCCCATGTATCGATTGACGATCGTGCCGAAGAAGTCCGGCGTCACGGTCGAGTAAAAGCTCACCGGCAGCTTGGTGCTCGGCTGGGCCAGGCTTGCGTAGCTGGCCGCGTCGAGCGCCTGCGGGGCTGCCTTGGCCTGCTTGATCCAGTTGTCGAAGCCTTCCTGCGTGGTGGCGATGGCGTCGAAGCGCATATCGGAGAAACCGGCGCCGCTGTAGTTGGCCGACAGGCCACGGTAGACCCCCGGCTCATTGGCGATCAGGTGCACCTTGGTTTCCATGCCGGCCATCGAATAGACCTGGCTGCCGAGTTGCGGGATGAAGAACGAGTTCATCACCGTGTCGGAGGTGATGCGAAAATTCACCGGCACGCCGACCGGCATCGCCATCTGGTTGACCGAGGCCACGCCGTAGTCCGGGTAGATGAACAGCCACTTCCAGTCCATCGAAACCACTTCGACGGTGATCGGCTTGACGTCCGATTCCAGCGGCTTGTACGGATCGAGCGAATGCGAGGTGCGCCAGGTGATGACCGCAAGAATGGCCACGATGATGCACGGCACCGTCCACACCACCACTTCGATGGCGGTCGAGTGCGCCCACTTCGGCTTATAGGCAGCTTTCTTGTTCGAGGCGCGGAAGCGGTAGGCGAACAAAAGGGTCATCACGATGACCGGGATGACCACGACCAGCATCAGGCCGAGCGCGGTGAGAATCAGCGTGCGCTCCTGCATACCGATATCGCCCTTGGGCGACATAAGCTCGGTACTGCAACCGGCGAGCAACACGACAGCGCCTACGCAAAGCATGCGCAAGACAGAGGCGAGGGATTTTTTAATCACGGTCTACCTGACGATCTTGGGGTACGCCATGGGGATTTGGCGCCGCGCGCATTCTAGCGAGGCGATAGCGCGCCTTCATCGTTACGAGACAAGATGCCGCGCCTTGCGCGTCGCGCGTTGCTGGTGTACTGCATGCCAACTTTGCGCATCGATGTCACCGTCATGACCGTCGTCGCAACGCCTCGTTCCAGACGACGATGGGGAAAATGGCTTGGTGATCGCAATCGTTCGTGTCGCGCTGGCAAAAGCACGCCACCGACCCGATCATCGAGGCGGCAAGAAGGTACGAAATACGCGACTTACGCTGCGTCACTTCGCCACACTCGCACGCATCGGCACTGGTACCATGCCGTCATGAATTCGATCCCCGAACGCATCGCCGCCTTGCGCCACGCCATGCAGACTCATCGCGTGGCCGCCTGCCTGATTCCCAGCGCCGATCCGCACCTGTCCGAATACCTGCCTGAACACTGGCAGGCGCGGGCCTGGCTTTCCGGCTTTACGGGTTCGGCCGGCACGTTGGTTGTCACGGCAGACCACGCCGGCGTATGGACGGATGGACGCTACTTCGAGCAGGCGCAGCATCAGCTCGATGGGACCGGCGTGGTGCTGATGAAGCAGAAGCAGGCCCACGCCCCCGAGCACCTGACCTGGCTGGAGCAGCAGCTCGGCGAAGGCGAGGTGCTGGCGATCGCAGGCGATAGCATCGCGACCGGCGCGGCACAGGGCATCGCGCGCCGGATGGCAGCGATCGGTGCCCGCCTGCGTACCGATCTCGACCTGCCCGGCCGGATCTGGACCCACCGCCCGGCGCTGCCGCGCGCCCCGATCGTCGAACATCCGCTGCATTACGCCTGCGTCAGCCGGGCCGACAAGTTCAGCCGCCTGCGCACCTCGATGCGCAAGCTCGGCGCGACGAGGCATCTGATCAGCAGCCTGGACGACATCGCCTGGCTGACCAACCTGCGCGGCAGCGACGTCGAGTGCAATCCGGTCTTTCTCGCCCATCTGCTGGTGGACGCGGACGATGGCGCGACGCTCTTCGTCGATCGCGGCAAGCTCAACGACACGCTGGTCGGTGCCCTCGCCGCCGACGGCATCGCCATCGCCGATTATGCGACCGTCGGCGACGCACTGGGCGAGCTACGTGCCAACGATGCCCTGCTGTTCGATCCCAACCGCGTGGTCAGCGCGATAGCCGATGCCATCGCGCCGGCCGCGCGGCGCATCGAAGCGGCCAATCCGACCACCTTGTTCAAGGCGCGCAAGAACGCCGACGAGCTGGCCCATATCCGCGAGGTCATGCGTCGTGACGGCGCCGCGTTGGTGCGCGCGTTCCGGCGCCTGGAAGAACGGCTCGCCGCCGGCATGACGCAGACCGAACTCGATGTCGACACCTTGTTGCGCGAGGAACGCTCGGCGCAGGCCGACTTCGTCGGCGAAAGTTTCGCCACCATCGCCGGCTATCAGGCCAATGGCGCGTTACCGCACTACCGTGCCATGCCCGAGGCGCACAGCACCCTGCAACGCCAGGGACTCCTGCTGATCGATTCGGGCGGCCAGTACCTGGGTGGCACGACCGATATCACCCGGGTGCTGGCACTGGGACCGACCACCGACGACCAGCGCCGCGACGCCACGCTGGTGATGAAAGGCATGATCGCGTTGTCCCGCGCGCGCTTTCCGCAGGGTGCCAGTGGCCCGCAACTCGACGCCCTGGCACGCGCCCCGCTATGGGCCGGCGCGATGGACTATGGCCATGGCACCGGCCACGGCGTGGGTTACTTCCTGAATGTGCACGAAGGCCCGCACGGCATTCGTCAGCCGGCGCCGGGCGGTGCCCTGGTGCCGCTCGAACCGGGCATGATCAGCTCGATCGAGCCCGGGCTGTACAAACCGGGCCGCTATGGCATTCGCCACGAGAACCTGGCGGTGGTGGTCGAAGCCGAGCAGAGCGAGTTCGGTGCGTTCTACGGCTTTGAAACGCTTACGCTGTGCCCGTTCGATCGGCGCGCGCTGGAGCCGAGCCTGCTCAACCCGGAAGAACGGGCCTGGCTGGACGATTACCACGCGGCGGTGCGCGCTGCGCTGGCCCCGATGCTGGAAGAGGCGGACCTGGCTTGGCTGGAGCGGCATTGCGCGCCGCTATAAAACCCCTCCTAGTCGTCATTCCGGCGAAGGCCGAAATCTATTCCTCAGTCCTTGCTCGTCAGGCAGCATATGGGGAGCATCTGCACTGAGGAATGGATCCCGGCCTTCGCCGGGATGACGACTAGGAGGTTTTTCGCGACATCTCCCTGCCTCGTCAGCCTCAAACTTTGCGACAGCCCACGGCTATCGTGTACGAAACCCGCCTCCTGCCTCAAAACTTGACCTCCCGTCGCCCGACACCCATTCTCCCGCGCCTGACCTGAGTAACCTGGCTACGCATGAACACCCGCTATAACGCCGCCGATATCGAAGTCCTTTCCGGCCTTGACCCGGTCAAGCGCCGTCCCGGCATGTACACCGACACCACGCGCCCGAACCATATGGCGCAGGAAGTCATCGATAACTCGGTGGACGAAGCCCTGGCCGGGCACGCCAAGAACATCGAGGTCATCGTGCATAGCGACGGCTCGGTCGAGGTGAGCGACGACGGCCGCGGCATGCCGGTGGACATCCATCCCGAAGAAGGCATCCCGGGCGTCGAGCTGATCCTGACCCGCCTGCATGCGGGCGGCAAGTTCTCCGGCAAGAACTACAACTTCTCTGGCGGCCTGCACGGCGTAGGCGTATCGGTGGTCAACGCGCTGTCCGATCGCGTCGAGGTCACCATCCGCCGCGACGGCAACGAATACCGCATGGCGTTCGAGCACGGCGACCGCGTCAGCGAGCTGGAAGTCATCGGTACTGTGCCGAAGAAGAAGACCGGCACCACCGTGCACTTCTGGCCGGAAGCGAAGTATTTCGATTCGCCCAGGATTTCGCTCTCCAAGCTCAAGCATCTGCTGCGCGCCAAGGCCGTGCTGTGCGCCGGCTTGAACGTGAAGCTCACCGACGAAGCCAGTGGCGAAGTCATCCAGTGGCACTACGAAGACGGCCTCAGCGACTACCTGCGCGGTGAGCTCGATGGCGCCGAGCTGCTGCCGGCCGAATTGTTCGTGCATCACGTCGCACGCGACACGGAAGGTCTCGACGTCGCACTGGCCTGGATCCCCGAAGGTGAACTGGTCCAGGAAAGCTACGTCAACCTGATTCCCACCGCGCAAGGCGGCACGCACGTCAACGGCCTGCGCTCTGGCCTGACCAATGCGATCCGCGAATTCTGCGACTTCCGCAACCTGCTGCCGCGCGGCGTCAAGCTCGCGCCTGAAGACGTGTGGGAACGCCTTGCGTTTGTGCTGTCGGCCAAGCTGCAAGACCCGCAGTTCGCCGGCCAGACCAAGGAACGCCTGTCCTCGCGCCAGGCCGCGGCCATGGTGGAAAACGTCGTGCACGATGCTTTCAGCTTGTGGCTGAACCAGCATGTGGATCTGGGCGAACGCATCGCCCAGCTGGCGATCGAACGTGCCAGCGCGCGCCTGAAGGCAGCCAAGCAGGTCGTACGCAAGAAGATCACCCAGGGCCCCGCCCTGCCCGGCAAGCTGGCCGACTGCTCGGCTACCGATCTCACCCGCACGGAACTGTTCCTGGTCGAGGGCGATTCGGCCGGCGGCAGCGCCAAGCAGGCACGCGACAAGGACTTCCAGGCGATCCTGCCGCTGCGCGGCAAGATCCTCAACACCTGGGAAGTCGAGTCGACCTCGGTACTGGCCTCCGAGGAAGTCCACAATCTGGCCATCGCCATCGGCTGCGATCCGGGCAAGGACGATCTTTCCGGGCTGCGTTACGGCAAGGTCGTAATCCTGGCCGACGCCGATTCGGACGGTCTGCATATCGCCACCCTCCTCGCCGCGCTGTTCCTGCGTCACTTCCCGTCACTGGTGCGCGAAGGCCACGTGTTCGTCGCGATGCCGCCGCTGTTCCGCGTCGACGTGGGCAAGCAGGTGTTCTATTGCCTGGATGAAAACGAAAAAGCAGCGATGCTGCAGAAGATCGAACGCGAGAAGATGAAGGGCCAGGTCAGCGTCACCCGCTTCAAGGGTCTGGGCGAGATGAACCCGGGCCAGTTGCGCGAGTCGGCGATCCACCCCGATACGCGCCGCCTGGTGCAGCTCACCATCGAGGAAGGCGATGCCACCGCCAAATTGATGGACATGTTGCTGGCCAAGAAGCGCGCCAGCGATCGCAAGGCATGGCTGGAAGAGAAAGGCGACCTGGCTACGCTCGAAGTCTAGACTCGCTTTTGGCCGTGCTTCGGGTCTAAGGTACTGCGCATCGCTTTCGTGGAATGTCTCGCATGAGCCTCTCCCCACCGCTCAACCTGCAACGCTGGATCAACGAACATCGGCACTTGCTCAAGCCGCCGGTCGGCAACAAATGCATTGTCGACGGCGATTTCATCGTGATGATCGTCGGTGGGCCGAACGCTCGTACCGACTATCACCACGACGAAGGTCCGGAGTACTTCTATCAGCTCGAAGGCGAGATGGTGCTGAAGGTGCAGGACGAGGGTCAGGCACGCGACATCCCGATCCGGGCCGGCGAGATGTTTTATCTGCCGCCGCGCGTGCCGCATTCGCCGCAACGCATGCCCGACTCGATCGGGCTGGTGATCGAACGCCGTCGTCTTGCCCACGAAAAAGACGGGCTGCTGTGGTTCTGCGAGCGGTGCAATCACAAGCTGTATGAAGAGTATTTCGTGCTCGGCAGTATCGAGAGCGATTTCCCGCCGGTGTTCGAGCGGTTTTATCGCTCGCGTGATGCGCGTACTTGCGATGCTTGTGGGCATTTGAATCCGGCGCCCGCAAAATACGACGACGCTGCAACGGATTTGTAGGAGCGACTTCAGTCGCGACCGTCCTACCACAACGTTACCGTGCACGCGGTTGTCGCCCTTGCGCTCCGCACGGCCGCGACCGAAGATAGCCTCGAATAACCTCAACTTCCATCCTCGTCATCCCGGCGTAGGCCGGAATCCAGTGACTTTACGATCGGTTATCGCGAGAGCCAACAAGCATCTGCTCCATCGCGAAACCCGGAAACCGAAGCCACTGGATCCCGGCCTACGCCGGGATGACGACCAGGGAAGGTTTTGGAGGGCCGCTGAGGTCGGTCCTACGAAAAACCGGCAGCCTTTCGAGCCAGCCAGCGGTGAGCCATACGCCGCAACGAGACATCCAACGTCTCGTCGTCGACCATCCCGCCAATATCCCGCCAGGCAAGCGCCAACGACTCTTCGTTCAACACGAACGCTTCACTACCGCGCGCACGAACGACATAACGCACGTCGTAGTGCCAATGCCCCGGCTCCTGGCCTCGCTCGGGAATCCAGTGCCGGTCGATGTCAAAGATTGCCGGCTCGACGACCAAACCGCTCAAGCCCGTTTCTTCCTCGGCTTCGCGCAAGGCAACACGCGCCAGATCACGATCGCCATCGGCATGTCCGCCCGGCTGTAGCCAGCGACCGAGCTTTCGATGATGCATCAACAGCACCCGCTCGCCGTCGGCACTCACCAGCCAGGATGAACCGGTGAAGTGCCCTTCCCTGTTGCTGCGCTCGAAAGCATTAGGTGTATCGCGCAGAAAATTGGCGAATTGCTGCGCAACTTCGTCGTCAGGACAGCGCGACGCGTAGTCGTCCAGCAAAAGGGATAGCGACATCGGCGACTGACTGACACTCACGAGCTGGACACCCTGACAACAGACGGAGCGTCATTGTATAGCGAAGCTCCCCTACACAAAGCCATTCAAAAAACTCACGGCACACCACAGATTTTTTCGCTTCTAGAAGACCTACAAAGCAACCTAGCCTTGAGCCGAAGGATGTAGTCGTCCACGGACAGAGCCCAAGGAGGCCTTTTACATGGAAGCAAGGAAGTCACTAGCGTGTCTCGGTCTGACGCTGCTCGGCATTTCCCAGATCGACACCGCAAGCGCATCGGACGTTAACTATACCGGCCCACTGCTTACGCCCAATCCCGGCATCCTGCCGCGTGGCACGGTGAGTATCGAGCCCTATTTGATTCATTCCAGCAGTCACTATTACTACGACAACGAAGGGAATAAGCACAGACAACGTCGTACGGCCCACTGGCAAACGCTGGTTCCCATCAACGTGGGCGTGACCGAACGGTTCGGCATGCAGGCGACGCTGGGTGCAACACACAAGATGGCGCAGGGAGGACAACACTCGACCGGCATGCGCTTCAACGACACGTCGCTGCGGGCGCAATTTCTGCTCTTGCGTCCCAGCGCTGACGGCCTCCGGCCCGCGCTTTCGATCAGCGCCATCCATCGTTTTCCGACCGGCAGCTACGACCGACTCGACAACAACCCGTTGAATGGCTCGGGCAATGGCTTGCACGGTGATCGCGTCGACATGCTGATACAGCAAAGCCTGCCGATGCCGACCGGGCGACCGCTGCGCTGGCGCGGACGACTCGCCTACGACTTCAATCCTGGCGCCATCGATATCCGCGGGCAAAGCGTCTATGGCACCGACGCAGGATTTCGCGGCCGAGCCGATCTCAGCCATGCCTGGAGCGCGTCGGCCAGCGCCGAGTACAGCATCGATGCCCATTGGGTACTGGCGATGGAGCTTGCCTATCAGCGCAGCAGCACGACACGTGTCTATGGCTCAGTACCTGTCGGTAGCCACAGGATGGCCATCGACCGGCCCGGCAGCATCGGCCGCAACGTCAGCATCGCCCCGGCAATCGAGTACAACATCAACGGCAAGCTGGGCATCATCGCTGGAGTGCACATGAGCGTGGCCGGGCGCAACAGCGATGCCTTCGTTGCCCCCCAGGCTGCCGTCAATATGGTTTTTTGATCCATCCACGTGCCGTATGGCACATCCATTCGTCCGCGCATGCGTCTAGGCGCCAGCCGCCGGAGCCCGGCACAGGGCGTCTTGACCGCAGTGCAGCTTGTACCACCGTGTTCAGCTGGGATATGGTGTTTCGGATGTGTCCGAACCGAAGCGTCGGCGGGTACCTCCTCTAATAACAAGCTGCGCATGGCACCACCGTTTTGGGGAAAAACATGCTGAAGAATTTGTTTGCTACACACGCCATCGAGGCCAACCCGCACGTCGATGCCGGGGAAACTCATGGTGGGATCGAGGGCGAGGCCACGCTCAAGCGCGCGCTCACCGCGCGCCATCTGGTCATGCTCGGTATCGGCGCCATCATCGGTGCAGGTATTTTCGTAATCACCGGTCAGGCAGCCGCCGACCATGCCGGCCCGGCCATCGTACTGAGCTTTGTTCTTGCCGGCTTTGCCTGCGCGCTGGCTGCGCTGTGCTATGCCGAGTTCGCCGCGATGATCCCGGTCTCGGGCAGCGCCTACTCGTACTCTTATGCCACGCTGGGCGAATACGTCGCCTGGTTCGTCGGCTGGAGCCTGGTGCTCGAGTATTTGTTCACGGTGGCTACCGTGGCTTCGGGCTGGTCCGGTTACTTCAACAAGCTCCTTTCTCTGGTCAGCGGATGGATCGGGCATGACGTATCGCTGCCGGCGATCCTGGCCGCCGCCCCGTTCACGGTGGTCGATGGGCATATCCAGGCGACCGGGATGCTGATCAATCTGCCGGCGGTGGCGATCATCGCCGCGATCACCGGGCTGTGCTACGTCGGCATTACCCAGTCCGCGTTCGTCAACTCGATCATCGTGGCGATCAAGGTCGTGGTGATCCTGCTGTTCATCGCGTTCGCCGCCAAGTACGTCAACCCGGAACACTGGCACCCCTTCATTCCCGCTAACGAAGGCGGTTCGAAGTACGGCTGGGCGGGTGTCGGACGCGCGGCGGCCATCGTGTTCTTCTCCTATATCGGCTTCGATGCGGTATCCACCGCCGCGGCCGAAGCGAAGAACCCGCAGCGCGACATGCCCATCGGCATCATGGGCTCGCTGGTGGTCTGCACGGTGCTGTACATCATCGTGGCAGGCATCCTGACCGGCATCGCCGACTTCCGCCTGCTGGGCACGCCCGAGCCGGTCGCTACCGCGCTGGACAACTATCCGACGCTGCGCTGGCTGCAGGTTATCGTGGTTATCGGCGCCGTCACCGGCCTGAGCTCGGTGATCCTGGTCATGCTGATGGGTCAGCCGCGCATCTTCTACTCGATGGCGCGCGACGGTCTGATTCCGGCCGTGTTCGGCCGCATCCACCGGAAGTTCCGCACGCCGCATGTCGGCACCGTCGTGGTAGGCGTTCTCGCCGCGGCACTGGGCGGCCTGTTCAATATCGGTGTGTTGGGCGAAATGGTCGCCATGGGCACCTTGCTTGCCTTTGCCACCGTCTGCATCGGCGTGCTGGTTCTGCGCTACACGCGCCCGGAACTGCCGCGCGCCTTCCGCGTGCCGGTGCCGTGGCTGGTCTGCCCGCTGGGCGCGCTCGCCTGCCTGGCGCTGTTCCTGCAGTCGTTCGTGGAGCATTGGCGCTGGATGGTGGCCTGGATCGTGATCGGCCAGATCATCTACTTCGGCTACGGCTATTCGCACAGCAAACTGCGCAAACACAACGCCTGAAGTATCTTGCACCAGGGCCGGCCTCGCGCCGGCCCTTTCTCTTTGGTTCGGGACGATAGTTCGCCCGGCATCTCGCCTCATCAGGCTTCATCAGGTTCGACGCATGCTAAAGCAGTTACTTGCCCGCAAGACCGATTTCAGCGACGCCAACGACGAGTCTCACGGCCCGTCGCTGCGCCGCACGCTCGGCCCCTGGGGCATCACCGCGCTCGGTATCGGCGCGGTCATCGGTACCGGCATCTTCGTGGTGACGGGTCAGGCCGCAGCCGACCACGCCGGTCCGGCGGTGTTGATCTCCTTCATTCTTGCGGCGGTCTGCAGCGGCTTTACCGCGCTGTGCTATGCGGAGTTCGCCACGCTGATCCCGATCTCGGGCAGCTCCTATTCCTACGCATATGCCACGCTGGGCGAGCTGGTGGCCTGGTTCATCGGCTGGAACATGGTGCTGGAATACGGCATCTCCGCGTCGGCAGTGGCTGCCAGCTGGACCGGTTATTTCGTCAGCCTGCTCGACCATGTCGGCCTGCACCTGCCCAAGGCGCTGACCGAAGCGCCGCTTGCTTATACCAACGGCCATCTGGTCGCGACCGGCCACCTCCTGAATCTGCCGGCAGTAGCGATCGTGCTGGCATTGACCTGGCTGTGCTACGTCGGCATTCGTGAGTCGGCTGGTATCAATCTGGCCATGGTTGCACTGAAGGTCGGCCTGATCATCGTGGTCGTCGTGGCGGGCTATCGCTATGTCGACCCGGCCAACTGGCACCCGTTCATTCCCGCGCAGCAGGGACCGGACAAGTACGGCTGGGCTGGCATCATGCGCGGTGCGGCTATGGTGTTCTTTGCCTACATCGGCTTCGAAGCCACCTCGACCGCGGCGCAGGAGTGCAAGAACCCTCAACGCGACCTGCCCTTCGGCACCCTGGTCTCGCTGGTCATCTGCACGGTGCTCTATCTGGCCATGGCCGCCGTGTTGACCGGTCTGATTTCGTATACCCAACTGGGTACGGACGAACCGGTGGTGACCGCCATCCGTGCTCATCCGCAACTGGGCTGGCTGCGTTACGTCGTCGAAGGCGGCGCCATGATCGGCCTGTCTTCCGTGATCCTGGTGATGATCATCGCGCAGCCGCGCATCTTCATGATCATGTCGCGCGACGGCCTGTTGCCGAAGGTATTCAACCGCATCCATCCACGCTATCGCACGCCGCACTTGAACACCATCATCACCGGTGTCGGCATCGCGATTCTGGCGGCCGTGTTTCCGCTCGACCTGCTCGCCAACCTTACCTCGATGGGCACGCTGATCGCCTTCGTCGCCGTGTGCGCGGGCGTGTTGATCCTGCGCTACACCGCGCCCGATCTGCCGCGAAGCTTCCGCGTGCCGGGTGCGTGGTTCGTCTGTTCAGCGGGCGTATTGAGCTGCTGCGCACTGCTTTACACGATGGAGTGGTTCAACTGGCTGTTGATGATCGGCTGGACCGTGATCGGCCTGGCGATCTACTTCGGCTACGGCATGCGGCACAGCCGCCTGCGCCGCGGTTCAGCTTTGAAGTCGGTTAACGAATAACAAAACTTCGCCGATTTTCTTTAAAAATCGGCGAAAAATGCCAACTTCGCTGTATACCGGTTTTACACAGAACGCACAAAAGTCGTTCCCTCAAATCTCGATAGTTGACTTAAGTTATTGATTATTAATGACTTAACGAGAAATTATTTTTAAAATTCATGCTTCATCGTGGTTGCGGCCAAGTCAACCGGAGTATGATCGGTGGTCCGAGGGTTGATCACTTGGCAGTGGGCCCCGGATCGCCGCCCGGCGCGTCAGGCAAGCAGCTCCTCGCCTGACGCGCCTGGGCTGCACCTTTCCTCGCAAAGTCGTCGAGCATCGCTCCGACATTCCTCTTGGCAACGCTCTTGATGTCGCGATCACGTCGTCGCGACATAGAAAAAACAAAGGCCGGCATGCGCCGGCCTTGTCGTACTGCCGAGGTAAAAGTTTTTTACGCTTTCTTCGGGTTGTGAGACACGCACCAACCCTTTGCATTCACGGATTTGCCGGGGAACAGCTGACACGGGCCGTAACCCGTCGCGCCGCCCGAGTAGAACTGGCAGTTGGCGCAATCGTCGCCGGCCTTATGCTTGCTGTCTGTCGTCTTGGCGGCGTTTTCGACATAGCCGAGCGCCTTGGCGGTCGGATCGGATTCGGATACATGCGGCAGGTCGGCTGCGCGAGCGAAACGCGGCAGTGCACCACCGGCAATGACCGCCACTGCGGCCGTACCAGCGGCGGCCTTGAGAAAGCGGCGACGCGATTCGATATCTTTGTCATGCGACATTGGTAAAACCTCCGTCTGAAGCGTTCACCGCACACCGCGGCGAATCCAAAGCCGATGGTACGTTGCATTGAACGAAGGCTGCGAGAATGGCTCGCATTTCTGCGTTCAGGCCCCAAAACCGGCGGTTGCGGCCGCCATGTTATATTCCACCACCATTTAGACGTCCATTTGCCATGAGCCAGGTCCTGCCAGCCACGATTTCCCCGACGCTTTTCGCCGAACGTGCCGACGCTATCGCCACGGCTGCCGGCGAACTGGCCGCGCACGGCTGGACGCCTGCCACCAGCAGCAACTTCTCCATGCGGCTGGATAACGATCTGGCCGCCATCACCATCTCCGGGCGCGACAAAGGCCGGCTCGGGCGCGACGACATCATGATCGTCGACATGGATGGCAAGGCGGTCGGCACCAGCGCACGCCCTAGCGCCGAAACCGAACTGCACACGCAGATCTATCGCCGCTATCCCGAGATGAACGTGGTGCTGCATACGCACTCGCGCACGCAAAGCGTGGCTTCGCGGCTGTTTGCCAAAGACGGCTTGGTGAAGCTGGAGGGCTGGGAGCTGCAGAAGGCGATCGCGGGACAGACGACCCACGACGCCAGGCTCGACGTCCCCGTTTTCCCCAATACCCAGCACATGCCCGAACTGGTCGCGCAGGTCGATGCCTGGCTCGACGCCGGCAAGCCCTTGTATGCGTACCTGATCAACGGCCACGGTATTTATACCTGGGGCCGCGACATGGCCGAGACGCGTCGCCATCTCGAAGCACTGGAATTTCTGCTCGGCTGCGAGCTCGACCTCAAGCGGCTGGGCGCCTGACCTTGCCCCCTTCCCCATTCGCCCACACCGATGAGTGCGGCGTTTTTCACCTCTCCCGCACTGGAGCCTCGCCATGAGCCGTTTGCGTATCTATCAGGACTCCCATCCCGACGCCCCCTTGTCGGTGCATACCAGCCATGCCGAGATTTCGCGCGAGCTGGGCAAAGCCGGCGTGCGTTTCGAGCAATGGGAAGCCGCCCAGCCGATCGCCCCGGGCGCCAGCCAGGATGAAGTCATCGCCGCCTATCGCGCCGATATCGACCGGCTGATGGCCGGCGAAGGCTATCAGGCGGTCGACGTGATCAGTCTCAAGCCCGATCACCCCGAACGGGCCGCCATGCGCCAGAAGTTCCTGAACGAGCACACCCATAGCGAGGACGAAGTGCGTTTCTTCGTCGCCGGTGCGGGGCAGTTCACCTTGCACATCGACGGCAAGGTCTATGAAGTGCTTTGCGAACAAGGCGACCTCATCGGCGTCCCCGATGGCACGCCGCACTGGTTCGACATGAGCGAGTCGCCCTATTTCGTGGCGATCCGCCTGTTTACCAACAAGGAAGGCTGGGTTGCGCAATTCACCGGCGAGGATATCGCCGAGAAGTTCCCGCGCATGACGCCTCACGCAACGGCATCGGCAGCGCTATGACCACGATTCGCGCCATCGTCACCGATATCGAGGGCACCACCAGCTCGATCAGCTTCGTCAAGGACGTCTTGTTTCCGTACGCCCGCAAACGCCTGCCGGCCTACATCGAAACGCACGGCGACAAGCCCGAAGTGCAGCACTGGCTGCATGAAGCAGCCAAAGAGGCCGGCATCGTCGAGGCCAGCCGCCAGGAAATCATCGAGCTGCTGTTGCGCTGGATCGACGAGGACCGCAAGTCCACGGCGCTCAAAGCCTTGCAGGGCATGATCTGGAAAGACGGCTACGAAGACGGCGACTATCGCGCGCACATCTATCCTGAAGTATCCGCACGCCTGCATGCCTGGCGCGGCGAAGGCTTGCATTTGTACGTGTATTCGTCGGGCTCGGTGCCCTCGCAACGCCTGTTCTTCGGTTACAGCGAAGCGGGCGACCTGACACCGATGTTCGCCGGCTATTTCGATACCGAGACCGGCCCGAAACGGGAGCGCGCCTCATACGAGCGAATCGCCGCGGCGATCGACGAGCAGCCTGGGCATATCCTGTTCCTGTCCGACATCGTCGAAGAGCTGGATGCGGCCAAGGCCGCCGGTTTCCAGACCGCCTGGCTCGTGCGCCCGCCGCAGGCGCTGCCGGAACAGCCGCGCCATCCGGTCTATCGCGACTTCGACGCCATCACTCCCTGACCCGACCACACGCGAGCCTGACGCATGCGTAACGCACTGATCGCCCTGCTCGCGTTTGCCGCCGGCGTCCTGGCCATGGTGGTCATCGGGCACTACCGTTCACCGGTAATGAATGCGCCGGTGTCGACAGTCAGCGCGCCGGCGCATGCCACCAGCAGCGAGCCGGCCGAAGCATCCTCCGCCACCGATAACGACGATGGCGGCGAGGATGACAACGCTGCATCGAACTGGCCAAGCGACGGCCTGACGCCCGAGCAGGTGATGTACGCCCAGCCGCAGTTGCTGCACCACGCCGTCTCGCAGCTGACGCCCCGTGTACCGGGCAAACCCAATCTCTATGTCGTTGCATTCGCCGGTGACGGCGGCGAAGACGTATTTCGCAACGAAGTGGAATACAGCAGCAAACTGTTCGGCCGTTTCGGGCCAAGCGCACACACGCTGATACTGGAAAACAACCCCGCATCGCTGAGCACGCGTCCGCTGGCCAACTGGAGCAACCTGGAAAGCGCGCTGGAATCGATCTCGAGCGTGATGAAACCGGACGAGGACATCCTGCTGCTCTATCTGACCACGCACGGCGGCCACGACAGCACGCTGCTGGTCGATATGGACCCGGTGCCGCTCGACCAGATCGGCCCGCCGGACCTGGCCGATATTTTCAAGAAGCACCCGTTCAAGTGGAAAGTCGTGGTGGTCAATTCGTGCTATTCCGGCGGCTTCGTGCCGGAGATTCGCGGGCCGGGCACCTTGGTGCTGACCGCCGCACGGAAAGATCGCAGCTCATTCGGCTGCGGCAGCGATTCGGATATCACGTATTTCGGCAAAGCCTGGCTGACCGATGCACTGAACAAGACACCGGATTTTATCGAGGCATTCAACCAGGCAAGCGGCGAAATTGCGCAGTGGGAACAACAGGGCAAGCTGACGCCGTCCGAGCCACAGATCGATATCGGTGACGGTATCGCCGATCAGCTGGCGAAATGGCGGCGTGGCGCTGCTGATGGAGCGGTGGTGCCGTTTGTGGCGGCGCCTTCAGTGCAGAAGGCGGGCGCCAGCCCGTAGGCAGGTATTTCGCGAGCACCCGGCCCCCTCACCCCATCACTACCCACGCACTGCATGCCGCTTGGCCAGCACGCTCACGGCATCGGCAAGCCCCAGCCCTCTGGCACGCAACAACACCGTCAGATGAAACAGCAAATCGGCCGCCTCGCCGAGCAATTCCTCATCACCCTGCACCGCCGCAGCCAAGGCCGTCTCCACGCCTTCCTCGCCCACCTTCTGCGCAATACGACGAACCCCACCCTCGAACAATTGCGTGGTGTAGCTGCCGGCAGGACGCTCGGCGTCCCGCTGCGCCACCAGGGCATCCAGCTCGGCCAGAAAGCCCAGCGGCGGCCGAACCTCTTCGCTCTGGCCAAAGCAACTGGACGTTCCGAGATGACAGGTCGGCCCATGCGGCTCCGCACCGATCAACAACGTGTCGGCATCGCAATCGATGCGCACCGACTTCCATGCCAGCACATGGCCTGAGCTCTCGCCCTTGGTCCACAACCGCGCCTTGCTGCGGCTATAGAACGTGACCTTGCCGTCGCGAAGCGTCTGCTCCAGCGCCTCGCGATTCATATAGCCCAGCATCAGCACTTCACCGCTCAGGTAGTGCTGAACCACTGCGGGCAACAGGCCGTCGCCTTTGGCCCAGTCCAGTGCCGCCGGATCGATCGATGTCTTCATAAACGGACGTCCACGGAGCGTTCGCGCAGGAACTGCTTGAGTGCGGGAATCGAGATGCTGCCGGAATGAAACACGCTGGCAGCCAGCGCGCCATCCACGTCGGTGCTTTCAAATACGTCGAGGAAATGGCCGGGTTCGCCCGCACCACCCGAAGCAATCAGCGGTACATGGCAAAGCGAACGCGCGACAGCCAGTTGCTCCAGATCGTAGCCTTCGCGCACGCCATCGCTGCCCATGCAGTTGAGTACGATCTCACCCGCGCCGCGCTGCTGTGCTTCATCCATCCAATCGAGCGTACGGCGTGGCAAGGCCTGGGTCTTGTCCGGATCGCCGGTGTATTGGCGTACCCGCCACTCGCCGTCCGCGTCACGCAGGCTGTCGATGCCGACCACCACGCATTGCACACCGAACGCAGCGGCCAGTTCACCGATCAGCTCGGGACGTTCCAACGCAGGCGAATTGACCGATATCTTGTCGGCACCGGCATAAAGCACGTCACGCGCCTGTTCGACGTTGCGGATACCACCGGCCACGCAGAATGGAATATCGATCACCTGTGCGACGCGTTCTACCCAACTGCGATCGACGCTACGCGCCTGCGGACTGGCAGTGATGTCGTAGAACACCAGTTCGTCCGCACCTTCGTCGCGATAGCGCAGTGCCAGATCGACGATATCGCCCATGACGACATGGTCGCGAAAACGCACGCCCTTGACGACCTTGCCATCACGCACGTCAAGACAGGGAATGATGCGACGACTCAACACGCCAGCGCCTCCTCGAGAGTAAAGCGCCCTTCCAATAGCGCCCGACCGAGAATCACCGCTTCAGCGCCCGCGTCGCGTGCTGCGACGATATCCGCGATGGAACGCACGCCACCGGATGCCTGGATCGTCAGTGTCGGTGCAAGCGCATGCAGATGGCGATACAGCTCGAGATTGAACCCGCTGAGCATGCCGTCGCGATCGATGTCGGTACATAACAGATGCCGGGCACCGTGCGTTTCGTACCAGGGCGCCAGGTCGTCGAGTTGACCGGCTTCCAACGCTGTCCAGCCCGCGCTGGGCAAGGCCCAGCGACCCTCGTGCCAACGGGTATCGAGCGCGATGGTAAGGCGCTCGGCACCGAATGCGGATAGCCACTGTCCGACAAGGTCAGGCTCACGCATGGCCACGCTACCGACGACGACGCGTGCCACACCGGCGTCGAACAAACGCCGCACATCGGCTTCGCCACGCACGCCGCCGCCGGCCTGGATACGCAACCCCGACGCGGCAATCGCTTCGATCGCACTCAGGTTTTCCAGGTCACCCGAACGTGCACCGTCCAGATCGACCATATGCAGCCACTGCGCGCCGGCTTGCAGGTAACGCGCAGCGAGTTCGGCCGGCGTGCTGTCATAGCGAGTTTCTTGAGCGTAGTCGCCTTGCTTGAGCCGTACAACGCGGCCGCCACGCAGGTCGATCGCGGGTATCACGGTAAACGTCATAGCGAAAGAAAATTCCCCAACAAACGAGCGCCGACACGTGCCGAGCGCTCCGGATGAAACTGCATGCCATGAAAATTGCCGTTGGCGATGACCGCTGAAAAATCGCCACCGTAATTCGTGGTCGCAAGACTGTAGTCGCCCACCGGGACCGCATAGCTGTGAACGAAATAGGCGTAGTCATCGCGCCCCAACCCAGCCAGCAACGGATGCTCGCCCTGCGCGTCGAGTCGGTTCCAGCCCATATGCGGGACGCGCATGCCGTCCGTCGCGTGAAAGCGCCGGACCTGGGCAGGCACCACACCCAGGCAATCGACATCGGCCTCTTCCGAGTGCTCGCAAAGCAACTGCATGCCAAGGCAAACACCAAGAACCGGCTGCGTCAGTGAACGGATCGTGTCGACCAGGTTCAATTCCCGCAGCCGCGCCATGCCCGGACCCGCAGCGCCCACACCCGGCAGGATCACCTTGTCGGCTGCGCGAATGGTTGCTGCGTCCGAGGTCAAGGCAGCATCCACGCCCAGTCGCTGCAAGGCATAGCGCACCGAGCCGATATTGGTGCCACCGGCATCGACCAGTACCACGGCCATTACAGCGCGCCCTTGGTGCTTGGCAGATCACTGCCCTCGCGCCGGATCGCCTGGCGCAGACAACGCGCCACCGCCTTGAAACAGGCCTCGATCATGTGATGCGCATTCTCGCCATGCACGCTCAAGTGCAAGTTCGCACCGAGCGTCTCGCACAGCGATCGAAAGAAATGCGGCAGCAGCTCGGTCGGCATCTGGCCCACCTGATCACGCGGCAGTACGCCTTCGAAAACGAAGTAGGGACGGCCGGACAGATCCAGCGCGGCACTGGCCTGGGTCTCGTCCATCGGCAACGTGAAACCGTAACGGCCGATGCCGCGCTTGTCGCCCAATGCCTGCTTCAGCGCCGCACCCAGCGCCAGCGCGCAGTCTTCGATCGTGTGATGTTCGTCGATGTGGATATCGCCCTCACAATTGAGGGTCAGCGCGAAGCCGCCATGCTTGCCCAACTGCTCGACCATATGATCGAAAAAGCCCAGGCCGGTGTGCACCTTGGGTTCGGCAACCTGGTCGAGGTTTACTCCGACCGTGATGCGCGTTTCCTTGGTACGGCGCGTAACCTGCGCAATGCGCGGCGCGTCGAGCACCTGATGCGCCAGTTCGGTCCAGTTGATCCCGTGAGGACCAACACGCCACCCGCGCACGCCGAGATTGGCGGCAAATTGCAGATCGGTTTCGCGATCGCCCACCATCAGCGAGGCGGCGCGACTCCAGTCGTCATCGGCCAGATAGTGGCGCACCAGACCGACGCCAGGTTTGCGCGTATCCAAACCATCGGCCGGGAAACTCCGATCGATCAGGACCTCGCGAAAGCGCACGCCTTGGCTTTCGAAAATGCGCAGCATCAACTCGTGCGGCCCCGTGAAGCTCGGCTCGGGAAAGCGTTCGGTACCCAGGCCGTCCTGATTGGTCACCATGACCAGCTCGTAGCCAGAAGCGACAAAACGTTGCAGCGCAGCGACCACGCCCGGCAGCAGACTGAGTTTTTCGTAGCTGTCGATCTGCTCGTCCGCCGGTTCCTCGATCAGGCAACCGTCGCGATCGACAAAAAGCAGCTTGCGGCTCATGCCGTCACCCCTTGCAGCACGGCCAGAACGCGCTGGTTTTCATCGGGCGTACCGATGGTGATGCGCAAGGCATCGCTCAGGCCCGGATAACGACGTACGTCGCGCACGACGATGCCCGCATCGAACAAGCGCCGGTAGGCGGCCGCCGCATCATCCAGACGCACGGTGAGGAAATTGGTCACCGATGGCAGCACCTCGCGCACACCAGGTGTGCTGAGCAAGGCCACCGCCATCTCGTAGCGCTGCTCGCGTACCAGGCGAATCTGCTCCGCCACGGCTTTTCGACCTTGCGGCGAAAGTGCGTGTAATGCGGCATCCAGGCAAGGCGTCGGTACGGGATATGGCGGCAGTATCTTGCGCAGCAGATCGATCACCGCCGGTGCGGCCAGTACGCTACCGACGCGCGCGCCGGCCAAGGCCCAGGCCTTGGACAAGGTCCGCAGGACAACCATGTGTTCGTAACGGTCCAGCAGATCGATCACGCTGGCATCGTCTTCATCGGCGAACTCGGCGTATGCCTCATCGACCACTAGTACGGCGCGGCCTGCAAGCGCTTCGGCGAGCGTAACGATCGTCTCTCGCGATACACGCTGCCCGCTGGGATTGTTGGGGCTGCAGACGAAGACCAGCTTGACGGCGTCCGTCATGCCGGCCAGCACGGCGTTGGCGTCGACCTGGAACTGCTCGTCCAGAAGCACCTCGACGATGCCGGCGTTCTGCACCTGGGCACAAATCGCGTACATGCCGAAGGTGGGCGGTTGAATCAGGATCGCATCCTGCCCGGCCCGGCAGAAAGCGCGTATCAGCAGATCGATTGCCTCGTCGCTGCCACGACCGACCAGGATGCGATCGCGCGTTACGCCATAGAGCGCAGCCAGCTGGTCGAGCAAGGCCGCCGGTTGCGGATCGGGATAACGGTGGAACGGACCTTTCTCGCCATACGAGGGCCAGGCCGATTCATTGGCATTGAGAAACACCTCGCCGCCGCTGGCTTCGGTTCGCGCGGACGAGTACGCCTTCATCTTCAACAATTCCGGCCGGGCCAGATCGAGCACGCTCATGCCGCCGACTCCTGCGCCTGCAGACGCTCCAACCGCAGCGTCACCGCGCGGCGATGCGCTTCGAGCTGCTCGGCCTGCGCAAGGATGGCGGTACAGGGGCCAATGGCGCGCAAGCCGTCTTCACTCAGCTCCTGTACGGTGATCTGTTTCTGGAAACTTGCCACCGAGACGCCGCTGTAGCTACGCGCATAACCATAGGTTGGCAGAACGTGGTTGCTGCCGCTGCAGTAGTCGCCCACGGATTCGGGCGTCCACGCGCCCAGGAAAATGGAACCGGCGCTTTCGATACCGTCGAGCAAGGCGCGCGGATCGGTCACCTGAAGAATCAGGTGTTCGGGCGCGTAGCGGTTACTCACGTCGACGGCTTGCGCCAGCGATGTCACTTCGATCAGGCGACTTTGTGCCAGGGCCTGGGTCGCTGTGGATGCGCGCGGCAACAACGCGCACTGACGATCCACCTCCAGCGCAACGGCTTCAAGCAAGGCGCGCGAATCGGACAGCAGGATCACCTGGGAATCGGGACCATGCTCGGCTTGCGAGAGAAGATCGGCGGCAACGAACGGCGGATAGGCCTGCGCATCGGCGATCACCAGTACTTCCGAAGGGCCGGCGGGCATGTCGATCGCCGCGCCCTCGGGATCGCCCGACACCTGCAGCTTTGCTTCGGTAACCCAGGCATTGCCCGGCCCAAACAACTTGTCGCTCCTGGGCACGGACGCCGTGCCATAGGCCATGGCAGCAATAGCCTGCGCACCACCGAGCTTGAACACCTTGTGCACGCCGGTCACCTGCGCCGCATACAACACCGCCTCGTCACAACGGCCATCGGCGCGGGCCGGCGAGCACAGCGTGATTTCCGAGCAACCGGCGATATGCGCGGGCACGCCCAGCATCAAGGCAGTCGACGGCAGCGGCGCGGTCCCTGCCGGCACATACAGCCCGACACGGCGAATCGGCCGCAACATGCGCTCGACGCGCACGCCGGGTGCGGTATCGATACCGACCGGTTGCGGCGCCGCCGCGCGATGAAACGTGTCGATACGTTCCGCGGCCTCGCGAATCGCTGCTTTCAGATCCGCATCGAGCGCGGCCTCGGCGGCGATGAATTCCTCCGGTTGCACGGCCAACGTATCGAGCGAGCATCCGTCGTAGCGCGCGGTCAGTTCGAACAAGGCTTCGTCGCCACGCCCTCGCACCTCGGCGATGATTCGCGCGACACCGTCGCGCAATGTCTCGGCGCGCGATTGCAGAGGGCGCGCCAAGGCATCGCGTCGTGCATTTTCGTCCAGATCGGACCAGTTCAATCGTTTCATGCCAGCATCTTCTCGACCGGCAGCACGAACATCTCGCGCGCGCCGGCTTTCTTGATTTCTTCAAGCTGTCGCCAGCTCACTTCGCCTGCGCAAAGCGCCTGCAGCATCAATTGATCGGGTTGCCCCGCCACCGGCAGCAAGGTCGGCTGCGGACCACCCGGCAACAAACGCGTCACTGCATCGAGCGAACCGCGCGAAGTCTGCAGGAGCAGCAGGCGCGATTCGCGCACCTGAATGACGCCATCGAGCCGCTTGAACAACAACTCGATCATGTCGCCACGCTCATCGGAAGGCAGCGTACGCGGCCCGGCGAGGACCGCCTCGCTTTGCAGGATGACGTCCGTCTCGCGCAGTTGATTGGCCACCAGGGTACCGCCGCTTTGCACCAGATCGCAGATGGCGTCGGCCGTGCCCAGCCGTGGCGCGATTTCGACCGAACCGGCCAAGGTCACCACGCCGGCGTCGATACCGTGCGTCCGCAGCCATTCCCCAAGCAACCCCGGATAGGACGTCGCAATGCGCAAGCCGCCGAGCTGCTCTGGCCGCTCATAGGCCATCTCCTGCGGCACGGCGATCGACAGCCTGCAACGGCCGAAGCCGAGCTGACGCCACTCCGCCAAAGCCGCATCGCGGCCAGCGGACTGGGAGTATTCGTTGAGCACATTGCGCCCGACGATACCCAGGTCGCAGACGCCCTGGGCGATCAACGCGGGGATATCGTCGTCACGCACCAGTAGCAGGTCGACCGGCTCGCCTTCGCCGAAGCAGAAAAGCTTGTCGCGACTCTGCCGAAAGCTGAGTCCGCAGCGATTGAGCAGTTCCAATGCCGGCTCGGTCAACCGGCCGGACTTCTGCATCGCTATACGCAAACGATCCCTCGTACTCATGCCCGTACTCTCTTCTGTGCGGCGCGACGCCGTGCTGCACGAGCCGCGGCGGCGAGGTAGCCGCCATTGCCCTGATTCAGATACCGGGCGACTCGCCCGATCGTGGTGATGCTGACGGCGGTGAGCTCGTGGATCTCCCGGTAGGAAACCCCGTCGAGCAGGTGCGGCACCACCCGCCATCGGTCCACCAGCACTTCCAGCTCCGCCGGGGTGCACAGGTCGTGCAGGAAGGCGGACATTTCCTCCGGGTTTTTCAACGACAGCAGGGCTTCGCAGAGGCCTAGTTCGGCGGACTCGGCGGGGAGCTGGGGGTCTAGGGAGCGACGCTTCATAATGTACTAACGCATTAACACAGTGGAGTGGACTATACGGGGTTTTGTGAGGGGCGGCAAATGGAGGGGTGATCTGATCGCTTACGCAGCCCGTCCTACTTCGTCATTCCGGCGTAGGCCGGAAGCCTTTTGACGTGAGTGTCTCGTTCTTGCCTGTGTGTTCGGGCGACCTGGCCGCTTACGCAGCGGGCGTTTCGAACGCCTGCCGGCGTCCGAGTCACTTTCTCTTTGCTGGCCCACGCACGCAGTGCGAACGGCGAAGCCGACCCGGAGGGCGAAGGACCTTTAGGTCCGGAGTAAAGAGAAAGTAACCCGAGAGAAATGGCCTTTAGAGCCAAGGCTCTGAGCAGCATTGAGAGATAAAACCGTTCGTGCCGTCTACTCGAATCGACAGGGGACACTTCTGGCGCTTCTGATGTACGCCGGATTGGTGCGCGAGGCGTCGTGGCGGTGAGGACTTAAGGTGTCCCCTCACCCTCGCCTACCCCTCTCGTCATTCCGGCGCAGGCCGGAATCTACTCCTCAGGCTCTCGCTCGTCAGACGACATGTCGCAAGCGGAAACCTTGAGGGATGGATTCCGGCCTGCGCCGGAATGACGGATAGGGGAGATGGAGCGAGGTTGGGGGTTGAGCTTTGCTCTTGGCAAGCGATGCGTAGCGAGCGGTCAGCTCTTCGGGCCCCCTCGGGAGCCGAGTGAGGTTTGGACGATCAGGCCCCGAAGGGGGCATCGACAGGACGTCGATGCCTTTAGGACGGGACACGGATGTCCCGTCCTAAAGCCCGGCCAGACCTCACGGTCCGAAGGACGGCGGACTAGGGGTGTCGTTTCTTTGGTTAGCTTTCTTTGGACAAGCAAAGAAAGTAACTCGGCGACCGGCAGGTCGGCGAAACACGCCAAAGGCGACTTTCTAGCCTAAACGCAGAACCAGAGCGATGCGCGCTCTCGCGACAACCGACAACCAAAGCCACTGGGTCCCCGCCTACGCGGGGATGACGAGATAGAGAGCGTTGAGGTAACTCAAGTCAATCACGAGCTACACGACAACATCGAACACCCCGCCCTCACCCGCGCCCACTCCGGCCGCCGCCCGGCAAACCGCTCCATCCCCGGCTGATCCTCATAAGGCCGCCGCAAAACATCAAGCAACGCGTAGATCCCAGACGCATCCCCCTGCTCGGCCAGATCGATCGCCTCCTGCGCCAGATAATTGCGCAACACATAACGCGGATTCACCGCACGCATGCGCTCACGCCGCAACGCGTCGGGCACGCCATCCAGCGCCACCCGCTGCGCATACTGCATCAGCCACGCATCGAACGCAGGCGCACATTGCTCACGCTTCGCATCGTCATAAAACGCCTCCCGCACCGGCTCCAACGAAGGCGCTGCCAGATCGATATCACCCAACCCGCGAAAGAACAACGTCATATCGACTTCAGCCTGATGCAACAACTCATGCAGCGATTGCGCCAGCGCCATGTCCTCGTCGCGAATCGTTTCCAAGCCCAGCTTGGCCGACATATGCGCGCGATCACGCGACTGATAGACCGCCGCGTAGTGATCGAGCCCCGCCTGCAACGCTTCGGTGCCGTCAAACAACGGAGCAAGCGCGCCTGCCAAGCGGCTGAGATTCCACCAGGCGACGTTTGGCTGCTGGCCATAGCGATATCGGCGACGGCCGGCGTCGGTGGTGTTGGGCGTCCAGTCCGGATCGAAATCCTCCAGCCAACCGTAGGGACCATAGTCGATGGTGAGACCGAGGATCGACATATTGTCCGTATTCATCACGCCATGCACGAAGCCGACGCGCATCCAGTGCGCCATCAGGATCGCCGTGCGCTCGCACACCTGCTTGAACCAATCGGCGTACAAGGCCGCACCCTCGCCTTCCAGCTCGGGAAAATCGCGGCGGATGGTGAAATCCACCAATTGCTTGAGCAGCGCCGTATCCCCGCGAGACGAGGGCAGCTCGAAATGACCGAAACGGATGAATGACGGCGCGACGCGACAGACGATGGCGCCGGGTTCATCGCGCGGATGCCCGTCGTAGAACATATCGCGCTCGATCGCATCCCCCGTAGTCACCAGACTCAGCGCACGCGTTGTCGGCACACCCAGGTGATGCATCGCTTCACTGCAAAGGAACTCGCGAACGGACGAGCGCAACACGGCACGCCCGTCGGCGCCACGCGAATAGGGCGTGCGCCCGGCACCTTTCAGTTGAAGCTCCCAGCGCTGTCCCGCCTCGGTAATCAGCTCGCCCAGTGAAATGGCGCGACCGTCGCCCAGTTGGTCCGCCCATACGCCGAACTGATGACCACCATAGTTGGTCGCATACGGCTGCATGCCTGGCAGCAATGCATTGCCGCCGAAAGTTCGCGCAAAGTCATCACTGGCGATGTCTTCTGGCGTGAAACCCAGTGTGGTGGCCATCTCTGCGGAATAAGCCAACACATGGGGCGAGGACACGGCCGCGGGCGATACCGCCGAATGCAGGGCGCCGTCGACCTGGCGTACTCGCGGGCCCTGCTCGGGGTCGCCGGGAAGCTCACGGATAAAGCTGTTATCGAAGGTGAATATGCGCATGGAGCCGATATAGGGGCGTTGTGCCCACTCCCAAGGCGGCAGTGACGCCGCCTTGGCGAAGCATCACAGCGTCGGCGAGTCGTCATGCAGCATGGCGCGGCGCACGATCTTGATCGGCGCAAAGCCCTGCTTCATGAAAGCATCGTGGAATTGTTCGAGATTGAAATCCTTGCCCTGCCTGGCCATTACGTCCTGGCGAAGCTTCAGGATCTGCAGCTTGCCCAGGGTGTAATAGAGATAGGTCGGATCGGAGGTGCCGCGCTTGGCCTCCACCACGCCTACCGCATGCGACTGGTAGCCTTCCTTCACGAAAAAGTCGACCGCCTGCTCGAAGGTCATCTGACCGGTGTGCATCTTGATGCCGGCGATAAAGCGCGCGTTACGCAGCAGCGCGTCCTGCAACTGCCCCAGCTTCAGGCGCTGCTGCTGGTGCACGTCGTTCGGATACATCGCCTGGGCCAGGCCCTGGTCGAGCATCATCTGCTCGCTGTAATGCGCCCAGCCTTCGGCATTGCTCGACGAGCCCAGCAGCTGGCGCACGCGATCGTGGATATCGTGCATCCACAGGAACTGCACGTAGTGCCCGGGATAGGCTTCATGCACGGCAACGTTGTTGATGACCGGGTAGCTGAACTGGGCCATGAACTCGTCGGTTTCCTGCTTGCTCCACGACGGATCCGGCAGCGTGACGTTGAAATAGGCTTCCTTGGCCACCTTCTCGAACGGCCCCGGCGTGTCCATCGACGCGAATGTCGTCGCACGCTCGAACGGCGGCGTCTCCTCCAGGATCGGCTGCACCTGCGAGGGAATGCTGATGATGTGATGGCTCTGGATAAAATCGATCAGCTTGGCGAACGTGCCGCGGAACGTGTCGAGCAGTTGTGCGCGCTCGGGATGATCGGCCCCCAGCTCTGCCAACACCTGCGCCGGGGTTTTCTTCGGATCGAGTTCCTTGGCCACCTTGGCGAACTCGGCCTGATTCCTGTGCATGTCTTCCATATCGATCGCCACCAGCTTGTCCAGCGGCGTGTCGACCATTTCGTCATAGGCCAGCTTTTTGCGGAACGCGTCGGCGCCGATGCGGAAGTCGCCATGCGAGCGCGGCAGCAGATCGGTCTTGATCCACTGCTGATAGTCCTTCAGAGCCTGGATGACTGCCGCATTGCTCTGCGCAAACTGCTCTTTCAGCTTGGCATCGGTGGCCTCGGTAAAGGCCGAAGGCACGTCCTTGCCGAAAAAATCGATCAGACCGGGAAGTTGTTCCAGCGCAATCTCGGTATATATCTTCGGCGGATTCTTGAGGTTCTTGCGCGCCTCGGCCAGTACCTGCGGCATCTTCTTCTCGCGCTCGATCAGCACTTTCAGGCGATCGTCAGGCGAGGCGAATTTGCGCGACATCAGGGTGAATGCACTGCCGGTAATGCCGCTGGAATAGTTGTCCGGATTGGTCTCCCACCAGCGCACCTGGTCGAGCATCAGCAGGCGGCCACGGATATTGGCCAGCACCAGTTCGAGATCGCCACGCGCCTGCTCGCTGAGCTTGCCCGCGTCGATCGCGGCAAACTTCGCTTCCCACTGCCGGAGCGCCTTGACGGTCTCTTCTTCGCCCTTGCGCGAATAATCTTCGAGCTGGCTGTCGTACTGGTGCAGACCGGCCGATGTGGCGGCGGTCGGCTGGTTGGGAAAGTAGAAGTCGTCGAAATAATGATCGGCCAGCTTGGCGAAGGTGGGATCACCCACCGCCGTCGGCTCGGCGGCGAACGAGACGGACGCGAACCCGGCCAGAGCCAGGCTCAAGGCGAGCGAAAGCGACTTGGAACGCTTGAACATGCGGCATACCCCTTGCAACGAAGCGTCGAGTGTAGCGCGGTGCTCGGGCGGTGGATCAGACCACCGGCGTACCGGCAAAAACTTTCGCTATCTCGGCTTCGGAGAGCATGCGCCACTCGCCGGCCGGCAACTCGTCGAGCTGCAAAGCGCCAACCGCTATGCGACGCAAGGCATCGACATGATTGCCGGTGGCCGCGAACATGCGCCTTACCTGGTGGTAGCGGCCCTCGGTCACGGTCAGCCGTGCCAGGCGTGGCTCAAGCACTTCGAGGCGTGCCGGCGCCAACGGCGTGGTTTCCGATTCGAGCATCAACGTACCGCTGGCGAAGAGCTCCGCTTCGTCGCCACGTAGATCCTGCGCCAACGTGGCTTCGTAGATCTTGGTGACTTCGGCGCGCGGCGAGATGATCCGATGCAGCAACGCACCATCGTCGGTAAACAACAACAAGCCTGAGGTATCGCGATCGAGGCGGCCTACCGTCGACAACGAGGGATCGCGCACGCGATAGCGCGGCGGCAGCAGATCGTAGACCACCCTGCCCTGGTCCTTGCGCGAGCAGGTAGCGCCCAGCGGCTTGTTCATCATCAACACCATGCCGACAGGCGGATCGAGCGGCTCGCCATCGATATGAACGTGTTCGTGCTCCACCTTGTCGTCGGCGTACAGCACTTCGCCAGCGGCATCCGTGACGCGGCCTTCGCGAAACATCCAGGCCACTTCCTTGCGACTGCCGTAGCCGAGATTGGCGATCAGCTTGACCAGTTTCATCGGCGCGCCCCGCGGGCTTCGATCACTTTGAATCCATCCTGCAACACGATCTGACGTACCTCTTGGAATCGTTCGGCCAGAATGGCCTCGTAGGGAAGGTGCCGGTTCGCCACCAGCCAGAAGCGTCCGTCACGCTCGAGCGCATCGGCGGCGACGCGGATAAATGCACGCCCCAACTCCGGCAGGTCGGCCTTGCCTTGATGGAATGGTGGGTTGCTCACGATCACGTCGTAGCGTCTGGGCAAGCCGCTGGTGACATCGTGCCAATGCAACGCAAACGGGATGACGGATGCGCGTTCGCGCATCGCAGCCTGCAGATTGCCGCGAGCCGGTTCCAGTGCTCGCGCTTCGGCTTCGAACAGATCGAGCGAGGTCACCGCGGTACAACGGGCTAATACCTGCGCGGACAAATAACCGTAGCCGGCACCGATATCGGCAACCCGACCGGCGAGGTCGGGCGGCAGATGTTCCGCAAGCAGGGCCGAGGCGATATCCACACGATCCCAGGCAAACAGGCCCGGCCGGCTGAGATAACCCGCCGTATTTTCGCGCGGCGTATCGAGCTCCAGCCAGTTCTCGCATAACGCAGCATCCGGGGTACTCGATTCGGGCAGCGTCCAGAACACCCGACATTTATGCTTGGACAGGCTGCCGATCGAACCGGCCAACTGGGCGAGATCGCTTTCGCCCGACTTGCCACCTTCGCTATTGGGCATGCAGGCAACCACGCGACCACCCGGCGCGGTCAAGGTCAAGGCGCGGGCGAACAGTGCCCGCGCCTCGTCACGTTGACGTGGTGGGAGCAGCAGCACCAGCGAAAAGCGTTCTTCCGGATCAGGGGTGCCTACCGCTAACCGGCTGCGCTCCAACGCGTCCGCAAACGGCTTGAAACTCTGCTCGCACAGCCACCCCGGCTTAGCCATCTCGCGCAAGGCAAACCCGTCGCGCGCGCGCAGAAACAGCACGCGACCATCCTCCGGCAAGCGCACAGCGCCGGTGTGGAAAGGAACGAACAAGGCATCCAAGGCCACATCGGATGCGGCAGCGGAGAAAGCAACAGCAGTCACGCCGGGCGTCCAGACTGGGAAAACGCCGGCATTTTAGCCGTGTTGAGCTGCGATGAGGGATTTTGCCGGCATGTTGCGCTAACGTCTTCCCATGCACGCCCGTTTCGTCCCCTTGTCGTTTGCTGCCCTGCTTGCCGCTTGCCAGCCCGCGCCATCGGCTCCCCTTGGGCCAGTCGACCCGCATGGTTTTGCCGGGTCGTATCGCAAGGGCGCCGAGTGGCTGGATATCGGTCCTTCGGGCGACGCCTATTGGGTCAGCATCGAAAGCGTCGATCACCGCAATGCCTGCCGGTTCGTCGGCCATGCGGTGCGCGACGACGACGGCCTGAAAATCTCACTGGACGCCTGGCGCCCCGGCGCCAGCCTGTTGCTGCAACACGCGGGCAATGGGCTGGTCGATATCCGGCCGGCCGATGACGACGATGCCTTCGACCCCGGGTATTTCTGTCGCGGTGGTGCCTCCCTGGCCGGCCACTACAGCCGGATCACCCCGCCGGCCTATCGGCGTGGCCATATCGTGCAGGCGGACGGCGAGGTGCTGTTCCAGCCTTGCGGTTCGCGCCTGAGCTATCTGCTGGCGCCACCACTTGATCAGGCGTTATCGGCGACCACCGCGCCAGTCGAGCTGGCCGTCACGGTGGCTGTCACGAACGACCTTGCCGGCCATGCCGGTCGCTATGCCGCATCGGCGACGCTACCCACCAACGCCTCCGCGCCAGACGATTGCCCCCTTTCCGCCTTTCCAACGAAATAACCTGCCCAACCATGACCTCGGAGCTATACGAGCGCGGGCCTATCCCCGCCTCGCTGTGGCTTGGATACACTCAGCGCCAGGGCGGGGCGTTACCGCTCGATACGACTTAGGGGACAAGGAACGATGAGGCAGGCAGGCAAAGGGTTGGCGCGCCGGATAGCGCCATGGATCGGTATCGCTATCGCGCTGGGCATGAATGCGCACGCGGCCACATTGGACCCTGCGGTGCTGCCCAAGGTGCAGGCCGCCACGTTCGAGGTGGTGATTCCCAAGCCCGTCAACGATCCGCTGAGCTACGAAAAGCCGCTGCCGCTGGATCAATTGCCATTCCAGTTTCGCAACGACAAGTATTTCTCGATCGGCACGGCGTTCGCCCTGGGCGATCATCGCTATGCCACGGCCGCGCATGTGCTTGATGTCGGTATGGGCAGCCTGATGGGCGTTCCCGCGCTGCGCGATGCCAGCGGCAAGGTTTATGCGATCGACAAGATCGTCAAGTTTTCGCGTGAGCAGGACTTCGTGGTGTTCACGCTCAAGGATGCGCCCAACACATCGGCGCTCGATACCAACACCTCGCCCGATATGAACGACGTGGTGTATGCGGTGGGCAACGCGCTGGGCACGGGCGTGGTGATCCGCGACGGCCTCTACACCTCCAACACGCCCGAGGAACAGGACGGGCGCTGGAAGTGGATGCGCTTCTCCGCGGCCGCGTCGCCCGGCAACAGCGGTGGCCCGCTGCTGGACAAGAACGGCAAGATCATCGGTATCGTGCTGATGAAGTCGCCCGGTGAAAATCTCAACTACGCGTTGCCGATCGACCACATCCTGAAGGCGCCGGACAATCTGGCCGAAGTCGACACGCGCGTGACCTATCAGCTCGACGTGCTCGACAGCACCAAGACGTCGAACTTCAAGACGCAATTTGCGCTGCCCAAATCCTTCCAGGATTTCACCACGGCGTATCAGACGCAGTTCAATGCGTCGATCGACAAGCAACTGGCCGATCTGCTCAAGGAAAATCACGACAACCTGTTCCCGATTGGCAGCGGCTCGAATCAGCTCTTGCACAGCAGCTCGAACATGGACCCGTTCCCCACGCTGATCGTGCGTGGCGAGAACGGCGTGTGGTCGTTCGCGCGACGCAATATCCATAAGGAAACCCTGGGCAACAATGGCTTCATCACCACCGGCGTGGCCGGGCACGAAGCGCTGATCCATCTGCGCAAGCCGGACAACGTCAGCGCAAAGCAGCTCTACGGCGATCCGAAGCTGATGATGGATCTGCTCCTCAAAGGCCTGCCGATGCAGCGCGCAGTCGGCTCGGACAAGATCAAGATCACTTCGCTAGGCAAGCCGAGCGAGGATTCGACCTTCACCGATGCCTATCAGCGTCAGTGGCAAGTGCGGATCTGGCCGGTGGCGTATGAAGACAGCATCCTGATCACCTTTGCGCTGCCGGTACCTGACGGCTACGTGATGATGATGCGTTCGACGCATCCGGGCCATAGCTACGACGATATCCTGGACCTGCGCGCGCTCACCAACTTCTTCGATGTGTCCTATAGCGGCACGCTGGCGCAGTGGAAGGATTATCTGCAGCAGAAGACCTGGCTGCCGGCGGCGCTGAAGAATATCGACATCGATTTCGACTATGCGCACAACTTCAAATATCACTCCAAGCGCGTCAGCTTCAATTACACGCCGGACCTGCAGAAAATCGATCAGGACAGCCAGCTGGTACTCGGCTTTTCCTACTTCAAGGACGGCGAGCGGGTGGTCTGGGACGTCTCCGACGTGATGGTCAAGGCCAATATCGAGAACGACGAGCTGGTCCGCGTTAATCGCCATATCGCACCATCCGAAGATCTGGACAACAGCTTCCAGAGCTACTGGAAAAAGGTGCTGCATCGCGATCATCCGGATGACGGCTCGGCATACAACGAAGACGATATGACCTTTATCAGCATGGTCGGTGGTGCGCCTGAGAAGACCGCCATCGAGGCCAAGCCCTCCGTGCTCTACACCGCCTCCTACGGTGCCGAAGGCTCGCGCCCGCAGGATGCGATGAAGGGCAAGCTGGATCTGCTGATGCGCAATTTGCAAGTCAACGAGCACTGAACCCACCTACCCGTCACCCCGGCGCACGCCGGGGTCTAGCGCCTTACGCTTCAACGTACGAAAGACGCTGGGCCCCGGCCTTCGCCGGGGCGACGATGGACACTGAGGTTGTTTGCGGCGCCTCGCATCGCAAGACGACAACGGCGATACTTCACCGATTGTCTCGCCGGTAGTCGCTCGCGCCATGTCCTCATCGCCTCCCAAGCTTGCCGTGATCGGTGGCGGCCCTGCCGGCCTGATGGCGGCTGAAGTCGCGTGCGCGGCGGGTATCGCGGTCGACCTCTACGAGGGCAAAGGCTCGGTCGGACGCAAATTTCTGCTCGCCGGCAAGGGTGGCATGAACCTCACCCATAGCGAGCCGGCGGTGGATTTCGTCCAACGTTACGGCGCACGCGCCAACGAAGTCGGTCACTGGCTGGATAGCTTCGACGCCGATGCATTGCGCGCATGGGCAGCCACGCTCGGCATCGACACCTTTGTTGGCAGTTCCGGGCGCGTCTTCCCCAGCGACATGAAAGCCGCGCCACTGCTTCGCAGCTGGGTGCATCGATTGCGCGAGCAAGGCGTGCGCTTTCATGTGCAGCATCGCTGGCTGGGCTGGAACGATGCAGGCGTCCTGCGTTTTGCCACGCCCATGGGCGAGCAGGCTATCGATGCCGACGCGGTGGTGCTTGCGTTGGGCGGCGGTAGCTGGCCGCAGCTCGGGTCCGATGGCGCGTGGCAGCCCTGGCTGGCCGAGCGCGGGGTCGACATCGATCCGCTCAAGCCGTCCAACTGCGGCTTCGATATCGGCTGGAGCGATTTCCTCGCCACGCGCCATGCTGGTGCACCGCTGAAACCCGTGGTCGCCCATTGGCACGATGCGCAAGGTAGCGAGCACGCGCGCCAGGGCGAATGCGTGGTGACTGCCACCGGCATCGAAGGCAGCCTTATCTACGCGCTATCGGCTACCTTGCGCGACGCCATCGCGCGTGACGGCCAAACCATGCTTTGGCTGGATCTGGCGCCGGATCGACCGCTGGAGCGTCTGCATCAGGACCTGGCCAAGCCGCGTGGCAGGCGAAGCCTGAGCGAGCATCTGCGTCGCCACGCCGGCATCGGCGGGGTCAAGAGCGCCCTGCTCCACGAAGTTCTGGATCAGCATGGCTTAAACGATCCAGCTCAACTGGCCCAGGCGATAAAACGCCTGCCGTTAACGCTCAAGCGCGCGCGCCCCTTGGCCGAAACCATCAGCAGCGGCGGCGGCGTTCGACTTGAAGCCGTGGACGCCCACCTGATGACCCAGCGCCTGCCAGGGGTTTTCTGTGCCGGCGAAATGCTCGACTGGGAAGCACCGACGGGCGGGTACCTGCTGACCGCCTGCATGGCCAGTGGCCGCCTCGCCGGCCAGGGTGCCGCCCGCTGGCTGCGACGCAGCAAATCGGGAGTGTGAACCAGCCTACATTTTTGTTGCAGCCTGCCGATCTTAGAAGCAACGACAAGGGGGCGGGCGATGGGTTTTTGGGCGAGGCTATTTGGGGGTAGACCGGCGGTCGCACCAAGCGTGCGCCTCGCACAAACGGTGTCGCTTGCCGCCTCCACGCCGCGTTCCGAGCCCAGGACCTCAACCGAAGCACCGATCGAGGCCGTCTCCGCCGCTTACGTCGAGGACCGCTTCTTCCGTTTCGTTTTCAGCTTGCCCGCGTCCGAAGACATCGCTCCCTGCGATCAGGAACTGCAGGCGCTGCAGCGCCTGGACGATATCTGCGGGGGCGACCGCTATGACGTACGCACTCTGCCGCGCATGCCCACGGTGCTGCCGCAGTTGCTGCGGGCCCTGAAGAACGACGACGTCAACGGCGCAAAACTGGCAGAGCTGATCGGGCGCGACCCGGTGCTGGTCGGCGAGATCATGCGTGTCATCGGCAGCGTGGCGTACCGCGCGGTGCAACCGATCACGAGCCTGCAACATGCGGTGGTGCTGCTGGGCCAGATCGGCCTGCGCCAAGTAGTATCGATGCACGTGATGAAGCCGATCCTGCTGGCCAGCGCCGGCATGTTCGGCCAGGTAGCGGGGCAACGGTTGTGGGATCACGCCGAGCGCTGCGCGCACGCCGCGGTTTATCTGAGCAAAGGCCTGTGCGACCCGTTCGAGGCGCATCTGGCCGGACTGGTAAGCAATACCGGCATCGGCGCCGTAGCGCGCGCACTGGACAAGGAATTAAGCGGCTCGCTTACCGTCTACACACCGCAATTCATTGCCAATGCGGCACGCATCGCCGCCGAACTGACCCTGCAGGCGGCACGCTACTGGGAGCTGCCTGCCAACGTATTGGAAGCCCTGGGTGAACGCGGCGTCGCCACGCTGCCGATGAGCCAGGTTCTGCACGCCGCCAATCTTGCCGCGATGGTGGAACTGATGGGCGAACACCAGGCCATCGATCCGCAGATCGCCATCGAAGCCGAGGGTGCGGGACGATTCACGCCCTTACAGCTGGCCCGCTGCCGGCAGGACCTTCAGCGCCACTTCGTTACGGTCGAACCGACCTACGTATAAAGCTAAATCACGACGGCGTTGCCGTCCTTGTCTTCGACGTGCAGACCCAGGGCAATCAGTCGTAGAAACTTAAAAGCCAGCAAAATGGCTTTTTCGTTGCTGTCTGCAAAAATGCGTTCGTCTTCGCAAAGCAATGGTGCAAACGATACGTTGCAATAGAAGTGACCGCATTCGGAGACATGTGCATCCGAGATGCGAATCGAGCATGGCTTCCTGCTGTATTCGTCACACAGAAACGCATCCATGGCGTAAACCATCCTGCCCACAGCCGTCATCTCGTTACCTGGACCAGGCACATGAGATGCCGAAACTTTGCTTTCAGCTATAGGAAGTCTTCGAAATTGTGATTCCTGCCTTCGCAGGTGTTACCGGGTACCCATCCTGGGTGTGATAAACATCAACATTCGACTTGCCAAACCCGGCTTTCCATACTCACGTAAAGCGCCCGTCAGGCCGCCAATGCGTCACGCACACCGGCTGCGATTTCATAAGAGCGGCACCTTGCCGCATGATCGAACACGTTGGTGGTGATCATCAGCTCATCGGGCTGATGCCGTGAAATGAAGGCCGACAGGCCCTCGCGTACGGTCGACTCGTCACCTACCACGGCACAGGCAAGCGCATGTTCGACGCCATATTTCTCCGTTGGCGTCCAATACGACTCGATATCGTCGATCGGCGGCGGAATCAGACCCGGCTGACCGCGCCGCAGGTTGATGAAACTTTGCTGCTGCGTGGTGAACAGACGGCGCGCCTCGCTATTGCTGCCGGCCGCGACCACGTTGATGCCGAGCATCGCATACGGTTTCGCCAGCCGTGCGGAGGGGCGGAAATAACGGCGATAGAGCTCCAGGGCTTCGTCCATGGCATCGGGTGCGAAATGCGAGGCGAAGGCAAATGGCAGCCCGAGGGCGGCCGAAAGCTTGGCGCTGAACAGGCTCGAACCCAGCAGCCACACCGGTACGTCGACGCCGGCACCCGGAACGGCACGTACCGGCTGACCCGGCGTCGCCGGCTCGAAGTACGCCAGGAGTTCGTTGACATCCTGCGGGAACGCATCGGCGCTATCGAAATAGCGGCGCAGCGCCCGTGCGGTCGCATGGTCGGTGCCCGGCGCACGCCCCAGGCCAAGGTCGATGCGCCCGGGGTAGAGCGACGCCAGCGTGCCGAATTGTTCGGCCACCTGCAGCGGCGAATGATTGGGCAGCATGATGCCGCCGGCGCCAACGCGAATGCTGGAGGTACCTCCAGCGACATAACCGATCAACACCGACGTCGCCGCGCTGGCGATGCCCGGCATATTGTGATGCTCGGCCAGCCAGTAACGCTGATAACCGAGCCGCTCGGCGCGTCGCGCCAGGTCGAGGCTGCGCGCAAATGCCTCGGTGGCATGGCTGCCTTCGGTAATCGGCGCCAAATCAAGTACGGAAAACGGGATCATGCTGCGTCCTCGATCGTGAAGACCCCAACATGGGGACCGCTTCACCGATTGCCAGCCCCTTGCGCGGGCGAATCGTCGGCAGCATCCGGGTGTCGCAGCTGCCATTGCGCGAGTTCGTCGCGATAGCGCTGCAATGCGGTCTCATAGATGTCGAAGATGCAGGGCACACAGCCCTCGCCACAGCAATCGCCGGCGTCAGGCTCGACCGGTGGCTTCGGTGGCGGGTCGTTATCGAATGACGTCAAGGGCATGGCGCTTAGCATAGGCGCCGAGAGGGCGGTCGCCAAACCGTGCCGGCGACCGCTCATGCATCATGCGCAACTCACGTGCGCGGCTTGCGGAACCGATAAATAAACTGATCGGTATGACCGCGTATGGTTTTGTCGAACACCTTCAGCGTATGGTCGTCGGCCGGGTTGCGCAGCACACTGCTTTCACCGTCGAACACAAAACCGGCTGCTTCGACCTGCTTCTTCACGATCGCCGGATCGATGCGATGCAAGGTATCGGTGTCCTGCATGCCGGTACCGGCCGGTGCGACGTGATCGATGATCACAAACAGGCCGCCGGGCTTGAGCGCGGCAAACACCTGCTTGTTGAACTTGGCCATGTCGACCTTGCCCATGAACGCATCGGGATAGTCGTGATAGTTCTGCGCCGTGAACACCAGATCGACCGGCTCGGGACTGCTGAGCTGCGCGGCGGGCTGGTTGAGCACGCTGACGTTCTTGTAATGCGCGTCGGCCAGCAGCGCTCGCGAGGCGGTCACACCCTCGGTATCTTCCTTGGCGTACTCGTCCGGCCAGACCAGGAAGACATGTCCCTGCGCGCCGACGGCCGCGCTGAACACGCGCGTGAAATAGCCCTTGCCGGGAATCAGCTCCATCACCTTCTGACCTGGTTTGACGTCGGCAAATGCCATGACATCGGCCACTTTGCGGCGTGCATCGTCAGCCTTGTCGGCCTGGCGCGCCGGATCGTTGACCGCATCGGTAATCGACGCGGGAGCTGTCACCGCGGACGGTGCGGTTTGTGCGCACAGTGGGGCAGCTGCAAGCGATAGTGCCAACACGAGCAGAGTGGACGAGCGCATGGGTGACTCCGTAGCGGAAAGGGTGATGGCCGTTCGATTGTGCGCTTGCGCCTGCTCGTTCTCCATAGGCCAGAAAGGCCGAAAACGATTACCTCAGGAGTGACCTGTGCTGCCCCATTCGCCCAGCACGCGATAGTCGCGTTCGCCGACGATGCTGTGGATCAACGCGTAGCCTTCCACCCGCCACAGGATCGGTTCGATCTGGGCGATGTCCGGCACGGTGCCATGGCTGTAACCAAGGGTTACATGCGGCGTAAAACTGCCCACGCCCACATGGTTGCCGGCCCCGGCCAGGATCAGCGCCTGGCGCAGGTCGCGCCAGAGCGCCTGCATCTCCGGCGGCGTCTCCGAACCGCGCAACACACAGGGCGGCTGACGGCCCCGGAAGCCGGCCAGATAATCCAGCGTCCACTCGAACCGACGCGGACCAACCTTGTCGCCTGCAGCCTTGGCGGCGTCCACCACGTCCTGTCGCCACAAGGGAAAGTCGCCAAGAAAGTGCAGCGTCGCGTGATAACGATCGGGCACGACCCAGCGGGCACGGATCGGCTGGTCCCGGCGCAGGGTTTCCGCGGCCCGGGCAAAGCGCTGGCGCGCCACCTCATCGGGCAGGAGCGCAAAGAACAGACGGTGGATCTGAGCCTCCTCCGGCATAGTGCCGCCAAGGAGGTCCATTTGGGGGAGTTGCGGTACGTTGCGTCGTGTCGCCATAGCGCCAGAAATCACATGGGCGGCTCCGCGCCGCCAGCCGGTAAAGCCGCACTATACGAGACAGCGCATGCCTGGCGCTCGTCCCGAGGCGACTTGCAGTGCATCCATGTCACAAATCCCGAGGGTCGCGTACTAAGAATTTTTCCCGCGGCTGTCGATTCGGGCGGATCTCATTCGTCAAACCGATAAGAGCGAGCAAAAGGCCGCTCCCTGCTCACTGACGGAGATACCGCAATGCGATTCATGGTGATGATCAAAGCCGACAAGAACACCGAGGCCGGCGTCATGCCCAACGCGGAACTGCTGGCCGAGATGGGCCGGTACAACGAGGAGCTGGTTCGTGCGGGCGTGCTGCTTGCAGCCGAAGGCCTGCAGCCCACCGCCAAGGGGGCGCGGGTCCGTTTCTCCGGCAAAGAGCGCACCGTGATCGACGGTCCGTTTGCCGAGACCAAGGAATTGCTGGCCGGCTTCTGGCTGATCCAGGTCAAATCGCTCGAAGAGGCGATCGAATGGGTCAAGCGCTGCCCCAACCCGCTTGAGGGCGAACCCGAAATCGAAATCCGCCGCGTTTTCGAGGCGGATGATTTTGGCACCGAATTCACCCCGGAACTGCGCGATCAGGAAGAACGCCTGCGCGCCCAACTCGCTACCAAACACTGAGGAGACCACCCGTGATCGTGAATGCTTACCTGATGTTCAATGGCCAGTGCGAAGAGGCCTTCCGTTTCTACGAGCGCTGCCTGGGCGGCAAGCTGGAGTTGATCATTCGTTATGCCGACATGCCCGAGTGTGCAGGCATGGACGAAGCCACCGGCAAGAAAATCGCCCATGTCCGCCTGGCCGTGGACGGTTCCATGCTGATGGGTTCGGACGCGGGCGACCCAACCCAGACATGGGAAGGCCACAAGGGCTTTTTCGTCTGCATCAATACCAAGGATCCGGATCAGGCGGAGAAGATCTTCAATGCCCTTTCCGAGCAGGCCCGCGCCATCATGATGCCGCTCGCAAAGACCTCCTGGTCGGAAAGATACGGTCAGCTGGCCGACCGTTACGGTGTGGAATGGATGGTCAACTGCGATACGCACGACTGAGCCGGTGGCCCTGGCGATCCTATCGGGCGGCCTTGCGCCGCCCGTGTCGACCTGCTGTGATCCCCGGCCATGACGTCGACCGATATCCATCGCAGTATCGACGCGCTGTGGCGCATCGAATCGCCACGGCTGATCGCCGGCCTCGCGCGCATGGTGCGCGACGTCGGCGTGGCCGAGGAACTGGCCCATGACGCGCTGGTCACCGCGCTCGAACAATGGCCGGTCACCGGCGTTCCCGACCAGCCCGGCGCCTGGCTGATGACCACCGCCAAGCGGCGCGCCATCGACATGCTGCGCCGCAAGGCGCTGCATGCGCGCAAAGAGCACGAGCTCACCCGCGAAATCGAAGAACAGATGGAGATGAGCGGCGCCTCGCCCGAAGCGGTCGCCGACGATCCGATCGGCGACGACCTGCTGCGGCTGATCTTTGTCGCCTGCCATCCGGTGCTGTCGACCGAAGCACGCGTCGCCCTCACCCTGCGTCTGCTCGGCGGCCTCACTACCGAAGAAATCGCCCGCGCGTATCTCACACCCGAGCCGACCATTGCGCAGCGCATCGTGCGCGCCAAGCGCACCCTGAGCGAGAAGAACATCCCGTTCGAAGTACCGCGCGGTGCAGAGCTCAACGAACGCCTGGACTCAGTACTGGAAGCGATCTACCTGATCTTCAACGAGGGCTACACCGCTACGGCCGGCGATGATTTGATGCGTCCGGCCCTGTGTGAAGACGCCATGCGGCTGGGCCGCATGCTTGCGCAACTGATGCCGCGGGAGCCGGAAGTGCACAGCCTGGTCGCGCTGATGGAGCTGCAGGCATCGCGCACCGGCGCCCGCATCAAGCCCTCGGGCGAGCCGGTGTTGTTGATGGACCAGGACCGTAGCCGCTGGGACCAGCTATTGATCCGCCGTGGCCTGGCGTCGTTGGAACATGCCGGCAAGTTGGGCGGCGATATCGGGCCGTACGCGTTGCAGGCAGCAATCGCCGCGTGTCATGCACGCGCCGCTGCCGCCGAAGATACGGATTGGCGCCGGATTGCCCTGCTTTATGGCCTTCTCGGCCGAGTCTCGCCTTCGCCGGTGGTCGAACTCAACCGGGCGGTGGCGATGAGCATGGCCTTCGGCCCGGCGACGGGGCTTGCCCTGGTCGACAAGCTGGTCGACGAACCGGCGCTGCGCAAGTACCACCTGCTGCCGACGGTACGCGGAGACTTGCTGGAGAAGCTGGGGCGGCATGCCGAAGCGCGCGAGGAGTTTGTTCGTGCAGCCGATATGACGGCCAATGCGCGGGAGCGGCAGTTATTGTTGGAGCGGGCTACGCGTTGCGTGCCGTCGATCTAAGTTGCCGCGATAAGCACGAACCGAAGTCACTGGATCCCGGCCTACGCCGGGATGACGGCTTAGGAAAGTTAACTTTAATGTGCCGCCACCCACCTATTCGTCATCCCGGCGCAGGCCGGGATCCAGTGGCTGCGGTTTCAGGCTATGGCGAAATCACGACCGCAACTTGTACCCGGTCTTGAATATCCACCACACAATGCCAAGGCAGATCAACAAGAACGCAAACGTCATCGCCGCGCTCACCACCACGTTCACATCCGACACGCCGTAGAAACTCCAGCGGAAGCCGTTGATCAGATACACCACCGGATTGAACAAGGTGATCTTCTGCCAGATCGGCGGCAGCATCTTGATCGAGTAAAAACTGCCGCCGAGAAATGTAAGCGGCGTGATCACCATCAACGGGATCACCTGCAGTTTCTGGAAATCGTCCGCCCACAGGCCGATGATGAAACCGAACAAGCTGAAGGTCACCGCGGTCAGCAGCAAGAACGCCACCATCCACACCGGATGGGCGATCTCGTAAGGCACGAACAAACGCGCGGTCACCAGGATCAGCAAACCCAACATCATCGACTTGGTTGCCGCCGCACCGACATAGCCCAGTATCACCTCGATATACGACACCGGTGCCGAGAGCAGCTCGTAGATCGTCCCGGCCCACTTGGGCATGTAGATGCCGAATGAGGCATTGGAGACGCTCTCGTTCAACAGCGACAGCATGATCAGACCGGGAATGATGTAGGCACCGTAACTGACGCCATCGATATGCCCCATGCGCGAACCGATCGCCGCACCAAACACGACGAAGTACAACGACGTGGACAATACCGGCGATGCGATGCTCTGCATCAGCGTGCGGAACGTGCGCGCCATCTCAAAGCGATAGATCGCCGCAATACCGTAGACATTCATGCGCGCGACCTCACCAGGCTGACGAAGATATCTTCCAGCGAACTCTCGCTCGAATGCAGGTCCTTGAAATCCACCCCTTGCTCGCTCAATCGCCGCAGCAAGGGTGCGATACCCGTGTCCTCGCCTTGCGTGTCGAAGGTGTAGACCAGCGAATGCCCGTTCTCGCTCAACTCCAGCGGCAGGTCGCCCAGGGTCGCGGGAATAGCTTCCAGCGGTGTCTGCAGGTGCAAGGTCAACTGCTTCTTGCCCAGCTTGCGCATCAACACATGCTTGTCTTCCACCAGGATCAGCTCGCCCTTGCTGATCACGCCCACGCGGTCGGCCATCTCCTCGGCCTCCTCGATGTAGTGCGTGGTGAGAATGATCGTGACACCGGCATCGCGCAACCGGCGGACCATCTGCCACATGTCGTGACGCAGCTCGACGTCCACACCGGCGGTGGGCTCGTCCAGAAACAGAATCTGCGGTTCATGCGCCAGCGCCTTGGCGATCAGGACGCGGCGTTTCATGCCTCCGGAAAGCGCCATGATCTTGCTGTCGCGCTTTTCCCATAGCGACAGGTCGCGCAGCACTTTTTCCAGATGTGCGGGGTTCGGCGCCTTGCCGAACAACCCGCGGCTGAACCGAACGGTCGCCCACACGGTTTCGAACGCATCCGTATGCAGCTCCTGCGGCACCAGGCCGATCTTGCTGCGAGCGGCGCGATATTCACGAGCGATATCGTGGCCGTCGGCCAGCACCTGCCCGCTGCTGGCGTTGACGATGCCGCAGATAATGCTGATCAGCGTCGTCTTGCCGGCGCCGTTGGGTCCGAGCAAGGCAAAAATCTCCCCGCGCCGAATGTCCAGGTCGATCTGCTTGAGCGCCTGGAACCCGCTGGCGTAGGTCTTGCTGAGCTTGGAGACGGAAACGATCGGTGGCGCGACCGATGAATGATCTGACGATCCGGTAACTGGCGGCATTCCTGGGGGTCCCATCGTGGCTTGCACCGCCCAGGCATGCGGCCGAATTGCCCGCGTTCAAGCCCACGGCAGCGAATGCCCGCCATTCTCGCGGGCATTCGCCAGCCTGGGCAACGGCTTTGGGCTATGCCGAGGGATAGTCCGCCGAAACGCTCAGCTCACGCCATTGACGATCGGAGGCCATACGAGCCAGATCGGTCTGCTCGGCATAGTTGACCGCATCGGCTCCAAGTAACAGGCGCAACGGCGGAGCATCCATCGCGGCGATCTGCAACATGATCTGCGCGGCACGCACGGGATCGCCCTTCTGCTTGCCGCTGGAGTCGCGCACGAAACGCGTGAGTTCATTGACGCTCGTGTAATCGGGATGGTTCTCGAAGACCCGCATCGAGTCACCCGCCCAATCGGTACGAAAGCCGCCCGGCTCGATGATCGTCACCTTGATACCCAGCGGGCCGACCTCCTTGGCCAGCACCTCGGAGAACCCTTCCACGCCCCACTTTGCGGTCTGGTAGGCACCAATACCTGGCGAACCGATACGGCCACCGATCGAGGATATCTGCAGGACATGACCCGAGCGCTGCTTGCGCAATTGCGGCAGTGCCGCACGCGTGACATTGACCACGCCAAACAGATTGGTTTCTATCTGCGCGCGAAAATCATCTTCGGGCGTGTCCTCGATCGACCCCATATTGCCGTAGCCCGCATTGTTGACAAGCACGTCGATACGGCCGAACGCCTCCACCGCGCTGGCGATGGCCCGACGTGCCGCTTCCGCGTCGGTGACATCGAGCGACAGCGTTCGCATCTGTTCGGGATAACGCTGCTGCAGATCGCTCAATTGTTCAGGCTTGCGTGCCGTGGCAACCAGACGTGCGCCACTCTCCAATACGGCTTCGGCGAGCGCGCGACCCAGGCCGCGTGAGCTGCCGGTAATGAACCAGACTTGTGACATGGAAAACTCTCCTAGCTTCGAATCAGGAAAACGACACGCCGGTCAATTGCGCGGACAGGTCCCACAGGCGTTTGGCGACCGTGGCATCTTTTGCGCGCGCGGATACCTTTGCCTCGGTCGACGTACCGCGCATCTCGAACCAGCCATCGGGGCCGTAATAACCGGCCGGCTTCGCATCGGGTGCCGTAGCCGCCTGCAATGTCGGCCACGCGCCGTCTGCCGCGGACTGACTCATGAACGGCTGTAAAAGCATGCTGAAGCGCGACAGGAACGAATCGGTACCGGGGCCATTGGGGATCAGCTCGGTACGCGCATAGCCCGGGTGCGCCGCATTGCTCAACAAGCGCCAGCCCTGCGCATCGCTGCGCCGCTGCAGCTCGAGCGCGAACATCAACATCGCCAGCTTCGACTGGCCATACGCCCTGGTGGGTGTATAACCGCGCTGCAACTGCAAATCATCGAGGTAAATCTTTCCGCTGCGATGCATCAGGCTGCTGAGGTTGACTACGCGCGGCGCGGGAGCCTTGCGCAACAGCGGCAGCAGGCGCCCGGTCAACGCGTAATGGCTGAGGTAATTCACACCTAGCTGCATTTCGAAACCATCGATAGTCTCCTCCCGCTTGGGCAAAGCCATCACGCCAGCATTGTTCACCAGCAAGTCGATGGGGCGGCCTTGCTCCAGCAAGCTTGCGGAAAAGTCGGCGACTGAGGCCAGGCTCGCCAGATCCACGCGCGCAAAATGCACGTTTGCATTTGGCACGGCCGCGCGTATCGATGCCAACGCATCGCGTCCCTTATCCGCATTGCGCGCGGCAAGAATCACTTCGGCTCCGTGCTGCGCCAATGCCAGCGCGGTCTCGTAGCCAAGGCCACCCGTGGCGCCGGTGACGATAGCAAGCTTGCCCTGCTGCGAGGGCATGTTCTGGGCCGTCCAGCTCACGTCGCACTCTCCGACGTCTTGATCGACCGCTGCGGCATCGATTCTTTCTCGAACGAACGCCACCACGGCGCCAGCAAGGGCGAATCGGGCGACACGGTTTCGCCGGGGCGTGGCTGCACCAGCCGAACGCCCTGCTCTGCCGCCAACGCGCGCGCACGCTCCGCCGGCTCGTCCCAACGGTGCAGCGCCAGATCGAAGGTACCCCAATGCACCGGCATCATCGTCATGCCGCGCACCATCTGGTGTGCCGCTACCGATTGCTCCGGCAGCATGTGCACGTCCGGCCAAGCTTCGTTGTAGGCACCGCACTCGATCATGGTCAGATCGAACGGCCCATAGCGTTCGCCGATCTCGGCAAAGCCTTTATGCATGCCGGTGTCGCCGCTGAAGAACAGGCGCTCCCGACTGCCGAGCACCACCCACGACGCCCATAGCGTGCTGTTGCCGTCGCTAAGACCGCGCCCAGAAAAGTGCTGTGCAGGCGTCGCCGCCAAGGTCAGCGGCCCGAGTTGCGTTTCCTGCCACCAGTCGAGCTCGACGATCTTGGCCGCATCGATACCCCAGCGCTGCAGCCGTTGACCGACACCAAGCGGTGCATAGAAACGCGGCACGCGTTCGGCCAGGGCCAGGATGGTGGCGTGGTCGAGGTGATCGAAGTGATCGTGCGAGAGCACGACCGCATCGAGCGGCGGCAACTGCTCGACACTCAGCGCTGGCGGGGTAAAGCGCTTGGGACCGGCAAATGAAAACGGCGAGGCGCGATCGCTCAATACCGGGTCGGTCAGCAACCGCAGGCCATCCAGCTCGATCAAGGCAGTGGAATGGCCAAGCCAGGTCACGCGCAGTGCTTGTGAGGTCGGACCGTCCAGCACCTCGCGGCGCACCTGAGCGACTGGCAAGGCCTCACGCGGCGTACGACGGATGCCGCGGGCGAGCCAGTACAGCTTCGCTACGTCGGTAATGTTGCCCTTTCTTGTCGCCGCGACATTGCGGAAACGCCCGTCACGCCAGCGCTGCGTACCGGCATAGCGGTCCTGATCGCGTGCCCGGCCGACGCGGCTGCGCCATGCCATGCCCACGAATCCTGCGGCTACCAGCAACACGACCCATACCATGCTCATGATCATCTCGGAAATGTAAACGGTAGCGTTTACTTTATGCCTGGGCGCGCAAGAAGTAAACTACCCCGTATACTTTTGTTCAGCCACGCTTAGCCGGAGCCACCTTGAATCGCAGCGCCAACAAACGCCAAGCCTTGCTCGACGCGGGTATCGAAGAGCTGATGATCCAGGGGCTTGCCGGCGCGAGCATGGAAGCGATCGCCAACCGGGCCGCCGTGTCCAAGCGCACGCTCTACAAGTATTTCCCGTCGATCGACGCGGTTTTCAGCGAAGTGATGGACCTGATGGTCGCGCGCGTCGAGCCTTTAGGCCGCATGCGTTTCGACCCCGGTCGCCCCTTCGGGGAACAGTTGCGCGAGATCGCGCAGAAAGAAATGCAGCTGATCTGCGACGAGGAGTACACCCGCCTCAGCCGCGTCCTGATGATCGAGGCCATGCGTTCGCGCGAGCAAAGCATGCGACTGATGACGCGCTTTCACGAAAAGGAGCTGGGCCTTTATCGTTGGTTTGCCGAGGCGCACCAGGCAGGACAACTCGGCGATATCGCCCCCACGCTCGCCGCCGATATGTTTACCGGCTTGCTTAAATCCTGCGCTTATTGGCAATCGGTGATCGGCTGGCAACCGGCGCCTGAGCTGGCTGTGCAGACGACGATGATCGATGAGGCGTGCCGGATGTTTTTGGCACGACTGGCTTAGAAGGCTCGCTTCGCATCGCCTCTTGCGCCCCCTCACCCCAACCCTCTCCCCCGGCAGAGCCAGGGGAGAGGGGGCACACTGAGGCAAATTTGAATCGTGCGAGCTTTTAGCTCCCTCTCCCCTGGCTCTGCCGGGGGAGAGGGTTGGGGTGAGGGGGCTCTTAAGCCGCCTCGGCAGGCTGCTCCCGCAGATACCGCCGATGCCGCAACGTCACCTGCGCCAACGTAAAAGCGATCAACGAGCAACCGGTAATCCCAGCCACCATCGGCAAGGCCGTGCCGTTGAAGAAACGACCGATCACGCCGACCACCACCGCCCCCACCACGAATTGCATCGTGCCCAGCAGAGCCGCTGCCGTACCGGCGATCTTGCCGTGATCGTCCAGCGCCAATACCGCGGTACTCGGAATCACGAGGCCAAGGAAGCCGTAGCCCACAAACAGCACGGCCATCAACACCGGCAACTGGTTGAAGCCCGCGAGATTGAGCAACAACAGCGCCAGCATCGTCGCGGCGTAGCCGGTCACCGCCGTACGTACCACTTTGGCCAGGCCGTGCTTTGCACCCAGCTTGCCGGCAAACTGCGCCGCGCCGATAAAGGCGATCGCGTTGATGGAAAACGCCATGCTGTACTGCGTTTCGGTCAGACCGTAGTGATTGATCAGGATGAAGGACGAGTTGGCCAGATAGGCGAAGAAGCTGGCCACGCCGAACGATCCGATAAAGATCAGCCCAAGATAGTGGCGATCGCGCAGCAACGTCCTGTACGAGCGCAATGCCGAACCAAAGGTGCTATCCACACGCAACTCGCGCGGGCGCGTTTCCTTCAACACTGTGATCGCCAGGATCAGACCGCATATGGCCGCGCCCATCACGGTCCAGAAAATGCCACGCCAACTGGTAAATTTGATCACCATGCTGCCCGTCAGCGGCGCCAGAATCGGTGACACGCTGAATACCAGCATCAGCAATGCCATCAGGCGCGCGGCATCGTGGCCGGTGTGCATATCGCGCACGATCGCACGCGGGATGACCATGCCCGCACAGGCACCCAGCCCTTGCAAGAAGCGGAAAGCGATCAACGTATGGATATCTGGCGCGAGCGCACAGCCGACGCTGCCGAGCGCAAACACCACCAGGCCGAAATAGATCGGCGTCTTGCGGCCGAGCATGTCCGATACCGGGCCATAGATAAGCTGGCCGATGCCGAGCGAAATGAAGAACGCCATCAGGCTCATCTGCGCGGTATCGACGTCGGTGTGCAGGCTGTCCTTGATCGAAGGCAGCGCCGGCAGGTACATGTCGATGGCGAACGGGCCAATCGCCGACAGCAGACCAAGAATGATCGCCGCCCCAAAAAACCGGGAAGTCATGAAAAGTCCTTTACGAAAGAGCGCCGTGAAATCATCAGGACGACGCGAGCTGGCTGGGGTGCCGCAGCTAATTATTAAACTATTTGGTATAGAAATTCAAGCCCCCACGAATACAACAGGGGCACATTGCAGGATAGCAGCGTAGCGCCCGGCTCTGACGCCATCATGACGCCCATAACGCGCAGTGGCATGCAGGCTCGCCACACGATAGGCTGAGCTCGCCTGGCCTCCCCGCTTCGCGCCAGGCATCGACCACAACGCACGCTCGCCCAGGAGGAAGAACATGGCTTTCTCTGCACGTGTTTCCAGTCCCGCCATCTCGACCATCAACGTCACACCGCTAGTCGACGTACTGCTGGTGCTGCTGATCATTTTCATGATCACCGCGCCGGTGATAACGCACAAGATTCGCACCGACTTGCCGCAACCGGGCCGCACCACCGCCACCGACAACGTCGATCCGATCCGGCTGTCGATTCAAGCCGATGGCAGCATGACCTGGAACGACGCCCCGATTACCGATGCACAACTCGGTGCGCAACTGTCGCTGGCCGCGTCGCGCACCCAACAGCCTGAGCTGCGTATCGATGCAGCAGACGGTGCTCAATACCAGGCGGTGGCCCACGTCCTTTCACAAGCGAAGTCAGAGGGCATGGCACGTATCGACTTCGTCGGGCACTGAGTTTCTTCGTGCGTATGGCGACCTGGCGATATGCCAGGTCGTTTGCATCGTTCGCTGCTTATTTTCAGGCCGTGTCGATCTGGCCATCCGCCGTTCGTCGTTTCCAGGAGGGCCTGCTACCGAAAGGGTGGCGCCCCGCCCAAACCCGATGAGGACATGCCGATGACTACCCGTTTCCAGCGCATCTCGCCGTTTCTCTGGTTCGACAAACAGGCCGAAGAAGCCGCCAGCTTCTATACCAGCGTGTTTCCCAATTCCCGCATTCTTGACAAGGTGCACTACGCCAAGGAGGCATCGGATGCCTCCGGCCAACCGAGCGGTTCGGTCATGACGGTTCAATTCCAGCTCGATGGTCAGGACTTCACTGCATTGAACGGTGGCCCGGTGTTCAACTTCACGCCCGCTCTTTCACTGGTGGTCAACTGCCAGTCCGAAGACGAGGTCGATCATTACTGGAGCAAGCTCACCGAGGGTGGCGACGAAAGCGCGCAACAATGTGGCTGGCTGAAGGATCGCTATGGCTTGAGCTGGCAGGTGGTCCCGACCGAACTGATCGAGATGCTCAAGGGGCCAGACGCTGCGACGGTATCTCGCGTGACGGCGGCCATCATGCATTCGAAAAAACTCGACCTGAAGACATTGCGCAAGGCAGCGGCGGGCTGAACCGTGCACTGGAAATGCGCCCTGCTCCCGGAGAGGGCGCAAAACAGCCGACCTTAAGCCTTGCGCAGGAAACAAACCTTGAGAACAAGGCCCTTGATCTTGTCCGAGTGACCTTCGATATGTTCGGCGTCGCCACCGACGAGACGGATATTGCGAATCACCGTGCCCTGCTTGAGCGGTATCGACGATCCCTTCACCTTGAGGTCCTTGATCACTACTACCGTATCGCCGCTCTGCAACGCATTGCCGTTGACATCGCGCACGATCGTCTCTTCATCGGAGATCGCGTCGGCAACCATCGGCCATTCGTACGCACAGTCCGGGCAGATGTATTGCTCACCGTCGGGATAGGTATTTTCCATGCCGCATTGCGGGCAGGCGGGAATCGTGGACATGACGTACTTCGACATTCGAGGGCCGCACATCATAAAGGCTCGGCGAGATTCATGCTGTCGATGCGACATAGAGCGCCATCCCGCTGGCAACGGTAACGTGTGCTTCGAGCATGAGCCCTGGTCGTTGCATGGCCTCGCAATCGCCGGGGCGAAGGCGTCGGCCATCAAGGCCGCGGATATAAACAAAGTCCCAATTGACATCGATGCCGATCAACGTATCGCCAATCAACCAGCGAAAGCGGGGCAACCGACCTTGCCGCGCGCTCGATATGCCGTCCGATGCGAGTAGCGGCCCTCGAATCACGCGCTTGATACCTGCCTGGTAGTCTGCGCGCGCCAGGTGGCATTGACGAAGCAGGCTCGGCAAGCATCGCAGGCAGAGGAGACCGAGTAGCGCAATACCGGCAAGGGTCGCTAGCGATGCGCCGCCCTTTTTCTCCTGATAGAGCGCCCACCCGGCGCAAACCTCGCCAAGCAGCAAGCACGCCGCCAACAACACTCGAACCAGAAAACGCTGGCGCAGCCGCGCTTGTTCCGCACCGGTCAATGGCGCGGTCGTAATGGACGCTTCGGGCGACGCACCAAAAGGTTGGTATCTTTTTGGAACACCTTGGTTATTCAAAAGATCGGACACGGGAGCAACGATGCGGCGAACCCTAGGCGCGCAACACCCTGCCCACCATAGGAGCAATACGAAACTTCAGCATCGACGGACCGCTTTTCCAACGAGTTCACAAAACTTCCACAGAAAAGTGCCGACCGCCACATGACTGTCATATGGAATGCCTAGGGTTGTCGGATGACATGCGCATTCCGTTTCAGCGGCCTCCTTGCCGCCGTGTTGAACTATTCGTGCAGCACCCTTCGAGGCGACCGGCCATGACCCTGTCGCGACGTCGCTTTCTCGCAGGCGCGGGCGGTCTCCTGGGCGTCTACGCGCTAAGTGACGTCATGCGCCTGGCACAGGCACAGACCATGCATATGCCCATGAAACAGCGCATGGCGATGCCGACCTTGGCCGCACCGAAGGTGCCGATCGTCAATCCGGCGCATCTGGCGCGTTTCGTCGACCCTTTACCGATACCGCCGATCGCGCGTTCGACCGACATGCGTACACACCCTGCCTATCCGGGCAAGAAACTGGCGTATCACCGTATCGAGATGCGCGCGTTCCGCGCCAAGTTGCACCGCGACCTACCCGCAACCCCCATGTGGGGTTACAACGGCCTGTCACCGGGACCGACGATCGAAACCATGCGTGGCGAACCGCTGCTGGTGGAGTGGGCAAATGCGTTGCCCGCCAAACATTTCCTGCCGATCGACCACAACATTCACGGCGCGGAAAGCAGCAAGCCCGAAGTACGCACTGTCACCCACGTTCATGGCGCGCGTGCACCGGCCGGTAGCGACGGCTTTCCGGAAGACTGGTATGCGCCTGGCCACTCCCTGCAGTATCACTATCCCAATGGACAGGACGCGGCCACCCTGTGGTACCACGACCATGCCATGGGCATTACCCGGCTCAACATCTATGCCGGCCTGTTCGGAACATTTCACGTACGCGATCCGGAAGAACAGGCGCTAGGCCTGCCTTCAGGCGAATACGATGTGCCATTGATGCTGTATGACCGGCTGATCGCCGAAGACGGCCAGCTGTATTACCCGGTATCGGACGACCCCGATGCGCCATGGGTATCGGAGTGCTACGGCAACGCCATGCTGTGCAATGGCAAGCTGTTTCCTTATATGGACGTGGAGCCGCGTCGGTACCGGTTCCGGCTGGTCAATGCCGCCAATACACGCTTCTTCGATCTATCGCTTTCGCGCGGCAGCTTTCATCAGATCGCCAGCGACCAGGGCCTGCTGCCTGCGCCGCTGGAACGCACGCGCGTGGAGCTTTATCCCGCCGAACGCGCCGATGTCGTCATCGACTTCAGCGGCCTGGACGGGCAATCGGTGCAATTGCGCCATCAGGCCGATGCCATCATGGAGTTTCGCGTGCGCGACAAAGGCCGCGCGGACACGTCGAAACTCCCGACGAGTCTGCGCCCGGTACCACGCATCGATATAGCCAGCTCCGTGCGAGAACGCATGTTGACGCTCGGCGAACAGGACGACTCGGGCGGCAACCCCATGATGATGTTGCTTGACGGTAAAAGCTGGTCCGATCCAGTGACCGAAAAGCCCAAACAGAACAGCACCGAGATCTGGAGCTTCGTCAACATCACCGGCGATACGCACCCGGTCCACTTGCATCTTGTGCGCTTTCAGGTGATCGATCGCAGGCCCTTCGACATCTTTGCCTGGAACGCCCATCGCACCGTCAAATACACCGGCCCCGCTCGACCGCCGGCGCCGCATGAGATGGGGTGGAAGGATACGGTGCGTGCGGATCCGGGAATGGTGACGCGGATCATCATGCGCTTCGAGGGCGAGCCGGGGCGGTATGTCTGGCATTGCCATTATCTCGAGCACGAGGATAACGAGATGATGCGGCCGTATGAGTTGTTGCCTGCGTGAGGCAACCGAGGGCGCCGTAACTCCCATTTCGCCTCAGCCTCCCTATTTCGTCATTCCGGCCTGCGCCGGGATGACGGATAGGTGAATTGAGGCGAAGGGCAATAACTTGCGAATAGACGTCCAAACCTACGAATAAAACGTGACCTGACTCCCCATCGCCGCGCGCTGTAGCCGCACCGTCACAAACCACGTAAAGCGTGTCTTCCTAACGCCAAAGCAACGTCATGTATACCGACGACACTGCTTGGCGGTCGATGCGATTCCCTGTCTTTCATTCGCATCGATTAACCAGGGGGACCACGCTCGATTCGCGACTTCCATGACGGGAGTTGCTGGGGATCAAGTTATGTCCAAGATGTTCGGCCAAAAGCGGCTTCATCCGCTGTTTCTCGGCATGCTGGCGACCGGCCTTGCTGGTGTCGTCAGCGCACAAACTACAGTTGCACCCGACAAAGACGCCTCTTTCAGGAAAGACATTCCGACCGCTCCCCTGCAAAGCCAGCAGGGTCTGCCGGGCGGCGTGGTGACCTTGCATCGTCCTGGCAAGGGCGGTGGCGACAACAGCAGCAACACGCAGACGCCGATCAAACACGTCATTTTGCTGATCGGTGAAAACCGTACTTTCGACCATGTCTACGCGACTTATAAGGCGCCGCGCGGGCAGACCGTGTTCAATCTGCTCTCCGAAGGCATCGTCAACGCAGACGGTACGCCGGGACCGAACGTCGCCGCCGCGCGTCAGTTCCAGGCCACCCAGAGCGGCAGCTACGAGGTCGCTCCGACCCGCACCGTGCCGTACGAAACGCTGCCCGCCATGAACACCGGTGGTGCGCCGACCCAGGCACCGTTCGCTTCCGCCGCACAGGCGCAGTCGATCGAGCCGGCACTGCCGGACGATGCGTATCAAGAGCTTGCCGAAGGCGGCACGGGTCTGCCCAGCGGCGTGGTCGACACGCGCTTCCCGGGCAATCTGACCAATGCACCGGTCGATATGCACGCCTCGATCAGCTACAACGACTACGCCAACAGCCCGGTGCATCGTTTCTTCCAGATGTGGCAGCAGCTCGATTGCAACATCAAGGAAGCGACCAACAAGAACCCCAGCGGTTGTCGTGCCGACCTGTTCCCGTGGGTCGAAGTGACGATGGGTGCGGGCAATAACGGCGTGACGCAGCCGGCCAATTTCACCGATCAGAGCACCGGTGAAGGCTCGACCTCGATGCAGTTCCTCAATATGGCCCAGGGCGATGCGCCGTACTTCAAGGAATTGGCGCAGACCTATGCACTCAGCGACAACTTCCACCAGTCGGTGATGGGCGGCACGGGCGCCAACCACATCATGCTGGGCTACGGCACGCTGATCTACTACGCCGACGCCAAGGGCAAGCCGGCAACACCGCCGACCAACCAGATCGAGAATCCGAACTCGCAGGCTGGCACCAACAACTGGTGGGTGCAGGACGGCTACGGTGGCGGCTCGTATGTCAATTGCGCGGATGAAAGCCAGCCGGGCGTCGCCTCGGTGAAGAAGTACCTGCGCTCGCTGCCGTACAAGACCTTCAACGGCACGGACTGCAAAAAGAACGCTTACTACCTGGTCAACAACTACAACCCGGGCTACCTCGGCGACGGTACCGCCGCACCGCTGGGCGCGCAGCAGTTCACCATCCCGCCGTCCACGCAGGAAAACCTCGCCACCCTGCTCGAGCGCCATCACGTGAGCTGGAAGTACTACGGTGAAGGTTGGGGCCAGGGCAAGGAAAACGGTGAAGCCGGTACGTTCTGCAATATCTGCGATCCGTTCCTGTACTCCACCCAGGTCATGACCAACCCGGACCTGCGCGCGAACAACCAGGACATCAACGATCTCTATACCGATATCCAGAACAACACGCTGCCGGCGGTGTCGATCGCCAAGCCCGATGGCATTCTGGACGGCCATCCGGCGTCCTCGAAGCTCGAGCTGTTCGAAGGCTACGTAAAGAAGATCGTCGACATGGCCAAGGCCAACCCCAAGGTGTGGGCTGACACGGCCATCGTGGTGACCTTCGATGAAGGTGGCGGTTACTACGACTCGGGCTACATCCAGCCGGTGGACTTCTTTGGCGACGGCACGCGCATCCCGATGCTGGTGATCTCGAAGTACTCCGAAGGCGGTCGTGTGGTGCACACCTATTACGACCACGTCTCGTTCGACAAATTCGTCGAAGCCAACTGGGGCCTGCACGATCAGATCTCCGATCGCAGCCGCGACAACCTGCCGAACCCGATCGCATTGCCGCGCAACCCCTACGTGCCGGTCAACGCTCCGGCGATCGGCAACATGATGGACATGTTTGATTTTGGACGGCATGACCGCAAGGACGACGTCACCGCAGCGACCACGGACTGATCGCCTGCCTTGACACCTGTGCCCTGCCTGGGTAACCAGGCAGGGCACACTCTTTTGATCGAGAGCCACGCCACCCGATGAATATCCTTCCCCGGCCCCGCCGCCGCCCGCTGCAGATCGTTACCCTTGCAACATTCAGCCTCGCCGCCGCACTGGCCGCTCCCGCCGGTCATGCCGACCCCGGCGACTTCGGCGCCATGCCCGGCCTCTGGAAAATCGTCACCCGCCTGTTCAGCCATGGGCAATGGGGCAAACCTGTCGTGCAATGGCATTGCGTCGACGAGGGCGCCGATCCCTGGGCATCGTTCAGCCATATCGACCCGCCCGCTGCGCATCAGTGCCAGCAGGCCGATCAGCGCCGCAGCAGTACCACCCTCGATTGGACCCTGCGCTGCGAAGGAAAGGGCGCGGCCGCCATGCACGGCCATGTCGGTTTCGACGAGGCCGAACACTACACCGCCAGACTCACCCTGCCCGACGGCAGCGACGTAGCGAGGGTGGAAGGAAAGCGCTACGCGGCCTGCACCAGCCCGGCCGATTGAGGCTCCATACACGCAGATCGGAGCCGTGAGTGACGGTTTGGGCGTCTAGGCGTCCGCTTGACTGCGAAATTTTCCGATACCCAAGACCCAAGCCCTTCCCCCACACTGTTGCTGTCGGTCCGGCCCACCGACGACGAAAGGGGGAAGCTATGCGCCGTATCGCACTCATAATCACGCTGAGTCTGCTCGGCACGCACGTTCTCGCCGAGACGGTTGTCGAAGACACGCCACCGGCTGCATGCGTCAGTTTTGCCCGACCGTTTTACCTGATCGCGCGCAATCGCGACCGTGGCGTCACCAAGGCAAGCGCCATGTCGAACTTCAAGCACAACAAGAATCGCGAAGACGACGCCGATCCCAATGCACCGGAAAACTGGATGGCTACGACCGTCACCACGGTCTACAACTATCCGAACGTCACACCCGACGAGCTGCAGAACCGGGCACTGAAAGCCTGTTCGGTCGATGCTACGGGCAAGATCCAGTTCAAGGGGCTCTAAGCTTAGAATCCCGAGGCCGGCATCCGCGACCTTGCTCAAGGCCTTTATGAACGACTTGCCCGAGGCCCTGACAGGGCTGCACGACGCGACACTCGCATCGGTCGAATTCGACTGGTGCGAACGGCGCTGCACCTTCTTTTTTCAGGGCGGCCCCGGCGAAGGGCTTCAGCACGAATTTTCGATTGTCTTCAACGATGTCACCAAACTGACGATTCCGTCCGAACGCCCCTGGGGACCGTCCCTGTCGTTACTGGAAGTCGATAGCGTCGATACGGGACGGTACGTTCTGGTGATGCAGTCGGGCGACGAAATCTGGATCTCTGCCGGCCAGGAACCCATCCGGGTTTTGGGAAACGAGTGACCGAAGCGCGTTTAGCTTTGTGATTTCCACGTAAGCCATGCGAACCAAGAACGATCTAAACGCGCGGCCGAAGAAAACTGAACCGTATCCTCACCATCTTCTAATAAGTGCCAACGCATAGTGGGCGTGTGGGAAAGCTCCACGCCGCCGCCGAGGTCATTACCATGTTCGCCAACACCACGACCCCGACCCCGTCGCCCGTGGAAAACTGGCTGCACCGCATATTGCACGCGGTGCGTCACGTCACAACACCGCAGAAATCCGAGTGCGACTCCGCTCGACCGCTGACGCGTCGACAGATGTTGCTGATGGCGCAAGATCAAAAGCGTGCCCAAGAGCGCGCACGCTGCGCCGAACTGGCACGTATCGCCAAACAGCAAAAGCATCAAGGCTGATTCACGGATCAGGCTGCACGGACTTTTTGATAACCCGGTGGCAGTGCCGCCTGTGGGCGGACACTTATCGACCAGGCCAATGCCAAGCCGGCTTATCCAGCAACCCCTGGCCAGCGACCTTCGTTTCGCTCAGTGTTTTTTCCAGATGGATCGAATGGCAGTCGTCTGCCGCCTCGAGCGCGGCAATCAAGCGCGATGCATGCGATACCACCCAGACCTGGCTACGCGAAGACGCATGCACGATCAATCGCGCCAGCGCCGGTAACAGGTCGGGATGCAGACTGGTCTCCGGTTCGTTCAGCACCATTAACGGCGGCGGACGCGGCGTATGCAAAGCGGCGATCCATAGCAGGTAACGCAACGTGCCATCGGATAGCTCGGCCGATCTCAACGGCCGCAACAAGCCGGGTTGGCTGAACTCCAGCACCAGACGGCCGTCGCTGTCGACAACACTGACCTGGCCGCCGGGAAAAGCATCGTCCACCGAGGCATCGAGCGCTTCCCTCTCGCCCAGTTCGCAAATGGTTTGCCAGGCCGCAGCAAGATCATGGCCATCGTGGCTCAGCACCGTCGTGCGCGTACCGAGTTGCGCCATGCGCGCCGGCGCGTCGGCGTCGGAGCGGAAGTGATCGTAGAAGCGCCAGCGCCTGATCGCGTCGCGCACATCGAGCATCTCCGGGGCGCGCTGCGCGTCGGCCACATGCGTAAACATGCTTTCGAAACCGCTTATATGCTGCGCCAGCACCTGCCACGACTTGCCCGCGCGCGCGCGAATCATCGGGCCCCGTCGTTCCACCAGCATATTGGCCTGACGCAAGAACGGTCCCGCCCAGATCACTTCCGATTTGATCTCCGGATCGAGCGAGAACATCGAGCCTGCCGGCAACTGGTTCGGTAAACCGAAGTCGATGGCGTAACCGAAATCCGTTCCGGAAAAGCCCAGTCGCAACGCCTTGGGCTCCCCTCTTGCCGTGCCTTCGATCGCCACCTCGCCACGCTGCATTCTTCGCGACAACTCCTCGGGGCCGGCCCAGAAGGTCGACGACAAACCGCCTTCGCGCGCCAACGCACCGACCACGCCGCCTTGTGCCGTTTCGGCAAGCAGACGCAACGCGCGATAAAGATTCGATTTGCCGCTGCCATTGGCACCGGTAACCACGTTCAAGCGTCCCAGCGGCACGATCAGCGAGCGCAGGGAACGATAGTTGGCAATCGCCAGCGTGGTCAGCATCGGGCAATCCCTTGCGGTGCGTCAAAGCGCTTTTTTATCACCGCCACGCAAAGGCCGCCAGACAGTCCCTGCCCTCGCGAGGAGGTTTGTTCAACGTAGCTGGCTATCCTTGCTACCGCGACGGTTGAATAGCGCCGCGCCACGCTCCGCATCCAACGCCTCCTGGCACGCCACGCACAGACGCACTCCCGGGACGGCCTTGCGCCGTGCCTCGGGGATAGGCGCCTCGCACTCTTCGCAATGCGTAAGCCCCGGACCTTGTTTCAATTGCCGACGCGCCCGCTGGACTGCGTCACTGACCGTCGCGTCGATCTGGTCCTGAACGGCGCCGTCGCCTGCCCAACCTGTGGCCATGGGAGTCTCCGGGAAGTGCACTCAGGGCGAAGCGTCGCTTCGCCCGAACCGCATTTATGGCGGCGAGATTCGAAAAATCAAGCGATTGAGGACGTTACGCCGCCTCATGCGCAAACTCAAGCCGTCTCAAGATGGCCCTGCCCGCTGGCCACATGCTCGGGAAAATACTGCCGCATCATGCGATCGACATAGGCAACCAGGGACGGATGACGTTCCGCGCCGTGGCGTAAAGGCGATTCGAAAAAGGGCGTCATTACCGACGCGAGCACGCCAAAAGCGGTCGCATCGACCGCGCTATGTCGTTCGCCGAATAGATAACGCTTCTCCCCGAGGAGCACCGCCAGCGTGTCGATCGAACGCAGACCCAGCGCTGCGATCTGATCACGCGAATGACGCCCAAGACCATGGCCACGCAGGTCGTCGAGCTTGCGAGCCTGTATCTGCTGGCGTAGCTGCACGCGATCGGCTTCTGGCGCCCTGTCGGCAAAACGCGCCGGCCCCTTGGCAAAGTTGTCCGGATCGATCCAGCGAAACCACACCATCGCAAAATACAAATGGTCTTCGAGCAGCCGCTCTATCGCCCACGACTCCGCACGTTGCCGCACATCCAGGCCATCGTCCAGATCCAGCTCGTACTTGCGCTCGATATGCGCGCGGATAAAGGTCGAATCGCTGACGACTTCGCCCTGATCTTCGATATAGGGCACCTTGCCATGGGGCGCTTGCGGTGGGATGCAAAAGGCCTTTTCAAAGGCCAGCCCCGCCATCTTCAGTTGCACCTCGGTCTTGAGCACAAACGGGCTGGTCTCGGGCATGCCAAAGCCAGCCCCCGTGGAATACAAGGTAATACCGGAAACTGACATGCCAGGCGTCCTGTCGTGGGAAGTTACGCCAGTGTGGCCGGGTCCTGCTGACAACGTCCTGTCAGCAGGCAGCCGTTTCCGACCCCACCGCACAAAACCATCACACTCGCTTTGAGTAAATCCGTAGCCGGTATACCCTTGCGAGCGCCAGCTGCCAAGGAACAGCACTCTTGCAGGGAATCTGGCTGTCGTTTCGAGTACATCGCGCCGGCGCCCTTGCCGGCCTTAATCACGCAACGGATGTTGCACGTGAGGAGGTTACGCTGATGTCCCGCCTTTCATTCGTCTCGATCTGTCGACAATGCGTCTTCGCCATGGCGGCGCTGAGCATGATCGCCGTATCCATGCCGGCCGATGCCCAGCGCTATCGGCATGGCGGCTATCATCGTCCACCACCGCCACGCTACTACGGCCGTGATCGCCACCGCGGCGGCGGCTCCGGCAATGTGATCGCAGGTGCCTTGCTCGGCGTCGTCGCCGGCGCGGTCATCGCCAACTCCGCTTCGAATGCTTCGCAGCCGCCGCCGGCGGTGGTCTATCGCGATCCACCGCCGCCACCGCCACCGGGCGTGTATTACGACGACGGTTATTGAGCAGCGCGACGCTGTCGCCACGGAACGCTTTTTTCCCGAACGCCTCGAATCGGAGCATCCCTATGAAGAACGCCATTCGCAAGGTCGCCCTCCCTGCCCTGCTATCGCTCGCTGTTTTTGCGCCGGCGGCATGGGCACAGCAATCACCGACACCATCGAGCGATGCTGCAGCAAGCACACCCGCCAAGTCGCACGCGCAGCGCCGCGCCGATTCGGTGGAACGGCGCATCAACGACCTGCATACGCAGCTGAAGATCACCGACCAGCAATCCAAGCAATGGGACGCCTTTGCCCAGACCATGCGTGACAACGCGCAAAATACCGGTCAGGCCTTTCACGAACGCTCGCAGAAGCTGTCGACGATGAGCGCGCCCGATGCGATGAAATCGTATGCCGATCTTACTCAGATGCATGCCGACAACATGAAGAAGCTCTCGTCCTCCTTCAGCGACCTCTATGCCGTGCTGTCCGACGAGCAGAAGCAAACCGCCGATACCTTGTATCGCAATCAGAAAATGGGACACAACAAGGGCCCGCATAACCGGCACAAGGGCGGCAAACCGGCCAGTTCCTCTTCTGCAGGCGCTGCCGCCACGCAGTGATCGATCGTCGGTTGTCTGATACAAAGGGCCAGGTACGACCTGGCCCTTTTTTATGGTTCCGAAACTTTGTCAGGCAGGGCTGCGATCAGGCACGTTCCACGCGCTTTCGGCGTGCTGCTTCAACCGATGCATCTGATCCTCGGAAGGAAAGCCGCTGACCCGATAGCGTTCGGGCAGCAAGTGCGGCTCGCGGCTCAAACCACCGAGCACTTCGACCACGATGTCCCAAGGCACCGAGACGATCTCCTTGACCGCCGTGCAATAAAACCAGACATAGTCGGCACGCGGGAGTAACGCATCGACGTTGCGTGTCCATTGCACCGAGCTGATAAAGCCACCGAGCTTGTCGTTTTTGAACACCCGGTAGCTCGCCACGAAAATATCGATGTTTTCCTTTTCGTGTATCTGGTCGAGCAGTTTTTTCTGATCGTCGTACACGCTCATCGTGCCGCGATACCTCGCCTGGCGAAAGCGCTCGCTCGCCGGCAGGTTCTCATCGAATGCCGACCATTGACCATCGCGCAGACGGAACAGCTGATATCCCAACGGCCGCGTGTTCGTTTCCAGTACTTCGACCGCAATATCGGCCAGTTCGGCGATGCCCTGGTCGTTGCCGCTGCCTGTCACCAGCAAGTGGTCGCGCGACGGAATCGCAATCACCGGATCGCCCTGAATCGGTAGCCGATAAAGCATATCGGTCAGCAATAACCGGGAGGCGTCAAAGACATCGCTCCAGGCCGACAGGAACACGCCATGGGGGCTAACCCGGAAATTCGGCTCGGTACGATCGCGCAGATTGTCCATCGCCCGCTTCAATGCCGTGTCGAAATCGAGCCCCCACTCGTCGAGCTTGTCCTGGGACACGGATGTCGTAGCGTGCGCGGAATCGACCACCAGCGTAATCACCAGGCGATCAAAGAACGGCTTTGACGGCGCAAGTTTATACGCCTTGTCGCCATCGGCCAGACGTGCCATCAGACGCGCGAATTCGAAGGCCGCGCCGTCGCGGATCACCGGCATGAGATTGGCGAGCGCCGCCTCGCGATCGGACATATCTGCGGGGGCGACGAACGCCATGATGTACTTGTCCAGCACATCGGCCCGATTGCCACGGGCAGCTTTTTGATAGTCCTGAAAAACATTGCGCAGATTGAACGTCATCGCGCAATCGCGCGAATCCTTGAAACTGAGGCTGAAATCGCGGCTGTTATAGACGATATCGCTGAATGCACCCATTTTCGGCATGCGCCGCATCGCCACCGACGCAAACCGGTCGGGCGTAAGGTCTCGCCGAAAAATATCCAGGATGCCCACGAATCCCCCGATTCGGAACAGCAAAGCCACATAGATACCTTTTTACAGCAAATCCAGGCACATGGCGCACCTGCTTACGGGGTGCGGCCGCGATCGCCTATGATCCAGGTCTCAACTGGAGACCGCAGCATGTCCGACACCCCACCCGATGGGCTTCCCAGATACCGGCTGTTGACCGGCAAGGACGACGCCTCGTTCTGCCAGCGGGTTTCCGAAGCGCTGGCGCTCGGCTATCAACTTTATGGCTCGCCCGCCGCCACCTTCAATGGCGAACACGTCGTGGTGGCCCAGGCCATCGTCTGGCCCTGATCGGGTTTCAAGGAGCAATCGCATGTTGATTCACGGCAAGTGCCACTGCGGCAACGTGGCTTTTTCCCTGACCTGGACACCCGACCCGACCGAGATCCCCGCGCGTGCATGCACGTGTACGTTCTGCACCTCGCACGGTGCCGTATGGACGTCCAATCCGCAGGGCGCGCTCGAGATCGTCGTGAACGATCCGGCGATGGTCTCCCGCTATGCTTTTGGCACCGAGACCGCCCAATTTCTTGTTTGCTCGCGCTGCGGTGTCGTACCGGCATGCATATGCGTTGCCGAAGACCGTCTCTACGCCGTCGTGAACGTCAACACCTTCGACAATATCGACCGCGCCCTGTTCAATCATGGCACCGTCAGTTTCGATGGCGAGGATGCCATGTCGCGCGTAGCGCGTCGCCAACGCTATTGGATCGGCGATGTCACCTATGTAGAAAGCGACAACCGCAACGTGTCCGCGCACACGGGCTAATGGGACGTAGCGGTCTCGCCGGCAACTCGTGGCATTGGCAGGGCCGGATCGTCGCCGCCTTCGAAGTAGTCCAGACGGACGACCTTGCCGCTTGCATCGCGCACCGGCGTGAAATAGCTCAGCTCGTCAGGTACGAAATACAGCCGCTGATCGACGGTAAGCATCAACGGCACCGCATGGCGGTTGCTGCGCTGGCCATAAAGCTGACCGTCCTTGATGGAGAGCGCCTCCGTCGTAGCGTCATCGATACGATAAACACCTTCGAAGGCGCGTAGCTGATCCTCAGTGGGCTTGGCGGGCTCCGGGTCGGCATACGGTCGCCCCAATGCGATCGCAGCCATCCGACGCGCCATGGTGCGGGCATCGAAGTTGTCGTCGTTGGCCAGGACAACGACGGTAATGTCCTGTTGAGGCAAATACGCCAGCGCGGAAGCGAACCCGTCGATCTGGCCGGTGTGCCCAACCATCTCGTTACCACGCACCTGCCAGATATACATGCCAAATCCATAAGGATGCGTCGATGCACCCGATACATTCGCGACCGCCGTCGTCATTTGTTTGAAGCCGTCGCGCCCAACTACTTTGCCTTGTGCCAACGAACGCATCCAGTGCAAGAGATCGCTCGCGGTGGACACGAGGGCGCCCGCAGCTGCCGGCACGCTGGCGTTGATATACGACGCGTTCTCGACATGATGATTTGCGTTATCCGTGGTGTAACCGGCTACGCGCCTCGGGACGATCCTCGCGTTGTCGCCGTAAGCGGTCTCTTTCAGGTCCAGCGGCTCCAACAGGGTCGTGCGCAGGGCGTCCTGCCATGGCTTGCCGGTGACTTTTTCAATCACGGCACCCAGCAAGATATAGCCGGCATTCGAATAGGCAAAACGCGTACCTGGAGGAAACGACGGCTCGCGTTTCTTGATCTCGGCAATCAAGGTCGCGGTATCGACCTTGCGGGCAAAAAAGCCCGGTTGCGGGTCATGCACGATATCGGACACACCTGCCGTGTGGTTAAGCAGTTGACGCAAGGTGATCGTTTCACCGTTGGCAATACCGGGAACATAGGTTGCGAGCTTGTCGTCAAGCGACAATTTGCCGAGCTGGGCAAGCTTCACCACCAGTGCCGCGGTAAACATCTTGGTGATCGAGGCGATTCGAAAGGTCTGGTCCGCTTGAAGCGGTACGCCCAACTCTATCTGTGCACTTCCCCGAGCGGCTCGATAAATGATCTCGTCCCCCCGGGCTATCAGGATTACCGCGCCAGGCCCGTCGCTCGATGTCGCACGCTCCAGGGCAGCCTGGGCCTGTTTCGCGACAATCGCCGATGTCGCCGGCACCGCGACGGCAATCGGCGCCAGAGCGGCCATGACAACGAAGCAGAACGAACGCATGACCATGATGGATATCCCGCAATAGCGCAATAAAACGAAACCTCTACATCCATGTTGAGATGCGGTGGCTCCCGTTTCAGTTTAAAAGCATGACACCCCATTTTCGCCGGACGCTGTCCGCTTCATAATCCATCGCGTCGCCGGGCCTCATATCTATCGAAGGAAACGCATGGATTCCCAGGAAGTCGCCAAGGTTAAACAACCCCCCGTCCTTTTCAGCAAGACCCAGGGGCTGATCGAAAAGATTACCCAGAAGCTGGGCGCACCGATGGTCACCTATTGGAACAACCCGCGCGGCTCCATCTGCCATAGCGATGCGGTGGCATTGTTCGAGCTGCTGAACAACCTGGGCCATCCCGATACGTTGTACCTCTTTATCAAGTCCGACGGCGGCGCCGGCCAGGCTTCGCTGCGCCTGGTCAGCCTGCTGCGCCAGCATTGCAAGCGGCTGATCGCACTGGTGCCGCTGGAGTGCGCCTCGGCGGCGACCATGATCACCCTGGGCTGCAACGAGATTCAGATGGGCCCGATGGCCTATCTCACGGCCGTGGATACCTCGCTTACCCACGCACTGTCGCCGGTCGATCGCGACAACGATCGCGTCAGCGTCAGCCTGGACGAGCTTACCCGCGTGATCCGCCTGGGCCGTGCCGAACACAGCAGCACCACCGAAAACCCCTATCAGGCGCTATTCCAATATGTACACCCGCTGGTGATCGGTGCGGTCGATCGCGCCGAATCGCTGTCCATCATGCTGTGCAAGGAACTGCTCGCCCATCACATTGCCGATGAAACCACCGGCGAGCGGATCGCCCAGACGCTCAACTCCAAGTACCCGTCGCACAGCTACCCCATCCTGCTCGAAGAGGCGCGCAAGATCGGCCTCAACGCTACTCATCTGTCACCGGAGATCAACAGCCTGCTGCTTGAACTTCACCAGCAATATGCCGAGATGGGCCAGAAGGCATCGACCGATTTCGACGAGTGTCACGCGCACAGCAACGAGATCCTCAATATCTGGGAGACCGGCGGCATGCAGATCTTCTTCCAGCAGGACAAGGACTGGTTCTACCGCTCCGACGAACGCCGCTGGATCACCATGAACGACCATAGCGGCTGGCGCCGCGTGCAGCGCGTTGGCGGCAAGATCAAGAAGGAGTTGTTGCACATTGTCTGAGCACGATGCTATCGGCGCCACGACGACATCGTGGTGCCTTTACCTGATCGAATGCCGCGACGGTACGTTCTATGCGGGCATTACCAATCGTCTTGAGGCTCGCTACGCCGACCACGTGGCGGGGCGCGGGGCGCGCTATACGCGCGCTCATCCGCCTTTGCGGCTGATCGGTGCCAGGCCGTACGCGAACCGTGCCGAAGCGTCGCGAGCGGAGTGGCAGATCAAGCAGTTGCCCAAGCAGAAGAAGGTGGCGTTTTTGTTGGAAAGCCCTACTGCCTGAAGGCCCCCATCACCCCAGCCCTCTCCCCCGGCAAAGCCGGGGGAGAGGGGGCAAAAGCGCGTAGTGTTCAAAGCTTGCCTCAGTGTGCTCTCTCGTATGGCGGCGCTTTTCGTAGCGGAGCACTTGGGCATATGGCCCCACCCCGCCATAATGGTCGATTGCCTTACCCCTCTGATCCCCATGCACATCGGCATCGATTTCGGCACCAGCTACTCGGCGGCCGGCGCCATCGTCAACGGCGAGCTCACTCTGGTCCGTTTCGGCAATGCCGAGCAGTTCCGTACGGCTGTGTTCTTTCCGGAGCTGGTACCCGACCCCAACGACTTCGAGCTGACGCCCGATCTGGAGGCACAGCTCGAAGCGCAGCTGCGCCTGGCACGTACCCAGCACCGTCAGGAAGCTGCGGCAGCCAGCGCTCGCGGACAGCTCGCAGCAACGCGAAACGACGACGAGCTGAGGCGCGAAGCGCTGCGCGTGGTTCGCCGACAATGGATGGAAGACCAGACCCGCGAAGCGGTGGCATCCGTTGCAAGCTTTCAGCATGCGCTGTTCGGCGAGGAAGCCGTGGAGGGTTATCTCGATAGCGGCGGCGGCAACCTGATCGAGTCGCCCAAGTCCATGTTCGGTTACCGGCTCGATCCGCAGGTGCGCAAGGTGATCGTGCATATCGCCACGCACATCCTCGAACACATCCGCCTTACCGCCAGCCGGCAGTTCGGCACGCCGGTGCGCGGCGCGGTGATCGGTCGGCCAGTGGAGTTTCGCAGCTCGATGGGTGCCAAGGGTTCGGAACAGGCGATCGACATTCTGCGTGAAGCTGCCGCTATCGCCGGTTTCGACACAGTGAATTTTCTCGAAGAGCCCGCAGCCGCCGCGATGCACTATCACAAGAGTCTGGACACCCGGCAGCCCGCACTTATCGTGGACATCGGCGGCGGCACCACCGATGTGACCTTCGCCCAGCTCGGCGGCGACGAGCACCCGCAGATCGTGCGCAATTGGGGTTTGCCCAAGGGTGGCACCGATCTGGACGTCGCCTTGAGCCTGCACAGCTTCATGCCGTTGCTGGGTAAAGACACGGTACGCGTACCCCAACATCAGTTCGTCGAAGCTGCCAGCGTGCACAACCTGCCCAAGCAGCGCGAGTTTCGCAAACAGAACTATCGGTTGATTCCCGAGCCGTTCGGCTCACGCCTGCGCGCATTGCAGGAGCTGGGCGCCACCACCCGGCTCAACCAGCTTGCCGAGCGCACCAAGATCACCTTGAGCACCGAGGCAAGCTACCAGGCCGACCTGGATTTCATCGAATCGAACCTTGCCGCGGAAACCGGCCGCGAAGATTTCGACGCAGCGATCGAGTCGTTTCTCCAGCAGCTCGAACGCACCCTTGGCACGGTGCGGAGCGACCTGGTGCAACTTCCCGATAGCGTCTTTCTTACCGGCGGCACGTCACGCTCACCGCAGATTCGGGAGCGCGTGAAACAGAGTTTTCCCGAGATGCCACTGGTACTGGGCGATCCATCGCTGGGCGTGGTGTCGGGTTTGGCGGTGGCCGCCAGCGAAATGGACGACGCCTGAGTATCGCTTCGCAGCGCGCCGGCGTGGCCGGACAGCCCAGACCAGGTCGCGTATAGTCGCCAATCGGGGAAACTATCCGCGCATACGATGCCGACAAACACCTTGACTGAATCGCAAGATCTGGCCAAAGGCACTGCGGCTCTAGCGCGCGCCTTCGCCGCGGCAATGGTGACCATGCTTGCCGCGCTCGCCACCCTGGCATGCGCCATGGCGATCGACCCGGAGCCGGGGCCGGGCGTGCTGGCGATCGTGCTTTGCATGTCCTTTGCGCGCAGCCACCTGGATCACAACCTGCGGGGGCGGATCGAAGCCGCTATCGCCTTACCCATCGTGGGCCTGGTGGTTACCGGGGTAGGTTTGTTGCTTCATCGCACTCCCTGGATCGGTGCGGGCGTATTTGTGGCAGGCATTTTCGTATCGATCTGGATGCGGAAGTTCGGACCCGACGCGCGACGCGCCGGCTCGCTTATCGCGTTGCCATTCATCGTCATTCTCACTACGCCTTATATCCCGACGAAACATGTCAACCACCTTGTTGCGGCCTTGATTCCGATCGTCGTGGCGTTGCTGGCCTTGTTCTGGGTGGCTGTATTTCAAGCGTTGGCGCGGCGGCTTCATATCCTGCCCCCGTTGCGCGAGGTCGCCGAGCCTATCCCGGCAGCAGCGGCAAATGAGAGCTCGCTACATCCTTCGGCAAGCACACGCATGGCGTTGCAGATGGCCGTTGCGTTGGCCGTTTCGTTTGTCGTCGGGTATGTTTTTTTTGCCGAGCGCTGGGCCTGGATCGTGCTCACTGCATTCATCGTCAACAGCGGTAATCGCGGTCGGCTGGATGTTGCCTATAAAAGCGTGTTGCGCGTCGGCGGTGCTGCCGTCGGCACCGTGCTGGCCCTTGCCTTTACGCTGCATATCGGCGCGCACGATGCCACCACGATCGGCCTGATTCTCGCCTCGATTTTCCTCGGCCTGTGGCTGCGCCCGCTCGGATACGCATGGTGGGCACTGTTCGTCACCCTGGCGCTGGCCCTTTTGCAGGGTTTCAACGGCTCGACTGCACAAAACATCCTGTGGCCTCGCCTGGAAGAGATTGTCATCGGTGCCCTCATTGGCGTGCTATCCGCCTGGGTGGTGTATCCGGTCAAGTCCACCGCGGTCCTGCGTCGGCGCATCGCCGATGCGCTGTCGGCCTTGTCGGAGGCCGTCGACCCGGCTACACCCGAACGCAGCGCGAAGGGTTTTGTCGCCGCACTAGCCCAGGTAGAACAGGTCGCTCCGGCATTCAGGGCCAGCCGCCTTGCCACTCGCCGGCTCAAACCGGTTCATCCTGCCGATTGGATCGATGCCCTCGCCGCATGTCGCGCCCCTGCCATCGCACTGATCGCAACGGGCCAGACCCCAGGAGCGGTGCGCAAAGCGGTCGGAGCCGCGCGCAAGGCTCTACGCGAGCCTGAAGGCTTGCTGCCTGCGCTGGAGGCCATGCGACAGTCGCTGATGGATATAGACTTGGCGCAACCACTCACGCCCCACGACTAGACTCCGCGTCGACTCTCCATGCCGTCACCTGATCCACGCCACCCATCCGTCGAGCCGTTCTTTCACAAGGACACCGGCACATTTACCTATGTCGTTCACCATGCGAACTCGGCGGTGGTTATCGATCCGGTGCTCGACTACGACGCAGCGGCGGCAAGCACAAGCACCGCTTCCGTCGATCAGGTAGTCGCATTCGTTCGCGACCGGCAATTGAACGTGGCCTGGATTTTCGAAACCCATGCGCACGCTGATCACCTGAGCGCAGGTAGCTACCTGCGCGATACCTTCAATGCTCCATTGGCCATCGGGCGAAAGATCGTCAACGTCCAGGCGCACTTCAAACCCCTGTTCGATCTGGGCGACGAATTCATGCCCGATGGCAGTCAGTTCGATCATCTGCTCGATGATGACGATGTATTGACCGCTGGCGAGATGAATATCCGCGTGATGGCCACGCCCGGCCACACCGACGATGGCCTCACCTATTTGATCGGCGATGCGGCATTTATCGGTGACACGCTCTTCGCGCCCGATACCGGCACGGCACGCTGCGATTTCCCGGGTGGCGATGCGGCTTTGCTCTACCGCTCCATACAAAAGATTCTTTCGCTACCTGCGGATACGCGCATCTTTCTCTGTCACGACTATCCTCCCCAGGGACGGAGCCAGGCACCGGAAAGTACGATCGCCGCGCAACGAGAGAGCAACGTGCACGTTGGGCGAAACATGGCGGAGAACGAGTTCGTCGCCATGCGACAAGCACGCGACGCCAGCCTCGCCGTTCCCAGGCTCATTCTTCCGGCTCTCCAGGTAAATATTCGCGGCGGGCGCCTGCCCTCGTCCGATGCAAACGGCATCGCGTATCTCAGGCTTCCCCTGAACCAGATAAGACGCAAGACATGACGGCCTTTCCTCAGGCCGACTGCCTGGCGTACCTGGAGTCGCTTCGCACTGCGCCCATGGCCGATACCTCGCTGCCCTCATGGCTTACGCAAGCGCTTCCTCATGGGAATGCCGATGAGAGCCTGCCAGCCATCATCGATTGCCTTGTTAAATTACTAGCGGCAAAGAAAGGAATGTGGCAAGCGGCGCTCGATACGGGGCTGGTCGCGGACGAACTGCGGCGCTACCAGAAGTTCGCAAAACCTGGCCGGCCATCAGCTCATATCGTCCAGCTGCGACAGCAGCAGGCTGCGGCCCGCCAAGCCTCCAGCATGGCGAGACAATCGTTTATCAAGGCTGCCGCTGCATTCGTTCGCGAGGCTCATATCGACGTGCCACGGCCCCTGACACTCGAAGCGTTCGTCGACCGTTGGATCGAAAACGTTATACCGACCTCAACTATTCCTGGCTAAACATTGAAATCCCTTGAAAGTCGGGCGTTCAACTAGCCCGAATCCCCATCCCTCCGATCTTGCATCTCTCTTTAAATGGAGAGGAATGTCTGTCTTTCGGGACGGACTCCCTATCGTCGGCACTTGTCGACCCGCCATGCTCCACGTACTTTTTCAGCCTGCATCCTGGATCGACCGCCCGGCATAGGGAATCCACAGGAGGGGCCGCATGCCTAAGCAATATGGAAAGTCCACAAAAGCATCCGGAAACACAACGCCAAAACATCCTTCGCCCAAACAGCGCAGGTACGAGGCGCGCTACGACCGTACGCTCACCGCATCCCAGGGCAAGGCGGGCTCGTTTCGGGACAACGTCGTTGACAGCGTGTCCAGCGGTAAATCGATCAGCAAAGGTGCTTTCAGATCGCCTTCCAACCCTACGCGTCGCGGCTTCAGCAGCGGCTATCACGAATCCTATCTGGTCACCGACGCGGTCGATCAGCTGTCTCGGCGCAAGGTTGGCAGCAAGCAGGGGTTTTCGAGCCTGCCCAAAAACACCCGCGGTTACTGGAAGAAACATTCCGGCGCCAAGTTCCCTGAAAAGGGCCTGCGCGCTGCCCTCAGAGCCGGCGACGGCGCAAGGACGGACACGGCACGCACCATCCTTAGCGCACCTCACGGAGGTTCGGCCGGCCATTCGGGTTCAGGCGTGCATACCGGCTCGCAGTCCCAGGCTCATGACCTGCTGCGCGATCAATCGATACGCGCACTATCCGACCCGAAGATCAGTCCGGAAGCCCAAGGCGTGCTTGCCGGTTTGACGACTGTCTGGTCCATAGCGCCCGGGAAGCATGCCAGCCGGGTAAAGAACGCGGCAAAGCTGAAGGATTCCTCTGCCAAGTCGAGCTGGGAAGAGGATCGCAACGAAGCAAAGCTCCGCGTGCGACAGTCATTCCGCCAGCTTCCCAAAAAAGATCAAAAACGCGTACTCAAGCACGAAGAAAACTTCGTCAAGAGCCTGGGCGATAACACCCGCAAGCGCTCTCGAAACGAACCTGGCTCACCGCTGCGCGAAACCGGCTCACGAAAAGGAAACGCCATTCATGGCGGCGACTATTTCGCTAAATCATCCAAATCATCTAAATCATCGAGTTCGAAACGGCCGCGGCTGGACCCACCCGCCAAGGCCAGCCCAAGGGACACGGCGCTGTATATCACCGAGCCTTTCCGCGTAAAGCGACAAAAATAAGCCGCATGGCTACAGCGCCCGCTTCGCCAGCTGTCCAAGCTGTTTAAGCGCCAGCTCGAGCCTCTCGTCCCACGGCAAGCCACAACAGAGCCGCATACAGTCGGTGTAGTCGCCACGGCTGGAAAACAATACGCCGGGCGAGGTGCCGATACCTTTCGCAAGCGCGGCTTCGAACAGTGCACGACCATCGCCACCATCTGGCAATTGCAGCCACAAAGACAAACCACCCCGCGGTTCGCTGGCCCGGGTGCCAACGGGCCAGTGGCGGGCAATAGCTTCATGCAGGCGTTGCGCGTTGTCGGCCAGCGTGCAGCGCAAACGACGAAGGTGCCGCTCGAGGTCGTGTCGCTGCAGATAGTCGGCCATGGCCAACTGAGGCAGGCTGGCGCAACCGACGCTGGAAAAATATTTGGCGCGTACCAACGCTTCGGTCCACGCACCTCCGGCCAGCCAGCCGACACGAAGGCCGGGCGCCAGTATCTTGGAGAACGAACCGCAACTGATCACCATGCCCTGCTTGTCCCAGCGGCGCAGAGGCGATGGGCGCTGGCCGGACCAGGCAAGCTCGCCGTAGATATCGTCTTCGATGATGACGGTGCCATGCCGCGCACAGCTTTTCAGCAGTGCCTGTTTATCGGCATCGCTGGTCAGGCTGCCAAGCGGGTTGTTGAAGTTAGGTATGAGTACTGCTGCTCGTACCGTGTTCTGTTGCAACAGTTGTTCCAGACGAGCCACGTCGATGCCCTGCCCCGGAAGATTGGGCACCTCCAGCACCTTCAATTGCAACGCCGCCACCGCCTGCAGAATGCCGTGATAAGTTGGCGTTTCAACGACGACGACATCGCCAGGCTTGGTGACGGTGCGCAGCGCCAGATTGATCGCCTCCATCGCACCAGCCGTGACGACAATCTCATCCGGCGCCACCGCCGCACCGACCTGCGCGTAGCGCTGCGCGATCTGTCGCCGCAATACCAGATGACCTTGCGGCGGCGCGTAATCGAGCGATGCGGCTTGTCCATGCCGCAGACAACGCGACAGCGATGCAGACAATGCCGCCTGCGGCAGCAGCGATGGCGCAGGCGTCGCGCTATGCAACGGCAACACATCGCTGCGCGCCAACATATCCAGCACGCCCTGCAAGGCCGGGTTACTGACTGCGCCGGGCACACGGCGGCGTGTCGGCTTCGCCAGAGGCGGCTGAGGCATGGCCGCACGTACGAAATATCCGGAACGCGGGCGCGCCACTGCCAGCCCCTCCCGCTCCAATTGCAAACAGGCCTGTACAGCCGTGGCTACGCTGACGCCGTGACCTTGCGCCAACTGACGAATCGAGGGCAGCCGCTCCCCGGCGCTCAGCGCGCCTTGCGCGATCTGCTCCCGCAATTCCTCCGCCAAGCGCTCGTAGAGAAGCATGGGCTCGTCCCATCTGTACTGGTCAAAATACATATTATCTGAGTCTGTACCTGTCAAGGCGACCTGCCTAGGCTGGGCTACCATCCCCAAGGAATACGTCATGTCCCCGACCGCTGACCGTGGAGGCGTACGCACGGCATTGTTCCAACTGTTGTTTGCCGAGCTGCTGATTGGCTCGGTAGGCGTCTTTGTCCACGAAAGCGGACAGGACCCAATTACAGCGGTGTTCTATCGATGTCTTTTCGGCGGGCTCTTTCTGCTGGGCTGGGGCCTCGCTCGCGGCCATCTGAACGGCCTGCTGTCGGACCGGACGCTATTGCGCGGCGCGCTGATCAGCGGTGTATTGCTGGTGCTCAACTGGGTCGCGCTGTTTGCCGGCATGGCACGCTCGTCCATCGGCGTGGCTACGCTGGTCTATCACTTCTTTCCCTTTGTCATGCTGATCCTGGCTGCCCTGTTTCAGGGCGAACGCACACAGCCGGCCGATCTGTTATGGACGCTGCTTGGCTTTGTGGGTGTCGCGTGCGCAGCTGACCCGGGACGTCTGTGGCACGACGCGGATGCGTCTTACCTGGTCGGTATCGGGCTCACCCTTTTGGGAGCGGTCCTGTGTGGCGCATCGCTGCTTATGTCCCGGCAGATCGGCCGACAGCGACCATTCGCACTGGTGATGATTCAGTGCTGGGTAGGCGTGGCGATGCTGGCGGGTTTCAGCAGCGGCGAAGTGTTTCATGCTGGCCCGCATTGGGCATGGCTGGTGGGGCTGGGCGTGATACACAGCGGCATCGTCTACGTGTTGTTCTATTCGTCGTACCCGCGTTTGCCGGTGGTGACTATTGCGGTCGTCGCGTTCGTCTACCCGCTGGTGACGCTGATTCTCGACTATCTGATCTACGGGCACCGGCTGGTACCGGTGCAACTGATAGGACTTGGGCTGATCGTGCTCAGTACGCTTGGGGTCAATCTGAAATGGCGCTTGTTCGAGTGGCGTGGTCGGCGGACTGGTGCTTCGCATCCTTGAGTGCTGCAGGAGTTGCATCTGCCAAGATTTACCTCGATGCAATCGAAGGACACCACTGAAGGAGCACCCCCCCGTACTCGTCATCCCGGCGTAGGCCGGGAACCAGTGGCCTTGCGATCAGTTATCGCGAGAATCAACAAGCCTCTGCTCTACCGCGGGAACCGGAAACCGAAGTCACTAGGTCCCGGCCTGCGCCGGGATGACGATGATTTGAAGTTGTCGTCATGGCATAGCCACCGCCTTTCTTGCATCAAACTGACGGCGACGTAATATTTATCGCCCAACCCGACAGCCGCAAAAAATCGCAAGTCTCACTACAAGAACTTGCGATACCGTGCTCACCTTTCCGCAGGGGGCTGCATGGATTCGTTGGGTTATTTCGCGCGATCGTTCCGCGAACGGCATGACTGGCAAGACACGTTCAGTGGCTTGAAATATCTGATCCGCAGTGCATCGCATTGGCGTCAGCATCGGGATTGGCTTGCGTTCCTGCAGTCGCACCCGTTGCTTCGTGCAACGGTTCGCCGCCATCCGCGCGTGCAGGAGCGCTACCAGCACCCCTACCTGTGTCAGGGCCTGGATACGCCGCAACGCCTGAGGGTTCTGCGAAATCATTACCTGGCCGCATTGCGTCATCTGCATCCCGATGCTTATGCCGAGATCTATATCGGCAACGGCCTGCTTTGCGGTCCCTTCGAGCTACGGCAAGGACGACAGTTTCACTTGAGAATATCCGCGTGCAGCGGCGTGGAATGCGAAGGCGAGCTGCGCGTGGCCCTGGTCGATACGGCATCCGGTCGCGATATCAGCCACGCTTCCATGAGCCTGACCGATCGAGGCCGCACGTTGATCGTTGGCTGCCTGCAAGGCGCGCGTGGTGAAGGCAATCGCGATGTGGTGCGCGACTTCACTCGCGAAAGCCACGGCTTGCGCCCCAAGAACCTGTTGCTGTCGATCATCTATGTCATCGCCCAGGGGATGCATGCACGCATACTCGGCGTCAGTGGCAAAACCCATCCCCTGCAGGGACGGCAAGGCTTCGTGGCGCCGTATGACGACTTCTGGCAGGAGAACGGCGGCAGCCTCGACGACCGAGGTTTCTATCTGCTGCCCGAGCGTGAACCGATACGACTCGAATCAGCCGTGGAGAGCAAGAACCGTTCGGCATTTCGTCGTCGCGAGGCGTTGCGGCAATCGGTATGCACCACACTTTCGGAAGCGCTGTTCCGCCGCGGTTATCCCGAGATCGAGCAGGCATTGGGCAAGCTGTTGGGCGCGAATATCCAGCCCGACGAGAAACTAGTGTCCGACAGGGCGCTTGCCGGATAAAGAGTGGCGCCCGCCCCCGGAAGGAAGATTGCCCAACCCACGGTAGAGCTTGACCCCGAGATCGATAAGCAGGAACAACACAATCGCGCTGATCAGGTTGGGAGCGGCCTTGTTGAGTGCCGGCGATTTGAATATATCGCCTGCGGCGACAAACCAGATGAGGACCGCGATAACCGCTACTCCCAGGCCAAAATCGACGCGTCGCAGCCATGGATTCCACCGCCCGCGGACTGCAAGCACCGCACACAACACGGCCTGGCATAGCCACAGGGCAAACAGCACAGGCAGGCGCGACGCATAGAAGGCCGGATCGTAATCGAGCGTTGCGGAAAGCGTTCCCCCACGGGTGATCTGCGAGAAAAGCCAACCCGGCGCGCCATACGCCACGATGCCGACAATGATCAGCACAATAAACGAGATAGGAACAAGCCGATTCACGCTGTCGCGCCCACGTGGCACCCACGATGGCGCCGTGCGTTTGCGCCGCTGAACGATGCCCTGCAAACCGAAATACGTCACCAGCACGCCCAGCCATATAAAGATCGCTTCGCCCAGATCACCCGACTGCGGCGGCGGATTGCCAAGCGGACTCAGCGCAATCAACACCGCGATGCCGATGATCGCGGCAAACAGAAACCTGCGTGTCTCCGTCGGCGCAATGATGGTTCTCGGCTCGAAATAACGAGCGGCCACTTCTTTGGGCGCGCCAAACGCTCTCAAGCCTTCCAGCGCGATATCCGCGTCCAGCGCACGCCCTTGGGCTTCGGCCCTGGACTGCAGGTCTTCGCGCAGCAGTTCGCGCAGTTCAAGAGCGACATCGTTGCGCTGCTTGCGCGGCAACAACTGAGCAACGTCCTGGACATAGGCATCGATCAAGGTATCAACGTCCATCGGATCCTCCATTGGTGAGCAACCGATCCATCGCTTCGTTCAGGCCATACCAGGTCTCGGTCAGCCGCTTGAAAAGACGCCTGCCTTCCGTGCTCAGCACGTAGTAGCGCCGTGGTGCGCCTTCGTTCGTGCGCCATTCGCTGGTCAGGACTTCTTGTGTCTCCAGACGACGCAGCAAGGGGTACAGCGTCCCTTCTTCGATAGGCATGCCTCCCTCGGCAAGCGCCTGCCGCAGCTCATATCCGTAGCGAGGCGTGCGCAGCTGCGACAGCGTCGCCAGCACGATCACGCCACGGCGCAGCTCAAGCGCAAGAGTCGGGGTGTCATTCTCAGCCATGCGCCACACAGTACTGTGTGGCACATAGGTCGTCAATAGCCCATCGACGAACCGCCTCAAATTCTTTCGAGCCAAGCTTGACGTACGCGCTGAACCAAACCCGGCATCAGACGTATAGACTCAGTTGACCTCCCAACCACCCGAGGAATCACTGTCATGAAGTCACTCATCAAGCTCGCCGCGCTCGCCCTGGTCGGTACCGCCACCCTGGCCGCACCGGCGTTCGCCGCACTGAAGGAAGGCACGCAGGCGCCCGACTTCTCGGCACCGGCCTTTCTCGCTGGCAAAGCCTTTACGTTCAAGCTCGCCGACGCGTTGAAGGAAGGCCCGGTGGTGGTCTATTTCTTCCCCGCCGCGCATACCTCCGGCTGCAATGTCGAAGCCCACCTGTTCTCCCAGGCCATCGATCAGTTCAAGGCCCTGCATACGACGGTGATCGGCGTCACCGCCGGCAATACCAGTGAACTGGCGGACTTCTCGAAGGAAACCGAGCATTGCAGCGGCAAGTTCCCGGTCGCCGCCGATGAAGGCGCGAAGATCGCCAAGGAATACGACTCCACCTTGCAGATGAAGCCAGGCTGGTCGGACCGCACCTCCTATGTGATCGATCCGTCGGGCAAAATCACCCACGTCTATTCCAACCTGAGCCCCACCAAGCATGTTCAGGAGACGCTCGACGCGGTAAAGGCGATCGAGAAGAAGTAATCCGGCCGAACGACGACCTCGACACCTGCATGGTTGTCGAGGTCGCTCTTTCCCCTCAAGGGTCTCCCTGTGAGAATGGCGATCGGTACACCCCGCTTTCGCCCCAGGAGATCACCTCGTCGTGTCGCATTATTCCGGCCCTCTTCTCACGCGTCCCGATGCCGACGCACTGCTGGCTGCACGCGATGCTGGCGCGGTGGAATGGACCGGGTCGCTGGACCTTGGGCGCTCGAACGACAGTGCGGCATTGCAAACGGATGCGTGGCACTGGAAAGGCCAGCCCTACCCTTTTCCCGGCAAGCTGAAAGATCGCACGATCTATTACTGGGACGGCGAGGATTTTGCGCCGGTGTCGCGCTTTTCCGGCTCGCTGATCAAGATGGTTCCTACCGAGTGGGGCGCGCCCACGTTCGAGATCGACGGCATCAAAATGCTGCCCACCGCGAAGGAATCGCCGTTCGATGATGCACGCCGAAAGGTGGCGCTGGTCGAGCCGAAGGGCAAGATAGTCCTCGATACCTGCGGCGGCCTTGGCTACTTCGCCGCCTGCTGCCTGGAGGCTGGCGTAGAGCGCATCCACTCGTTCGAAAAGAACCCGGATGTGCTGTGGTTGCGCACGCTCAATCCGTGGTCGCCGGATCCCGATGCGCCTGCCAGCGGCGGTCGCCTGCAGCTTGAGCATGGCGACGTATCGCAAACGATCATGCACATCGCCGACGGCTCAGTCGACGCGCTGCTGCACGACCCACCGCGCTTCGGCATCGCCGGCGAGCTTTATTCCCAGGCGTTCTACGATCAACTCGCGCGCGTCCTGCGCCGTGGCGGCCGCCTGTTTCATTACACCGGCAGCCCGAACAAACTCACCAGTGCTCGCGATGTACCACGCGAAGTGGAGAAGCGTCTGGAGAAGGCCGGTTTCAAGGCGCAATTAGCGTTAGATGGCGTGTTGGCAACGCGGCGCTGAACTTCGGATGGGTCTGCCGTATATCCAAGGCCAACCGATAGCGGATCTCGTGATTGGATAAGCTCAACGGCAAGCCGTAGATGACGGAGGAACGTATGGCCGAATGGTCTGGAATCATTTATCGCGGGTTTTATGACGTTCCCCGCATGATCCTGGCAAGCCGCGGCGAGCAACTGTATCTATTCGACTCTCGCTTCGATGAAGATATCGATGACTACATCGACCACTACGAGGTTTGGCGTTTGCCGCCCTTGACCGGCGCTCAGATCGAAGGTTCTTGGCTGGGGCTGGCACAACGGGCGCTGGAACGAATGCCCGATATTGGCCTGAAAGAATTACCCTTCGATTGGCGCAATTATTCACGCCAATGAGCGTAACTTGCCATGGGCGGCCCTAGAAAGTTGGCATGCCAGACTCACGCCATCACCCCTCTCTGCCTTTTGGGGCAATAGCGCTACAGTACCCACCATAAACCCAGGCCAAGGAGACGAGTATGCGTGTCCACTGGATTCTTATCCTGACAGCGGGACTGGCACTCTCACTGGCCGCCAAGGCCGGCGATATCACGGCAGAAAAAGACGCCAATCTCGAGCGCTTCTTTGCCGCCACGCATCTCACCGAAGCATTCAAGGCAAATGCCGCCCGAGCCAGGCTCGATGACGCGTTCGATCCGCTTGGCGAAAAGACATCGCACATGAGCGGCGACGAAGTGGCCAAAGTCATGGCCTCGGCGCTTCGAAACAAGTTCACGTTGGAGGAAACCCGCGCGCTTGCAGACTACTACGCATCCGGCGCATCACAAGCGATCACGGATCGGCGACCGCTGACATCGGCGCAACAAATCGCCTTCAACGAACTGTATCCCGCGCACAAAGACGTGCCGGGACGCATGAAATCCATACTTGCCTCGCCGGAATTCCAGCATCGTGCATCTGAGTCCATCCGCGCCTATGCGGCTAGCGGCGGGCGTTGATCGGCAGCTAGCTCCAACCCTCTATTTTGATCGACGCTTGGAAGGCAATCGTACGACGGTGTCTTCCGAAGCCAACACATGCCCATCTTGTGAGCGTGGCAAAAGCTTCGGAACAGGTCGCCCTTTGGCATCGGTCAGGACCACGTGCGCCTCGCCGGGCTCGAAGAAAAAATCTTCGCCCCATTGCCTGAGCGTTACCAACAACGGAAACAGTGCTCGCCCCTTCTCCGTCAAGATGTATTCCTGATAGGCACTGCCATCGGACGCGGGCACCGTCTCCATGATGTCGTAAGCCACGAGGTGGCGCAGGCGCGCCGCCAGAATATTCTTGGCAAGCCCAAGACTCCGCTGAAACTCTCCAAATCGGCGCATGCCGTCGAACGCATCACGCACGATCAATAGCGACCAACCATCGCCTATGGCATCGAGCGGCCGCGCTACGCCGCATAAAGATTCGTTGTGGGTGGTTCGCTTGACCATCGCTGCCTCGCTTCTGCAGGTTGCAAGATAAAACCATCGATGCTACAAAGCAAATGGTTTCAATTTAAAACCAAAACCTTCAAGGCGCCCCATCGATGATCCAGCCCGACGAAACATTCAACGGCAGCTTTCCCTATTCCGCGAAATTCACCGAGTCTCCAGGCTTTCGGATGCATTACATCGATGAAGGGCCACGTGACGGGCAAGTAGTGCTTTGCTTGCATGGCGAACCCACATGGGGCTATCTCTTCCGGCATCTGGTTGCGGCATTGCATGAAACCTGTCGCGTGCTGGTGCCCGACCATATGGGCTTTGGAAAAAGCGCAACACCGCAAGACCGTACCTATTGGCTCCAGGACCATGTCGATAACCTCGAACGCTTTGTGCTTGCGCTGGATCTGCGTGACATCACCCTGGTCATGCATGATTTCGGCGGCCCGGTCGGCATGGGGCTGGCGGCACGGCATCCAGATCGGATTGGCAGAATCATCGCTGCCAACGGCCCCACACCCTTCGGACAAGCCAGCCTCGTCGAGCGCCTGACGGCAAATGCCCAGGTATCCCCCTGGTTTCAATGGATCATGAAAGCGCAATCGCAAGACCGTCTGAAAACCGTACTGGGCGAGCTCGGTTTCAATATTCTCAGCACGCTGAAGCTCAACGGCTTCGAAAATCATGCGTTGATCAGCGACACCTGGTTGCGTGCCTACGGAGCGCATTTCATGGACCCGTCCGACAGCGCAGGTGTTATCGGCTGGGCCGATGGTTTTGCGATAAACGCGCACCGTTTCGAAACGCCTGATGCAGGCGCAAAGCGAACAATCCAGTCCAGGCCCGCGCTTTCAATCTGGGGGCTGGCCGATCGCACTCTGCATGCCGAGCACTTCTTGCCCCTGTTCAGCGAGCTGTTTCCTCAAGCGCCCATCCACAAGCTGGCTGGCGTTGGGCACTACTGCCTGGAGGATGCGCCCAATACGATCGCCGCTCATGTAACAGCGTTCATGCGGCAAACCTGAAGCCAGGTGCCAAGACGAGACTTTATTTGGCAATCGCTCTGTCAATAATCGTCCACTTTAATTCAACGCATTGATTTAGTGGAAAATGGGCAAGTAATCTATCTCCGTGATTACTTGCCTTAGCAAATCCCTTGCAACGGACACTTGCATAGGCGTAGTGTTGCGCGACTTTCGATCGGCTTTTTTCAAACAGGGGGTTTGAACAATGGCATTTCCTACATCAGTTAACTCGCAGATTACCGACGCCGTCACCCAGTCCAATGTAAAGGTGCTCGCTGAAGCGCCGGCCATGGCGATGGGATCGATTTACCAGACCGCCGCCCATTCGATCGGCATCGCGCTGGAAAACGCGGTAAGCAACCAGCAATTGACCAATCAGATCGCGCAGGCGGTGACGACGCGTTGCGTTGAATCGCTTTTCAGCTCAGCCGGCAAATAAGGGGATACGTCCATGGCATTTCCGACTGCAGTCAACGACCAGATCACCGATTCGGTCTCGCAAACAAACGTCAAGGTACTAGGGGAAGCCCCCGCCATGGCGTTGGGTTCGGTCTACCAGACCGCGGCCCACTCCCTCGGCATCGCGATGGAGAACGCCGCGGCCAACCAGCAGAATGCGAACAGCATCGCGCAGGCCGTCGTGACGCGTTGCGTCAACTCGCTCTTCGGTGAACCGCTACCGAAGGAGTAACGCCATGGCAGACGAAACCGAAGTCAACAGCCAGATCACCGATGCGGTGTCCCAGGTCAATGAAACGGTGCTTGGCTCGTCCGAAGCACTGGCGCGCGCCATGGCGGACCAGGTCATGGCACAGGCCATCGGCCTGGCGATGCAGAATGCCGTTGCACAACAACAGCAGCTCTACATCCTGCGCAACGCCGTGACTACCGCTGCCGCTCGATCGATTCTCGATTCGAATCCGCAGGAAGCATTGCGCTTTGCCAGTGAGGCGCTTAATTCCGACGATATCGCGCAAACCCTCGAGCGCCTGAGCGCACTGGCAAAGAACGGTCCCGCCGGCAAATCGCAAGAAGGGAAATGACGATGGCAAACGAAGATACCGAGTCGCAACCCAACGATGTTGCCGCCCAGATCGCGAGCACGCATGCCGCCGTGCTTGCCGCGATCACCGCCGGATACAAGAGCACCGAAGACGCCATGCAAGCCGCCGAAGATGCGGTAGCGCAAGCGGTCAGCGGTGTGGCGAAAGCCATGCAACTGGCGCAGCAGGCGACAAAGAAGCCAGACGCTTGATGAGTTCCCGCAAGGTATAAGACTGGGCGGCGGACGCAGTGACGCCGCCCAGCGCATTCGTGATCAAGCCCCTGCCGGTTTGATCCGCGTCAGATCGGCAACGAAGTTGGTTTCCCAGGTTTTCCCGCCATCCTGGGAAAAGGCCTGCTCGTAACGATGTGCGTTCGGCGTGATATTCGACCAGATGCCACGCACCAGAATGGCGCGGCCCTGATACGACTCCTGGTCATAGAATTCCCCGCGGCCATTCTTGAATTCGCCCACGCTGGGCGTTTCCAGCACACCCTCGTCGCTGCTGGCGAAATACTGTCGCCACTGATGGCCCGCGGGGTCATACAAGAACAGCGTCGTCCCTTCGAAATGCACGCCAGCACCGTCGGCTTCGATTTCCTCGAGCTGGGCCTTGCCGTTCCAGACCTTGCGCACGGTGACGGTACCGTTGAGCTCCATCCAGTCGGAAGCTCCGGATAACGGGCTTTTCAGACGCCGGATATGCGTATGCCAGACGCCGATATTGAAGTCGAAATCATGCTGCCCATCGGCAAGTGTTGCAGCAGAGGGCTGACCACTCGCCTGCCCGGCCCATGTCGTGGCCATGGTCGATGCAAGAATCGATAGGGATAAAACAAGCAGCGTTGCTATCGCTTTCATGGGTGACCCTCGATGGTCTTTGGCATTCGAGGGCTACGCTATACCTGGCGACTGGCTCGTGAGAATGACCACTTTTCGCTCATCTATATGACCACTATGAGCGCGCCGCACTCGATAATCTCTTTGCCGTGCTTCAAATAGCCACGGCTGAAGGGAACCTCGAATAACCTCAGTTTTCACCGTCGTCCCGGCGAAGGCCGAGACCCATCCCTCAGCGCAGATGCCTGCCACAGGCCCCCTGACAAGCGACAACTGAGGAATGAATGACCAGCTTCGCTGTTGAAATGCGCCTCCGGCCTTCGCCGGGATGACGAATGGGAAGGTCTTTTGACTCCCCGTTTCAGTCGCAACAAGCCGTGATGCAAGCATGGGTTACAGCTGAGGCCGCCCCTCAAACAGCCGACCTTCTCAGCGCAAACGCCCTACCGCCCCATGCGCCGCAACCACCGATAGTGCGACGCGATACCCGCACCAAACGAGAGATTGGCCCGATACGGCACACCGTATTCAAGACAGGTCGTCTCGACCACCCGCGAAATCGCCGGATAGTGAACATGGCAAACGCGCGGAAACAGATGGTGCTCGATCTGAAAGTTCAAACCACCGACCAGCCAAGTAATCAGCCGGCTATCGCGCGAAAAATTGACCGTCGTCTCTAGCTGATGGATCGCCCAGGGCTTGTCCATACGCCCGGCTTCATTAGCGACCGGAAACGAGGCTTCTTCCACCACATGAGCCAGCTGAAACACCAGCGCGAGCAGCAAGCCCGCGACCATCGCGGTAACCGTGTAATACAACAACACCGCGCCAATCGAATGAAAGACCAGCGGCAACGCAAAGGCAAGGCCGAAGAAAACCACTTTGCCGATCACGAAAACCGCAAGCTCCTTGCCCCGCGGCCGCGGCATCGGGCGCTTGCCGATGGTGGCGGTGGCGATATCACGGAAATCGTCATGCAGATGCCAGCTCACCGCGGTGAAGCCGTAGAGCACCCACAGATAGATATGCTGCCAGCGATGATGCCAGTGACGCTTCTGCCCCGGCGAAAACCGCGCCAGCGCCCCCAGGTTGATATCGCTGTCGTAGTCGTCGATGTTGACGTAGGTATGGTGGAAGTGTGCGTGCTTCCAATGCCAGATATACGAACTGCCACCCACCAGATCGAGCGTGCGCGCCAGCCACTTGTTGACCGAGCGCCGCTCCGAATACGCCTGGTGGCCGGCATCGTGCTGAATATTGAAGCCGATCTGGGCCATGGTGATACCTAGCGCAACACTGAGCAGCAGCCCCTGCCACCACGTCGTCGCAAAGAACACGAGCGACACGTACGAGACGACGAAAGCAACAAGGATGACCGCCGTCTTCAGGTACATCCGCCCGCTGTCGCGCTGCTTGTGCTCGCTTTGGCCGAAATAATCATCCACCCGCCGCCTCAGCTCACGATGGAAAGCGTTGTCGCCGCTGAACTTCAGCCGGTCCGCGGGGGCGTCCACGGACGGGTGTCGAACGGCGTCGGCCGTTCGACGGGATGACTCAGGGGACATGGCGTGCGCTCAGAGGATGTGAACGCATGGTAGTTGATATGAGGGTAAGAGCGTGTTGTGGCAGCATTGGAGGGATTAGCGCCGAGATGTAGCCTCTCAAGGCTCTGGATCGTGGCGGGAATGGGTCGTTCCATGGTCCTCGCCTGCCATGACACCTAAATCTGGACAAGGGAAAAGGTCGTCACTTTCGCGCTTTCGTGAGCCCATGCAAGCACGCAAGATCAAAATCACTGTGCTCCCAAGGAAACTCAGCGAACGATGGGCAAACCAACAACACTAAGAAATTCTTCGAATTCTCTATCAAACATCGCTCCTTCCAGAGCGCCTCCGCGGAGAAACAGGACCTTTCCGCTCCTCGAATCAATGACCTCCGCGTCATAAGCACCCGTTTCCCAAACGGTGATTCGAGCAATCACTGTTGGCGTATCCACATCTAGTCGAACGGAAGGATTGCCCGATGGCTCACTTCGAGTAACCTCGATAGTCGTCCCATCCATTTCATTTTTCTCAGCCAATCCTTTAGACCAGTCTATAAATAGCTCAAGCATGGAATTTTCCCAGCGCGTGACATCTTGTTCGCCATACGCCAGATCCTCGTTGCCGTGGCAACGTTCCGTCTTTCTTTTTCGCTTGGCGGCGTCGGACCAGTCAGCAAGAAACACCATTAGCGCCAAGAATCCGTAAAGCGACACACCTCCTATAATCGCACGCCAAAATCCCCGCTCCCACCAGGCTACTAACGATAAAAGCAAGCTCAGAAAAAAAACGTAACGAAGATGCAAGTTACGGATATATCGATGCACCGATTTTTCATCAGGAAGATCGATCAATTTAGGCCTTTTTACCATCCCAGTAATCCGCCCATTAACTCCGCCATTTTTTATCTTGACAACGATCCTCGTGAAGAGGACCGTCGCGCCCAGAAACCACTTATTTTTGCTTCTCCAACGCATAGTTCTGGTTCTTTACCTCATGACCAACCCAGTTGACTGGTGCAATGGAACCAGACAGTAGTACGTAGTAAGCGCTGCGACTGACGCACTTGTCGCCACCAAGCTGGGGGAGCAACAGTGCGACCCCGGTCAATCCAATTTGATATCCATAACCGGCCACTCTTAAGTAGTGAAAAAGTGCATCCATCCTCCTGCCCGAGGATTCTTCGATCATCCCTTGCCTGAGTGCAAGGTCTACATCTTCCGTGCCATATACGTCATTGCTCATCGCTTTCTGGGGTAGCTCGCTCTTACCTGAATACAACTCCAGCTTGAGCTCTTCGCGAGGATGGACCGTCCTATAACCCTCCCACCATGAAGAAAGAGAAGATTCATATGACTCCCCCCCCTTGGGTTCGCGCCCGAAAAATAGCCGCCGCGCTTCATCATCAACCATAATATAGAGTTGATAGCGTCATCCTTCCTTGCCAATAGCGAAGGCATCTTTATTTTTTTAAAAAAACCCGGCGCAACTCTTTTATTTCTATAAACGTACCATAGAAATATCTGAGTTTTTCCAGAACTCATTCCATCACTTGATTGACTAATGAAATCCGCATCGCCAGGCAAAAATGAATTCGTTAAAGAATCAAGATACGAATAATTAAAAACAGCATCAGGAAAGTTGCATCCAATCTCATCACCCACGCCGCCCGCAAAAACGGGACCCCCGCTTCCTGCGAAAATAAAAAATAGCACCGTCAAAAAAATTAATTTCTTAATCATTACACTCACCACTCGCGATTAACCTACGCACCATAACAGCTGCAAAGGCCTCCGTGCCTGGCATTTTTTTGCACGACAATGGCAAAAAAGGAAAACCGGATCTTCTAATCCGACTTGTTAATTTCAGGCGATGCAAGAAGGCTCCGATAGGCATCTATCTCGAAAAAAATAACCTTTTTCTGAGGTGATATGTCATCACGTTCGAATCGATACTTACTCAGCGATCTCTTTGCGCTCTCTACCAAGATTCTCGTAGACGAATATTTGACAACCTCTATATTTCTCGCCTCTCCATCCCGATCGATATCAAAGGCAAGCAGCACACAGCCGTATGTCCTGTTGGGCCCTAAAAATCCAGCGGGAACGCGAAATCTCGACTCGTTCAAAACCAACAAGCGAGTTGACTCAATCACTTTCTCGTAGCTTTTATAGCCACACCTATCTGCCCTCGCGCGAGCATCGGAGGTTGGCTGGGCATGCACGCCTGTAGATCCGAGCATCAAAAACGCCATCAACAAACACAGGCGAACGACCTGCCCCATTGCTCTGACCATGCGCCCTCCCCCATAAGATGCAGGCCCGAATCGCGAGGAAAATGCAGCAATGCGACCCTGGAACGTCCAGAATTATCAGCATTCGCAATATCTTGCGCAACAGAATTCCTTTTCACCCCATGCGCCAGCGTAAGTGATGGCATCAACGCCCCTCGACAGAAGCCGGCTATATCACTGGGCCCGGAAGGTCGCAACGCCGCGCCAGCCATGGGATAGGACATTCGGAGATCTTGATGACACCCAAACCTGTACGGCCGCGCTTGATGCTTTCCGGCAACCTACGCTGATTGGCTCTGAGATCAGCTCGCGCCAAGCCCATCGGGCACATCACCCCATCGGCTTCGATACCTGCAAGAGAACCGCGCGGTAGTGCTCCAACCCTGGCACCTGCAACTGCGGAATCTTGGCTTCGTCATCCCAACGGCGCAGCCTTACTGCCGTCTTCGCATTCGGCAAAGCCTCGAATGTCGCCACTTCATCAGGCTCCATGGGACCGCCCTGAATAAGCAGGCTTTCGATGGACGCTGGCGATAACCGCGCGGTGTAACCAGGATCCGTCGAGCAGAGATAGCGCTTGGCGGCAACGTGCAGGCGTACCGTTTCAGTGACATCCTCGCCGAACCAGCGGGACAAATAGCCGGCAGCCAGTTCTTCGTGGCCACCGTCGACGCCGTGTTGTGCGATGTCTTCGGGCAACCCGTGCAGCATGTGCCCGATGTCGTGCAGCAGCGCCGCGGCCACCGTTGCCGGGGTGGCATGGGATTGCTCGGCGAAATAGGCACACTGCAAACAGTGTTCGAGTACGGAAACAGGTTCGCCAAAATAGGCCGCTTTACCTTGTTCCGATAACAGACCTAACAGCTTGTCTACATGTTCGCCTTGCGCCATCAGCTTGCTCCACAGTTAACCCGGCTCGCCGGACGACGAAGACGTCGCTTGTCGGCGGAGCGAAAGCCCATAGTTGATCGCCCCTGGGTTGCGGATAAGGCACAGACAGCTAGACGACCGAACCTTCCTGTCTATGCCCCTGCACATGGCCGTGCCCTGTTCGCCGGGAAGGCGCGCCGGCCACCTGTTCGCGTTACGACCCTCTTTCCCGCCACTGCAAAACCATGCACCCTAGCTGCTGTACTCCAGGGGGAGACGGACATGCGCAAGACATGGCTTTTCATCGCGCTCATTGCCCTGCCGGGCTTGGCGCTGGCGTCGGTATCCAAACCATCGGCTCCGGTCGCAACCGACAGTATGGCGGCCATCCACGCCAAGCTGGCCGAAGCGGTCAAGCTGGAACAAAGCGGCGACTCGGTTGCCTCCATGGCGCTGTTGCAGGAAGCCCTGCAGTCGCCCGCATTCGCCAAGCTGCCTCCAAACGAACAGCAGGCTGCCCTGTTTCTTAGCGGCGCCGTCGACTACGATCGCGGCGATTACAAGGCCGCTCACGAATTTCTGGTCAAGGCCACCGATGTCCCGTTGCCGATGCTGCCTGCGTGGCAGGTCCGTCTGGATGCCGCATTCCGGATGCGTGACTATCGTGATGCCGCCCGTTGCGTTGCGACGATAGCCAGGCAATGGCCAAACGAGCTTGGCAGCGTTAGCGATCACATGCTTTATGCCATAAAGCACGAACTCGATATCGCCGACGCCTCCAATGAGGAACTCGTACTGCTCGAAGCCTTATTCGATGCTCACTGGTCCGACCAGAACGGATACGGCGACACTTATTGGTTCGAGTTGACACGCCTGCTTATCGAAAAGGGCGCCATCGCCAAGGCGACCATCGTGGCCAAGAGTATCCATTCGGCACGCATGGCCGTAGCGATGCGCATCGATAAACGTTTCGATGTGGTGGTTCAGGCGAACAAGGACGCTTTCGACATCGACCGCATGGCAGCAGCGGAAATCCAACAGGCTGAAACGGTTTCCAAGGAACAACCCGACAAGCTGGCCCCGCTGGTACACCTGCAAGATCTGTTGAATGACAAGCTGCAATACCAGCGTGTCATCGCCATCACCGACGACACTGCGGCCAAGGTCGCCGGCGACAAAGGTCCGGAGCTGTATTCGGATTACGACGGTTTCTATACCTGGATGCTCAATCGGCGCAGCGCAGCGCTGGAAGGTCTGGGGCGCTGGGACGAAGCCGCCGCCCAACTCGCCAGCGCGGCCCAGCTCTCCGAGGACGGCCACGTCAATGTCAGCCAGGTGTTGAACCTCGCCAACCTCGACGCCAATCTCCTTCGCCCCCAAGACGCCATGGATGCGCTGAAAAGGCTGGGAGAGCCCAGTGCCTTCGGCCGCATGCAGTTGGAGAAGGTCATGCTGAAGATTGCGGTACAGCAAAAAGACGAAGCGGGCATTGCCGAACACATGACCTATCTGCGCAACAACCGCAACGAAGCCATTGCCACATGGCAGGATGCCTTGCTGATGGTGGGTGACGAAGACGCCGCTGCCGATCTGCTGATTGAACGTCTGCGCAACCCGAAATGGCGCAACGATGCCCTTGTCGAAATGCAGGATTACCTCGATACACCGGCTTCGCCGTTCTATCGAGATGTCCAGAAGCATCGGAAGAATGTGATCAAGCGGTCGAAGGTGCGCGAGGCGGTAAATGAAGTGGGACGCATCGAGTCGTTTCATCTGGCCAGTTGAGAGGCTGGATTGCCAACCCGGTTCCGCCCAGCATCAAGGATTGAAAAGGCACACCATGAGACCCTGGATCAACAGACTGGCCGGCATAGGCCGCGGCACATTGTCGGTAATGACGGTAATGACAACGTTCTATCTCGGCTGCCTTGGTGAACGTTCACAGCTGGCCGCGGTTTTGTTTATGTGGCTGTTTTTATGGTTAACCCTGATCGTACATGAGCTGGGGCATGTAGCTGGTGCTCGACTCTACGGCATGACGGTGTGGCGAGTGAATATTTCCGGGCTGGAATTTCACGCGCAACGGCGGGGCTGGCGGATTCGGCTGGCGCGAATTCCTTATCGCCATGTAGGCGGATTTGTACAAGCGTTCCCATCACTCGGCAGCCCCGCGCGCCCACAAATGATCAGCCTGACCATGGGCGGGCCAGCAGGGAATCTCGCGATGGCAATGTTATGTGGAGCATGCGGATGGCTGCTGTTGCCGCAGCACGCGGCTTTTCTGATGCTGTCCTTCACCGCCTCAAACCTGGGTACTGCACTGATTAACCTGGTCCCTTACCAGGGCCCCCTGCCCTCCGACGGCCTGACCCTGATCCGATTGCTTCAGGGCATCGACGAAAACACACCTGGCCATGTACATGCGCGATTGATATCGCGCTCCATCTCCGGTCAAACAGCAGATCAGTTGCCCGAAAGCGAAATCAGCCTGCTGGAGCAGCAACCCGCGCCCATACAGCTAGTCGCCCTGTGGTACCGATTGAAGGCCGATCAGAATCGTGGCGATTGGGCGAGCGCCGACTCGCGGCATACCGAGCTCGACGCCCTGGAGCAAGCGCTTGTCCCTACGCAGAAGGCAGCGCTCTCCGACATGGTGGCTCTACTGCGGATAGAGTTCGCTTTCTCACAGGCCATGCTTACCCGGGATGGTAGGGAGCTGGCGAAACACGCTCTGCCTGCCAAGCTCGCATCCATGCTGCCGTGGATGCAACCCCGCTGCGACGCATTGGTCGCCACATTGCTTGGCGATTCGCTACGCTGCGCTGAATTATTGAAGATCTCGCAGCGCAAGGCAGAGAACTCCATCGACAAAGCGGTCTGGTCCAGCGAAGCCCTGATGCGCGGATATGTATCCGCATTCGCCCCAGGGCACCACTCGGAGGAACGAGATGAAACGCTATCGCCCGCCCCTGTCAACGAGCCGCAGGCATAGTGACGAGAAAGAACAATACAGCGCTATTGGCGCTCCCACGGACGACTCACGGAGATCAAAACATCCATGTTTGAACGCAAAGCAAAAGAACTTCCCATTCCACCCGCGGCAAAAAAGAGCCGCGATGCTGTCGAACTTGTACGGGCATGGGCTGCTGATGGCGAACAACATGTCTCCATCTCAGCCGAAGCCTGGGACGATCCAGGCACGTGGGGAATCATGTTGGTGGACTTGGCGAGGCACGTGGCGAATTTCTATGCGCTGGAACGCAGCATGGACAGAAATGCCGTTCTTGCCCGAATCAAAGCGCTGCTCGAAGCGGAATGGGAGACACCTACCTCCGAGGTCACCGGGGGCACGGTGTAGAGTCCGAGTGAAGTTCGACCTTTTTTATGGGTCGAAAACCGTAGCCCTTGAAGCATCTATACCCAAGTGCTGACTTGGCTACCCCCGTCCCGTTTACGCGTGGGCAAATGCGGCCAGGAATTCCATTTTCTTGCCGTCCGACAGTCGCGCACATGACGCGATCAAGTCCAGCAAGCGCTTTCGCCGTTCAGCTCCCAATGGCGAATAGCTATTCGTATTGAGCCAATCGTCCCTGATCTCCTCCCACCAGGCAATGGTCTCGGGCGAATCCGGCTCTAACGTCAGAATCAACTCCAGCTCATCCCATTTATTTAATGCCCGGATTAGCTGCCTGAGAAACTGTAGCCCATGCGTGCTCAACGTACCGTACCCAAGCAACCCGGTTACTCGTGGCACAGTCAGACCTATCTCGCCTCGTTTGACGCTGCTCGACAGTTCAAGCCGCACGCTCTTGTGCTCGTCGTTCAATAGCGAGACAAGCTCACTATCGGACACAACACCCTTCGCCTTTAGGTAGCCTCGCAGCGCCAGCGCACGCACTCTTGGCGATGCAGAAAACAATAAGCCGGCAAAACGACTTCGATCATCCTCGCCGGCTACGTCGAGCAAGGACACCAGCGCACCCAGCCTTGTCCTCGTCACACCATGGTCGATATGCGCGCGCCAATGCGCTGCTGCATCCTCCGCAAAATGCTGCCGTAACAAGTAGGCAGTGAACGTGCGAACACCACGGGAGCCGTCCATTAGTCCGTGCTGCAGAAAATCTCGCGAAATGGACGGCTCAACGCCGCCATAGGCTCGCCAGGCATGTTGTCTGACGATGGGGTGCCTGGCTTTTATGGCGCGCAACAAGGCCTCTCGATATCTCTCGGAAGAGAGATTCACCTGCGCCTGCCGCATGGCCCAAAGCGCAATGCGAGGGTCCGGGTCGAGTACTGCCTTGCCTAGTAACTCGGCGAATCTCGCCGTATCGATGGATGCCAGAAGCTCATAACCCCAAGCCCGAGTAGTCCGGTCCGGGTTATCCAACATGTCGAAAACCACATAAGGATGTTTCTTCAGCCAAGCATGCAGCACATCGGCAAGCCATTGCCCCGAAACGCGACCGCCTTGTGCGATTCGCTTCGCCAAAGGAAGCATGTGGCGGACGCTCTCCACATCGCAGACAACCAACAGGCGTTGCACCATCTCCTCGGCGCGGTGGCGAACCACTGGGGACCAGTCATTGCAACGGATAAGCGCGGCAGCCAGAGAAAGCGCGCCCGGAAAATCCGCGAGCAGCCCCAGGCTACGTTCCCTCACGCGACCATCGCGATGCCCCGCCTGAAAGAACAGCAACGATTGTTGGATACCCGTCCCGGCACTGGCGATATCCACCAGGTCACGACCGTCACCGGGCCAGTCCTTGAACGCCCAATGGGACCACAATCGGATGCGCTCATCGATATCGAGCAACTTTGCGGGACGAATCCGAAGCAAGACCAAACCCAGCTCAGACGAGGGTGCGTCACTTTCGATCAGGCGCAAATCCGCGAGACTGCAGGCCAGCATGCGCTGATAGTGCGATGGCACATTCGGCTGCTCCGGCGCCTCCAGTGCGCCAGATAAGTTTTTTAGCCAATTCATCCAGTCCATGCCTGCCCCTAAAGCGAGAGAACTGGCGCGAGCTTATCGTGCACGAATGCCCAACGCACACGCCCCCTACTAGTGCGGCACATTAATCTTGAAGCACCCAACCAACGCATTGTTCTGGTTGTAATCAATGATGCCGTATCCAGTAAGGTACCCCGCTTGCTGGCAGTAACGACTGGCAGCGGAGAAGCAAGAGCCGGATACCGTGTCAGAAGACGAGCAGGTATTCTGTTGCGCGAGCGCGGTGAAGGTGGTCCCGACAATAGCCGAGGTCTGGTTTCCAAGGCAGGTAACAATGAGGTTGGATCCGGCCGCTTCGAGTGGTCCGAATCCGTCATCCGGATATCCCTGCGCCCGGCAGAAACTTCCTATGGCACTCTGACAAGGGCCGCTTACGAGATTGCTCGCGGTACAAGCGGACTGATAGCCGCTGAGGGTTCCAATGTCCACCTGGAATTGCCCTGGACCGCCGCTAGTCACACAAGCCACGGAAGTCCCCACCGAGTCATATTCCTCCAACACTCCACCGGCTCCATACCCTTGGCTGGAGCAATAGCGACCGACCGCTGCAAGACAATCTATGTTTCCTGGACTCGGCCGCGGATTGGCGCTGCTGCAGGTCGAAACGAATTGCTGCAGCATGGTAAACGTCGGTGGGAGTATCGTCGTCGTATAGGTCGGGAACGGTGTTGGCGCCGGGTCAGTACTAGCAAACTGAAAAGTACTGGCATCGATCGCGAAGCGCGCCATACCGACAGGAATCGTGCTGCTTGGCGCTGGCGATCCGGTAGTGTTGGTCGGCCCGAAGTAGCCCATGATGAATGTGTTGCCGGAGGGATCGACAACCATCTTGCTGTACTGATTGGGATTGAACGGCAATGTGGGATTTGAAAGTATGCTCGTATTGAAAACGTTGTTGCCAAGTGGCGTTGTCGAGGAGCGTACCTCCAGACGGTAACAACCATAGGCAGGCTCTGCGGATGTCAGACACCCCTTTCCTCCGACACCTGCAAGCAGAAGGATTCGACTGCCGACGACCTGGACATCAAAAGAATCCGCAACGTTATTTAGCAGTGGATTCGAAGGGTCGATTCCCAACACCTGGCTACTGAGTTGGCTATCAACCGATTGTACCGCCACGCCAACAGAACCATTGACCCACAGTCGCTTTGAAGCAGCCGTTTCCTGTACCAACTGCGCCCCGCGCGTCGTGGTATCCGTTAACAACGAACCATCGGCGCCGCGCGAAAAGTGACTTACCGACCAGTAGAGGTAAGGCACACCCTGAAATAGAAGGAGCTTCGGCACGCTGGCTGAATAACCGTCTGCACTGGACGTCTGCGATACGCCCGAAACCACCACCGCCATCCGAGATGTCGTGACGCTATAGTCAGTGCTCGACAACGGTGCGATACACGACGAGGCGGTGTTACCGAACTGTGCGCCGGTGCCGGTACATTCAAAGGCAATCCATAACTCGCCACCGTAAGCGATGATGGAAGGATCGTAGGCGGATCGCACTACTCCATTCTGACTGGGCAGCGCGGCTGGGACGGCCAAGATATCGCGTACGTAAGTGATCGCATTCGACGACCAGTTCATCTGAAACAGCGACAACGTCCAGCTCGTTCCAGAGCAAGGATCGGACGTCGTATTAATCAATCGCCGACCCACAAAAAAGTTGGGATTTCCCGGTATCTCGTGATAGGCAACGCTATTGCACAAATTGGGCATGCTTACCGGGACGGGGCTTACGGTAGTCGCTGCGGCGCCGCCTGAATATATGGCCACGGTTAACGTAGCCATCGCAAGGAGTAAGGAAAGCAAACGATGGATCATCCTGTGCACGGCCACGCCCTTGCTCTGAAAGCTGAAACGATGGCAGATTCCTGGAAGGATTTGAAGCGATTTGGAAAGCCGTAAGTTAAACGACTCATAATCAGCTTGGCACCCATTGGGGTAACCTCTGCCTCGCTCCCAAAATCAGTGACAAAATAGATCAGGCAAGCTTATATTCGCCGGACCAAACTCTGGGGGAGTTATGGGAAAACGGAATAAGGGTGGGTTTGAGGCCATTGCATCGATGCCCTGGCAGGTAGGCATTATCCTGGGCTTGTTCGCCTTCGTGGCGATCCGCTATGGCATTGGCTGGTACTTCAGCTCGCAAGGTGGCCCGGTGCTCGCCGCCATGGGTAAGGCGGCATCCGACGGGGCCTATGCACCATTCGCCTGGCTGGCTCTCGGCGCGTGCTGGATCTGTGCTGTAGCGTCCTATCTTGGTCGGCGGCAGCGGCGACTGTTGCTTGAAACGCAGAGCGGGCTGGATAGCATTCGCGCACTCAACTGGAAAGAATTCGAGCTGTTGATTGGCGAGGCCTTTCGACGCCAAGGTTACTCCGTCGAAGAGACTGGCCTTGGTGGCAAAGATGGTGGGATCGATCTTGTCCTCAAAAAGGATGGTAGGAGGACGCTCGTACAATGCAAGCAGTGGCGGACGCGGCAAGTAACCGTCAACGTGGTGCGGGAGATGTATGGCTTGCTAGCGCACCATGGGGCCGATGAGGTCAAGATTGTGGCGCTGGGTAGCTATACCAATGACGCCGCGCGGTTTGCGGCGGGTAAGCCGATCGAGTTGGTTCATGGGGAGGCGCTACTTCTGATGGTGCGCTCGGTACAAAGAGGATCTAGCCCGACGCAACCAACCCTCTCTAGTCAAACTGACACCGCACCACTCTGCCCCAAATGCAGCCTAGCCATGATTCGACGAGAGAATCGCAAAACACATGAATTCTTCTGGGGATGCTCAGGATACCCCAGGTGCCGTGGTATGAGATCCATGGAAATCTCTGGGCCAAGTGACCATTCTTATGTATCTGATGCCTAACGTTCCGATGTGGTGCTCAGGCACTCCGGCGCGGTTATCCGCAAAGAACGATGGATGCAACCGATCAGACCACAAAAGTGCTTACATTCATGGCGTCGATGAGCAACTTGTTCACCTAAGGGAAAAGAAAGAACAATGCGAATTCGCTGCCTGATCGCACCCTGGTTAGTTTCGCTATCGACCGTCGGATACGTCCAGGCGGCGGATGCAGTCTCCGTAACTCATGACTCCCCAATGGATGTCGCAACTGCCGTCACCACACTGGCGCAAAGGGATGCTGAGATCAACATAGAGTCAGTGGCCCGCATACTGAAACTTCCCGAGCTTCACGACAAGATTATCTGGACAGGTCCGTATTCAAGCATCGACCGCCCGGATTTCTTTGGATATTACATACCGCGGAAATCATCGATGGGCATCGAAAGGGTCGTGATTCGATGGACGCTGGACGGGCACGGCAGGTTCTTGACCTCGCTCACCATTGTTTTCAGGCCTGGCTCTTGCCCTGACGAAACGCTCCTTTCCAAAGCAATCGGCAGTCAGCCGAGAAGCATGCCAGTGCCAGGCGCAGATGGCGGACCAAGCTATGAAATGAAGTCGTTTTCTATCAAGCAGTCAAAGGGAGAGCCGGTAGCCATCATATATAACGCCAAGAACACCTGTAACCTGCTCTTGAGCCGCTTCAGGAGCTATGACTAATTCCCGGCTGCACCTGAAAAAGTAACCTGGATCACCCCTGATTTCTCGGACACCTAAAAGCGAGGACAATCCTCGCACGGAGGTGTTCGATGGAAAAGCGCCAGCGATTCTCAGCCGAGTTC
>NZ_JBVJLZ010000008.1:0-224614 GCF_055584465.1 Dyella sp. NPDC103356
TGACCGCCAACGACCCGATGGATTAACCTGTTACCCATGTCCCCGAACACCTGTCACCTATGTCCCCGGTCCATACACTGAGCCAGGGGAGAGGGAGCCGACTGAGGCAACCTCAGTGTTTAGCACTTGCGCAGCGTGCCCCCTCTCCCCTGGCTCAGCCGGGGGAGAGGGTTGGGGTGAGGGGCGCAGGGTGCTCGCGGGATCCTTTCATCCGCCATGCCGGCGAGACATAAGCATCGGATAGCAAACGTTGCCTCTTCACGGAACTCAGCGTCGAACCAGCGTTCCATATTCGGAGCATTCACATAGCCACCACAGCCCAAAAAAGCTAAGGTTGCTGCCTCGCAACATCCTCTTTCCTGGTCCTCACCCATGAACCCATTTCGCTGGTCGTACCGCACTGTCTGCTTTGTCGGGCTCCTGATTTGCGTCGCCTTGCTGAGTTTTGCGCTGTACGCGGAGCATGTGTTGCATATGGAGCCGTGCCCGCTGTGCATCTTCCAGCGCATCGGCTTCATGGTGATGGCGGTGTTTTTCCTGCTGGGCGGTATTTTTGCGCCGCGCGGCGGTGCGCGTTGGGTGTTCACGATGGGCGCCATCATCGGCGGCCTGGCGGGTTTGGCGGTGGCAGGGCGGCATTTGTGGTTGCAGACGTTGCCGGCTGACGAGATCCCCTCCTGCGGCCCCAATCTGGCCTACATGATGAGCACGTTCCCCTTTCACAAAGTGCTCGATATGGTGTTCACGGGCTCGGGCGAGTGCGCGAAGATCGAGCCGATCCTCGGGCTGCCCATGCCGGCATGGACCACGCTGTGGTATGTCATTTTGATTGTCCTGATTGTGGTCGCGACGTTGCGCAAACGACGTGTTTGAAGGAAGAAATCCCATGGTTCGCGCTATGAATACGCTCCCCATTTCCCATCATGAAGCCGCCAACTGGGCGCCCGATAGCTGGCAGCAGCGTATCGCCTTGCAGCAGCCGCTTTACGAGGATGCGTTGGAGTTGGCGCAATGCACGGGGCAGCTTGCGACTTTGCCGCCGCTGGTGACATCGTGGGAAGTGCTGGCCTTGAAGCAGGCTTTGGCCGAGGCACAGGAAGGTAGCCGTTTCCTCTTGCAGGGCGGCGATTGCGCGGAAAGTTTCGCTGACTGCACCAGCCCGATCATTTCCAATCGTCTGAAAGTGCTGCTGCAGATGAGCCTGGTGCTGGTGCACGGCTTGAAGAAGCCGGTACTGCGCGTTGGGCGCTTTGCGGGGCAATATGCCAAGCCCCGCTCGGCGGACATGGAAACGCGCGATGGCGTGACTTTGCCGAGTTTTCGCGGCGATCTGGTCAATGCGCCAGAATTCACCGCCGAAGCGCGCCGCGCCGATCCACAGCGTCTGATCCAGGCGCATGCGCATTCGGCGTTAACGATGAATTTCGTTCGCGCGCTCATTGATGGCGGTTTCGCCGATCTGCACCACCCGGAGTACTGGGATCTTGCCTGGGTGGAGCATTCGCCGCTCGCTGCCGAATATCGCCGCATGGTCGCCGGCATTGGCGACTCGTTGCGCTTCATGGAAACCCTGGCCGGCCCGATCGCGGGTTTTAGTCGCGTGGATTTCTTCACTTCGCACGAAGCACTGTTGCTGCACTACGAGCAGGCATTGACGCGCCAGGTGCCGCGGCATACCGGCTGGTTCAACCTGTCGACCCACTTCCCCTGGATCGGCATGCGTACCGCCGCGCTCGATGGCGCGCACACCGAATACTTCCGTGGCATTCGCAACCCGATTGCCGTCAAGGTCGGTCCGTCGGTCAAGCCGGACGATCTGCTGCGTTTGATCGACGTGCTCAATCCGGAAGACGAGGCGGGCAGGCTGACCTTGATCCACCGCATGGGCAATGCGCAGATCGCCCAGGCCTTACCGTCGCTGCTTGAGGCGGTGAAGCGTGCCGGTCGTCGTGTGCTTTGGGTCGCCGACCCCATGCACGGCAATACCGAAAGTACCTCCAATGGTTATAAGACACGCCGCTTCGACAATATCCGTGGCGAGCTCGATCAGGCGTTCGATATTCATGCCGCCGCCGGCACACGCCTGGGTGGTGTGCATCTGGAGCTGACCGGCGAGGATGTCACCGAGTGCATGGGCGGTGCGCGCGATCTGTCCGAGACGGATCTCGATCGCGCTTACAAGTCGATGGTCGATCCGCGTCTCAATTACGAGCAGTCGCTGGAATTGGCGATGCTCATCGTGCGCAAATCGGGCGGCATGGGTTGACCTGTTGCCTGCGCACGTTAGTGCGCAGGCTTTTCCGTAGCTTCCTTGGCGATACGCTTTTCCAGATTATCCTGGCCCTTGGCCGCATACGCCTTGCACGCCTGCGCATCGATCAGCGGATCGTCGTTTTGCCCCGGTTTGCGCTGCGCGGCACGCGATAGAAAGTCGATGGCATCGGGATGCGGAACGACCAGGATGTCGCATGGCAGCGAAGCGATCGTCTTCAGACCTTCGCGGTAATCGTCCAGTCGTTCCGGATGCGCCGGATCGTTGTAGCGATAGGTGTCATTGCTTAGCAAGCTGATGCTGTCCGCGTAGACAATCGACAGGCAGCGCTTGTTCTCGCAGGACGACCATGTCCATGTCGTACTGCCCGGCGTATGTCCCGGCGTGTAATGCGCCTGCACGGCGAGCGGGCCGATGTGCACGATTTCGTTATCCGCCACGCTTCGCACGTTCGCGACCTTGGGATAGGGTGCCGCTTCGCCATGCTGCGGATCGTCCGGGTCGTTACCACCGAGCATGAGAGCCTTGGCGCCTTTCGCGCTGGCAACCACCTGTGCGCCGCTATCGCGTGCGATCGCCGCGATGGCTCCGGCATGGTCGGGGTGCGCATGCGAGTTGAGAATCAGCTTGATGTCCTTGAGCTTGAATCCCAGGGCGCGGATGTTTGCTTCGATCATCGGCGCATTCTTCGGCAGGGTGCCGTCGATCAGAATCGCGCCCTCCGTTGAAGTGATCAGGATGGCGCTGAGCCCTTTGGTTCCGACATAGTAGGTATTGCCGTAAATGCGGAAAGGCTTTTGCGGCTGTGACCATGCGCTTTGGTTATAGATATCCGGTTTGGCGGGCTTGGACGCTTGCACGGTGGTGCACGCGGCCAGTGTTGCGATGCACAGAATAATTCGTGCGTTCATCGTATTCCCCAAGAGATAAGTCATCCGAGTGTGCCAGTGCGGGCGTGGCGATGACTCGTCGAGTTTGGGGCGTTTTGCGGGCAACTAGGTTCTTGTGAGAGCGACATCAGGCCTCCTCGAAGAGCCTCCTCCTATTCGTCATTCCGGCGAAGGCCGGAATCCACTCCTCAGCGCTAAGGCTCGCCACAGGTTGTCTGACAAGCGAGGACTGAGGAATGGATCCCGGCCTTCGCCGGGATGACGATGATTGTGAGCGGTAATGCAAAGCAAGGCTCAGTCGTTGACTTGCGCCTTGCCACCCACCGTATCGAGAAACTTCGGCTGCTGGAACGGCATATTGTGCTGCTCGAAGCCATAGGCAATCGAGATCAAGGTCGGCTCGCTCCATTTCGCACCGAAAAACACGATGCCGACTGGCAGGTCGTGCGCATAGTTGCCCGGCACGGTAATCGACGGATAGCCCGCTACCGCCGCCGGCTGCGACGCACCACCGACAGTCGGGTCACCACTGACGATGTGGTCACCCAGCACCGGATCGGTAACGAAGGCCGGTCCCCACGACGGCGACAGCAGTGCGTCCAGTTGATTGGCTTTCAGCGCGGCATCGATACCTTCGGGACCGGAAAGCCGCTTGGCCTTCGCAAGCGCATCCGTATAGGCCGCATCGGTAAGCGGTCCTTTCGCCTGTGCCTGTTCGAATAGCTCCTGGCCGAAATAGGGCATTTCGCGATCGGCCTCGCGCTTGTTGAACGCGATCAGGTCGGCCAGCGTCTTCATCTTCAGGTTCGAACGCGTGGCGAGATAGGCGTTCATGTCGTGCTTGAGGTCATAGAGCAGCACGGTCATTTCCGGCTCGCCCAGTTCCTTCAAATGCGGCAGCTCGACCGGATCGACGATGATCGCACCCTGCGCCTTCATCAAGGCGATCGCCTGGTCCAGCGCGCGATCGGCATTGGGCTCGGCGCCGGCCAGCGCGCGCACTACGCCGATACGCTTGCCCTTGAGGCCATTCGGGTCGAGATATTTGGTGTAGTCGGTCGCGTGCTTGTCCGCTTCGGACGTGGCCGGATCGCGCTTGTCGCTGCCGGCAATCACCGAGAGCAGGGCGGCCGCATCGGCGACAGTGCGGGCGATCGGGCCGGCGGTATCCTGGTTGTGACTGATCGGGATGATGCCGCTGCGGCTGACCAGCCCCAGCGTCGGCTTGAGGCCGACCAGACCATTGCTGGCAGCGGGGCAGATAATCGAACCATCGGTCTCGCTACCCACGGCAACGGTCACCAGACCGGCGGCAACCGCGGCCGCGGAGCCCGCACTGGAGCCACAAGGGTTGCGGTCCAGTACGTACGGATTGCGTGCCTGACCACCGCGCGCGCTCCAGCCGCTGCTGGCGTGGTTGGAGCGCATGTTTGCCCACTCGCTGAGATTGGCCTTGCCGAACACCAGTGCTCCCTGCTTGTGCAGGCGCTCGACCAGACCGGCATCACGCTTGGCGGGATGATCGGCCAGCGCCAACGAACCGGCGGTCGTCAGCATCGGACCGGCCGTGTCGATATTGTCCTTGAGCAACACCGGGATGCCGTAGAGCGGACCGCGTTTCTTGTTGCCGGCGCGTTTCTTGTCGAGTTGCGAGGCTTGTTTCGCGGCATCGGGATTGAGCTCGATGATCGAGCGCAGCAACGGTCCGGATTGATCGATGCGCGCCACACGTTCCTTGAATTGCTGCACCAGGGCCTGGCTGGTGAGTGCGCCGCTGTCCATGCGTTGCTGCAGTTGATCGATGGATGCCCAGACGTCCGCGGGCGCGGCCGTTTCGGCGGCCAATACACTGCCGGTGCTCAAGCAGCCGGCGGCCAACAGGCCAAGGACTAGCGACGAACGAATCACTGAAAGTCTCCCCTAATATGCGGCACGATGTCGCGACGACGGAGCTTAGCAGGCGGGCAAGCGTGGGCTTGCTGGCCTGCAGCACGGAGTAAGTGCTTGATACGGAGGGTTCGGTTCAACCGTTCCACCGCCGTCATGTCGGACAGCCGCGACAAGCGACATGCCGCCGCAGCCGCGGATTGGCTTGCGACCGAGCCTATAATCCGCCGCATGATCACGACAGCTGCTCGGCATCCGCGATTCGCCCATGGCCTGGCCATCCTGGCCGTCATGGCTCTCTGGTTGGGTGGCGCGGGCGCGTCGCTACGCGCAGCCGACGATGCGGCTCCCGCGATACCCGATACCTTGCAGCAACGCATCGCAGCGTGCACGGCCTGTCATGGCGTGCATGGCGAAGGCTCGCCCGATACCGGGTTTTTTCCGCGGCTGGCAGGCAAGCCGGCGGGTTATCTCGCGCGGCAATTGCAGGATTTCAAGGACGGGCTGCGCAAGTACGCACCGATGGAATACACCACCCGTTTCCTTAGCCCCGAGTACATGCAGGAAATCGCGCAGTACTTCGCGGCGCAGCAGGTGCCCTACAGTCCTTCGCCGGTGCCGCGTGTATCGGCCGATGTCATGAAACGTGGCGAGACGCTGGTGACACAGGGTGATCCCGCGCGTCAGGTACCCGCGTGCAGCGCATGCCATGGCAGCCAGCTTACCGGCGTGCAGCCGGATATCCCGGGGCTGGTCGGCCTGCCTTACGATTACCTCAGTTCACAGCTCGGCTCGTGGCGCACGAAGACGCGCGCGATGGCGGCGCCCGATTGCATGGCCGAGATCGCCAATCGATTGAGCGACGCCGATATCAGTGCGGTGTCCGCGTATCTGGCGACGCGTGAGTTGCCGGCGGACATGCATGCGCAAGCGCCCGGTTCGATCAAGCCGCCTTTGCGTTGCGGTGTGCTCGAAGCCCATGGGAGTGGCGCATGAAAATCATTGCACGCATCATCCTGTCAGTCGTGGTGCTGGTCGTGCTCGCCGCGGGCTGGGTGCTTTTCCACGGCAATTCGCAGTCCGTGCCGCGTGAAGCAAGCAAGATCGATGCGACCACGCTGAAGGATCCTGCCTTGATTGCCAAGGGCCAGTACCTGGCGACTGTCGGCGATTGCGCGGCCTGCCACACGACGCAAGGCGGCATCGCCTATGCGGGCGGGCGCGTGCTGGCGACGCCCTTTGGCAGTATCACTGCGCCCAATATCACGCCCGATCGCGCCACCGGTCTTGGCGACTGGAGCTTCGAGGATTTCTGGCAGGCTCTGCATAGCGGCAAGGGCCGTCACGGCGAGCTGCTGTACCCGGTGTTTTCCTATACCTCGTATACGAAGGTGCATCGCGACGATGCGCTGGCAATCTTTGCTTATCTCCAGTCACTGCCGGCAACGAACAATCCGGCGAGCCCGTTGGGCCTGAGTTTTCCGTACAACGTGCGCAACAGCCTGAAAGCCTGGCGCGCGTTGTATTTCAAGGAAGGCGAGTATCAGGTCGAGCCGTCGAAGCCTGCGTCGTGGAATCGCGGTGCGTATCTGGTGCAGGGCCTGGGACATTGCAACGAATGCCATATCGCGCGCGACTCGCTGGGCGGTGCACGCGACGACGCAGCACTTTCGGGTGGCCAGATTCCCGAGCAGAACTGGTACGCGCCCGACTTGAGCACGCAGGCCAACGGTGGCTTGCAGGGATGGAGCGAGCAGGACATCGTCGACCTGCTCAAGACCGGCAAGTCATCGCGTGGCACGGCGTTCGGACCGATGGCCGAAGTGGTCGCGCGAAGCACGCAACACATGCAGGACGATGACCTGCGTTCGATCGCCGAGTATCTGCGTTCGTTGCCGCCGCGGCCGACGATGAAACCGGTCGAGCTGCCGTACGACACCAAGGCGCTGGCCGATCGAGGCAAGGGTGTCTATGAGAAACAATGCGCCGATTGCCATGGCAAGGACGGCAAGGGTGTGGACGGCGTGTATCCGCCGCTCGATGGCAATTCATCCGTGAACGAACCGACCGGCATCAATGCGACGCGCGTCGTGCTGCTGGGTGGTTTCCCGCCGGCCACGCAAGGCAACCCGCGACCGTATTCGATGCCGCCGTTTGCGCAACAGCTCAATGATGCGGATGTGGCCGCTGTGGTGACCTATATCCGCACGTCGTGGTCGAACCGTGCGTTGCCGGTGCGGGAACGCGATGTAAGCACGTTCCGGCATACGCCGATCGATTGATCAGGACCATTGCAGTTTCGCAAGCTCGCGCCAAGGCCCGATATCCCAGTGCCCGCGAGCCTGTCCCGAGGGCGAAGGCAACACAAAGAGCCGCGTGTCACCGATGCGCTGTTCGCACAGTCCATAGCCGGGGCCATGGCCAAGCGCTGCACGTGCGGCGGCCTTGCTGGTGAACGCCAGCATGCGCGGTTGCCAGCGCTCGATTTTTTCGACCAGGCCGGCGACATCGAAAGCATCGCGCGGCAGCTCGTTGTCGTTGCCGAAATGCAGCTTGGCGACATCGGTCAATCCGATGCCGAAGGTCAGTAGCAGCGGAAATTCGCCCGGTTGCAGCCGTCGTGGCGTCAAGCCGATCTCATGCAGGGTGGGCCAGAAACGATTGCCTGGATGCGCGTAGTACGCCTTTTCCTCGGCCGACCGTTTCCCCGCGGCGGTGCCACAGAACACAAGCGAAAGTCCTTCCTGCAACACATCCGGAAGAACGTGTGAAAGCGTGGGTTGGGTAGAGGATATGGGCATGCGTTCATATTCTGCCCACATCGCATGAACATGGCGTGCGGCAGGGTGATGGCCGGTTTGGGCGATACCTGGGCGGCATGAATACCGATTTCATCGCATTCTGGAATAGCCATCCCTGGGGGCGGCTGGGTCTGACCGTCGCCGCTGCGCTGTTTGTGGCGTTCGTGCTGCGCAGCCTGGCGTTCGTCTTCCTACATCGGTTGGCGAAGCATCGCCCATTCACTGCCGACCTGGTGGGTCATGCCAATCCTCCGATGGAATGGTTGATGCCATTGTTGATGTTGACCACCGCTTTGCGCGTGACGCCCGACATCGATCAGTTTCGCTGGCTCGATGCAATCAATCATCTGTTGCTGGTCTTGTTGATCGCAGTACTTACCTGGTTGGCGGTGCGTTGCATTGGTGCGGCTCAGCTGGCGGCGATGCGGCTTTATCCCGTCGATCAGGAAGACAACCTGCGCGCGCGACGGGTGGTGACCCAGGTCCGCGTGCTGGGGCGGATCGCTGTCGCCATGGTTGTGTTGATCGGCCTGGCGGCGATTTTCATGACCATCCCGATGGTGCGTCAGTTCGGTGCCGGCTTGTTGGCTTCGGCAGGCGTCGCCGGCATCGCGATCGGCTTTGCGGCCAAGCCGGTATTGAGCAATCTGATCGCCGGCGTGCAGATCGCCCTGACTCAGCCCATTCGTCTCGACGACGTGGTGATCATCCAGAACGAGTGGGGGCGGATCGAGGAGATCAGCGGGACCTATGTCGTGGTATGCATCTGGGACGAACGTCGCCTCGTGGTGCCGCTGAACTACTTCATCGAAAATCCTTTCGAGAACTGGACCCGTACTACTGCTCGACTGACCGGTACAGTATTTCTGTGGGTGGACTACCGCATGCCGCTCGATCCTCTGCGCGACGAATTGCGCCGCTTGTGCGAAGCGGCGCCCGAATGGGACCGGCGGGTGTGCGTACTGCAACTGGTCGATGCCTCCGACCGCGCAGTTCAGCTACGCGCCCTGGTCAGTGCGGCCGATTCCGGGAGAGCCTGGGATCTTCGCTGTCGTATTCGCGAGGGCCTGGTGGCCTACGTCCAGAACGGCTTTCCCGACTACTTGCCGCACCTGCGTGCCAGCCTGCATGACGTGCATGCTGAGGCCGCTCTGGGCGGTTCCGGGGCAACCCCATCCGGGTCGGACGCCGGGGCGTCTGGTGCGACTGGCGGGCTTTGACGCCTGCATCGACAGCCCGATTGCGCAACCGCTATAAAGGCTGCTCATGGGAGGATGCGGTGAGCGAAGAAATCCTGATTAACGTGACGCCGCGCGAGACGCGCGTGGGTGTCGTCGAGAACGGCATGCTGCAGGAAGTGCATGTCGAGCGCGCGTCCAAGCGTGGCTACGTGGGGAATGTCTATAAGGGCCGCGTGCAGCGGGTGATGCCCGGCATGCAGGCGGTATTCGTGGAGATCGGGCTGGAGCGCGCGGCGTTCCTGCACGCCTCGGATATCGTGCGCCCGCCACTGCCCGCGGCCGAAGGTGCCGAGCCGCTGGTGAACGGTAATGGCAACGGCAACGGTAACGGGCATGTCCCGTCGATCAGCGAGCTGGTCCACGAAGGGCAGGAAATCGTCGTGCAGGTGGTCAAGGACCCGATCGGCAGCAAGGGTGCACGGCTGTCCACGCATCTGTCGATACCGTCACGCTATCTGGTGCTGCTGCCGCACGCGCGCACGATGGGCATCTCGACCCGTATCGAGGACGAGCCCGAGCGTCAGCGCCTGAAAGAAGTGATGACCTCGCTGACCGGCGAAAACCCGCTCGGTTACATCGTGCGAACCAATGCCGAAGGGCAGTCGGCCGAGTCGCTGGCTTTCGACGTGACTTATCTTGGCAAGGTCTGGCGCGTGGTGCAGGAAAACATCGCCAAGGCCAAGGTGGGCGAGCGCGTCTACGAAGAACTTTCGCTGCCGCTGCGCAGTCTTCGAGACATGCTTACCGACGATATCGAAAAGGTGCGCGTCGACTCGCGCGAAACCTACGAGAAGGTGGTCAAGTTCGTGCACAAGTTCATGCCGAGCCTGGACGACCGCATCGAACACTATGCCGGCGAACGGCCTATCTTTGACCTGTACGGTGTCGAGGACGAAATCCAGCGCGCCATGAAAAAAGAGGTGCCGCTCAAATCCGGCGGCTACCTGATCGTCGACCAGACCGAGGCGATGACCACGATCGACGTCAACACCGGCGGGTACCTGGGCACCCGCAACCTGGAGGAGACGGTCTATCGCACCAACCTGGAGGCGGCGCAGGCGGCGTCGCGCCAGCTGCGGCTGCGTAATCTCGGCGGCATCATCATCATCGACTTTATCGATATGACCGATGAGGAGCATCGCCGCCAGGTGCTGCGCATGCTGGAAAAGGGCCTGGCCCGCGACCACGCCAAGACCACCGTCTATCCGATGTCGGCACTGGGCCTGGTCGAAATGACCCGCAAGCGCACGACCGAAAGCCTGGAGCGCCAGTTGTGCGAGCCATGCCCGGCCTGCGGCGGGCGCGGCACCGTAAAAACCGCCGAAACGGTGATCTACGAAATTTTCCGCGAAATCACGCGGGCGGTGCGCCAGTTCAATGCGGAAAAGCTGCTGGTGATGGCCAGTCCCAAGGTCGTCGGCCGGATCCTGGAGGAGGAGTCCGCCGCGGTGGCCGAATTGGAAGAGTTCATCTCAAAAAGCATACGCTTTCAGGCCGAAGAGCATTATTCCCAGGAACAGTTCGATGTGGTCTTGTTGTAACCCTCGTCCCGACGGACGTGGTTTTCGCGCGATCGGCGCGAGTCCGCCCTTGCGTCCCCGTTACCCATTCCTCGCTCCGGCCGCATGAAGCGCTCGTGGCAAAAAGGACTGCACGGCGCTGCGCGTGCACTCGGCTGGATCGCCGGTATCGCGGTGATCACCCTTGCGGTGATCGTCGCCTTGACGCAACTGCTGCTGCCGCTGTTGGCGAGAAACCCCCAATGGGTGGCGGCGCAACTGAGCGCGCAACTGCATCGCCCGGTCAGTTTTGCGTCGATGGATGGGCATTGGCAGGGGTCGGGCCCGTCTTTCCTGATGCGCGATGTCACCATCGGGCCGGGCGAGGGCGGCGGCATGCCGCTGCATATCCCGGAGACCGAACTGAAGCTGGATTTCGGCGGCTGGCTGTTGCCTTCGCGGCATCTGGTCAACCTGCGCGCGCGCGGTCTGCAACTGGACCTGGCCTGCGATCTGGACGGAACCTGGCACATCAATGGCGTCGGCGTCAGCGGTGGCCAGGATCGCCAGAGCCTGTCGCTGGGGCGCTTGTCGGTGGGCCTGTGGCTGGACGATCTGCGTCTGGATATCACCGACAACCGCATGGGCAAGCACTATGCGTTGATCGCCGATCAGGTGCGCCTGACCCGCCAGAGCGGACGCATCCGGATCGGCTTGCTGTTGCATCGTGAAGGCACGACAGGGCAGTTGCGCGGTGCGGGCAATTTTCGCGAGGACGGCGCGCAGGGCAGGCTGTGGCTGACCGGGGTCAATATCAATCTGCACGACATGTTGTCCGGCATCGATCTGGGCGGCTATCAGGTCAATGACGGCCATGGGACCTTTGCCAGCTGGCTGGACTGGAGCCGCGGGCGGATCGTGCGCAACCTGACCCGCTTCGATCTGGACAGCCTCGGCGTCACGTCGCCCGATGGCGGCCAGGCCAGCGCGGCAGCCCTGCATGGGCTGGTCGAGCTCAAACGCATCGAGGACGGTTTCGACGTGCGCTGGCTGAGCGATGACGGTGGTGCGCTGGCGCTGCAAACCCATCAGATCGATACCGACCAGGCGCGCATCGATGCTGCCGCGAGCAATCTGCAACTGGCCCCGCTGCTGCCCTGGCTGGCGCTCAAACCGCATACATCGCCCGCACTCGCCCAGTGGCTGGGACAAGGCAAGCCGCGTGGCACGGTGCTCAGCGCCGGCATGCGCTTCAGCCGCGGCCAGGGGCTGACGTATCTTGACGTACGCTTCGACGGCCTGGGGATCGACCCCGTCGGCAAGCTGCCCGGCTTGAGCACGCTGTCCGGCGAATTCCGTGGCGACGAAGAGGCCATGTCGCTGACCTTGCCCGCCCAGGCCAGTACGATCAATTTCCCGCACACGTTTCGCAAGCCCTTCGTGATGGCCAACCTGGCCGGCGAGATCGCGTTCTGGCACGAAGACGATGCCTTCCATATCGGCACCGAACAGCTCGATTTCGAAGGTCAGGGATTCAGCGGCCAGGCGCGGGGCCAGGCGGCCTTGCCCGATGCCGGCGGCCGTCCCTTCCTCGATCTTTACGCTTCGGTGAACCATGCCAGCGTCGAGGCGGCCAAGTTGTTCTGGCCGATCGACTCGATGTCGCCGGCGGCAGTCGAATGGCTCGATCGCGCGCTGGTCGACGGTCAGGTGGATACCGGAGCGGTGCTGGTGCGCGGCGATCTGCGCGACTGGCCGTTCCGCCATAACGAAGGTCGCTTCGAGGCGCGTGCGCAGATCAGCAACCTGGTGTTCGAGTATGGCAAGAACTGGCCGCGCGCCGATGGCGTTGTCGCGGTCGCCAACTTCATCAACAACGGCATGCTGGTCGAAGCCAGCGCGGGGCAATCGCTGGGCAACAAAGTCGACAAGGCGGTTGCGTCGATTCCCGACTTTGCCAACACCACGCTGGACCTGACCGTCAGCGGTTCGGGCAGCGGTCCGAACATGATCGACTTCGTGCGCAACAGTCCGATCGGCAGTCGACAGGCCGATGTGCTGTCCAAGCTGAATCTGACCGGTGGCGGCACGTTCGGTTTTCACCTCGTCCTGCCGGTGAAAGATGCCAAGGATTTCACGCTCGATGGCAATGCACAGCTCAAGGATATCGACGTCAATGCGGCCGAATGGAATCTCAAGCTCGACAAGGTGAGCGGCCCGGCGACTTTCGACGGCCATGGCTTTCATGCCGGCCCGCTCGATGCGGGGTTTCACGGCCAGCCGGCCAAGCTCGACTTGGCTATCGCCGGTGCCACCGGCCAACCCGACACCGTATTTTCGGCGCGCCTGAATGGACGCTACAGCGTCGGCGAGTTGATTCAGGGTTATTCGCAGCTGCAATGGCTAAATGACATCGCCAGTGGTCGCAGCGACTACACGATCGGCTTCGACATCTCCACCGTGGCCAAGGCGGGCGAGTCGTCGCAGAACTTGAGCATCGACTCGCCGTTGCTCGGCACGGCGCTCAACTTTCCGATGCCGCTGAAGAAAGACGCCAACGCGACCTTGCCGCTGCATCTCACGCTAGGTTTGCCGGTGAACGGCGGTGATCTGCAACTGTCGCTCGGACAGGTTGCGCGCGCGCGTTTTCGACTGCCCGATGGCGAGGCCAAACCGCTTGCGGCGAGCATCATGTTCGGTACGCGCATGCCCGATGCGCTACCTGACAAGGGTATGCGCGTGCGCGGTTTTGCCAGCAAGCTTGATGTCAGTGGTTGGGTGCAGAACAGCGTTGCTGGCAGCAGCAACAACGGCCCGGGCCTCGAAAGCATCGACATGACGACAGACGAGGCGGCGATATTTGGACGTCTATTTGCCAATATGCGCATCAAGACGACCGTGCAGCCCAATGCATTGAGCATCGATGCGGACAGCGCCGGCCTTGCCGGGCACTTCGACGTGCCGACCGATGATTTGCGCAGACGAGGCCTTACCGCGCGACTGCAGCGTCTGTACTGGCCTAAGGACAATACGGCGGCGGCAAAGAAGGATGTCACTGGCGAGCCGGCCGAGTCGTCTACGGCAGCGGATGATGCCAATCTGCCAACGCCACATCCCGAAGTGACCGGTGTCGATCCCAAGGCCTTGCCGCCGCTTCATCTATGGATCGGCGATCTGCGTTTTGGCGACGCGAAACTCGGCGAGGCGCGTCTGGAAACCTGGCCGACCGACAAGGGGCTGCATATCGACCAACTGCGCACGCAGGCGCACAGCGTGCAGATCAATGCGGGCGGCGACTGGAACGGTACGCCGAACAACAGCCATACCCATTTGCGCATCGACTTCGCCGCCGAGAATCTCGGCGAGATGTTGGGTGCGTTCGGTTACCAGGGACTGGTCGCGGGCGGCAAGACCAGTGCGCAGCTCGATGCGACCTGGCCGGGTTCACCCTCGGGCATGGATCTGGCCAACATGGACGGCAAGTTGAGCGTCAATGTCAGCACCGGCCGCATTCCCGAGGTCGCTCCCGGTGTCGGTCGTTTGTTCGGCCTGGTGTCCATCCTCGAGTTGCCGCGCCGGCTCACGCTCGATTTCGGTGATGTGTTCGGCAAGGGCTTGGGCTTCGACTCGATCAGTGGCGACTTCATGCTGGCGCACGGCAATGCCACCACGGACAACCTGAAAATCCTGAGCCCCGCGGCGGCCATCACGGTCACCGGCCGCACCGGTCTGCGCGCCAAGGATTATGACCAGCAAGTGCTGGTGATTCCGCATATCGGTAACAGCCTGCCGGTCGTTGGCGCGGTAGTCGGCGGTCCGATCGGCGTGGCTGCTGGCGTCGTCGTGCAAGGCATTCTGGGGCACGGCCTGAATCATGCGGCCAGCAAGCGCTATCGCATCAGCGGTAGTTGGGACAAGCCGGTGATTGCGCCGCTGGACAAGGGCGCGGTGGAGCCTGCTACAACCGGAAGTACATCAGCACCTGCGAAGGCGGCCAGCGTGTCTCGCTGACGCTGTCGGAGCGACTTCAAGAAACCTCGACAACCTCAGTTTTCCTATCGTCATCCCGGCGTAGGCCGGGATCCAGTGACTTCGGTTGTCGGCTTTCGCGAGCGTATTCATGACTTTTCGTGAAAACCCAACAATAACGCCACTGGATTCCGGCCTACGCCGGAATGACGAGTAGGAGGTTATTCGAGGCTCCTTTCAGGTGCGACAAGGACGGGCCTTAAAGCACGATTGTCGCGACTGAAGTCGCTCCCACAAAAGAGCGGTTATTCGCACCTCAAGCCTCGGGCTCCACTGCCTTCGTGCTCCCGTTAAACGGAAACATCTGCTGCCGCACGAAGCCGTCGGGCATGTAATCGCCGACCACGCCGTATTTCTCCGGAAACTTCTTCGTCGATTTCACCGCCGTGCCGAAGAAGTAATCCAGAAACGCGTAATGCGCGGCATAGTTCTTGTCGATCGCCTCGTCGTCCGAGGCGTGATGCCAGTGGTGGAAATTCGGCGTCACGATCACATACTTCAGCGGTCCCCACGGCAGATGCACATTGGCGTGGTTGAACACCGCCTGGAAGCCGACCACGATGATGTACGCATTCATCACCGCTTCGCTGAAGCCAAGGATGTACAACGGTGCCAGCACGCATACGCGGGTAAAGACCAGCTCGAGCATGTGCTGGCGCGAGCCGGCCAGCCAGTCCATCGTCTTTACGCTGTGATGCACTGCGTGGAAGCGCCACAGAAATGGCACCTCGTGATACGCACGATGTGTCCAGTACTGCGCCATGTCGGCGACCAGGACGCATAGCAGCAACTGCGGCACGAACTGAATATGTTGCACGTACTGCTGGAAGCTGCTGCTCTGCAGCCAGCCGAACAAGTGGTGCAGCAGGAAGTTCACCACCAGCAGGATCAGGCCGACGATGAAATGATTGACTGCAAAGTGTTTCAGGTCGGTCTGCCATTCCTTGCGAAAGACCGCTTGGCCTTTGTAGAGCGGAAACAGCTTTTCGATCGCGACAAAGATCAGCGTCGAGCCCAGCAGATCCAGGATGAACCAGTCCAGCCCGATATACGGCGTGTGATCCGGGAAGTTCTCCACCGGCACGCGCGAGCCGCCCATCGCGGTGGCCACGATCACCATGGCGAAGGCGATCAGATTCAGATTGCGGCGACGGTTCAAGATCACGTTGCCCAGCGATATACCGCCGGCGATCAACAGGCCGCCAAACAGCAGGTGGCGCAACAGATCGACGGAATACTTGTGGCGCAGTTCCGGCGTTGTCAGATATTGGGGGTAATGAAACGCCAGCACGCCCAGCAGGCACAGAAAACCCAGCGACAGCGCAATGACCGTGCTGACGCCGGTCTGGCTGCCACGCAGGTGGCCATCCTTTTTCAACAGCTCCCGAGCTTCCCCGACCGGCGCCTTGGCCTGGTCCACCACGTGGTGCAGGAAATCTCGTTTCGACGAATCGCTCATTCGGTGTTCCTTCACGGTTTGTGCACGCATGGTAGCCGTTTCCTGCCCTGGCATACTGCACGGCCGGGCGGCTTTAAAGCCGGCCGCCGGTGCCCCATATTCCGTAAACCCTATACGAGCGACCGCGAGCCACATGGATTCTCCCATTGCCCAGGCCACAAGCCGACTGCTGACCCCGGGTGGCCTTGCCACCGGCGACCTCGAGCGCGTGTTCGCGCAGCTGATGGGGCCGTCGATCGACGCGGCGGACCTTTATTTCCAGCATTCGCGTAACGAGTCGTGGCTGCTGGAAGAGGGCATCGTCAAGGACGGCACACATTCGATCGAGCAGGGCGTTGGCGTGCGCGCCATCAGCGGTGAAAAGACCGGTTTTGCCTATTCGGACGAGATCGTGCTGCCGCAGCTCCTGGATGCCTCGCGCGCTGCGCGTGCCATCGCCCAGGACGGCAACGGCGCCGGCCGGCCGCTCGCGCTGCATGGCGCCAAGGCGCTGTATCCGGCGATCGACCCGATCGAGAGCCTGCCTAACCCGGACAAGATCGCCTTGTTGCGCGAAGTGGACGCCTATGCCCGCTCGCGCGACCCGCGCGTCAAGCAGGTTATCGTCAGCCTCGCCGCATCGATGGACACGATCCTGGTGGCCGGTTCGGATGGCACGCTGGCTGCCGATGTGCGCCCCCTGGTGCGCCTGAACGTGCAGGTGATCGCCGAACAGAACGGTCGCCGCGAACAGGGTCACTCCGGTGGCGGCGGACGCTATGGCTATCGCGAGCTGATCGAGAACGGCCGCGCCATGGCCTTTGCCGATGAGGCGGTGCGCCAGGCCCTGGTCAATCTCGACGCGGTCGATGCCCCCGCCGGCTCGATGCCGGTCGTGCTCGGTCCCGGCTGGCCGGGCGTCCTGCTGCACGAAGCGATTGGCCACGGCCTGGAAGGCGACTTCAACCGCAAGGGTAGTTCGGCCTTTGCCGGACGCATCGGCCAGCGCGTCGCCGCACCGGGCGTCACCGTGGTCGACGATGGCACCCTGCAGGGCCGCCGTGGCTCGCTCAGCATCGACGACGAAGGTACGCCGACCGAGTGCACCACGCTGATCGAGGACGGCATCCTCAAGGGCTATATGCAGGACAAGCTCAATGCGCGGCTGATGGGCATGGCGCCTACCGGCAACGGTCGTCGCGAGTCGTTCGCGCAACTGCCGATGCCGCGCATGACCAACACCTACATGCTGGCCGGCCAGCACGATCCGCAGGAAATCATCCGCTCGGTCAAGAAGGGCCTTTATGCGGTGAACTTCGGTGGCGGCCAGGTCGACATCACCAACGGCAAGTTCGTGTTCTCCGCCTCCGAGGCCTACCTGATCGAAGACGGCAAGATCACCCGCCCGGTCAAGGGCGCCACGCTGGTCGGCAGCGGTCCGGACGTGCTGACCCGCGTGTCGATGATCGGCAACGATCTGGCGCTGGACGAAGGCGTGGGCGTGTGCGGCAAGGACGGCCAGAGCGTGCCGGTCGGCGTCGGCCAGCCGACCCTTCGCGTGGACAGCATGACGGTGGGCGGCACGGCGTCCTGAACGGACGTCCAGACGTCTACCTGAAGGCCTCGTCGAGCGATCGGCGGGGCCTTTTGCTGCCTGGGATATAAAGATAGAGCACAAAGTCATTTCGCTTTGCGCAGGGCTTGGCCGAGAGTCGGATGGAGTCGGCGTGTTATCGGCGGCCCGCGTGCCGCCCGTCAGGGGGACAGATGGTTACGCCGACGCTAATCCATGCAGAGGCGTCGACATGAGCGAAGTGACTTCAACCCTGCCTGAGGCGGCGCATTCCGTGCAGGCGGACAAGGCGCGCAGTCAGCGCGGCGGTTTGTTCTCCAACGAAGACTGGTGGTCGGTTTGGCTGGGCCTGGCGCTGATCATCGTGGCCTGGGCGTTGTTCGCGTCCGGCAGCAGCATCAAGTGGCTGGCGGCCGCACCGACCAAATGGACCGAGATCGGCCAGGCGGCCAGCGATGTAGTCGCGCACCTGCCGAATTATGTTGCGCTGTTTGCGCTGTTCGCCTTGTTGTTCGGTACGGGGCTGGCCGTGCTGGGGCAACGGCTTGCGCATTTCCTGCCGTCGTTCCTGATTCTTTTTGTCACCGCGGTGGTGATCTTCGAAGTGGGCGCCTGGGCGCAAGCTTCGCATTTCAATCTGGAGCCGCCGCTGGTTGCCCTCGTATTGGGCCTGGTGGTGTCCAATACGGTGCGTCTGCCCGAATGGTTTCTGGCTGGCTTGCGCGTGGAGTTCTACATCAAGGTCGGTATCGTGCTGCTCGGTGCGACCTTGCCGCTGACGCTGTTTGTCTGGGCCGGCCCAGTGGCGGTGGGGCAGGCGACGATCGTGTCGTTGGTGACGTTCTTCGCGATCTTTCTTACCGGCAAGGCGCTGGGGCTCGATAAGCGCTTCGCCGCAGTGCTTGGCGTCGGCGGTGCCGTGTGCGGCGTGTCGGCCGCGATTGCGATTGCCGGTGCCGTGCGCGCCAAGCGCGAACAGGCATCGGTGGCGATTACGCTGGTGATTCTCTGGGCCATCGTGATGATCTTCGTGTTGCCGTTCGCCTCGCGTTCGCTGGGGTTGTCGACCGGCGTGGCGGGTGCGTGGATCGGTACTTCGGAGTTTGCCGATGCTGCGGGTATTGCCGCCGCACAAGCCTATGGCGACGTCGCCAAGCATGCCGGTGGGGCGATTGCCGGGGCGCCGGATGCTTCGGTGCAAGCGTTCACTCTGATGAAAGTCGTGGGCCGCGATATCTGGATTGGTATCTGGGCGTTCGCGCTGGCCTGGGTGGCTACGACGCGTTGGGATACTGCCGAGACCGGCGTCAAGGCGAAGGCGGATGTACGCGATATCTGGGCGCGCTTTCCAAAGTTCGTGATCGGCTTCGTGATCGCCTCTGCTTTGGTGACCTGGATTGCCAGTCACTATTCGCTCGCCGAATACCGCAAGGTCGTCACACCGGATCTGGTCGCGCCGATCACCGCATTGCGCACCTGGGCGTTTATCTTCTGCTTCCTCAGTATCGGCCTGACGACGCGGTTGCGTTCACTGAGCGCCACTGGTTGGAAACCGTTTGTCGCATTCACGGCAGGCGTCGCGATCAATATCGTGATCGGCTATGTGCTGTCCGCTCACGTATTTGCCGGGTACTGGAATGGCTTGGGGCAGTAACGAGGTTGGGGTCGTAACCGCGGCGCCAGTTCCCGTGCCGCGCTGCGCTGCTTGTCGATATCGTGAGGACGACAGGCGAGCGATCGAGCGCAGCGTGGCCGGGCTGGCGGTCATGAGTTCGGCATTTGGCGCGAGTATCGGCGAAAGCCGGCTGTGTCGACGCCATGATTGCCTGGTGTCGCCGGATGATTTTTGTGGGCAGTTCGATACGTTGTAGGAGCGACTGAAGTCGCTCCTACAAGATCAGGGAGCGACGTCGTTATCTGGTGCGTCGTCTTCGCCTTCCTGCGCCGCCAGATCCTTCAGCAACTGAAAGATTTCCCGGAACGCACGCGGCGGCTTATTGCTGTCGCGCTCGGTACGCGCCTGACGAATCAACGAACGCAGATGCTGACGATCGACATTCGGGTGCTGCGCGATCAGCTCACCCAGCGCAGTATCGCCCTCATCGTTCAACAAACGCTCGCGCGCGGCTTCAAGGCGATGCATCGCGGCGGTTTCCTGCCGCTGTCGCTCCCGGTTTTCACCCAGCGCAGCGCGTGCATCGGCGAACGCTTCGTCATCATGGCGACGCATCACCTTGGCCAGAAACGCCAGCTGGCGCTTGCGTGCGATGTGCGCGGTGATGCGGCGCGTGTTGTCGATCTCGCGCATCACGTCATCGGGCAGGTTGAGCCTGGCCAGCTTGCTGGGCGGCAGCTCCATCAGCTGATTGGCGAGCGCAAGCACGGCCAGCGCATCGCGACGCTGCTGCGTGCGGCTCGGGCCGTAATCGTGATCGGGGTCTTCAGTGTAATTGCGGTTCACGGTGTTTCCTGGACATCGTCATGTGCCGTTGCGGCCGGGGCCGCTTCGGCACGTTCGAAAGCAAAGCGCGGCAGGCTGCGGCCATCGACTTCCACCTGCTCGATGAACATAGCTGCTGGGCGCACCCACAATCCGAACTCGCCGTAGAGCGCCTGGTAAACCACCAGCTCCTCTTGGGTTTCGCTATGTCTGGCCACGCCCAGCACGCGATAGTGCTGGCCTTTGTAGTGGCGGTAGATCCCTGGATGGAGTGCCATCGAATGTGCTCTTTGCTTTGAAGCCGGCTGCCCCCATATCTGACAACCGGCGCTTAAGTTGCCTATTCTAGCCGTTTACGCTCAAGGAACCCGCACGTGACCCAGCTTGCCCATCCGCAGGACCGCAGCCCCCAGGAACTGGACCGTCTGGCCGAACTGGCCGAGGACGTGATCCGGCGGGCGCGGGCGGCCGGTGCCAGCCAGGCGGAGGTCGCTGCGAATATTGACGTGGGCCTGAGCGTGAATGTGCGCCTGGGCGAGGTGGAGACGGTCGAGCATACCCGCGACCGGGGTTTTGGCCTCACCGTGTATTTCGGCCAGCGCAAAGGGTCGGCCAGCACCGCCGACCTGAACCCGGATTCGATCCAGGCCACGCTTGACCAGGCCTGCGCGATCGCGCGCTACACCGAGGAAGATCCGGCCGCCGGGCTGGCGGACGCTTCCCGCATGGCGCATGCCTTCCCCGAGCTGGATCTGTGGCATCCCTGGGACGTGGATACGCCCGAAGCGATTGCCTTAGGCATCGAGATCGAAGCGGCCGGCCGCGCGCATGCCGGCATCACCAATTCCGACGGTGCCAGCGTGCAGATGGGCCAGAGCCTGTCCGTCTACGCCAATTCACACGGTTTTGTCGGTCGCGAGCGGGGCACGCGTCATTCCCTCTCGGTGGCCCTGATCGCCGGAACCGACGACGGCATGCAGCGCGATTACTGGTACGACACCCAGCGGTCTGCCAAGCATTTCGCGAGCGCGCAATCGCTGGGCGACATGGCCGCCGAACGCACGCTCGCTCGGCTCAACGCGCAACGTTTGTCGACGCGTCAATGCCCGGTGCTGTTTGCGCCGGAAGTGGCGCGTGGCCTGATCGGTCATTTGATCGCGGCGGTCAGTGGCGGCTCGCTGTATCGCCGGGCCAGCTTCCTGCTCGATCACGCCGGCAAACAGGTGATGCCGTCCTGGATGACGATCGTCGAGCGGCCCCATTTGCGCGGCGGCCACGGCTCGGCGGCCTTCGACGCCGAGGGCGTGACCACCGTCGATAGCAGCCTGATCGAGAACGGCGTGCTGCAGCGATATGTGCTGGGCAGCTATTCGGCGCGCAAGCTGGGCCTGAGTTCGACCGGCAATGCTGGCGGCATTCACAACCTGATCGTGCAGCCGGGTCATGCCGGCGGTGCGGGCGACGATTTTGCCGGGATGCTCAAGCGTCTGGGCACCGGCCTGCTGGTCACCGAAGTGATGGGGCAGGGCGTGTCGACCGTTACCGGCGATTATTCGCGTGGCGCGTCCGGTTTCTGGGTCGAAAACGGCCAGATCGTCTATCCGGTCGAGGAAATCACCATCGCGGCCAACCTGCGCGATATGTACGCCAATATCGTTGCGGTCGGCTCGGACGTAGATCCGCGCTCGCACCTGCTCACCGGTTCGATCCTGCTGGAGCGGATGACGATCGCCGGCGAGTAGGCCAGTGAACGGGCGGCGAGGTGCCGGAAGAGCTATTAAAAACCTGCGAGTCGCTTGCTAGCATCTGGCCTACACCGGCAAGCATGGCTGAGAAGCCAGGAGATTGGCATGAGCGTCCCACCCGAGTCCGCCGTACCGCCGCCGTCGCAAGGTCCCATCGTCGAGGACGCGGCTGTTCCCAGCAGCGAGGAAAGGCAGTGGGCCTTGTTCGCCCACCTGTCGGCACTGGCAGGCTGCATTCTTACCGGCCCGTGGTTCGGCTGGGGCTGCTTTATCGGCCCGCTGGTCATCTGGCTGATCAAGAAAGACACGATGCCCTTCGTCAACGATCAGGCCAAGGAAGCACTGAACTTCAATATCACCGTGGCGATCATCTGCGTGGTGTTGTTGATCCTGACCGTGATCACCTTCGGCATCGGCATCTTTATCGCCGGACCGGTCGGTTTCATCGTCGGCATTGCGTGGCTGGTACTGACGATCGTTGCCGCGGTAAAGGCTAACGAAGGCGTGCGGTATCGGTATCCGTTTACGCTGAGGTTTATCAAGTAACACGAAAAAGGGGACCTGAGGGTCCCCTTTTTTTTACGGGAACATCAACCCAACCCGACGTAGCTGCGCTTGAAATACACCGGCTGCTGCAGGCCGAACGGTTTCCACTGTTCGGACACGGTCAGGCGATGCTTGTCGGCCGACAGTTCCCAGGTCTGCTGCAAGGTCGAGCCGTCGGAGAACTGAAACTGCATGATCAGCTTGCCGGCCTCGTTGTGGCTGCGCACGATGGCGGCCCCATTGAGCGATTGTTGACTCTGGCCGTCCAGACGGCCGTTCAGGGTGTCGCCGCTGTTCAGTCGCACCTGCACGCTTTTGCTGTCCTGTTGGATCAGCAGCACCGAATCGGTTTTCAATGTCGGCGGCAACGGATACTCGCGCGGCTTGGCCGGCTCGTCGTCGGTCTTCTTGTCGTCCTTGTCCTTTTTATGGCCACCGCCACCACGGCGGCCGTGCAGGCCAGCGTGCTCGGTCGGCGAAGGTGTGGCGGCCGGTGCCTGCTGATCGCTGGCGTTCTGTTCGCTCTGGCTTTCGTCCTGCAGCAGCTTAGTGACGGCGGCCTCGTTGTCGCTATTGGTGTCGTCCAGGCGCCAGGCACCGCTGAAATCGGGCAGTGCGGTAGCGGTGTCGGCGTGCAGTGTGGCCAGAGGCCCCATGCCGGCCAGGAGTGCGGCGAGGGTAAAGGCGAGATAGCGCTGTTTCATCGGGGAACCCTGTTATGCGTCTGAACCGGGAACGCTCGACGTGCCGGTCGGGGCGACCGGGAGGGGCGCGTTCCGCTAATGATGGCGGGCGGCGGCGTAGCGGGCCAGCTCATCGAGCAGGACAGCGCGTTCGCCAAACGGCTTAATGGCGGCAAGGGCGGCATGAATCAACTCGTCCAGCCGATGACGCGATGCATCGAGCCCGATGATCGATGGGAAGGTGGGTTTGTCCGCCGCGGCATCTTTGCCGGCGGTCTTGCCGATCACCGCCGATTCGCCTTCCACGTCGAGAATGTCGTCGCGCACCTGAAAAGCCAGGCCGACCGCATGGGCATAGCGATCCAGCGCGTCGAGGGTGTCCTCGTCGGCGCCGGCAGCCAGCGCACCCAGCCGTACCGAGGCGCGAATCAGGGCGCCGGTCTTGCAGGCATGCATGTGTTCCAGCTCGTGCAGTTCGAGCTTGCGCCCCACCGCAGCCAGGTCCAGCGCTTGCCCGCCGGCCATGCCTTCGGCACCGCAGGCGCGGCCGAGCACGCGCAGCATCTCGATGCCGTTGGTGGCGTGAATGTCGTGCGCGAGCAATTCGAACGCCAGCGCCTGCAAGGCATCGCCGGCCAGGATCGCCATCGCTTCGCCGAACACGATGTGGCAGGTGGGACGGCCCCGTCGCATGGCATCGTCGTCCATGGCCGGCAGGTCGTCGTGCACCAGCGAATAGGCATGGATCAGCTCGACCGCGCAGGCTGGCGCATCCAGTACCGCGCCATGTTCGCCCAACGCGGCACCGGCCGCGTAGACCAGCAGGGGGCGCAGCCGCTTGCCGCCGCCAAGCACGGCGTAACGCATCGCGCGATGCAGCGGTTCGGGTGGCAGATGTTCGGCGGGCAGCGCCTGCGCCAGGGCCTCGTCGGCTCGGCGGATCAGTGCTTGCAGGGCCGGGCCAAGCTCAGAGTTCGGGTTCAAACGGTTCGGCGTGATCGGGGGCTTCGGGGTCCAGCAGCAACCGCACGCGCAGTTCGGCCTTTTCCAGGGCCTGCTGGCAATGGCGATACAAGCCGATGCCGCGCTCGAACGAGGAGAGCGATTCGTCCAGGCTCATCTCGCCGCCTTCCATTCGCGCGACCAGTTGTTCGAGCTCGTCCAGCGAGTGCTCGAAATCGGCAGGCGTGTTGGTTTCGGGGGCGGCGGGAGCGGGCTTGGCCATGGGCCGCAAAACTAGCGCACAGGCGCGCCGGAATCAATCGAAAAAGCGTGGTGCAGGCCTTAAACGGGCTGCCAGCAAGGTTTGCTGCCGATGGCTTCGAAGAAGGTGTTGCCCTGTGCATCGAACCAACGATCGGCCACGGCAAGCAAGGTCTCGCCGTCGTAGATCAACGGGCAGGCGGTCCGTTGCCAGGGCGGCAGATTGGCTTGCTGGAACAGATCGCGCAGCTCGCGCGTATGCGTGTCGCCGACTGGGCGCAGGCGCTCGCCACCGCGGCGCAGGCGTACCGTAAGGGGGCGCGACAGTGCCACGGGCGAAGAGAGCGTCAGCCTGCCGCCATCGGGCAGGGTGAGCGGTTCGCCGTGCCAGGGCGACTCCCATTGCGGGTCGAAAGAGGGCGGCGGCTGGCGTGCCCAAAGCCGTCCTTTCCAGACGTGCAACTCGGTGCCGCTCCAGCGGATGCAGGGTACCCGGCCTTCGCGCGCATGAATCTGCCGCTCGATCTGCACGCGCTGTGCCGTGGTGGGCGCGGTGCAGCCGCGTTCGTGCAGCCAGTGATCGAGCAGGGGTTCGCGCAATGCCGGAGCAAGCCGGCTCCATCCGTCGGCGTCGAGGCTTTGCGTCGACGGATCGAGCAGCGTGCTCAGCGCGGTTTGCCATTGCGTAGCCAGCGCATCGGCTGCGGCCCGGCTGAGGCGTGCGCTGTGCACGATGGCGTCGCCGGCGTGTGGCCAATGCGCGGCAAGCACCGGCAGCACTTCGTGACGCAGGCGGTTGCGCGAATAGCGACGGTCATCGTTGGAGGGGTCGGTGACGAAACCAAGCCCATGTGCGGCAGCGTAGTCGAGCAGCGTCTTGCGCGGCAGGTCCAGCAGCGGACGCCACAAGATACCGCGGCCGAGTTCGCGCTGCGCACGCATGCCGCCCAGTCCTTCCGGCCCGGCTCCGCGCAGCAGCTTGAGCAACACGGTTTCGATTTGATCGTCGCGATGATGGCCAAGCAGCAGGCGCTCACCGTCGCGCAGCGCCTTGGCGAGGACGGCATAACGCGCCTTGCGCGCGGCGGCCTCGATGCCGTCGCCCGATGCACGCTCGACGTGCACCTTCACAATGCGCAGCTCGACTTGCCATGCAGTGCAAATGGCTTCGCACTGCATCGCCCAGTGCGCGCTTTGGGGATGCAATGCGTGGTCGACATGCAGTGCGCGCAAGCCGCGCTTGTGCGCTTCGGGCAATTGCGCTAACGCGTGCAGCAGCGCGGTCGAATCGGGGCCGCCGCTGAATGCGACGCAGAGTTCGCCTTCAGGATGCGCTGCCAGCGCCGCGCGCAATGTGGCGGATAGATCGGTCGGGCTCACGCTTCGGGCTTGGCGGCTTTGGTCTTGTTGCGCACGTAGATGACTTTCGGACGGCCGTCGCCCGGGCTGCGGCGATCCATCTCGAACAACGTGGTCGCGGTGATCAGCTCACTGAGCTTGCCGTAGCCATAGCTGCGCGAATCGAAGTTCGGGCGCTGCTTGGTAATGATCGAGCCGACGCCACCCAGGCCTGCCCAGCCGTCATCGTCCGATGCCGCGTCGACTGCATTGCGCAACAGGTTGACCAGGTTGACGTCGCGTTTGAGGTCCGTAGCCGTGCGCGGCTTCAACGGCTGCTCTTCGTCGGGCTTGGCAATCAGGATTTCGGTGTAGATGAACTTGTCGCAGGCGGCGACGAACGGATCAGGTGTCTTGCGCTCGCCGAAGCCATAGACGATCAAGCCGGATTCGCGGATGCGCGCGGCCAGCCGGGTGAAGTCACTGTCGCTGGAGACGATGCAGAAACCGTCGAAACGGCCCGAGTAGAGCAAGTCCATCGCATCGATGATCATCGCCGAATCGGTCGCGTTCTTGCCGCTGGTGTAACCGAATTGCTGGATCGGCTGGATCGATTGCGTCAACAACTGTTCTTTCCAGCCCTTGAGATGATTGCTGGTCCAGTCGCCATACGCACGCTTTACGTGCGCGGTGCCGTACTTGGCCACCTCGGCCAGCAAGCCGTCGGCAATCGCCGGCTGCGCGTTATCCGCGTCGATCAGTACGGCGAGCTTGGTGGCGTGTTCGTTGGCCATGATCGTTCATCCGATGACATTGGCGACGATGGTAGCGCGACTTGTGATCAGCCTTTGTACAAGTCGATGGGGAAATTCAGTTCGACGACGATGTCGGCCGGGTCGCGCACAAACAGCTGCATCTGGTTCAGCGAAGCGACCGTGTCGAGCCGGTAGGGAATGCCCGCATGATCGAGACGCTGGCAGGTTCCGGCAAGATCGGTACAGCTGAAGGCGATGTGGTCGATCCATCCGGTGGTATGGGGTCCCTCGTCACCCGAATAGACACTCAGGTGCAGCACATCGGTATCGCCCGCGTAGAGCCAGTAGCCCTTGGACCGGAAAGCGGGGCGAGGGCCGTCCCGCAGACCGATGATGTCGATATAAAACTCGCGTACGCGTTCGATCAGCGCTGCAGGTGCATGCAGATTGATATGAGCGAGGCCGCGGACCCCGGTCACCGTCTTACTCGGTGTACGCGCCGTAACTGCGCAGGCGCTTGTAGCGTTGCTCGAGCAGGTCCTTCACCGGCATGGCTTCCAGCTCATCGAGCTGGTTCATCAACACGGCCTTCAGGCGTACCGCCATCGACTGCGGGTTGCGATGGGCGCCGCCGAGCGGTTCGCGTACGACCTTGTCGACCAGGCCGAGCTCGAGCAGGCGCGGGGCGGTCAGGCCCAGCGCCTCGGCGGCATCCTTGGCCTTATCGGCGCTCTTCCACAGGATGGACGCGCAGCCTTCAGGCGAGATGACCGAATAGGTCGAGTACTGCAGCATGACCGTACGGTCGCCCACGCCGATCGCCAGCGCGCCGCCCGAGCCGCCTTCACCGATGACGGTGCAGATGATCGGCACCTTCAGCTCGGACATTTCCAGCAGATTGCGTGCGATCGCCTCGCTCTGGCCGCGCTCTTCCGCACCCACGCCGGGGTAGGCGCCGGGGGTGTCGATCAGGGTCAGCAGGGGCAGGCCGAAGCGCTCGGCCATCTTCATCAGGCGCAGCGCCTTACGATAGCCCTCGGGGCGCGGCATGCCGAAATTGCGACGCACCTTGCCCTTGGTATCGCGGGCTTTCTGGTGGCCGATGATCATCACCGGACGGCCGTTGATGCGGCCCAGGCCGCCGACGATCGCCGCGTCGTCCGCATAGGCGCGGTCGCCGGCCAGTTCGTGGAATTCCTCGCAGATCACGCCGATGTAGTCGAGCGTGTAGGGACGGCCCGGGTGACGCGACAGCTGGGTGATCTGCCAGGGCGTCAGGTTGCGGAAGATATCGGCGGTCTTGGTCTTGAGCTTTTCGCGCAGCCGGCCGACCTCTTCCTCGATGTTGAACGCCTGTCCGTGACTGGCGTGACGAAGCTCTTCGATCTTCGCGTCCAGCTCGGCTATGGGTTGTTCGAAATCAAGGAAGTTAGGGTTCATTCGCAGGTGTTTGTGGCACAGAAGCGGCGCAGTATAGCTGGGTGGGGGCGGTTCGCGGGAACGGGACCGTACGGTAGGGAAAGCCGCTCGCTGCGCTCGCTGGAAAGGGTAAGGCCGGCCGCTGCGCGGCCTGTAAAGGGGGATAAGTCTGCAAATCCGCTGCCTTTGCCCTTCCTCTTTACTCTTCACCCTTTCCAGCGAGCGCAGCGAGCGGCTTTACTGATCCTGCGTCTTGACGATCCGCAGCCGGGCCGCCTCGACCCCTGGCATCCCACGCACCGCCCGCAGCAGCGCCGGGATCGCGTCCACACGCCATTCCTCACCCAGCTCCAGGTCCGCCTGGGCGTTCTGGTTGTGGTAGCCGCGCAGGAGCACGGTGGTGCGGCCGTTGCGGAAGCCGGCCAGGACGTGGCGCAGGTCCTCGACGAAGCTGGGCTGGATGCCGTTGAGCTTGAGCTGCAGCAGGCGGGCGTAGCGGCGGCAGGCGTCGCTCAGGGAGCAGGCGCTGCGGGCCCGCAACTGGAAGCCGCCGCCGGAGAAATCGTCGATGCGCAGGCCGCCTTCGACCACCAGCATCTCATCGCGGGTGAGCAGGGGGGCGACCTGTTGATATAGCTCGCCGAAAAAGCTCACTTCGATAATGCCGGTGCCGTCTTCCAGCCGCACGAAGGCATCGCTGTCGCCGCGTTTGCGCAGGCCCGTGACCATGCCGGCTACGGTCCAGGGCGTGTCCGGGCCGCGGCGGAAGCGGTTGCCGTCGTCGTTGTCGTTCTTGCGCGGCTTGGGTGGCTGGTAGCGGTCGGGAATCTCGCCCAGCGGGCAGGTCGACAACTGCGCCAGCTCGTCCCGCCAGGGGTCGGTGGGGTGGCCGGACAGGTAATGTCCCAAGGTGTCGCGCTCGCCCTGCAGCTTCTGCTCCAGCGGCCACTCGGGCACGGTGGGCAGGTCGATCTGCACGACTGGCGCCACCGACTCCATCATCGCCCCGAACATGTCGTTCTGGCCCGATTGCTTGTCGCGCAGATGCTGCTCGGCCGCCTTCATCGCATTGGGCAGCTGCGCCATCAGGCTGGCGCGGTTGGGCGCCAGCGCATCCAGCGCGCCGGAGTAGATCAGCGCTTCGAGCACGCGGCGATTGAGCTTGCTGCCATCGACACGGCGGCAGAAGTCGGCCAGGTCCTTGTAGACACCACCGCGACGGCGTTCTTCGGCGATGGCCTCGCAGGCGCCTTCGCCGACGCCCTTGATCGCGCCCAGGCCGTATTGGATGACCTTGGGCTCGACCGCAACGAACATGAACTGCGAGGCGTTCACATCCGGCGGCTGGATGGTCAGGCCGATCGCCCGCGATTCGTCGAGGAAGGTGACCGCCTTGTCGGTGTTGTCCATGTCCGACGAAATCGTCGCGGCCATGAACTCGGCGGGGTAGTGCGCTTTCAGCCAGGCGGTCTGGTAGGAGACCAGGGCGTAGGCGGCGGCGTGCGACTTGTTGAAGCCGTAGCCGGCGAATTTTTCCATCAAGTCGAAGATGGCATCGGCCTTGTCGCCGGTGAGCCCGTCCTTGGCCGCGCCCTCGCGGAACTTGGCGCGCTCCTTCGCCATTTCCTCGACTTTCTTCTTACCCATCGCGCGGCGCAGCAGGTCGGCGCCGCCGAGCGAGTAACCGCCCACGATCTGCGCCATCTGCATCACCTGCTCCTGATAGACCATGATGCCGTAGGTCTCTTTCAGGACAGGCTCGACGCGCGGGTCGGGGTATTGGACTTCCTCGCGTCCGTGCTTACGCGCCACGAAGCTTGGAATCAGGTCCATCGGGCCGGGGCGATACAGCGCGCCGAGCGCAATGAGGTCCTCGAAGCGGTCCGCCTTGGCGTCCTTGAGCATGCGCTGCATGCCGGCCGATTCGAACTGGAAGACCGCTACCGTCTGCGCTTTCTTGAATACCTGATCGTAGGTGTACGCGTCATCGAGCGGCAGCGTGGCGATGTCGAGCAGCGCTTCGCCGGTTTTCGCGCGACGCAGATTGATCGCCTTCACCGCCCAATCGATGATGGTCAGCGTACGCAGGCCCAGGAAGTCGAACTTCACCAGGCCGACCGCCTCGACGTCGTCCTTGTCGTATTGGGTCACCACGCCGCCGCCGCCCGGTTCGCAGTACAGCGGGGCGAAATCGGTCAACGGTGTCGGTGCGATCACCACGCCACCGGCGTGCTTGCCGGCATTACGCGTGAGGCTTTCGAGCTTCAGCGCCAGGTCGATCAGCGTGCGTGCTTCTTCGTCCTGCTCGTACAGCTCGCAGAATTCCTTGACGACGCGATCGGGTTCTTTCTGCGCCTTTTCGCTGCGACCGAGTGCGCACGACAGGGTCAGGTCGAGTGGACGCGCGGGAATCAGCTTGGCGATCTTGTCGACCGCGTTATAGCCCATGCCGAGCACGCGGCCGGAATCGCGCAGCACCGCCTTGGCCGCCATCGAGCCGTAGGTGATGATCTGGCTGACGTGGTCGCGGCCGTATTTGCGCGACACGTAGTCGATGACCTCGTCGCGGCGATCCATGCAGAAGTCGATATCGAAGTCGGGCATCGATACGCGTTCGGGATTTAAGAATCGCTCGAACAGCAAGGCGAACTGCAAGGGATCGAGATCGGTGATCTTCAGCACCCAGGCGACCAGCGAACCGGCACCCGAGCCGCGTCCCGGGCCTACCGGAATGCCGTGCTGCTTACCCCAGTTGATGAAGTCCGACACGATCAGGAAGTAGCCGGGGAAGCCCATCTTGATGATGACGTCCAGCTCGCGTTCCAGGCGCGCTTCGTAGTCGGCCAGGGTGCAGCCATCGGCCAGCGGCGCATGCGCCAGGCGCTCCCTCAACCCTTCGCGGGAGATCTCGCGGATGTAGCTGGACAGGTCATGGCCCGCCGGTACCGGGAAATCGGGCAGGTAATACGTGCCGAAGCTCAGTTCCAGGTTGCAACGCTTGGCCAGTTCGAGGGTGTTTTCCAGCGCCTCGGGAATATCGGCGAACAGCGTCGCCATGTCGCCTGGCGTCTTGAGGTACTGCTCCTGGCTGTAGTCGCGCGGGCGCTTCGGGTCTGCGAGCACGCGACCCTGGTGAATGCAAACGCGTGCCTCGTGCGCCTCGAAATCGTCGCGTTTGAGAAAGCGCACGTCGTTGCTGGCGATCACCGGCAGGTTCAGCTCGGCGGCGACGGCGAGTGCGGCGGCGTTCCAGTTTTCCTCGCCTTCGCGTCCGCAACGCGTCAGTTCCAGATACAGGCGGTCCGGGAACAGGCGCGTCATGGGACGCAGCTTGGCCACCGCCGCATCGACGCCCTGATTCAAGGCGATGCGACCGACTTCGCTTTCGCGCCCGAGCACGGCGATCAAGCCATGCGAGGTATCGGGAGTGAGCCAGAGGGCGTCGACCAGTGCCTTGCCGTTGTGCTGGCCGTCGCGCCAGGCGCGCGAGATCAGCCGCGACAGGTTCAGGTAGCCGTCGCGGTTCTGGCACAACACGGTCAGGCGCCAGGGGCGCGGGTCGTCCGGTGCGCTGATCCACAGGTCGCTGCCGCCGATCGGCTTGATGCCGGCGGCGCTGCATGCCTTGTAGAACTTCACCAGGGCGAACATGTTGCTGTCGTCAGTCAGCGCGACGGCCGGAATACCCTCGCGCACGCAGGCGGCGACCAATCCCTTGATGCGGATAGTCGAGTCGACCAGCGAATACTCGCTGTGCAAATGGAGGTGAGCGAAACTGACGGACATGGCGTGCGCGCGAGATAGATGCCCAGCCTAGCGGTGCGCTCGGGAGCGGGCAAGAATTGACATTGGCCGATTGTCAGGACCCGTTGTCAGGCCTCGTTGTTGGGGCCCGGGCGTCATGACGCAGGGCGTTCGCAAGGCGCTCGCGAAGGGTCGAACACGGGCGTGCCGGTTGTTTCATGCCGGTTGCGACCCAGCTCCTTGGCCCGATACATGGCCTGGTCGGCAGCTTCGAGCAACACGGTAGCGCTGCCTTCGCTGCTGCATATCAGGGTGGCAATGCCGATACTCACCGTGATGCGTCCGAGCGGGCTTTGTGGATGCGGGATGTCGATGCGTTCGATCGCCTCGATCAGTTGTTCGGCCACTTCGATCGCTTGCGCCTCGTGCGCATCCGGCAGGACGATCGCGAACTCCTCGCCGCCATAACGTGCGACCAGCCCTTGCGGTGCGGTTACGTTGGCCGCGAGCACGGTGGCGACCTTGATCAGGCATTCGTCGCCAGCCAGATGCCCCTGGCTATCGTTGAACTGCTTGAAAAAATCGATATCGACCATCAGCAAGGCGCAGGTCTTGCCTTGCCGCGCGCCGTCGCGCCAGATCGCCGGCAGGCGCGTATCGAGCAGGCTGCGGTTGGCGATGCCGGTCAACGGATCGCGGCCTACCTGTTGTTGCAGACGCTGGTTGTTCAGTTGCGCAATGCGCTGGATGTCCTGATTGCGGCTCTGGATGAACGCGACGCGCAATGCGTACAGCAACACGGATGCGACGGCGGCGATCATGCCCAGGATGTAGTTCAGTCGCGACACACTGACCGCCAGCAGCAGCACGGCCAGCGATGTCACCACCGGCGCGAACGACACGATGGTTTGCGTGATGCGACGCGACGGACGGTAATGCCGCAAGAAGCGTGGGATCGGTCGCGATACCACGGCCGCCAGGGCGACGTAGGCCAGCCCGATCATCGGCATGCTCCAGGGTGGCAGGCCGCTCAGTTCGACGCGGTTGTAGATGGCCGCCGCAATCGCGTTGATCCACAGGAAAACCGCCGAGCAGAAATAGAAAAAGCGGCCATGTACGCTGCGGATGCCCAGCATGCGCAGTAGGGTCAGGATCGACAGCGAAAAATCGATGGCATCGGCATGGTGGATGATCACGTAGATGTCGGCCGAGGTCGGCTCGCCGGCACCGCCGATAATGCGAAATACCAAAGCACACAGCAGCACGCCGACTTCTGCGGAAAGGGCGAGGTCGAGGATCAGCACCGCCTTGGGTTCGCGGCGGTCGAAGGAGCGCGCGATCATCAGCATGCAGGGGATCATGTAGAGCCCGGAAAGTACGACGCCCGTGGAGGTGAGCCAGCCGTGCGGGTCGCCGTAGATCTGGGCGATCAAATTGGTCCCCGCCCACAGCACCTGCATGCCGACTGCCAGGGCCAGCAGCAGCCATAGCCCACGGATCGGGGTGGGGTCGCGCCGGTACTGCGCGGCGATGGCCGCCAGGGCGACGCATTGGATCGCGATAAACAGACAACGCGCCAGGACTTCTTGTGCGCCCAGCCCATGCCAGGCGAATAACGCCTGGATTCCGAGCAAGGCCAGCGCGATCCAGACCAGACGCACGGTTGTGGCTCTCCCCTGAAAGCAGCTCAACGAAACGCACGGCTCCGGTGCCATGCTAACCAAAGCGTGGCCCGGATGCCGCCATCTTTGCAAACGGGTTGTCAGCGCTGCCCCCGGCTGGCATGGTTCAGGGTTAAACCTCGTTGTTTACGAAATAGGAAAGGAACGCGGATGTCCCTGGTACGCTCACTTTTTGCGGTCAAGCCGGTCGAGGCCTCGCTTTCGAGCGATAACGCGCTGCGCCGCACCCTGGGGCTTACCCAGTTGGTCATGTTGGGCGTCGGTGCGGTAATCGGTGCGGGCATCTTCGTGATTACCGGCCAGGCCGCCGCCGAGCACGCCGGGCCGGCCTTGACCCTGTCCTTCGTGCTGGCCGGCCTCGCCGCTGCGCTGGCGGCCCTGAGCTACGCCGAGTTCGCCGCCATGCTGCCCGTCTCCGGGAGCGCCTACGTTTACGCCTATGCCACCTTCGGTGAGCTGCTGGCCTGGTTCATCGGCTGGAACGTGGTGGCGGAGTACCTGCTGGCGGTTTCGTCGGTGGCGGTCGGCTGGTCCGGCTACGCAGTGGGTTTGCTCAAGAGCATCGGCATCCACGTGCCGGGTGTGCTGGCCGACGCGCCGGTGAGCTTCAAGGACGGCCACCTGCAATGGACCGGTGCCTGGCTCAACCTGCCGGCGCTGCTGATCGTGGCCGCGCTCACCTTGCTGCTCTATCGCGGTACGCGTCAGTCGACCTGGTTTGCCAGTGTGGTGGTGGTGCTCAAGGTGCTGGTGGTGCTGTTGTTCGTGTTGTTCGGCGTGCAATACATCGATCCGTCCCTCTGGCATCCGTTCGTGCCGGCAAACCAGGGCGGCGATCACTATGGCTGGTCAGGCGTATTCCGCGCGGCCACCAGTGTGTTCTTCGCCTATATCGGGTTCGATGCGGTGGCGACGGCGGCGCAGGAAACCCGTAACCCGCAATTCAATGTGCCGGCGGGGATTTTGATTTCGTTGTCCATCTGCACGGTGCTTTACATCATCGTCGCTGCAGTACTGACCGGTTTGGTGCCCTATGCGCAGTTGGGTACGGCCGAGCCGGTAGCCACCGCGCTGGCGGCGCATCCCGCGTTGGGATGGCTGAAGATCGTCACGCAGATCGGCGCGGTTGCTGGTCTTACCTCGGTCATCCTGGTCATGCATCTGGGACTATCGCGCATTCTCTACACGATGGCCGGCGATGGTCTGTTGCCACGCTTCTTCAATGCGGTGCACAGCGAACATCAGACACCGCACCGCACCACTTTGCTGGTGGGTGTGATCGGTGGCGTGTTGGCGGCGATCTTTCCGCTCAACCTGCTGGGTGACTTGCTTTCGATGGGCACGTTGTTGGCGTTCTCCACGGTGTGCATTGGCGTGTTGATTCTGCGTCGCACGCATCCGCATCTGAAGCGAGGGTTTCGAGTGCCGGCGGCGCCTGTCGTGTGTGTGCTTGGTGTGGTGGTTTGTCTGTTTTTGTTGGCGCAGATGAATCTGGCCAATTGGTTGTTGCTGGCGGGGTGGACGGCGGTGGGTATGCTGATTTATGTGTTTTATGGGTATCGGCATAGTCGGTTGCGGAAGGGGTGAGTTGCCGCTTTTCAGGTTTTCCTTGCGCCACGCTCTCGTCATCCCCGCGTAGGCGGGGAACCAGTGGCTTCGGTGTTGGGTTATCGCTTGAGTGTGCATCGCTCTGGCCTGGCGTTCGTGCGAGAAAGTCGCCTGCGGCGTGTTTCGCCGACCTACCGGTCGCCGAGTTACTTTCTTTGCTTGTCCAAAGAAAGATAACCAAAGAAAGGACACCCCGCGTCCGCCGCCGCTGCGCGACCGTGAGGCTTGGCCGGGCTTTTCGACAGGACGTCCCTGTCCTGTCGAAAAGGACTCGGCGTCCCTGCCGAGTCCCCCTTCGGGGCCTGATCGTCCAAGCCTCACTCGGCTCCCGAGGGGGCCCGAAGAGCTGACCGCTCGCTGCGCATCGCTTGCCAAGAGCACAGATCGACCTCCAACCTCGCTCTAATCTCCCCTATTCGTCATTCCGGCGCAGGCCGGAATCCATGCCTCAGCGTTTCCGCTTGCGACACGTTGCCTAACGAGCGAGAGCCTGAGGAGTAGATTCCGGCCTGCGCCGGAATGACGAGAGGGGTAGGCGAGAGTGAAGGAACACCTTAAGTCCTCACCTCCAGGACGCCTCGCGCACAGATTCGGCGCACCTCAGAAGCGCCAGAAGTGTCCCCATTCGGTTCGAGTAGGCGGTCCGAAGGGTTTTATCTCTCAATGCTGCTCAGAGCTCTTGATCCACAGGCCATTTCTCTTGGGTTACTTTCTCTTTGGGCCAGCAAAGAGAAAGTGACTCGGACGCCGGCAGGCGTTCGAAACGCCCGCTGCGTAAGCGGCCCGGTCGCCCGAACACACAGGCAAGAACCAAGCACAGCCGAAACCGGCTTCCAGCGGCCTTCGCCGGAATGACGAAGTAGGACGGGCTGCACACGCAAAATCCCAACGCACCCTCACCCAATCCGAAACCTCTGATACTCCGCCCTCAAATCAAGATAATGCTCCAGATGCTCGACCGCCAACGGCCGACGATCGTAATCGGTATGAACAAGCGGCAAGCCAGGTTCGGCAACTTGCGGAACGGGATCTTGCTCGGAGGCAGCGGGCGCCTGAGGCAGTTGGTCGGGCGTCATGGCAGAACTCCTGCGTCATGTGAACGCGTTGGATGCCAGATAAAGTCGACAGCGCATCGACGCTGCCGCAGGAGCGTCCTTGCCTTGAAAGCGGTGGGACGTCTTTGCGTCCACTTACATCCGATGCGCCGAGGTGGGAAAAGGTTGCATGCATCGGTCTGTGTGAGCGGATCATACGGCGATGCCACGCGCATTACCCGGGCCGAAGGGCAGGGGGCGGTTGGTGCGGTTGATGCTTAAAGCGTGGCGAACAAGTCGTTCGTCAGCATGGGCTCGGGTTCGAGCAGCATGCGTACAGGAGCGAAGCTGCGGCGATGGTGTTCGCAGGGGCCCAGGCGGGTCAGGGCATCGAGATGTTCGGGCACGCTGTAGCCCTTGTGCCGCGCGAAACCGTAGCCGGGGAAAAGCGCATCGAGCGCGACCATGTGACGGTCGCGGCTGACCTTGGCCAGGATCGACGCTGCGCTGATCGCGGGCTCCGTGGCGTCGCCACCGACGACTGCTTGTGCCGGGCAGGGCAACTGCCTGGGCAGGCGATTGCCATCGATCAGCGCATAGCCAGGGGGCGTGGCCAGGCCGAGCAGCGAGCGCGTCATGCCCTGCATCGTCGCCTGGAAAATATTGATGCGGTCGATTTCCTCCCGCTCCACGAAGACCACACTCCATGCGATGGCCCGCTCGATGATCCGGTCATAGAGCTTTTCGCGGGTCGCCTCGTTGAGTTGCTTGGAATCGTTCAAACCACGGATGGGTTTGCTTGCATCGAGAATGACGGCAGCCACCACCACCGGTCCTGCCAGTGGTCCGCGACCGGCCTCGTCCACGCCGGCGACGAGCAGCGAAGGATCGAGTTCGGCAGTGACGCGGCGTTTGCGGGGCATGGCGCTATGGTGTGTTCCGCCGACGGCCGGGGTCAACCCGCCGCGGTCGCGGCCGGTGCTTCGAGCAGTTCGGCAATCGCATCGGCGGCATGATCGGCGGCTTCGCCTTCAAGCTGGCCGCGCAATTGCTGATGCAGGAATTCAAAGGCGGCCACGACATGGCCGCGACGCTCGCTGTCCTGCATGAGAGCCAGCGTGGCTGAGGCGAGATTCGCGGCCGTGCAATCGTCCTGCATCAGTTCGGGTACGAGCAGGTCGTTGCCCAGGCCACAGGCGCGCGCCAGGATATTGGGCAAGGCATAGACGTCGGTCTTGAGCATGTTCAAGGCGCGGGCGATGCGATAGCTGGTCGGCGACACGCGATAGCCGACGACCATCGGGCGCTTGGAAAGCATCGCTTCAAGCGTTGCGGTCCCGGAAGCGAGCAACACCACATCGGCCGCAAGCATGGCCTCATGAGCCTTGCCATCGAGTAGCAAGGGCGCACTCTCTGAGTCGTCCCAACTGCCCAGCAATGTCTGCAGTTGTTCGTGCACGCGCGGATTGGCTGCCGGAATGATGATGCGCAACCCCGGCATCGCCTGGGCGACGCGCTTGGCGGCATCCAGGAAGATCGTGCCCAGACGGGCGAGTTCCGACGGGCGGCTGCCGGGCAGTACGGCCAGCACGGGGACGTTCTGTGGCACGTTCAGTACGTCGCGCGCACCGACGCGATCGGACACGAGTGCAAAACGGTCGGCCAACGGATGGCCGACAAAGCGCGCATCGATACCGTGCTTCGCATAGATCGGCGGTTCCATCGGGAACAGGCAAAGCACCCGGTCGGCGCTACGGCCGATCTTCTCCGCACGCTTTTCGCGCCAGGCCCAGACCGACGGGCTCACATAGTGCACGGTACGCAATCCCGCCTGCTTGAGCCGTTGCTCGACGCCGAGATTGAAATCCGGCGCGTCGATGCCGACCACCACATCCGGTCGTTCCGCCAACAAACGCGCGACCAGGGCTTTTCTCAGCTTGAGCAGTCGCGGCAGATGCCGCACGACTTCGGCAAAACCCATCACCGACAGTTCGCGAATGTCGTACCAGGACTCGAAGCCCTGGAGCTGCATGCGCGCGCCGCCGATGCCGACGAAGCGCGCATCGGGGTAACGCTTGCGCAGCGCCGAGATCAGATCGGCACCGAGCTGATCGCCGGAATCCTCACCGGCGATCAGTGCGATCAGGGGAGCCTGGCGCGCGTTTGTGGACATCGGGCCAGGCTCAGCGCGCGACCGCGCGTTCGCTGCGTTCGAGGAACTCCAGCATGGCGCGCACGTCGTCGCTCTCGGTAGCTAGCGACAGCAGTTGTTCGCGCGCATCGGACAGCGTCAGGCCCGCCATGTACAAGGTGCGATAGGCGCGCTTGATCGCGGCGATGCGGTTGGAGTCGAAACCGCGGCGCTTGAGGCCCTCGCTGTTGATGCCGCGCGGACGTCCGCGCTGCTCGTTCGCCATCATGACGAAAGGCGGTACATCCGAGCCGACCAGGCAGCCCATGCCGATAAACGCATGCGCACCGACCTTGCAGAACTGATGCACGCCGGAGAAGCCGGACATGATCACCCAGTCGCCGATTTCCACATGGCCGGCGAGGGCGGAATAATTGGAGAACACGGTGTTGTTGCCGATCTGGCAGTCGTGCGCGACGTGCACGTAGGCAAGCAGCCAGTTGTCGTTGCCGATGCGCGTGACGCTGCCGCCTTCACCGGTGCCGCGGTTGATCGTCACGAATTCGCGAATCAGGTTGCGGTCGCCGATCACCAGCTCCGTGCGCTCACCGGCGAATTTCTTGTCCTGCGGCGGGCCGCCCAGCGAGGCGAACTGACTGATGCGATTGTCGCGACCGATGCGCGTCGGGCCTTCGATCACCACATGCGGGCCGATCGTCGTGCCTTCGCCGATTTGCACGTCGGCGCCGATCACACTGTAGGCACCAATGGTGACATTGGCGCCGATAGTTGCGGATGGATCGATCTGCGCGGTCGGATGGATCATTTTTCGGACCTCGCCGCGCACATCAGTTCGCAGCTCGCCACTTCCTTGCCGTCCACCGTTGCCTTGGCTTCGAAGATGCCCATGCTGCGCAACAGACGCTTGAGCGTCACTTCCATGCGCAGCTGATCGCCGGGCGCGACGATTGCGCTGAAGCGCGCGTTGTCGACCTTGGCCAGGTAGAACAGCGGGCTGCCGGTATTGCCCTTCAGGCGACTGCTGATCTGCGTCAGCAGCCCGGCGGTCTGCGCCATGGCCTCGACGATCAGCACGCCCGGCATCACCGGGTGGCCCGGGAAATGGCCCTGGAAGAACGGCTCGTTGATGGTGACGTTCTTGAGCGCGACGATGCTCTTGTCCGGCACCAGTTCGGTCACCCGATCGACAAGCAGGAACGGATAGCGATGCGGCAGCAGCTGTTGGATCTGCTCGACGTTGACCGGCAGGTGGAAGGGCACGGTTTTCTCAGTCATTGTTACTGTCCTTCTCCAGCGCCGACAATCGACGCGCATACTCATCCAAATGCTTGAAACGGGCTGCGTTGCGGCGCCACAGGCGGTTTTCCTGCAACGGCACGCCCGACGAATATTCGCCAGGCTCGCGAATCGAATGCGTGACCAGGCTTTTGGCGGTAATGGTAACCCGGTCGGCCAGCTCCAGATGCCCCAGCACGCCGGCGTTGCCGCCGATCATGCAATAACGGCCGATTTTCGCACTACCGGCCACCGCGGCGCAGCCGGCCATGGCCGAATGCGCACCGATATGAACGTTGTGGGCGATCTGAATCTGGTTGTCCAGCCGCACGTCTTCCTCGAGCACGGTGTCTTCCAGCGCGCCGCGGTCGATGGTGGTATTCGCGCCGATTTCACAATCGTCGCCGATCCGTACGCCACCTAGCTGGGGCAGCTTGATCCAGTGGTCGCGATCGAAGGCGAGGCCGAAGCCGTCCGAACCGATCACTGCGCCCGGATGCACGATCACGCGCTTGCCCAGCGTAACGCGCGTTACCAGCGTCACCCGTGCCACCAGCCGCGACTGCGCCCCAACGACGCAACCGGCGCCGACGATGCAATGCGGGCCAAGAATGGCGCCGTCTTCGATGACCGCGCCGCTCTCCACGACACAACAGGGGCCCACGCTGGCCGTCGGCGCCACGCGTGCGCCTGGATCGACCACAGCGCTGGGATGAATCCCGGCAGGGGAGGCGGGCTGTTGCTCGAACAGTGAAGCGATCTTGGCGTAGGCGACATACGGGTCGCGCGCAACCAGGGCCGCAGTGGGGCAGTCGGCAAGGTTCTCCTCACGCAGCACGACCACGCCGGCACCGGTGGCGGCCAGTTGTGCGCCGTATTTGCTATTGGACAGAAAACTCAGCTGACTGGGACTTGCGCCTGCCAGCGTGCCCACGCCGTCGATCACGCGTGTGCCATCGCCATGAAACGGCAGTTCGAACCGTTCGGCGATCTCGGCGATGGTGAATTGGGCTGCGCTCATCGGCTCACTCCAAAGAATGCCTCCATTCTAAAGGCAGCGGCCCCAAAATGATGATTTGTGGATTCAGCCGTGCCGAGGGTTCGCTCAGTACGACTGTTCGCTGAAGAGTGAAAGGCCGCGCGAGGCGGCCTTTTTGTGCTTTACCAATGCATTTTGACTATCGGAAGAATAAAGGGGCCGCAGCTTCCGGGTGGGCCAAAGCAGGAGGGACCATCACCGCCACTGCCCGGAGTAGGATCGCCTTTGGGTGTTCGCCAAATATCTACTGGGGCGTACATCCCAAGATTTCCATCGGCTGATAGAACCATGTATGTACCATGGCGATCAATTTGCGAGGCTTTAAAGCCATATGTATAGCTTGTGATCTGATTTTGCCAAATCATGCCTCGTGCCGGGTCCCACAAATTCAGCACCGTGTCGATGTTGGCAATGGTGGCGCCAAGGCCGGTTGTGCCGCTGTTCCATATGGGAGTGCTGTTCCTATAAAGGACCATGTTCCCATCTGTCTGGAATGTAAGGTCATAAATTCCATTTGATTGTAAGTAGGGTCGTCCCTTTTCAAAGGAAAATCCTGCCGAGAAGAACAGCGGCTGAATTCCGGCTGGCGCGTTGCCGTCGCCAGTTGCGGATTGCCATACCGGGATCGCTGTTTCGACGCGACCAAAGCCTAGATTGTCAACAAAGAAATGATAGTCCTGACCTTGAGTGGCGGTCTGCCATTTGGCGTTGTTGTTAGCATCGTAAAGAACGAAGTTACCGTCTGCCTGCATACTGGCCCTGACGGCACCAAGTCCTGTTGTATTTGTTGACCAGATTGCAAGCCCGTCATTGCGATAGATGACGAAATTTCCGTCTGCTTGCATGACGGCGGAATATTTTTGATTCGCAGAGGTTACAGACTGCCCGGCATATAGCGTCTGGCCCGGGGCTAGCTCTGTGGCTTTCAGCATGTTACTTGCGATGGAAAAAGTTAGAGCAAAAAAGAACAACGACTTCAGTCGAATCATGGAGATTCCTTCTCGGAAAGCCTGCATTTTGCAGGCGGCTTACGCTGGCGCAATATTTTTCGATGCTCCAGTTGGGCAAGAAAAAAGCGCGAACTAGTCGCGCTTTTTTCGATCCGGCAAATTCAGTTGGATTAGAACTGGCTGCCGAAGGTGAACTGGATGCGTTCTTCGTAATGCTTGTCTTCATCCTTCGCCCGGAACGGAATGGCGAAGTTGATGATCAGCGGGCCGATCGGTGCCTGCCACTGCAGCGACAGACCCGTCGAGGCACGCAAATCCGCGGCGCTGAAGGTGCTGTAGCTCGAATAGACGTTACCGACGTCGACGAACCAGGACACGCGTGCGGTGTTGACGTCCTTGAGGAACGGCAGCGGCAGGTAGACCTGCGCCGTGCCCAGTACCTTGAACGCGCCACCGATCGGCTGGGCGAAGGTGTAGAGGCTGCCGGTACAGGTGCCGTCCGCGTTCGGCTTGATCGCGACGCCCGGCGTGCTCGGTACACAGAGCTTCGGACCCAGGGTGTTGTCCTGGAAGCCGCGCACGTCACGCACACCACCGGAGAAGTAGTTTTCCCAGAAGGGGAAGGTCACTGGCTGGCCAGCCTTATAGGTAGCGCCGCCGTCGTTGTCGAACGTCTGGTTGCCGTAGGTGTCGCCGTAGCCGACCTGGCCGTCCAGGTACAGCACGAAGCCGCGACCGATCGGCCAATAGTGGTTGGCTTCCAGGTCGATCTTGTAGAACTGCACGGTCGAGCCGGGCAGCGCGATGTTGGTGTTGACCGACATCAAGCCGCCGCGCGTCGGCGCCCAGTAACCGTTGCGGGTGTCGTGGGTCCAGCCCAACTGACCAGTCCACGAGTGGATCGTGCGATGACCCAGCGCGTTCTGGTAGTCGATCAGTTCCTGCGGCGAGAACTGCGTGGTGACGATCTGGCCGGTGGTCGGGTCGATCTGGTCGACCTGCAGGTTGATCTTGTTGCTGTTCAAGCCGAGGCCGGCACGGATGTTGTCCGTTTCGGTGATCGGGAAGTTCAGGAACGTGGTGAACGACTTCTGGCTCGTGGTGTAGTTGACGAAGTCGTTGTTGGTATCGCCGTAGTCGGTACGCGTGAACGCGGCCGTATAACCGATACCGATGTTGTTATCGGTCAGGTACGGGTTGTAGTAGCTCGCGCTGATGCTGGTGGAGAAGTCGCTGCGCTGCGCACCGACGGTGAAGCTGTCACCGGTGCCCAGGAAGTTGTTCTGCGACACCGACGCCGACAGGATGATGCCGGAGAACTGCGAATAGCCCACGCCGAACATCAGGCTGCCGGCAGACTGTTCTTCGACCTTGTAGGTGAGATCGACCTGGTCTTCGGTGCCGGGCACCAGCGCCTTGTCGACGTCGACCTTCTTGAAGTAACCCAGGCGCTGCATACGGATCTTCGAACGATCGATTGCCGGCTGCGAGTACCAGCTGCCTTCGAGCTGGCGCAGTTCGCGGCGCATCACATCGTCTTCCGTACGGGTGTTGCCCTGGAAAATGACGCGGCGCACGTAAACGCGCTTGCCCGGCTCGATGTAGAAGGTGAGGTCGACGGTGCGATTGTCCTTGTCCAGCTTCGGCACCGGCGTCACCTTGGCGAACGCATAACCGATGCTGGCCAGGATGCCCTTGATCGCGTCGGAGCTCGACTCGATCGCCTTGCGGTTAAAGGTTTCGTCCTTGTGCACGAAGATCAGCTGGCGCAGCGTGTCTTCGGGCAGGATCAGCTGGCCGAGCAGGTGGATGTCGGAGATCTTGTAGATCTCGCCTTCCTTGATGCTGGCGCTGATGTACATCGCGCGTTTGTCCGGCGCGATCGCTACCTGGGTGGAATCGACGCCGAAGTCGGCGTAGCCGCGGTCCATGTAGTAGGACTGCAGCTTCTCGAGATCGCCGCTGAGCTTTTCACGCGAGTACTGGTCGTCCTTGGAGTACCAGGACAGCCAGTTGGAGGTGTCCGACTCGAAGGTCTTGCGGATCGCCTTGTCGGTGAACGCGGTGTTGCCGACGATGTTGATCGCCTTGATCTTGGCCGCCTTGCCTTCGCGGATTTCGATATCCACCGAAACGCGGTTGCGGTCGAGGTAGGTCACGTGCGGTTCGACCGACACGTTGTACTTGCCGCGGTTGTAGTACTGGCGAATCAGTTCCTGCTGCACGCGGTCCAGCGACAGGCGGTCGAAGGTCTCGCCTTCGGACAGGCCGATCTCCTTCAGGCCCTTGCGCAGGTCGTCTTCCTTGATGTCCTTGTTGCCGCGCAGGGTCAGCTTGGCGATCGAGGGGCGTTCGACCACCTTGATCACCAGGATGTCGCCCTGGCGGTCGATTTCCACGTCGCTGAAGAACTTGGTCTGGTACAACGCGCGAATGGCACGCTGCGCGCCATCGGTGGTCACCCGGTCGCCCTTGTTGATCGGGAGATAGTTGAACACGGTGCCGGGCGTAATACGGCTAAGCCCGTCGATACGGATATCGGAGACGACGAACGGCTCGAAAGCGAGCGCATTGGCAGAGAGTGTGGCAAGCAGGATCAGAGCGGCGATACGCTTCATCGTCGATTCCGTTAGGTTATTCCGACGAGGCAGGCTTTGGGCCCACCCCGCTCATTTTCTTATGAAGCGAGGGATTCCCCTTGCCCCTGATTGTTGCCGTGCCCATGACAGGCCCGGCATAAGACATCTCAACGCATCGCACCGTCTTCAAGACGACGCATTGCTTCGCCGCGCAGCTCGTATGCCCCAGGCGTTCCCCGGCGCTGGCCCAAGCTGCTTGCGTCACGAAGGCAATATGATGCGGTGAATGTCGTTGTAGAACGCCAGTCCCATCATGGTAAGCAACAGCGCAAGGCCGACATATTGTCCGGCCATCATCACTCGTTCGCTCACGGGGCTGCCTTTGACCAACTCAATAAGGTAATACAGCAGGTGGCCCCCGTCCAAGACGGGGATAGGCAGCAGGTTGAGAATCGCCAGGCTCAGCGACACCAGTCCCAGGAATTCCAGGAAGCGGGTCAGGCCCAGACTGGCCGATGCATTGGCGACCTGGGCAATGCCCACGACGCCGGAAAGGTTCTTGGTCGACGCCTGGCCGGTGACCAGTTTGCCGATCATGTTGAAGGTCGTGGCAGCGCGATCCCAGGTGCTTTTCAGCGATTCGCTGAAGGCGCGGACGGGGCCAAAGTGCTGCATCACCGTCTCGCGCGATGCACCCTCGATACCGATGATCCAGTTCTGCGGCTGGCCCTGCTGCGATTCGTAGCGTGCGGTCACGGTCAGCGGAATCTGCTGGCCGGCGCGTTCGACCACGATCGCCAGTTGCGGCGACTTGGCGGCAACCTGATGCAGCAGCTTGGTGAAGGCGATCCAGTCGGCGACGGGTGTGCCATTGAGGCTGACGATGCGATCGCCGCTCTGCATGCCTGCGGCGGCGGCCGGCAGGCCGGCGTTGACCTTGTCGACCACGGCGGGCGGAGAAGCCGGTTCCAGACCCAGTTTGTCGAGGTACTGGCCCAGATCCTGGCCAGCCGGCAATTGGTTCAGCGGCAGGGTAATCGTGCGCTGCGTGCCGTCCGGATCGCGCAAGGTCAGCGGCAGCGGCGTACGGCCGAGCATGCCATTGGCAACAGCTTCCATGGCATCGCTGTACGTCTGAACCTGCTTGCCGTCGACCGCAAGGACACGATCGCCATTGCGGATGCCCGCTTCGGCAGCCATGGTCTGCGGGGCGGCAGTAACCACCGGCGCGATGTCCGGCTTGCCCAGCATGAACATCACCCAGAAGGCGACGATGGTGAAAATCAGGTTGAAGCCGGGGCCCGCCGCGACGATCGCGATGCGCTTCCACACCGACTTGCCGGTGAATTCCTGGTCGAGCAGTGCGGGGTCGACGTCACCCTCGCGCGCATCGAGCATCTTGACGTAGCCGCCGAGCGGAATCGCGGCGATCTGGTACTCGGTACCGTCCTTGCCGATACGTTTCCAGATGGCGGTGCCGAAGCCGACCGAGAAGCGCAACACCTTGACGCCACAGCGGCGCGCGACCCAGTAGTGGCCGAACTCGTGAAAAGTCACCAGCACGCCAAGCGTGACCAGCAACCAGAATATCGAGCCAAAGAAAGGATTCATCAAAGAGAACGTGTCCGCGGGGAGTCCAAGCTTATCAGCAAGCGCTGCAGAGCACCCGTCGAGCAGCCTCCCTGGCCAACCGGTCTCGCTCGACAAGCATCTGGACATCGACCACGGGAGCGGGCGGCAGTTCCGTAAGTACGCTTTCGACGACGTCGGCAATCGACAGGAACGAGAGGCTTCCGGCCAGGAAGGCCTCTACCGCAACCTCGTTGGCTGCGTTAAGCAGGGCCGGTGCGTCGCCGCCAGCGCGCAGCGCCTGGTAAGCCAGGGCCAGGCAGCGGAAGGTGGTCAGGTCGGGCGCCTCGAAGGCCAGGGCGCCGCTGGCGGCCAGATCCAGCGTGGAGACCCCGGCATCGACCCGTTCCGGCCAGGCGAGCGCGTGCGCGATGGCCGTGCGCATGTCCGGGTTGCCCAATTGGGCCAGTACCGAACCGTCGACATACTCGACCAGGGAATGAACCAGGCTCTGCGGGTGCACCAGCACCTCGATTCGGTCGACCGGGGCGCCAAAGAGATGGTGCGCCTCGATGACCTCCAGCCCTTTGTTCATCAAAGTGGCCGAATCGACCGAAATCTTGCGGCCCATCACCCATTTGGGGTGTTTGCAGGCCTGGTCGGGCGTGACACCGGCCAGTTCGGCGCGGCTGCGACCGCGGAACGGGCCGCCGGAGGCGGTCAGGATCAGGCGGCGTACGCCGCTGGCGTCCAGATCAGGTCGGCCGCCGGGCAGGCATTGGAAAATAGCGTTGTGTTCCGAGTCGACCGGGATCAGCTCGCCACCGCCTTCGGCCAGGGCCTGCAGCAGCAGCTGGCCGGCCATCACGATCGATTCCTTGTTCGCCAGCAGCAGGCGCTTGCCGGCGCGCGCAGCCGCGAGGGTGGAGTCCAGCCCGGCGGCGCCGACGATGGCTGCCACGACCGTGTCGCACAGTGCGCTTGCAGCGGCAACGGTCAAGGCGTCATGGCCGCTGGCGACCTCGCACTTCACTCCGGCGGTACGCAGTCGCTGCGCTAGCTGGGCTTCCAGCGCGCTGTCGGCGATGACCGCCAGTTCGGGACGGTGGGTGACACATAGCGAGACGAGGGCGTCGACGTTGCGCTGTGCGGTCAGCACGGTGGCGCGAAAGCGCTCGGGATGGCGGGCGATCACATCCAGCGTGCTGCCACCGATCGAACCGGTGGCGCCGAGGATGGCGACCTTGCGAGGAGCCGCGCCGGTCATAGGCCGAGCAGCAGCTTGCCCGCCGCAAAGACGGGCAGGGCCGCAAAGACGCTATCCATGCGATCGAGCAGGCCACCATGGCCGGGAAAGAGGTTGCCGGAGTCTTTCACGGCGGCGTGGCGCTTCATCAGGCTTTCCAGCAGATCGCCCACGATGGAGGCGACCACGGTAAAAACGGACAACACGATCAGGCCGGCCAGCTTCAGGTCGGTCACGCCGAGCAGCCAGCCGCCGAAGCCGGCGACCAGGGCGCCGGCGACAAAGGCGCCGTAGACACCTGCCCAGGTCTTGCCGGGGCTGATCGTCGGGGCGAGCTTGCGCTTGCCGAATAGTCGTCCGCTGAAATAGGCGCCGATATCCGCCGCCCAGACGATCGCCAGAGCCAGCAACGTCCACCAGTGGCCGTGCGGCGGCTGGCCATGAATCTGCATGCCGGCGACCCAGGCGGGGAAGATCACCAGTGCGCCGGCCCCCAGCTTGAGCAGCTGGTTTTCGCGCGTGGGCGCGGCAGCGAAGGCGAAATGGCGCAGCCACTGGCAGGTGGCGATCCACCACAGCACGCCGAGCACGATCACCCAGGGCCACAGACCGCTATTGCGCAGCGACCAGAGGCCGAAAAAGATCACCGTCGATGCCACCAGCAGGCTCGCGCGCAAGCCTTCGTTGGTGACGCCGGCCAGCCGGGTCCATTCCCAGATGGCCGCCAGGAAAGCAATCGCTACCAGCGGCGCAAAGATTTCCGTCGAGGGCCATAGCACCAGCAGCAACGCCAGAGGGAAAAGCAGCAGGGCCGTCATTACTCGCTGAAGCAGCATGGTGTCCTCGTCAGCCCTGGGCGACCTGGTCGCCGGTGCGGCCGAAACGGCGTTCGCGGCGGGCGTAATCATCGATCGCGTTTTGCAGACTGACTTGATCGAAGTCGGGCCACAAGGTTTCAGTGAAATACAGCTCGGCATAGGCCAGCTGCCACAACAGGAAATTGCTGACGCGGAACTCGCCGCCGGTACGGATGAACAGATCCAGCGGCGGCAGGTCGGCCAGGCACATCCAGTGGCCGAGCAAGGCTTCGTCGATATCGTCCGGACGGATCTCGCCGCGCGCGATCGCCTCACCGGCCTTGCGTGCTGCCTGCACGATGTCCCAGCGGCCACCGTAATTCACCGCGATGTTCAATTGAAGCCGCGCATTGGCCGCCGTGCGCGACATGGCCGCGTTCATGCGCTGACGCAAGCCGGCTTCGAAGGCGCTCAGATCGCCGACGAAGCGCACACGCACCTGCTGTTCGTGCAGTTCGTCGACTTCTTTGTCGAGCGCACGCACGAACAGTTCCATCAAGGCACCGACTTCGTCTTCCGGCCGTTTCCAGTTTTCGCTCGAGAACGCGAACAGCGTCAGCGCCTGAACGCCCTGGCGAATGCAGCCTTCGATCACTTCGCGCACGGCTTTGCGGCCCGCGTTGTGGCCGAAGGTGCGTGGACGATGGCGCGCTTTCGCCCAACGGCCATTGCCATCCATGACGATGGCAATGTGGCGCGGGACGGTGCTGGGCTTGGAATCAGTCATGGATGTGCAAGGGCGAAACCGTGCTGCCTTCTTCTCAGTGAGCGAGGCCGCTTTGAGCGGATGAAGGGCGGGTGTGCGCCTTGACGCGACGTTGATGCACTTCCCGATGTGTCGATTATGCATCGATAGCCGCCCGGCTCCCCTGGGCGGGCGGTATCGATGGCTTCAGACGGCCATCAGCTCATCTTCTTTGCGCTTCACGACGTCGTCGACTTCCTTGACGAAACGATCGGTCAGCTTCTGGATATCGTCCTCGGCGCGACGCTCGTCGTCCTCGGTGATGGTCTTTTCCTTCAACAGATCCTTGACCTGCTGCATTGCATCACGACGCACGTTGCGGATCGCGATCTTCGCGTTCTCGCCTTCGTGCGAGACGTGCTTGGCCAGTTCCTTGCGGCGCTCTTCGGTGAGCGGCGGCATGTTCAGGCGGATCACGGTGCCGGCGGTGTTCGGCGTGATACCGATGTCCGAGGCAAGGATGGCCTTTTCGATGGAGGCGACGTGGCTCTTGTCGAACGGCGTGATGATGATGGAGCGAGAGTCGCCCAGGCTCACCGAAGCGACCTGGTTGAGCGGCATTTCCGAGCCATAGGCCGAAATGCGGATGTTGTCGACCAGCGACGTGCTGGCGCGTCCGGTACGCAGACGGGTCAGATCGTGCTTGAGCGAGTCGATGCTCTTGCCCATGCGGGTCTGGGCATCGTTCTTGATGTCGTTGAGCATGGGTATCACCCTGGAAACGTGCAAGCCGATGAGTATAGCAGGGGAGTTAAGGGTGAGGAATTTCGCCGAAATCTCTTCTTTGGAACGACTTCAAGCGATCCAAACAACCTCAGTTTTAATCGTCGCCCCGGCGAAGGCCGGGGCCCAGTGTCTTCAGCACGTTGGAGCCTAAGGCGCTGGATCCCGGCCTTCGCCGGGACGACGGATAGGAAAAGTTTTCGAGATTCCGATCAGTCGACCAAGGTGCCGATCGCCTCGCCCTTCATGATCCGCATCAGGCTGCCTGGCACGGTCATGTCGTAGATGCGCAACGGCATCTTGTGGTCGCGGCACAAGGCGATGGCTGCGGTGTCCATCACAGCGAGTTTGCGTTCGATTACCTGGTCGTAGTCGAGGTGTTCGTAACGCGTTGCATCGGCATGGCGGGCCGGGTCGGCCGAGTAGACGCCGTCGACCTTGGTGGCCTTGAGCAGTAGCTGTGCACCCACTTCCACTGCACGCAGCGCTGCGGCAGAGTCGGTGGTGAAAAACGGGTTGCCGGTGCCGGCTGCGAACAGCACGATGCGCCCCTTTTCGATATGGCGAATGGCGCGGCGGCGGATGAAGTCCTCGGCCACGTCGTGAATCTGGATCGCACTCATCACGCGTGCGAAACCGCCGCGCCTTTCGATCGCATCCTGCATCGCAAGGGCATTCATCACCGTGGCGAGCATGCCCATGTGATCGCCTGTCACACGGTCCATGCCAGCGGCTGCGAGGCCGGCGCCGCGGAAAATATTACCGCCGCCGATCACTACGCCGATCTGGATACCGGCACGCTGGATCTCGATGATTTCGTCGGCAAGGCGGCCAATCACTTTGGGGTCGATGCCGTAGTCGGCCTCACCCATCAAAGCTTCGCCGGAGAGTTTGAGCAGGATGCGTTGGTACTTAAGCTGTTCGCTCATGGGGTCTCCGAATTGTGTGGGGCAAAACGGCCGTATTGTAATGGACTGTGTGCTAGGCGGCGAGAGCTTTCGGAGGGTTGGGTCGTTTCTCGCTCCTCACTCCTCTTCACTCACGCCTTTATTTTGCGGGCACAAAAAAAGCCGTGGTTTCCCACGGCTCTTTAATGTCCAGAAGTGAGGCGGCGCGGCCCTTAGACCTGCATCGCCTTGGCCACTTCGGCCAGGTAGTCTTCCTGGATCTTCTCGACGCCTTCGCCGACGGCCAGACGGACGACGCTGATCACATCGGCGCCTTCCTTCTTCAGCGCGTCACCGACGGTGACATTGGTGTCCAGCACGTACGGCTGGCCGACCAGGGTCACTTCCGAGACGATCTTGTTGATCTTGCCGGCGATGATCTTTTCGAGGATTTCGGCCGGCTTGGCCTTGTCCTTGTCGGTCATCTGGCTCAGCGCGATCTCTTTTTCCTTCGCGACGAAGTCGGCCGGGACGTCTTCAGGCTTGATGTGCGGCGGGTTCATGGCGGCCACGTGCATGGCGATGCCCTTGGCCAGCTCTTCCGAGCCGCCCTTGAGCGCCACGATCACGCCGATCTTGCCGCCGTGCGAATAGACGGCCAACGGGCCATCGTTCGACACCTGGGCAACGCGGCGCACGTCGATCTTCTCGCCGATGGTCGCGGTCTGGGCCTTGGCGGCCTCTTCGACCGTGCCGCCGTCAGCGTGCGGGGCAGCCTTGAGCGCTTCCACGTTGGAGGCGTTCGCCTTCAGCGCGTCCTGGGCGATCTTGTCGGTGAACTCGATGAAGTTCGGCGCCTTGGCGACGAAATCGGTCTCGCTGTTGATCTCGACCAGGACGGCATGGCCGTTGCCCTGGGCGACCGAGATGCGACCTTCGGCAGCAACGCGATCAGCCTTCTTGTCGGCCTTGGCCAGACCGGTCTTGCGCAGCAGCTCGGCAGCCGCGTCGATGTCACCGTTGGTCTCGGTCAGGGCCTTCTTGCAGTCCATCATGCCGGCGCCCGAGCGCTCGCGCAGCTCGCTGACCAGTTTTGCGGTAATGGGGGTGCTCATCTGCAATCCTCAGAATCTTGGAAACGCCCCGGCCGAAACCGGGGCGGGTAAAAACTTACTCGGCGTCCGTCGACGACTCGTCGCTGCCGCGACGGCCACCACGGCCACCGTCACGACGCGGCGCGCCAGCGCCCTTCTTGGCCGGGCCACGGTTGTCGCGACGCGGCGGGGCGGCCTTGCGCTCTTCCTTGGCGACCGGGTTGCCTTCTTCGTCGAGCTCGACGAACTCGTTGGCATCGCCCTGGGCGGCGGACGGCGCAGCGGCCTTGCCTTCGAGGATCGAGTCGGCGGCAGCGTGGGCGTACAGCTGGATCGCGCGGATGGCGTCGTCGTTACCCGGGATGGCGTAGTCGACCAGTTCCGGGTTGTAGTTGGTGTCGACCACCGCGATGACCGGAATGCCGAGCTTCTTGGCTTCCTGCACGGCGATGTCTTCGTGGCCGATATCGATCACGAACAGCGCGTCGGGCAGACGGTTCATGTCCTTGATGCCGCCCAGCGAGTTTTCCAGCTTGTCGCGCTCACGACGACGGGCCAGCACTTCGTGCTTGACCAGCTTTTCGAAGCTGCCGTCGGTTTCAGCGGCTTCCAGCTCTTTCAGGCGGGCAACCGACTGCTTCACGGTGCGGAAGTTGGTCAGCATGCCGCCGAGCCAGCGGGCGGTCACGAACGGCATGCCGGCGCGGGTGGCTTCCTCGGCCAGCGCTTCGCGAGCGGAGCGCTTGGTGCCGACGAACAGCACGGTGCCGCGCTTCTGCGCAACGCCCGAGAGGAAGTTCATCGCGTCGGTGAAGAGGGGGAGGGTCTTTTCCAGATTGATGATGTGAATCTTGCCGCGGGCGCCAAAGATGTACGGGGCCATCTTCGGGTTCCAGTAGCGGGTCTGGTGACCGAAATGCACGCCAGCTTCGAGCATCTGGCGCATGGTGACTTGTGCCATGGGTGTAACTCCAAATTTTATGGGCCGGTTGGGCCCGGGGGTTGGGACCTCCACGTATCCCCGGCTTCGACCATGAACCCCCATAAGTGTGAGGAAGATTCATGGCACCCCGAAGACGGTGCCGATACGTGTGTGGCGTTTAGTTGTCCAATCAAGGACTTAAGGGATCGGCCGCAGGGCGGTTTACAATCCCAGACGCTTTGCGACGGAACGGTCTCGACGGTGGAAACCAGGAGATCGGGCCAGCAAAACTCCGAAATTGTAGCCGGTTAGCCGGCAGGGCGGCAAGCCACTGGTTTTTCAGGGCTGCCGTCGCCATTTGAGTGGAACCATGGCAGTTACCCTGAAAACACCTCAAGACATCGAAGCGATGCGCGTGGCCGGCCAACTGGCCGCCGAAGTGCTGGCGATGCTCAAAGAACACGTCAAGCCCGGTGTCACCACCGAGGACCTCGATCGCCTGGCCTACGAGCATATCGTCAACGTGCAGAAGGCGATTCCGGCGAACGTCGGTTACAACGGCTTTCCCAAGACCCTGTGCACGTCGGTCAATCATGTGATTTGCCACGGCATCCCCACGCCGACCAAGACGCTGAAGGACGGCGACATCATTAATCTGGATGTCACGGTCATCAAGGACGGCTGGCACGGCGATACCAGCCGCATGTACTTCGTCGGCACGCCGTCGGTGCTGGCCAAGCGGCTGGTCGATACCACCTATGAAGCGATGATGCGCGGTATCGAATCGGTGCGCCCGGGCGCCACCCTTGGCGATATCGGCCACGCGATTCAGAAGCATGCCGAGGCGGCGGGTTTCTCCGTGGTGCGCGAGTACTGCGGTCATGGCATCGGCAAGGTCTATCACGACGAGCCGCAGGTGCTCCATTACGGCAAGGCTGGCAATGGACTGACCCTGCAGAAGGGCATGACCTTTACGGTCGAGCCGATGGTCAACGCCGGCAAGCCGCAGACCAAGCAGTTGCCGGATGGCTGGACAGTGGTGACCAAGGATCATTCGCTGTCGGCGCAGTGGGAGCACACCATTGCGGTTACCGATGACGGGTTCGAGATATTGACGCCCTGGCCGGATGCCTGAGAGCGGTGAAGTCGGCCGCTAAGCGGCCTGTAAAGCCGCGCCTGCGGCGCTGAAAAGGGTGAAAGAGGGAAAGGCTGCAGTCTGAAAGGACTCTGCTTTTCCCCTTTACTCTTTTCAGCGCTGCAGGCGCGGCTTTACAGCAAGCGCAGCGAGCGGCTTTACTGTCCTCATGGTTGCCACTGTCCCACTCCCGCCGCTCCCCCGCCTCCCCATCGCCATTCCCCGCTCGGGCGTATCGAGCGAGGCGCGGCGTGCGTTGCGGCAATTGCTCGGCGATCTCGATCGCGCGCTTGCCACCGCGTTTCGCGATGGTGCCGATGCCACTGCGTTGGCGCGGCGGCGTGGCGAGTCGGTGCAGCGGATCGTCGTGCATGTGTGGAACGCCTGCCTGGGCGATGTGACCGAGGCGGCTCTGTTCGCCATCGGCGGTTTCGGCCGAGGCCTGTTGTTTCCCCATTCGGATGTCGATTTGCTGGCGCTGGTCGAACACGCCGATCCGCCGCGTCTGCGTGCACTGGAACAATGCTTCGCCACCTTGTGGGATGTGGGTCTGAAAGTCGGGCATGCGGTGCGCAATCCCGCGCAATGCAAAGAGCTGGCTGCGCAAGACCCCAGCGTCTTTACCAGCCTGCTCGATGCACGTCGTCTTGCCGGCGACCCAGCGTTGGAGGAACGCCTGCGCGCGATCGTCGACGATCCGCAACTGTGGCCGCCGCGCGCCTATCTTGATGCGCGCCTGGCCGAGCGCAATGCGCGGCATGCGCGTTTCAACGACACGGCCTACAACCTCGAACCGAATCTCAAGGACGGTCCGGGCGGCATGCGCACGCTCGACTCGCTGCGCTGGCTCGGCCGTCGACTGGCGCATGCGAACGATTTTCGCGACATGACCGCCGATGGCCTGCTCGACCCGGCCGAACAGGAGACGCTGGAGCAGGCCGAGGCGACGCTGCGTCGCTATCGCTGGGCCTTGCACCTGGAAGCCGGGCGGCCGGAAGAGCGCCTGTTGTTCGACTACCAGCGCCCCTTGGCGGAGCGGCTTGGGTTTCGCGACGAACATGCGAAGAACCTTGGCGTCGAGCAATTCATGCAGGGCTATTACCGCGCCGCGAGCCAGATCGATCGACTGGGCGCGCAAATGGTCGAGCGTTTCGAGGAGATGCTCGAAACGCCCAGCGAGCCGCAGCCGGTCGGCACGGATTTCGTACGCTACGGTGCACGTCTGGCGGTACGCGATCCGGATCAATTGCTCTATCGACCCGCCACGCTGGTCGAGCTGTTCATTGCGCGCGTAGAAGCGCCGGGTATCGTCGGCTTTACCGCCGACACGATGCGTCGACTGCACCAGGCGACGGCCGTACTCGAAGGCCGGCTTGCCGACGATCCGGCCGTGCTCGATGCCTTCCTGCGCCTGCTGCGCATGGGTGCGCCGGCAGTCGATGCCTTGTGGCGGATGAATCGCCACGGCTTGCTGGCGGCGATCCTGCCGGCGTTCGGGCGCGTATTCGGCCGCATGCAGTACGACCTGTTTCACGTCTACACCGTGGACGAGCACACCTTGCGCGTGCTGCATAACGTGGCGCGTTTTGCCGACCCCGCAGCCAGGGCGGATTTTCCGATCGCCTGCGAAATCTGGCCGACGCTGGAACAGCCCGAGCTGATGCTGTTGGCTGCCTTGTTCCACGATATTGCCAAGGGACGTGGCGGCGATCATTCGGTGCTGGGCGAAGAAGAGGCCCGAAGCTTCTGCGCCAAGCTCGGCCTGGCTTTCGAAGACGGCGAACAGGTCGCCTGGCTGGTGCGCTGGCACCTACTCATGAGTACGACCGCGCAGCGCCAGGACATCACCGATCCCGACGTCGTGCAGCGTTTTGCCGATCTCGTCGGCGACCGCAACAAGCTGGACCTGCTTTACCTGCTGACCATCGCCGACATCATCGGCACCAGTCCCAAGTTGTGGAACGGCTGGAAGGACCGCCTGCTCGCGGACCTCTATACGGCCACACGCTACGCACTACGCAGCGAAGAAGAGGTCTTCGGCGACGCGCCTACCCGGATGCGCGAATGTCGCGAGCGTGCCCTCGAGTTGCTGGAGACCGAGGGTTTTTCCAAGGCGGCTTGCGTGCGGACCTGGGCGGACTTTCCCGAGCTCAGTTTTCTACGTCACCGCCCGGAGCAGATTGCCTGGCAGACGGCGGCAATCCTGCGTGCCAACGGGGCGACCCCACTGGTCGAAGTCCATCCGCTTTCCGTCCGCGGCACCACCGAGCTGTTCGTTTACGTTCCCGACCGCGATGGCCTGTTTGCGGCGTTGACGGCGATGCTCGATCGCCTGCATTTCTCGGTGATGGAGGCGCGCATCCTCAGTTCGCACACCGGCATGGCACTCGACACGTTCCTGTTGCTCGACGCTGCGACCCAGCAGCCGGCCACTGAAATGCGCGCCGAGGAACTCAAACAGCGCATGCTGCGCGCGCTGGCACAGCCAGGACATACGCACCAGCCGTCCAAACGCAACATGTCCCGCCACCTGAAGCACTTTCAGTTCGCACCGAAAATCGCCTTCAACGTGACGGGAGATCGCACCCGCCTGTCGCTGGTGGGAACCGATCGTCCGGGTTTGCTGGCGGCGGTGGCGCAAGCGATGGCCGAGGCCGGCGTTCGCGTGCACGACGCACGTATCGCCACCTTCGGCGAGCGCGCGGAGGACTTCTTCCTGGTGACCAATCGCAACGACGAGCCGCTCAGCCTGCCGCAGCAGGATCAGCTCTTGCACAAGCTGCTCGAACGCATCAACCGATAGACTCAGTCGATCGGTCCGGCAGCCGGATTTTGCGCTGCCATGCAGCACAGCGCGGCGCATTCTCGCTACTATCTCCGCTGGTTTCTTTTAGGCTCCCTCTCATGCAAAGCATCGAATCCCTGATCGACGACGCCTTCGAACGTCGCAACGAGCTGGCCCAGGCCGAGGTCGAAACGCATCTGCGGCCGGCGGTGGAGCAGGTGATCGACTTGCTCGAATCGGGCGAGCGTCGCGTTGCCGAGCCGGACGGTAAAGGCGGCTGGACGGTAAACCAGTGGATCAAGAAGGCCGTGTTGCTGTACTTCCGCATCAATGGCAACCGCGTGGTCGACGGCGGCTCGGCGCAGGCGTTCGACAAGGTGCCGCTGCGCTTCGCGCACGGCAACGACGTGGAGCTGGAGACGCTTGGCGCACGTGTCGTACCGGGCGCGCTGGTGCGTCGTGGCGCTCATATCGCCAAGGACGCCGTGCTGATGCCCAGCTACGTCAATATCGGTGCCTATGTCGGTGCCGGCAGCATGGTCGACACCTGGGCAACGGTTGGCTCCTGCGCGCAGATCGGTGCGGGCGTGCACCTGTCCGGCGGCGTCGGCATTGGTGGTGTGCTCGAGCCGTTGCAGGCCAATCCGACCATCATCGAAGACAACTGCTTTATCGGTGCGCGTTCGGAGGTTGTCGAAGGCGTCGTGGTCGAGCGCGGCAGCGTGATCGGCATGGGCGTGTTCCTCGGGCAGTCCACGCGCATCTACAACCGCATGACCGGCGAAGTCAGCTATGGCCGTGTGCCGGCCGGCAGTGTCGTCGTTGCCGGCAGCCTGCCGGCCAAAGATGGCTCGCATAGCCTGTACGCCGCGATTATCGTCAAGCAGGTGGACGAGAAGACGCGCAGCAAGACCGGTATCAACGAACTACTGCGCAGCGCGGAGTAATCGCATGCAGGGGCCAGAAGCTTCGATGCGGTCGCCACGCGTTTACGTGTTGGCTGTCATCGCCGTTCTTCTGGCTATTGCAGCGGTAGCATTGCCACCCTATGCGCAGCCGCAGGGCTATCACCAGTTTGCCGATCGACGCAGCTGGCTGGGCATACCCAACACCGGCGATGTGGCATCCAATGCATTCTTCCTGTTGTTCGCCGTGATCGGCTTGTGGACGGTGCGGCTGCCAGCAGTCAGGGCGATGAACACCGCGGCGCGGCATGCTTATGCGCTGATGTTTTTCGGCCTGTTGCTGACCGCGTTCGGGTCGAGTTACTACCACTGGTCGCCATCCGATGAGCGGCTGGTGTGGGACCGCCTCCCGATGACCATCGTGTTCATGCCGTTGCTGGCAGCCACCTTCGCCGAGCGTTTGCGCTGGCGTTCGGACATCGCCTTGATCGTGCTGACGCTGTGGGGCGTGGGAACGGTCGTGTACTGGAAATTCAGCGGCAATCTGCTGCCTTATCTGATCACCCAGGGCGGCTCGATCCTTCTGTTGCTGCTGTCATTGATGCTCTTGCCCACGCCGTGGAGTGAGCGACGCTGGCTGGTGCCCGCGCTCGCTTGCTACGCACTGGCGTTTGCCTGCGAGCAGCTTGATCCGGTCGTTTTTCGCGTAACAGGCGAGCTGGTGAGCGGGCACACGATCAAGCACATCGCTGCGGCATTCACTTTTTTCTTCATCATTCGCATGCTGCAACGACAGCACCTCACGATGGAAACTCAGCAATGACCGCTGCCACGCTCTACGGACTTCCCAACTGCGATACCTGCAAGAAGGCGCGCAACTGGTTGGCACGCTTCGAAGTGCCGCATGACTTTGTCGACTACCGGGCCAATCCTGTGCCGGCAACCACATTGAAGACGTGGGCCGAGCAGGTAGGCGGTTGGGAGAAGCTGGTCAACAAGTCCAGTACGACCTGGCGCAATCTGCTGCCGCAACGCAAGAACCCGGGCAGCGATCCGGAGTGGACCTTGCTGTTGAAGGAGTATCCGGCACTGATCCGCCGCCCGGTAGTGGTGCAGGCCGATGGTGCGGTGAGCGTCGGTTTCAGCGATAACGGCTTCAAGAAGTTGTTTGGCCGCGGATGATTTTCCGGCTGACCAGGATCCTGGTGATCGCGGCGTTGGCGTTGCAGATCAGCCTTGTCGCCTTCGGCAACATCACCGATTACGGCACCAACCTGGCGTTTGTGCAGCATGTGTTGGCGATGGATACGATCTTTCCCGATGTGACCATTCACTACCGCGCCATTACCTCGGTGCCGCTGCAGCATGCGGCGTATATTTTGATTATCGCGTTCGAGACATTTGCCGCGATCCTGTGCTGGTCGGGTGTATGGCGCATGTGGCGTAGTCGTCGCGCATCGGTCGCTCAGTTCCAGCGCGCCAAGGGATTGGCCGCGGCAGGTTTGAGTGTGGGTCTGTTGATCTGGCTCGTGGGCTTTATGGGGATCGGCGGTGAATGGTTCGGCATGTGGATGTCCGATCATTGGAACGGCATCCAATCCGCGTTTCGCCTGGCGATCCTGTTGCTTGCCGCGCTGATTTACCTGGAACAGCGCGACGCCGAATTGGAATAAAACTGCTATGTCCGACGTTTTTGACCTGACTTGCGATTTGATACGCCGCCGCTCCGTCACGCCGGAGGATGCGGGTTGTCTGTCGCTGATTGCCGCTCGCCTGGAGAAACAGGGTTTCCGAATCGAAAACCTGCGTTATGGCGACGTCGACAATCTATGGGCCGTGCACGGACAGAGCGGTCCGCTGCTGATGTTTCTGGGGCATACCGATGTCGTGCCCACGGGGCCGGAAGCCGACTGGGAGAGTCCGCCGTTCGAGCCGACCGTGCGGGATGGCTATCTCTACGGCCGTGGCGCGGCAGACATGAAAGGCTCGGTAGCGGCGATGGTCGTCGCGCTCGAAGCCTTTGTTACTGCCCGGCCAGAGCATGCGGGTCGTGTCGGGTTGCTGTTGACCAGCGACGAAGAAGGTGTGGCGTTGCATGGCGTGCGTGAGGTGGTGGAGCATTTCCGCGCGACCGGTGAAACCATCGACTGGTGTGTCGTAGGTGAGCCCTCGGCGAAAGCGAAACTGGGCGATCTCATTCGCGTCGGTCGTCGCGGCTCGTTGTCGGGCACGCTGACCGTGCGCGGCGTGCAAGGGCATGTGGCGTATCCCGAAAAGGCACTCAATCCGATTCATGCAGCTGCGCCCGCCCTGGCCGAATTGGCGGCGCAGGTATGGGATCAGGGCAATGCGGATTTCCCGCCGACGTCCTTCCAGATATCCAATCTCAATGCCGGTACCGGTGCCAACAACGTTATCCCCGGTGCGCTGACGGCGCTGTTCAATTTTCGCTTCAGTACCGCCAGTCGTGCCGAAGACCTGCGTGAGCGCGTCGAAACATTACTCGGCAAGCACGGCCTGGACTGGCATATCGATTGGCATCTATCGGGCGAGCCGTTCCTGACCCCGCCGGGCGGCAGGGTGCGTGATGTCGTGGTGTTGGTGTGTCGGGATCTGTGCGGTGTCGAGCCTGAGCAGAGCACGGGCGGCGGGACATCGGATGGTCGCTTTATTGCGCCGCTTGGCGCCGAGGTCGTGGAACTGGGGCCGGTGAACGCGACGATTCACAAGGTCGACGAGTGCGTGGCCATTGCCGACTTGGAGCGTTTGCCTTCGCTGTACAAGGCCATCTGCGAGCGCATGCTCGCCTAAGGGCGCACCGCGGCAGCCTGCGCTATCGGTGGTGCCTGCTCGTGAACGGGGCGTACGGTGTATCCCACCGGTGTCCATTGGTTGCCGTTGCGCATCAGCGAAACGGTTTCCAGCAGCGGTGCATTGGCATAGGTCGCGCTGTAGATCACATTGAGATATTCGCCGGGCGGCAAGCCGCTGGGATCGCTGATATGCGCGACCTGTAGCCATTCGCGGCCTTTCAATGCGCCCCATTGCCGATGCAGGCCGGTGAGATATTTTTTCCACGCACTCTTGCTGACGCTCTTTTGCAGGACGCCATCGCTGTTTTGCCACATGACGTCGGCTTGATCGGCATCAGCTTGCGCGAGCCAGCTGTTGGCGGTGGCCATGGCGTTATCGAGTGTCTGCGTATCCTGGGCATGCGCGCCAATGGCGACCACCGAGAGCGTCATGCTCAATGTGACCACCAAGTAGTGGGCACGCCTTGGCGCGCGCCGAAGAACGACACGATGAATCTGGCTCATGCTCGCTTGCCTCCTTGTAAGACGTGCTTTCCCCAAAGCGCATCGTCGGTAAAGCAAAAGCAGTTACGTCGCCGTGCCGCCGACCTCCCCGATCAGCGCACCGTAAGCATGAATCTCCTCCTGCCAACGATGGCAGTCAAGCGCGATTAATGTGCCGGGCGGAGCGTCAAGGTGTAGTGATCCGGCCCCGGCAGCAAGGGCGTCGGGCGGCCGTTCACCCAGTCCTCGTGGCCAGCACCATAGAACGGCGACAGTGGGTTGTCGCTCTGGCCCCCGGGCATATGCAGGATGCTTTGAGCTTCGTGCCCAGGACTGACATCGAGACGTTCCGATGCCCCAAACGCGGGCCCGGCGATGCGCGGCATATTGGTATCGCCCGCGAGCGCGTCCTGAGGCATGTTCAGCAGTCGTGCAAGCGGGCTCGGCAGGACACGCGCCAGCGGTTGATCGATGGCGGCGCGATTGGCCTCGCCCCAGGTACGTGCCGACAGGCCGCCCGGCTGTTTACCAAGATCGTTGGCGACTTCGCGCGCCGCATCCACCAGCAGGCTATCCCAGTCGTTGTACTTGGGGTCGAGCAGGTTCATTGGTTTGTCGCGAACCATCGCCCACACGGCACCCTCGGAGCTGCTCAGGTTTGGCCAGGTGAAATCGCTGTAGCGGGCCTTGAGGCGCTCGACGAAAGGTGCGAGCGCATCTTTGAAAACCTGCTCGCGGAATGCGCGCACCAGGCGATAGTCGACGCTGTCGACTGCGGCACGGTTCGTCCATTGCGCAGTGAGCTGGCGCAACTGGACCAAGGCGGGTTCCTGTGTGCTGGCCAGCGTGTCCTGCAACAAGCGCTGCCAACGCCCGAGGAACACGGCGCGGTTATCCAGCTGCACATCCAGCAGATTGCCAGGCGAGAAACTGTTGCGTGCACGCAAGTCGTCGCGGATCTGCTGGGCGCGGGCGCCAAGATCGTGGCCGCCGTTGCCGAGGAGGGCAAGCTCGGGACCGTCGACCGTGCGGTTGTTGGCGGTCCACAAGCGGCCATCGGCCGGATCTTCGATGCGCGGATATTGTGCGGCCGGCAGCCAGCCCACCCAGCCGTGCTCGGCTTGGGAGCCATCAACCGCATGCTGCGGATCGATATTCGAGCGAAGCGGAATGCTGTTGGCGGCGAGGGTCCAGCCGATATGTCCGGCGTTATCGGCGACCAGCAGATTCTGCGGGGGCATCCCCAAGGTGGGGGCCAGATCGAGTGCGGCGTGCGTGCTGTTCATGCGTTCCAGCGACGCGAAGCCCAGGTTGTAACCGTGGGCCATGCCACCGATCCAGGCCAACGCAAGCGGCGCACCGTCGGCATCGGCGGCCATGATCGGCCCCCAGCGTGTGTTTTCCACCGCGAGGGTGCGTGAGGCCGCTCCCCTGATGTGAATGACTTCGTCATGCGCCTCGATCGTGGCCCAACCTTCAGGCACCTTGTAGCGCGACTTGTCGCTGGGATCGCGTTGTACGCGGAACCAGTCCTGCCAGTCGCCGTAGCTGTTGGTGAAGCCCCATGCAATCTGGCCATTGCTTCCCACCACCATGGCGGGCGTACCGGGCAGGGTGACGCCGTTGACCTCACGCGTGCCGTTGGGTGCGGTGCTGTCGGTATATCGGAAGCGTGCACGGAACCAGATATTGGGCACGCGCAAGCCCAGGTGCATATCGTTGGCGAGGATGGCCGCGCCTGTTTCGGAGAGGTTGCCGGCGATGGCGAAGCTGTTGCTGCCGGGTCGCGCATCGTCGAGCGCGGGCGCGATCGCCGAGGCAAGCACGCTTGCATCGCTGCTCGAAGCGGCAGGCGTAGTTTTGCGCAGGTCGAAAACATCCGGGCCAGGAATCACTGGCGGTCGCGAGAGATCGCCCCTCAGCGGCGCTTCCCAATCCGGATTGGGTGCGAGCAGGAAGTCCACCAGCGCATCGGGCAGTTCGGAGCGCATTCGGATGATGCGTAATTCGCGTTGGTTACGGCCGTCTTCGTTGAGGTCCAGGTACATCGCCGCGACGATCAGGAAAGTGTCTTCCGGGCGCCACGCCTTGGGGTGTGTCTGCAACAACAGATATTCCCACGGGCGTGTTTGCAGGTCGGCCAGGCCGGCGTTGACCCCTGCTGCGTAGCGGACCAGTTGCTGCTGCTGTTCCGGTGGGAGCTGTGCGTATGCGGCTTCGGCGACGGCGCGCAGGCGATGGCGGCGGTGGTTGAGGTCGGTGTCGAGCGCGGCCGGCCCGACGAGTTCGGCCAGTTCGCCGGCAGCCAGGCGGCGCATCAGGTCCATCGAAAAATAGCGCTCCTGGGCGTGCACATAACCAAGTGCGTAGTCGATGTCGGCGCGATTTTTTGCTTGCAACGTGACGGTGCCCTGTGCGTCGCGGGTTACGGCCACCGCGTCGGCGAGACCGGTGAGGGTTCGTTCGCCGCTCAGTTGCGGACGGCTGCCGTATATCAGCGCCCAGCCGGTAAGCAGTGCGGCGAGGACGACGATGACGATGAGCGAAACAAGGAAGCGCAGCCAGCGGATACGGCCACGCTGTGTCCTGCGCGGCTTAGTCGTCATTGGCGAAAACAGCGAAGATGCCGGCATAGGGTTTGACCATGAACGTGGGTGCGCCGGCATAACCGGCACCATCGAGGTAGAACTGCGAGATGGTGCCATCCAGGTACAGCGCGTTGCGGCAGCCGATCTGGTCGCGGAACAGGCGGGCGAAGGTATGGAAATTCACCGGCGCCGTGCTGACGGCAAACACCACCTCGTGCGGTGTACGTGCGCAAACGCCGCTTCGCCATTTCATGCTGGACGAGTCGTCGACGAATTGATTGTTGAGCTGCCCGTCGATCACCAGCATCGGCCCGGACTGGGTTGCCCATTGCGCGGGCTTGCCGTCGGCTTTGAAGTCGGCGCTGCTGCGTACTGCCGCGCGACCATCGGGGTAGATCGCAAACACGCCGTTCGGCTGCAATGAAAAATTACCGGATGCCGGATTGCCGCGCGTGAGGTTCAACGGCACCTGCGCCTTGCCATTTTCGACGTAAAGACCCAACGGTGAGAACTGGCGGTCGTAGATGCCGGCATTGGCCGCGAACAACAATTTCCGGTTCTTGGCCATGCCCCATTGCCGCAGCGTTTCGATCGTACCGAACGGCTCGCCGCTGTCGGGGTTTTTCCAGAACAGGGCTAACGGTTCGCGTGCGATATCGACGGTGACGACTTTGAAACTCTGGCTATCGAACACGATGTCATTGCTGTCGACGGCCTGTGCCTGGCGCGTGCAGCCGGCCAGGAAGCCGAGGATGGCCAGTGGCAACAAATAAAACGGGATACGTCGGGTGGGCGCGTACATAGCGCTGATGGTCGCCGGGGTGATACGACGGATGCAAGTCCATTACGCTTGGGGCGATTCGGCTGCAGCTCGGGTGTTGGCGCGCTAAACTGTTGTTTTTACGCGCAGCCGACGTTATGCCCTACACCCCTATTGTCGCTACCCTCGGCTACGTGCTGTCCGCGGACCGTCGTCGGGTGCTCATGATTCACCGCAATTCCCGTCCCGACGACATTCATCTGGGCAAGTACAACGGCCTGGGTGGCAAGATGGAGCCGGGCGAAGACATCGCCGCCTGCATGCGTCGCGAGATCCTCGAAGAAGCCGGCATCGAGTGCCAGTCGATGCGTCTACGCGGCACCTTGAACTGGCCGGGGTTCGGCAAGCATGGCGAGGACTGGCTGGGTTTTATTTTTCTGATCGACGCCTTCAGTGGCGAGCCGTTCGAGCGTAATCCTGAGGGGGCGCTGGAATGGGTAGAGCGGGATCGCCTGATGGAGCTGCCGATGTGGGAGGGCGATCGCCACTTCCTGCCGTTGGTGTTTGACGAGGATGCGCGGCCGTTTCATGGGGTGATGCCGTATCGGGATGGGAAGATGCAGTCGTGGGGGTTTACACGGTTGTGATGGGGTTTGCCTTGGCACCACATTCTCGTCGTTCTGCAGGGTTCGCCTCATTCTCCAACCTCGTCATCCCCGCGTAGGCGGGGATCCAGTGGCTTCGGTGTTGGGTTGTCGCGAGAGCGTGCATCGCTCTGGTTTGGCGTTCGTGCGAGGAAGTCGCCTACGGCGTGTTTCGCCGACCTACCGGTCGCCGAGTTACTTTCTTTGCTTGTCCACGCACGCAGTGCGAACGGCGCTAGCCGGCCCGAAGGGCGGAGGGCCATAGGCCCGGAGTAAAGAAAGATAACCAAAGAAACGACACCCCTAGTCCGCCGTCCTTCGGACCGTGAGGTCTGGCCGGGCTTTTCGACAGAGCCTGTCCCGGACTTGATCCGGGAACGTCCCTGTCCTGTCGAAAAGGACTCGGCGTCCCTGCCGAGTCCCCCTTCGGGGCCTGATCGTCCAAGCCTCACTCGGCTCCCGAGGGGGCCCGAAGAGCTGACTGCTCGCTGCGCATCGCTTGCCAAGAGCACAGATCGACCTCCAACCTCGCTCTAATCTCCCCTATTCGTCATTCCGGCGCAGGCCGGAATCCATGCCTCAGCGTTTCCGCTTGCGACACGTTGCCTAACGAGCGAGAGCCTGAGGTGTAGATTCCGGCCTGCGCCGGAATGACGAGAGGGGTAGGCGAGAGTGAAGGAACACCTTAAGTCCTCATCTCCAGGACGCCTCGCACACAGATTCGGCGCACCTCAGAAGCGCTTGAGGTGTCCCCACTCGGTTCGAGTAGACGGTCCGAACGGTCTTATCCCTCAATGCTGCTCAGAGCCCTTGATCCTCAGGCCATTTCTCTTGGGTTACTTTCTCTTTACTCCGGACCTAAAGGTCCTCCGCCCTCCGGGCCGGCTTCGCCGTTCGCATGCGCTACGCGCAAGCGTGGGCCAGCAAAGAGAAAGTGACTCGCTCGCCGGCAGGCGAGTGAAACGCCCGCTGCGTAAGCGGCCAGGTCGCCAAAGCACACAGGCAAGAACCAGGCACTGACGCCACTGGATTCCGGCCTACGCCGGAATGACGAAATAGGAAAGGCGCCGCAAGGCGTCAAAAAACCTAAGTCCACTTCCTCAACGCCACCACCGCATTCAACCCCCCAAACGCAAACGAATTGCTTACAGCAGCAGAAACAGCCATCTCGCGCGCAACATTAGGCACATAGTCCAGGTCGCAAGCCGGATCCGCCTCCAGATAATTCAGCGTAGGCGGCACAATCCCCTCGCGCAGCGCCCCTATCACGGCAATCAGCTCCAACGCCCCGGCAGCCCCCAGCGCATGCCCATGCATCGGCTTGGTCGAGGACACGGCAAGCTTGCGAGCATGCTCGCCAAAGACCTGATGAATGGCACGCGTCTCGGTGCTGTCGTTCGCCTGGGTCCCGGTGCCATGCGCACTGATGTAATCAACCTCATCGGGCGACATCTCTCCGTCACGCAATGCGGCCCTCATAGCTGCCGCAGCACCCACATCCGAGGGCGCCGCGATATCGCCGGCATCGGAACTCATGCCCGCACCGGCCAGTTCGGCAAGGATGGTGGCGCCGCGCTGTTGTGCATGTTCCAGGGTTTCCAGCACGAACATGCCCGCGCCTTCGCCCAGCACGATGCCGCGGCGGCCGGCGCTGAAGGGGCGGCATTCGGGAGCGAGTACGCGCATCGCTTCCCATGCGCGCAGCGTGCCCAAGGTGATGCAGGCTTCGGTGCCACCGGCTACGGCGGCGTCGACCAGACCGGAGCGGATCATCATTGCCGCTTGTGCAAACGCATGGTTGGACGAGGCGCAGGCACTGGCCACCACGAAGGTCGGGCCGGTGATGCCATGGGCCATGCTGATGTGGCTGGCCGAGGCGTTGATCATCATCTTGACGATGCCCAACGGGTGCAGCCGTGGTGCATTGTCGGCGTACAAGCGCCGGTACTGATCGTCGCGGGTGGCTTCGCCGGACGCGCCCGTGCCGACGACGACCGCGGTACGTGAGGCATTCTCGCCTTCGAAACGGATGCCCGACTGCGCAATCGCCTCATCGGCCGCGACCAGTGCGTATTGGCCGGCCAGGTCCATCATCGCTGCCCGCTGCTCGGCGATGCGTGAGGTGGGATCGAAGCCTTTGATTTCCGCGACCACGCCGCCGGCGCGCAACTGAGCGGCCGGGACGCGTTCGATGACACCGATGCCGCTGCGTGCCTGGGTCATGGCTTTCCAGGTGGAAGCGGCGTCATTCCCGAGAGCGCAGATCGCCCCCATGCCTGTAATCACTATTCGGCGCATGGGTTATCCGGCGTTCTTGGCCGCGAGCTGCCGATCGATCGCTTCGACCAACTGGCCGACGGTGCCATTGTCGAAGTCGGTATCTTCGTTAGGCAAGGTGACGTCGAAATGTTCTTCCAGGTCGAAGATCACTTCGATGGCGTCGAGGGAGGCGATGCCCAGGTCTTTCAGGGTCGACTCGACCTTGATGGTGTCGATATCGATCTTGGCCTGTTTGGCGATGATCTCGAACGTTTCCTGCTGTGTACTCATTTTCGCTGTCCTCTTATCCAAAAAGGAGGTTTTGGACGCGATGCGCCCGCCGCTTTCGCAAGCCTGACGAACTCGTTGGGCATTGTCCAGCTAGGGTCGATGGGGACGTTGATCCTCGAACCTTTCGCCGGGCTTTTCGAACCTGGAGGCTTGCGGTCGTATGCTATGCATCGGTTTGCGGTGGAATCCTGACGCGTGCGGTACCTGAATCAGCTCGAGCCCGACGCCCTGGTGGCGAAGTTCGCCGAGCATCCTCCTGTCGATTTTCGTGTGCTGGATGCGGCGGGTACGCCGGCCTTCGCCGCGGCCTTCGATCTGTTGACGACTGCCGACGCCCCGGTGCGCAAGCGTATGCTGGCTGCGCCGGGATACCGTTGGTGGGGACGCCTGTTGCGCTGGCGCACGACCTTTGTCGGCACCACGGTTTCCGAATATGCCCTGTTCCCCCGCGATGCGAACGCCGATACGTTGCCCGGTGCCCTGCGCCGGGCCATCGGCAGGCAGCAGCGGCTCTCGGTCGTCAAGGACATCCCTTCGGTGTCGCCTTTGCTCGACGATGCCAGCAATCACTGGAACCAGGCATTTGCAGACGCTTGCGCGAACGAGGGCTTCATTTTGCTCGAAGGCCAGGCATTGGCCTATGTGCCCATCGACTTTGCGAACGAGGACGAATACCTCGCCCGTCTTTCCTCGGGACGCCGAAAGGATATACGCCGCAAGTTGCGCAAGCGCGAACAGGTCGCGGTGGAGGTCGTGCACTGTGGGGATGCGTGCTTCGCCGCTGATGCGCTGGTGGACCAGTTCTATGCTTTATATGAAAACGTCTATGCACAGAGCGAAATCCATTTCGATCGGCTGAGCCGCGACTTCTTCGCTGCCGTGTTGCGCGATGCAGCGGTGAACGGTGTGATTTTCGTCTACCGCCATGAAGAGGCGATGATCGGTTGGAACATCTGCTTTGTCGTCGACGGCAAACTGATCGATAAATACGTTGGCTTTGTCTATCCCGCCGCACGCGAGCACAACCTGTACTTCACCAGCTGGTTTCACAACCTGGCCTGGGCGCGCGAACGTGGCCTGACCCACTATGTCGCCGGCTGGACCGACCCTGAGATCAAATCCTATCTCGGTGCAAAATTTACCCTGACCCGGCACGCGATCTATTTACGCAATCCGTTATTGCGCGCACTCGCGCGGCGGCTTGGCCGATTCTTTGAAAGCGACAGCCAATGGGCGACGCATGAGCAAGCGTGATCCGCTGATTCTTGATTTCGACAGTTCCATTGGTGAGCTGCCCGGTGCGACGGTCATTGCCTTGAACGACTGGCAGGAAGCGATTCGCTTCGGCTGCACGCTGCGTACGTTCAGTACCCTGCGCAAGCATCTCGATGCACACATGCCGACTGATTACGGCACCGTGCTGATGGGTTCGGGCGATTATCACCACCTGACCTGGCCGCTGGTGGAGCGTCAACGCGGCAAGGGTCCGTTTCAATTGGTGGTGTTCGACAACCACCCGGACAATATGCGTTTTCCCTGGGGCATCCACTGCGGTTCATGGGTGCGCAAGGTAGCGATGCTTCCTTATGTGAGTCACGTGCATGTGGTCGGCATCACGTCAGGCGACATCGGCGCCAAGCATGCGTGGGAGAACTACTTGCAGCCGTTGCGTGCTGGCAAGTTGAGCTATTGGTGTATGGACGTAGACGTTGCCTGGGCGACGAAGCTTGGTATTGGCGATGCCTTCCGGCGTTACGACGATCCCGATGCCTTGACGGCCGCCTTCGTGGCGCAGCTGCGCAGCGCGCCGCAGGCGACCTATCTCTCGATCGACAAGGATGCCTTCAGTATCGATACCGCACGCACCAATTGGGACCAGGGGCGTATTGAAGAACATCACGCCATGGAGATCATCGAGGCGTTGCGCGGGCGCATCATTGCTAGCGACATCAATGGCGAGGTATCCGCGTATAGCTATCGCACCTGGTGGAAGCGCTGGCTGAGCGGCATGGACGGCCAGACGCCGGTACCGCAAAGTGAACTCGATGCCTGGCAGGCGCAGCAGCGTGCGTTGAACTCACGTCTGTTGACAGCGATCGCGGCCAGCAGCCTCTAGCCCGAAGCAGTGCGTTCCAGCACGTCGCAGATGCGCGCGAATTCGCTATCGCGCAGCCACAGGCTGTTGCTGATGGTCAGTGAACGTGCGGCGAAGTCGCGCGCTCGCGGCAATGCGGTCGGTGCGACGATGTCGCGCAGATACCCATAGTCGGGCAGGGCGTGGATAAACAGCCGGCTGACGCCGAGGCCTGCGGTCCAGAGTTCTTTCAGTGCCGCGTCGCGTGCTGCTTCGCTGGGCATCAACAGCAAGAGGAATGGCCACACACCTTCATCGCCGGCGGCATCGTCGAATGCGACGATGCCGGGGACGCGGCGCAACCGTTCAAGTCGCCGTTGTGCCTGCTTGCGTGTCTCCTGCAAAAAACCATGCAGTCGCGGCAGCGCGCGTGCGCCGACGGCCTGTCGCCAGCGGCTGACGGTATGCAAGGGAATATCGGGGCCGAAATCGTCGCCGACAGCGGCCACAGGATCGTTCGCGGCCAGCGCCTTGCGCAACGGATTGCCATAGACCAGCGACAGCAGCGAGGGACGGTACATCAAAGCGTAGCCTGTCAGTTCCAGCGCGCGTTGCCGGTCCATGCGCGGGTCGGCGTGAATGATGTCGTTGTGGCTGGCCATAAGCGCATCGCGCATGGCCGAATCGCGTGCCGTCAGCAGGCCTCCCTCGAACAGGGTCAGCCCTTTGCCGACCGCCAGACTGAAGAAGCCTGCATCGCCTAGCAGGCCGACGCTGCGACCATCCTGGCGCGCACCGGTAGCTTGTGCGGCGTCCTCGATGACGAAGGCACCGGCGCGTCGCGCGATCGTGTTGGCGGTATGCACGTCGGCGATGCGACCGGCGATATGCGTGGGTACGATCGCCAGCGTGTCGGGACCTGTGACAGCCGCCAGTTGTTCGGCATCCATGTCGTAGTGATCCGGTGCAAGATCGCAAAGGCGCGGTATCAAGCCGGCGCGATGAATGGCCAGTGCGACGAGCGGGCAGGTCCAGGCCGGTACGACCACTTCATGTCGGTCCGGCTTGAGCTTGCGCATGGCATGCAGCGTGACGACCAGCGCCGCTGTTCCCGAGCACTCCAATTGCAACGGCGGCGTGCCGAGCCATGCGGTGGCTTGCGCGGCGAAATCCGCGCTGCCCGGGCGCAGGTCGGCGACGTTGAGCGGAAGTCCGGCAGTCGGCGGAAGTTCGCGCATGGCCGCGTCTCAGTCGCCGGCAGCTACGCCCAGCGCCCCTTTGGCTTCGGTCGGCGCGTCGTTTTCCGGATGCGCGCCGGTTTCGGCAAACGCCAGGCAGACGATACCGGCCACAATAACCGCCGCACCCAGTACGCGCGGCCAGGTCAGCGGCTCGTGGAAAAGGTAGGCCGAGAACAGCATCACGCTGACCACTTCCAGATGGGTGACGGCAAAGGCCGGCCCGATCGGCGCATGCTTGAGCAGGGTCATCCAGGTAAAAAAGTTGCCGACGTAGCCGACTACCGCAAAGTAGATCCACGGATGGCCAAAAACACGCACGATCCACGCCCAGTTCGCTTCGGGCGGAAACGCATGGTTGCCGGCATATTTGAAACTCAGCTGCACGATGGTGTCGAACAGCACCAGCACGGTGAAGCCGATCAGGTAGAAACGCTTCATCGGCTCAGCCCCCCGCCACGCCGACGATGGCCACGCCGAGCGTCACCAGCAGGATGCCGGTCACGCGCAGCGGCGTGAGCTTTTCGCGGAAAAGAATGCGTCCGGCAATCATGATCACCACAATGTTGATCGAACCCAGCAATACGCCTTCGGACAGATCGACCAGCGAAAGGAACGCGATCCACACCAGAAATTCGGCCACATAGGACACGATGCCGATCCAGATCCATGGCCGCGATGCCATATAGCGCCAGCGCGCCAGGCCATCGCCGGCATTGGGATCGCCGGCCGCCGCCTTGAACGCGAGTTGGCCGACCGTGTCGAGGGTGACGTTAAGCAGCCAGAGCACTACAACCAGAGGCGTCACGCGCGCGCCCTCAGGCCGCTGCGCGCGCGGCGGGCTTATATGTATCGGCAACGCGACCGAAGAACTCCGCGGAACGTTCGGTAAGCAGGCGACGCTCGCGATCGATCGTGATCATGTGGTAGCTGTCTTTGAGCATCAGCATTTCCACCGGACCGGAGACGCCTTCCTCGACCAGACGCGCATTGGCGACGCTGGCGATGTCGTCTTCGAGCGCATGCGCCACCAGACACGGCGCCTGTACGCGCGGCAGATCGCGGCGCACCACCTTGGCCATGTTGTACATCTCCGCCAGCGAGGGCCAGGGATTGCCGGGCAGCCCGGCGGCGGCGCTGTTGCCGCCGAGCATCAGGCCGGCTACCTGCGCGCGCAGGCGTTCGTCGCGAATACCGTAAGGCTCGTTTTCATGCACCATCCGGTGCTTGCCGATGCCGAACTTGCCGATCAGCGGCAGCATGAACGACAGTCGGTTGTACCAGGGCGTGGCCCAGCCGTCGTAACGGAACGTTGCACCGTAGACACCGACGCCCTTGATCCACTCGGGACGTTCGGCGGCGAGCTTGAGCGACAGCACGGCGCCCATCGACAAGCCGGCGACAAACAGGTGGTCGACTTCATGGCGAAACTTCTCCGCCGCGGCCTCGACACTGGCATACCAGTCCTGCCAACCGGTTTTCAGCAGATCTTCGACGCTGCCGCAATGCCCGGCCAGCTGCATGCCGTACACGGAAAAGCCAGCGCGGCTCAGGCCCTTGCCGACCAGGCGCATTTCCGCCGGCGTGCCGGTCAGGCCATGAATCAGCAGCACGCCGGCGCGTCCGCCTTCGAAGCGGAATTCGACGTTTTCGATCATGAACGGACCGCCTTAGGCGCGACGACGTGGGACAAGACGGCAGGGAGCATGGGTACCGGGAAGGGCTGAGATTGAGCTTCCAGTGTGGGGCTGGACTCTTTCTGAGAACTTTCCGGGGGGATCAGGCCGGGTTCAATGCCCGTGGAACTGCCCTACGCCGATCGACACGCTGACCCCGCCGGTCGGGTGGTCGCAGCTGCCGGTGCGTTTGGTGAAGTTGACGTCGCCGGTCTGGTAGCTACCGCCGAAGTGACTGCCGCTGACCACGCCCATACCCACGCTGCCGTGGACCTGGGTGTTGTTGTAGGTGGCGTCGTCGCAATCCTGGCGGGCCGCGGCCACGCGGTCCTCGTCCTCGTGGTAGGTGCGTCCGCTGGTGTCGCCGTAGTACACGCCAGGCGCATCCTTCGGCTTGGTGCTGTTGCTGTCGCTGGAGGTCGTAGCGCTGGCATTGGGTTTGGCAGCCGCCGTGCTGCTGGACGCGGGCGCCATGGCCGGCGGCATGTCGTTGGGCAGCTTCAGATTCAACGGTGGGCTGGCGTTTTGCGCCTGCGCGCCCAACGCCGTCAGGCAGACTGCGATTGCGATCAGGGCTCGGTTCATCGTGTTCTGCCTCTTGGATTCAGTGCATTCAACGCATCACGGGTCGATGCGTGCACCGTAGCGCCTTGGACGTTCGGCGGCGTTAAGAAGTTCCGGGCATGAGCCAGTGAGGGAGGGTGCCTCAACGGGTTAGGCAGTCATTTATGAACTGTTGCCCATCCAAAAAACCTTGTTTAGCTGACAACTCGATGTGTCAAAAGTCACGTTGCCGGTGTTCTTGGTTTGAGAGGCTTACCGGCGGTTAATTGACGAAGGAGTCGTCATGTTCAAGAAGAGAGTCGTAGCAGCCATGGTGCTAGCGACGGGAATGTCCTCGATCGCGGTCCATGCCCAGGACCATCCAGACAGGACAGAAGGGCAACAAAGCGAAGCGAGGTTGTTGAGGTCGACAGATCCGGAGGCATCGCGCTTTCGCGCTGTCGGTCAATTGGTTGCGGGCAGCCATTGCACGGCAACATTAATTGCCGGTTCTGCAGAACCGGCTCCCGATCGTCGCGCACTGATTCTTACGGCAGGTCATTGCGTCAAGGACACGATGACGACAAACGAGGTCATTACCGATCAGACCGCGCCCCAGTCCTGGACCTATACGCCGGCGTTCTTCATCGATACCCAGGCCGAGCATCAGTCTTTTCCGGTTGCCCGAGTGCTTTATGCAAGCATGAAAAACAGGGATCTTGCTGTCCTGGAGCTCGACGCCACTTATGCTGACCTGAGTCGATTGAACGTCGCGCCGATGCGCCTGCAGACACGGCCATCCTACGATGGCATGCCGATCGAGCTGGTACAGATTCCTGTGGTTGGCGTCCCGCAGGATGAAAAGTTCATGCGTTATGCATCCTGTTCGGCCCATCGTCCAACGGACATCTACGAAAATTACTCGCCGTGGTTCTGGAAAGATGCCGTAGCCAACGATTGCGCAGGCATTTCCGGTGGCACGTCAGGTTCTCCCGTGATGGCCGAGGGAGTAGACCGGGTAGTAGGCGTACTCAATACCACGGTCGACCGTGGCTATACCGGATGCGGTCCCGGTCGCCCGTGTGAGGTCGCCGGATCGGGGCAGGTAGCCCGTGAAGGCGCAAGCTACTACATCCCTGTAGACACGGTGGCGTTGGCGCTCACGCCGCAGGGCGAGCTCGATACACGCAAGCTCGATCCGGGCGATGGCATCCCATTGGAGCGGCTGCGTCCTGGATGGGACAGCCAATCCTGCGTTCCGGATGACGCCGGCGCTTGCCAGGCTCCGCGCTGGGATCTGGCTATCGATCCGCAGTTCGAGTTGATTCGTTACAAGGAGGGTCTTGCCACGGAGACGATCTGCGCCGACGAATGGGGTTATGGCCTGCCGTTGTCAGTGGTGACGCAGCCGTTGGAAACATTGGCGATGAAACCGATCGAGGGTATCCAGATGCTGTGCGCCGTGGGCAAACGGGCCGGTAGCGACACCTGGCAATCGGTGGCGAACGCGACAATGCAATTGCGCAAGATCGACGATACGCCGCCTGCCCAGGCGCCTGTCATCGATGTCCCGTTCGACGAAGAGGATAGCTGGCGGGTAACGGCACGTGAGGCTTATCACGATACCCAGGTGGCGGTGATCAAGTTCGGGCCGTTGGACAAGACGGATTGCCAGCGCATGGACGGATATCGATGGCAGCGTCGGGGCATGCTGACGACACTTGCCAAGTCGGGTGCGCCATGGCGGTTCTGCGCCTACGGACTGGACTCCGCGGGCAATGCCTCGCCTATCGGTTTTCGCGACTTCCGCTAGCTGTGTCAACGGCTGCGCGATGCTCCGTGCGCTTGGCACGGAGCATCGTATGGGTGTCAACCTGTGGTCTGGATGCTCTCGACGCGTCGCAGGCCGCGTGGCAAGACGCCACCGCGTGTGGCTCGGTTACCACCGAATTCGACCAGGTCCGACCAGCGCAGGGTGAGCTTGCGCTGTCCGGCATAGAGCGTGACTTCGCCCTTGCCCTCGGTGACCACGGCCACGCCGGCAACGCGCTCGTCGCCCGAGCTCAGCTTGGTCTTGGGGATTTCGATCAACTTGTTGCCCTTGCCCTTGTCGAGCTCCGGCAACTCGGCCACGGAGAACATCAGCAGATGGCCTTCGGTCGTCACCACCACGATGCGGTCGCGGGCCGGATCACTACTGATCTGCGGCTGCAGCACCTTGGAGCCGTCGCTCAGGCTGATGATCTGCTTGCCGGCCTTGTTGCGGCCGGTCAGCGCCTCGAAACGGGTGACGAAGCCATAGCCGAAATTGGTCGCCAGGATCAGACGCGTGTCGTTGTCGCCCGCGACCAGCGCATCGAAGCTGGCACCCGATGGCGGCGTGAAGCGGCCGGTCAGCGGGTCGCCGTTGCCGCGTGCCGAAGGCAGCGTATGCGCGGGAGTGGAGTAGCTGCGGCCGGTGGAGTCGATCACGGCTATTTGTTGCGTGGTACGGGCCTTCACCGCGGCAAGCAGGCTGTCGCCTTCGCGATAAGACAGGCCGTCGGCATCGATATCGTGCCCCTTGGCCGCACGGATCCAGCCCTTCTGGCTGAGCACCACGGTCACCGGCTCGCTGGCCACCAGGGCGCTTTCGTCCAGTGCCTGCGCCACTTCGCGTTCGACCAGCGGCGAGCGACGGTCGTCGCCGTACTTGGCGGCGTCGGCGCGGAGTTCTTCCTTGATCAGGCTCTTGAGCTTGGCCGGCGACTTCAGCAGCACGTTGATGCGTGCGCGTTCTTCTTCGAGCTGGTCGCGCTCGGCGTTGATCTTCATCTCTTCCAGGCGGGCCAACTGGCGCAGCTTGGTTTCGAGGATGTAGTCGGTCTGCTCGTCGGACAGCTTGAAGCGCGCCATCAGCACCGGCTTGGGTTCTTCCTCGGTGCGAACGATGCGGATCACTTCGTCCAGATTGAGGTAGGCGATGCGCAAGCCTTCCAACAGGTGCAGTCGGCGCTCGACCTTGGCCAGGCGATGGCTGAGTCGACGCGTGACCGTGTCGGTACGGAACGCCAGCCACTCGGAAAGGATCCGCTTGAGATCCTTCACCTGCGGGCGGCCGTCCAGGCCGATCATGTTGAGGTTGATGCGGAAGCTCTTTTCCAGGTCCGTGGTAGCGAACAGGTGCTGCATCATCTCGTCCGCGTCGACGCGGTTCGAGCGCGGCACGATCACCAGGCGAATCGGATTTTCGTGATCGGACTCGTCGCGCAGGTCTTCGATCATCGGCAGCTTTTTCGCACGCATCTGCGCGGCGATCTGCTCGAGGATCTTCGATGGGCTGACCTGATGCGGCAGCGCGGTGATGACGGTGTTGCCGTCTTCGCGCTGATACACGGCGCGTGCGCGTACCGATCCGTTGCCGGACTTGTACATCGCCAGTATTTCGTTGCGCGGCGTGATGATTTCCGCCGCGGTCGGGTAGTCCGGGCCGCGCACGTGTTCGCACAGGTCGGCGATGGTGGCGTCCGGGTCGTCCAGCAGGCGAATGCACGCGCTGGCGATTTCGCGCAGGTTATGCGGCGGGATATCCGTGGCCATGCCCACGGCAATGCCCATCGAGCCGTTGAGCAGCACATGCGGCAGACGCGAGGGCAGCCAGCTAGGCTCTTCCATGGTGCCGTCGAAATTGGCGACCCAGTCCACCGTGCCCTGGCCCAGCTCGCCGAGCAACACGTCGGCGATCGGGTTGAGCTTGGATTCGGTATAACGCATCGCCGCGAAGCTCTTCGGGTCATCGGGCGAACCGAAGTTGCCCTGGCCGTCGATCAGCGGATAGCGATAAGAGAACGGCTGCGCCATCAGCACCATCGCTTCGTAGCAGGCGCTGTCGCCATGCGGATGGAACTTACCGATCACGTCGCCGACGGTGCGGGCGGATTTCTTCGGCTTGGCCCCCGAGGCCAGGCCCAGCTCGCTCATCGCGTAGATGATGCGGCGCTGGACGGGTTTCAGGCCGTCGCCAACAAAGGGCAGGGCGCGGTCGAGCACCACGTACATCGAATAATCGAGGTAGGCGCGCTCGGCGTATTCCTTGAGCGGGATCTGTTCGTAATTGGCTTGCAGATTCATGAAGTTACGTCAGCTATAGGGTTGCCGCGGGGCGGCCTTAACCGGGAGATGGTGCCAGATCGAAGGAATTTTGGCTTGCCTGGGTCTCACAGGATGCGCCTGGCTGAGGTAGTCACAGGGTTCCCTCGATCCCCAACATCGTCATTCCGGCGCAGGCCGGAATCCAGTGGCTTCAAGATCGAGTGATTGCGGTGCAGTCAGGACAAGTGCTCTTGAGGCTGGGCTAGAAAATCAGCCCCGACGCCACTGGATTCCGGCCTGCGCCGGAATGACGGCGTTGAGAGACTGAGGTGATAAGGGATCACAGAATCCCATTCACTCCTTCACCACCGTAAACCCCATCCCCTCCAACTGCTTCTGCAAGCTGTCGGGACCGGCCAGATGCCCGGCACCCACCGCGATGATGCTGGTACCGCCGGCCGGATCGCGCAGACGCTTGGCGATGGTCTGCGCCCAGGCCTTGTTGCGATCGACGATCAGCTGTTTGTAGAGCTCGGGGCTTTCCTGCTGAAGCTCGGTGCTTTCCAGCCTGGCGATGACCTGGGTGTCGCCGTTCTTCCAGGCATCGATCAGCTCACGCAGTTTCTTCGGGCCTTCTTCGATTTCGCGGAAGGTCTGGCGCAGCATGTCCAACTGCAGCGGCTCGGGCATGCCGGCCAGGATGCGCAGCTGCTGATCGGCCGTTTCGAGGCCGTCGACCGGCTTGCCATCCTTCGTCATGCGCGCTTTCAGTTGCTTGTCGACACCTTGGCTCGGATCCATGCCCGCTTGCACCAGCGGCGTCACCGTAAGCACCAGGGCCGCCAGCCAGGGCCGCATCGGTTCGAGCGACTGTTCGCCGCGGGGAAGCTTCGCTTCGACCGCGGCCAGCTTGAGCTTCTCCCGGTCGGCGGCAGGGAGCTTCTGCGATAGCGGATGCGCAGGGTCCAGGCCGTATTTCATCACCAGCAACTGCATGGTGACCGGATCGTCATCGATCAGCTCGATGCTCAAGCGCTGGCTGCGATGGAGCGCATCGTCGAGCTTGGTCGACATCCAGTCGGTATCGGATGGCAGCAGATGCACGGTGCCGAACAGATAGATCGTGGTGTTGCCCTGCTTGACCGACCACAGCAGCGGCTTGGCCGACGTTGTGGTGACCAGCAGGAACGACAGCGTGATAACAGCGAGAAAGCGATAAAACCTTTGCACTTGAACCTCGGGTCAGTCGTGTTGCTCGACGTTCTTCAAAAAGCCGATCAGGCCGTTGAAGTAGGTTTGCTGGTCGTCATACATCGCCATATGGCTGCCTTTGGGGCAGAGCAGAAACTGTCCCTTGGGCAGGCGCTTGGCCATCTGTGCCATGTAGGCGGGATCCATCGTGTCGTATTGCGCAGCGATCACCAGTGTCGGCACATCGATGCGATGCAGATCCTTGCTGCGGTCCCAGTTGAGCAAGCGCCCGCTGGCGCCCAGTTCGCTGGGTCCCTGCATCAGCTGATAGAGGTGCTCGTTGAGATGGGCGAAGGCGCGGTTCACCGGGTCGGGCCACTGATCGTGCGGCATGCGCAGCAGATGCTGCTCATAGTGCATCGGAATCAGGATATCCATGTAACGTGGATCGTCGGTCTTGTGTTCGGCCTCGAGCTTTTTCACTTCGGCCAGCTTGGCCTGGTCCATCTTCGGCATAAGGACCTTGGTGGCGTATTCGTTATAGGCCGGGATCGAATCGACCATGTCGGAAATGACCAGGCACTTGAGGTGCTGCTGGTATTTCAGCGCGTATTCGATCGCCAACACGCCACCCCAGGAATGACCGAGCAGGCAGAAGTTGTCGCGGTCCAGGTGCAGCGCCTGGCGTACCTGTTCTACTTCTTCGACAAAGCGATCGGTGGTCCACAACGCGTCGTCCTTGGGTTGGTCGCTATAGGCCGAGCCGAGCTGGTCGTAGTAGTAATACTCGATGCCGGCACCGGGGAAATAGCTGTCGAACGCTTCGAAGTATTCGTGCGTGGCGCCCGGGCCGCCGTGCAGCAGTAGCACCTTGAGCTTGGGATTGTTGCCGACCCGTTTGGTCCAGACGTGAAACTTGCCCTTGGGCGTGGTGATCTCGATCATCTTCACGCCGCCGGAGAGCACGTCGTCGCGACCGGTCTGATCGAAATAGCTGCCTGGTTTAGGCGAGCTCTCCACGGCCTGTGTAGCAAGGCTGAAACAGGCGCCCAGCAAGGCGACCAAGGCAACGACATAGCGCTTCATGGATTTCCCCTTATCGACCATGCCGGGACTATATCGTGGAGCGGCCGGTTGTCGCGACAAGCCTTACGATTCGTCCAGCGACAACGGCGCGGCAATGTCTTCCAGCGCGCGCCGCTCGGCGGCCACACCCCAGAGCCAGACCACCAGTGCCGCGATCAGCATCAGCGCGGCCCCGCCGAGGTAGCCCCAGACAATGGCGATACGCTGGCCGCTGCCGATCAGTACGCCGAACAGCCAAGGCCCGATCACGCCGCCGATGGCCGTGCCCAGCGCATAGAACAAGGCGATGGCGAGGGCGCGCAATTCCAGCGGGAAACTTTCGCTGGCGGTCAGGTACGCCGAGCTGGCAGCGGCGGAGGCGAAGAAAAACACCACGCTCCACGCAAGCGTCTGGGTCTGCGCGGTAAGCACGCCTTGGCCGAACAGCCATGCGGTCAACGCGAGCAACACCCCCGACATCGCATACGTGATCGCGATCATCGGACGGCGTCCGATCGTGTCGAACCAGCGGCCGAGCAACAGCGGCCCGAGGAAATTGCCGGCCGCAAAGGGCAGCAGGAACCAGCCCATGCGATCGTCGGCGATACCGTAGAAACGGCTTAGGACCAGCGCATAGGTAAAGAAGATCGCGTTGTAGAAAAACGCCTGACAAGCCATCAGCACCAGCGTGACCAGGGTGCGTTGCGGGTAGTCGCGAAACAGCGTGCGTGCGACATCGGGCAGGCGCAGTTCGCGCGGACGCAGGCGCAGTGTCGGTAGCGGTTCATCCGGCAGCGTCACGCCAAGCCGCGCCTCGATGCCGGTCATGATGCGCTCGGCTTCATCGACGCGACCGTGCAGCATCAACCAGCGTGGACTTTCCGGTATGTAGCGTCGCAACAGCAGGATAACCAGGCCGAGCGCGGAGCCCAGGCCGAACGCGAGTCGCCAGCCCAATTCGGCCGGCAGCCAGTGCGAGTCGAGCAATATCACTGCACCCAGCGCGCCAAGCGCGGCACCGATCCAGAAGCTTCCGTTGATTACAAGATCGGTGTGGCCGCGATAGCGCGCGGGAATCAGTTCCTGGATTGCCGAATTGATCGCTGCGTACTCACCGCCGATGCCGGCACCGGTCAGTGCGCGAAACAGCACAAAGGCCCAGAAATTCCAACTGAAGGCGGTCAAGGCGGTCGCGGTCAGATACAGCCCGAGCGTGATGTTGAAAAGCTTCTTGCGGCCGAGTTTGTCGGTAAGCCAGCCGAAGCCGAATGCTCCACCCACCGCGCCGATCAAATAGCAGCTGGCGGCGAGACCGACCTGTTCGTCGGTCAGATGAAGCACGGGGCTGGATTTCAGCGCGCCGGCGATCGAGCCGGTAACCGTGACTTCGAGCCCGTCGAGTATCCAGGTGATACCGAGCGCGACGACGACCAGGCTATGAAAACGGCCCCAGCGCAGTCGGTCGAGCCGCGCAGGTACGTCGGTGATGACGATGTCCGCTTGTGGATGGGACATCTTTCGAGGCTAACCGGACGGGTCGGGCACGTCTACCCTTGTTCACGAAGCGCTGTCAGCGCGGTACGCGATAACCATCGGGCACGCCATGTGGACTTAGCGTGAGTTGCCACAATTGATCGCGGCGGCTGCGAAATACTGCCGCGGAAACGCCCAGATAGAAGTGCCACATGCGCCTGAAGCGATCATCGTAGTTTGCCGACAGCGCCGGCCATGCGGCATCGAAGTTCTGCCGCCATGCGGTGAGCGTGCGATCGTAATCCGCGCCGAAATTGTGCCAGTCCTCCACCACGAAAAGATTCTGCAGCGCCTCGGTCACCTGGCTTGCCGCCGGAATCATCGAATTGGGAAAAATGTACTTCTCGATCCACGGATCGGGGCGCGAGGGCGAGCCGTTGCTGCCGATCGAATGCAGCAGGAACAAACCATCTTCTTTCAGCGCTCGTCGTGCCACTTCGAAATAGGTGCGGTAGTTGAGTGCGCCGACATGTTCGAACATGCCGATCGAGAAGACCGCGTCGAAGGGCTCGTCGAGCTCGCGATAATCCTGCAGGCGGATCTCTATGGGCAGGCCCTTGCACAACTCGCGCGCAAATTCAGCCTGCTCTTGCGAGACCGTTACACCGACACCTTCGATGCCGTAGCGCTCCGCCGCGAACTTCAGCGCTTCGCCCCAACCGCAGCCGATGTCGAGCACACGTTGGCCGGGTTTGAGCTGCAGTTTGCGGCAGATCAGGTCGAGTTTGGCCGCTTGTGCGTCATCGAGCGTGGTCGCCTCGGCCCAATAGCCGCAGGAATAGACCAGGCGCTTGCCGAGCATGGCGTGAAACAGGTCGTTGCCCAGGTCGTAGTGGACCCGGCCGATCTCGAAAGCATGCGGCCCGCGCTGCAGATTGATAAACCGCGCCTTGAAGTGCGCGAGCAAGGTGTCGAGTGTCTTGAGCTCTTCGTCGATATGCGAGGCAAGCAGGCGGGTAAACATTCCCGAGAGATCGTCCACATCCCACCATCCATCCATATACGCCTCACCCAGGCCTAAGGAGCCGTGAGCGAAGACGCGTGCATATAACCGATCGTCATGTACCTGCATGTCGGTCGGCGCAGGGCCGTCGACCGTGATGCCGGCGATTTCAAGCAGGGCTGCCGCGCGTTGCTTGAGGGAGTCCTTACGCATGCTTGCCTCATATCGAAAGATCGCTTCGGGCCGGCGCAGCGTTATCTGCGTCACTCACTTCAACGAGGCGAACTCTACCGGGGCAAAAGCAAAGATGGCGTCGACGCCGTGCTGTGCTCCTCAAGCACGCAGAAACATCCTTACCAGGGCAATGCCTGCGATGGTGAGTGTGATCGAGCCGATCAGGTGTATGGCGACGTGACCGGCGAACCAAAGGTACTGTTGACGTAGCAGTAGCGACGTTGATTCGGCGGAGAACGTCGAAAACGTGGTGAGGCCGCCAAGAAAGCCGGTGGCGACGAATAGCCTGAGTTCCAGTGGCAAGGTCTGGAAGTGATCGAAGATGCCCAGCACGCAACCCATCAACAGGCCGCCGATCAGGTTGGCGGCGAGTGTGCCAAGGGGGATCGTCGGAAACAGGGGGTTCAACAGGATGGCCAGTATCCAGCGCAACCAGCATCCCAGGACGCCGCCGATGCCTACTGCTAAAAAGCCGCTATAACTCACGTCACATGTCTCCTGGCAAGGTCTGCGGACTTCCATGGAAACAGGCACACGCCTGCGCTCCCGGAAAGCCCGGTCGTGCAGGCATCATCAACCCTTGGGGGTGGTTTGCTTCTGGCGAAGCGGGAGGCATGCCATCTCCCTGAGCGCATGCTAGCCGATGTTCCGGGCTTTTTTCAGCCCCCGTCGGCGGCGAGCATGGCGGCGAGCTTGCGCCCCACGTCGGCCGGGGTCAGGTCATAGCCGTAGACGATATGGTTGCGTCCGCCGTACGGCCCCCATTCCTCCGCGCTGGTGGTGTTGAAGATACCCAGCGTGGGTGTGCGCGATGCGCAGGACAGATGCATGATGCCGCAGTCGGCGCTGGTATAGGCGTCGAGCGCAGAAAGTACGCTGGCCAGCTTGCGCAGATCGTTGGAAAAGTAGGCCGGATAGCGCGAATCCAACAGGGAGCGCCCGAACGCCGGGATGATCTCCACGCATTGATATGCCGGCGCGGCGGCTTCGAAGGCTTCCAGGAACGGTGTCCACCAGTCTTTGCGCAACAGCTTCGGGCCGGTGGCGTTGGCGAACACGCCGATGATGCGCTTGCCGTTGCCTTTGGTACCCAGGACGCGTTGCAGCGCTTCACGACCTTGAGCGCGTTCCTCGTCGCTGAGGCGAATATCCGGAACGGGGTAGGGCGCGTCGAGCGGTTTGCCCAGTGCCGCGCGCAGCAGAAATACCGGGCGTTTGCCTTTGCTGGTCGGTGCATCGGCGACCGGTACCGCATGGGTGACGTTACCGCTTTTTTTCGGGCTGTCGAAACCCAGCTTGTACGTGCCTTGTGCACGCAGCAGCAACAGGCGCCCGGTCTGCGATTGCGGATCGGGGTCGATCACCAGGTCGTAGTGGTTCTTGCGAATGGCGCGCCATTGGCGCATCAGCGTGCGTGGATGGCGTGCGCTGTGCGAAGGCAGCTTGAACAGCCGATCCACCGAGAAATAACGCCCGTAGATGGCCTCGGCGATCTGGCTGCGCGTGGCGATATCGATCGTCGCGCCCGGGTAGGTGGCTTCGAGTTCCTGGATCAGTGGCGTCAGCAGCAGGGCGTTGCCCAGCGTATGGCTGTAATGGCATACAAGGATCTTGTAGATGCCAGTCGTCGGTAGAGGCTCGTTGCTCTGCGTCACCGGTTTGCCGAAGAACAGACGCATCAGGCTCTGCGCGGCACGGCGGCGCTGGTCGTTGACGCGAGTGGAGGAGCGCAGGAGTTTGAGCACGTCGGAGCCTGAAGTGGTGCGGTTAGCTGCGCAATCGTGGCATGGGTGCGGGTTGGGGTAAATGAGCGGCTAGGTCGCAGGCGCCGGGGATGCCTCGCCGCCGGGGAAAAGCAACGATCCATCCACGCCGATCAGCCCACGCTCAATCAGCCACTGCCGGGCATTCTCCGCGTCCCCTTCGAACCACGCCCGCGTCGACCCCAGCCGGAACGAGTACCCCCAGCTATCCATATCCGCCATGATCCGCGCCGACCCGACCCCAGGCAGCACGTCGCCCATCACCACTTGCAGATAACAGGTCGCGTCTTCCTCTTCGATCGAGTCGGTGGCATCGGTATGCACCGCACCGCGTCGTTCCGCCGGCAGCACGAGCAAGTGCCCCGCTTCATGCAGCAGCGAATGCACCGGTGTGTCGGCACGTGCATAAACGGTGTGGCCAATGATGCCGGCTTCGTCGTCGCCCCAGAAACTGCCGGGAATCGGCTCGCCGTCGGCGATGGACACGAGTGTCAGGCCGAAGCGGGACAACAGGGAGCCCGCCGGTGAAAAGCCCAGCTCGCCCAGGCGCATGACATCGGGTACGGGCGATGGGTCGGTCATCGTGGTGCAAGGTATCGCCGGGTGTTGCGCACCCGGCGTTGAACATCAACCGGCTGGCTTGGCCTCGACCTTGCCATCGGGCAGGGCGACGGACAATTCCAGGATTTCGTGGCCGCTGTCGCGCTCGACATTGATGTTGATGGCTTCGAGATCGACATGGACATATTTCTTGATGACTTCCAGCAGCTCGTTGCGTAGCAGCGGCAGGTAGTCGGGAGCGCCGCGGGTGGAACGTTCCTGCGCGACGATGATGCGCAGGCGTTCCTTTGCCACCGTGGCGGTCGGCTCCTGCTTGCGCTTGAGAAAATCAAGAATACCCATCGCGATCAACCTCCGAATACCCGCTGGAGAAAGCCCTTCTTCTGCACGTCGATGAAACGCAGCGGACGTTCTTCGCCGAGCACGCGCGCGACGGTGTCGCTATAGGCCTGGCCGGCGAACGAATCGTTGTTGAGGATGACCGGCACGCCCGAGTTGGAGGCGGCCAGCACGTTTTCCGATTCGGGAATCACGCCGACGACACTGATGCCGAGGATTTCTTCCACGTCCTTGACGCTGAGCATTTCGCCGGCAGCGACACGGGTCGGGTTGTAGCGGGTCAACAGCAGGTTCTGCTTGATCGGGCCGTCACCGCGTTCGGCACGGCGGGTCTTGCTGGCGAGCAGGCCCAGAATGCGGTCCGAGTCGCGCACCGAGGAAACCTCGGGGTTGACCACGACCACGGCCTGGTCGGCAAAGTACATCGCCAGATGCGCGCCTTTTTCGATGCCGGCGGGCGAATCGCAGACGACGTATTCGAAACCTTCTTCGGACAGGCCGTCGAGCACCTTTTCCACCCCTTCCTGGGTCAATGCATCCTTGTCGCGCGTCTGGCTGGCGGCGAGCACGTACAGGGTTTCGTAGCGCTTGTCCTTGATCAGCGCCTGCTTGAGCGTGGCTTCGCCCTGCACGACGTTGACGAAGTCATACACCACACGGCGTTCGCAACCCATGATCAGGTCCAGGTTGCGCAGGCCGACGTCGAAATCGATCACCGCGACTTTCTTGCCGGCCATGGCCAGGCCAGTGGCAAGGGAGGCGCTGGTGGTGGTCTTGCCGACGCCGCCTTTGCCTGAAGTGACAACGATAATCTCAGCAGTCAAGGGTCATCTCCGCTTATATTTCTTGTAGTAGTTGAATACGTAATGGGTTGAAGAACGTCAAAGCTTGGCGATCAGCAGTTTTTCACCATCGAGCCAGCATTGCACGGCCTTGCCCTCAAGGTCCTTCGGGATCTGTTCAAATACGCGATAGTGACCGGCAATGGCCACCAGCTCCGCATGAAAGTTGGAAACGAAGATGCGTGCCTTCTCGTCGCCTTGCGCGCCAGCCATCGCGCGACCGCGCAGACCGCCGTAGATATGGATGCTGCCGTCGGCGATCACTTCGGCGCCGTTGGCGATCGCGCCGGTCACGACCAGATCGCGGTCGCGTGCATAGATCTGCTGGCCTGAGCGCACGGCGCCATCATGGCTCTGCGCCCCAAGCACGGGGCCGGCAGATTCCACCGCCTGTGGCTGCTGTGGCGCAGGTGCTGCAACGGACGTAGCGGCCGGTTCGGCCGCCGGATGGGCGATGCTGCCGCCATTGGCCGGCTCGTAGGCCGCGCGGAACTTGGCGATCAGCGGCAGGCCCATGCGCTTGGACAGCGCCTCGGTTTCGCTGGTCCCATAGGCCAGGCCCACGGGCAGCATGCCGGCGCTGCGCACGGCTTCGAGCAGGGCGTCGACCGTGCCGTCGTCGGGCAGGTCGAGCAGATGGCTGAGGTCCAGCACTACCGCGGCGCGGGAAAACAGCTGCGGGGCGGAGCGAACACGGCGTTCCAGCTCGTCGCAAAGTGCGGCGGCATCGACACGCTTGACGCGTACACAGGCAATACCGACCTGGCCGAAGCGCAGATCACAGGCGTCTGAAGTTGTTTGATCCATTCTTGCATTCATTGGCGCCGCTCTCCGGCGAGGCGGCGCTGGTTGGAGTCGGGAGAGTGAAAGGGCGTGCGTTCGGCAAGCCACGGCACGTTGGGCAGACCGCCGTGCTCCAGGTAAGTGTCGCGCACATACGCGTAACTGGGCAGGTCCTTGGCCAGCAGGCTGACTTGCGGGCCGTCTTCGCCCATGCGCTGCTGGCCGACTTCCTGGAAGCCATAGGTGCCGTGGAACAGCACCACCACGTCGTCGCGGGGCTCCAGGAATACTTCGCAGGTCAGCAACGGCACGCGCACTTCGGCGTAGCTGTTGACGTCGCAATAGAAAATACGCCCCAGGCCATGACGTCGATAGGCATTGGCGATCACGATGCGGTCGATATACACGAATTGCTGATAGTGCTCGCCAAACCACACGTAATTGGGACTGTCGTACGAACGGCCCTCGCGCATGGCGATCAGGAAGCCTGCCAGGTGTCCGTCGATCTCGGCCACACGGAAATAGTCCGCATGCTCGAAGAAGAAGCGCAGCCTTGTGGCGTCCAGGGCGAGGATGGAGCGGCCGGCGGCGTTGTTGAGCGCCAGTACGGCATCCAGGTCGTGCTCGCGCACGTCGCGGATGGCTAGGGCCATTCGTTGCTCCGCAATCTAGGGTGATCCAGGACGAGCCCGTTTGGGCAGCCCGCGTGTTGAGCCATTATGACACGGTGCGCACAGCGACACATATCACGATGCACCATGTAAAACGTTTGTAAAGTGCCGGACTGCAGGGCCATTTGCCCCCTTTGGGCAATGACTTCTCGCGCATTGCACCACGCCGTACTGTGCCTATGATGCCGGTATGCCATGGCACTCATTCAATCATCAGCGCGTACTGCGCTACATCGGGCTGTTCACCTACCTGTGCGTAGGGGTGCCGCTGCTGCAGAGCACCTGGGGCCTGGCCCTGGTCAACGCTTCGTGGAGCAAGAGCCCGATCATCCTGGGCTGGGTCATCAGCTATCTGGTGTTCGGCGCCAACTACCTGCTGCTGACCAGCCGACTCGATTCGGGCATCCGCCTGACCAAGGTGGTCGGCCTGGTCTTGCTGACCGGCTCGGCGATCGCGGTGGGCTGGTTCAGCCAGAGCGGCCTGTCGGCGATGCTGATGACGGTGATTGCCATGGTGCTGCCCTGGCAGCTCCCGATGGTCTCGGGCCTGGCCTGGATGCTGGCCCAGCACCTGCTGCTGATTCCGATCATCGCCTACTACCCGACCTGGACCTGGACCGGTGCGGTGCTGCAGGTCTGCGTTTACATGGGTATGTCGGTATTGGCTTTCTTCACCTCGGCCATCGCCAGCCAGCTGGTCGAGGAGCGCGAGGTGCAGCGGCGGCTCAATTCCGAACTGAGGGCCACCCGCGCGCTGTTGGCCGAGTCGACCCGTATCGCCGAGCGCATGCGCATCGCGCGCGAGCTGCATGATCTGATCGGCCACCACCTCACCGCATTGACCCTCAATCTCGAGGTGGCCAGCCATTTGAGCAACACGGAGGCTTCCGAACACGTACGCAAGGCGCAGGCGACGGCCAAGCACCTGTTGTCGGATGTGCGCGAGGCGGTCAGCGAATTGCGCCAGGACGATGCGATCGACCTGACTCATGCCTTGCGCAGCCTGGTCGAAGGGGTGCCGGGACTCAAGGTCCATCTCGAGACGCCGCCTCGCTTCAGCGTCGAGGATCCGCGTCGCGCCCAGGTGCTGCTGCGCTGCGCGCAGGAGATCATCACCAATACTGCCAAGCATGCGGATGCGCGCAATCTCTGGCTGAATTTCGCTTACGCCGAGGACAACCTGCTAGGGCTGTACGCGCGTGACGACGGCCGTGGCGCGGCACAGTTCGAGCCGGGCAATGGCATGTCGGGCATGCGCGAGCGCCTGGCGGAGTTCGGCGGCAGCGTCACCGTGGACGCCACCGGCATGACCCGTGGTTTTGCCCTCAATATCCGCCTGCCGCTGGGCGAAGAGTCGTCGCTGGCGCATGCTCCGGCCCGCTTCGAGCCACCGGCGCTATCGGTGCCCCAGGGGTGGGTCCCGTGAGGGGATCGCTAGAAATTGCCGTGTCGTGTCAGAATGTGCGACCCGGATGCAGCATCGTTCTCCCCGTCGTCCATGATCGTGTGGGCTACTTACGTTTCGAGGATTCGCGATGATTTCCGTTTGTCTCGTTGACGACCAGAACCTTGTCCGCCAGGGCGTCCGTTCCCTGCTTGATCTGGCCGAAGATATTCGGGTGGTAGCCGAATGCGCCGATGGTGCGCAGGCGGTGCAGGACATCCCTCGGGTCAAACCCGACGTGGTATTGCTCGATCTGCGCATGCCCAATATGAGCGGGCTTGAAGTGCTGCAGGCGTTATCGGCACGCAACGAATTGCCGCCGACCATCATTCTCACCACCTTCGACGACGACCAGCTCGTGCTGCAAGGCCTCAAGGCCGGTGCACGCGGTTATCTGCTCAAGGACGTGTCGCTGGAGCAACTGGTCGAGGCAGTGCGTACCGTTTCCGCCGGCGGCTCGTTGGTGGCGCCGATGGTCACCCAGCGCCTTCTGGCCGGGGTGGGGCGCATGCAGAACCAGTTCACCAGCCTGGAACAGCCCGACCCGTTGACCGAGCGCGAGACGGAGATTCTGCGTCTGTTGTCCGGCGGCTACAGCAACAAGGAAATCGCCAACTCGCTGAAGGTGGCGGAGGGCACGGTAAAAAATCACGTGTCCAACATTCTCTCCAAGCTCGGCGTACGCGACCGTACGCGCGCGGTGCTCAAGGCACTCGAATTAGGCATCGTCTGATGCCTTGATTGCGCCATGGCGGCCTTCGCGGCCCGCCATGGCGCAGCCGATCCCTCGTCATGCACCAGAATGGCGCGACGCAGCACAGAAATGGGGCGTCATCTCGTGCCTACGTCCCAATAGCGTTCCCGCCCGCAAGCAAGTACCATCGAGGGCTTAGGCGCTGGCCGACCCCCGTCACGACGCGATTTTTTGGGGATTAAACCGTGGCGGATCAGGTCTCCGGCGACGTCCTTGTGCCGCCTAGAGAGATGTTCGGAGAACCCTGGAATGATGCGTGTTCTAGAATTTATTGTTGCCCTAATCATCGTCGCCATCGTTGGCGTCGTGGTGGGCTTTGTGATGCCTGGCAGTGGCCACGTGGAAAGGTCGCTGGTAGTCGGCAAGGACATGCGTCAAGTGTATGACGTGCTGAACAATTTCCGTCGCTTCCCCGATTTCTCGGTCCAGCGTCAGTACGACCGCAACACCAAATACGATTTCAGCGGCAAGGCCTATGGCCCGGGCGCCGAGATGAGCTGGTCCAGTGACGACGACAAGGTCGGCACGGGCAAGATGACCATCGCCAGCAACGATCCGAGCTTCGACAAGCTCGATACGCAGACCAAGTCCGCCAAGATCGTCTGGAACCTGGACAGCAGCTGGCGCGGCAACGACAAGCATTTCACCCTGCAGCTCGACCGCCAGGGCAGCCGCAATCAGCTGACCAAGGTCACCTGGTCCTATGACGTCGATTACGGCTTCAACCTGATCAACCGTTATTCCAATCTGTACATTCATGGCGACCCGGATGCCTTCATCCAGTTCAGCCTGAACAACTTGCAGAACGTGTTGGCCCAGGTGCCGAACATCGACTACAGCAAGCTGATCCCGTACGTCGAACAGACCCAGCCGACGGCTGTGCTGCTGGTCTCGACCTCGATCGAGCGCAAGGGCGGCCTGGACGCGTTGAACGACGCGGTCGACAAGGCCACCGGCGAGATCCAGGCTGCGGCCAAGAAGCTCAACGTCAACATCACTGGCCCGCGCATTCTGTTCACCACGAACTATGGCGACCAGACCTACAACTTCGATGTGGCCCTGCCGATCAGCGCAACCAGCCTGAACGTCGGTGGCCAGAGCCACGACCTGACCGCACCGAAGCCGCCGCAGCTCGCCGACGGCGCAGCTCCGGCAAGCGACAGCACCGCGGCCGCTCCTGCCGATTCGGCTACGCCGGGCAGCACCGACCGTTATGGCCGTCTGATCGTCGATAACAATGTGCGCGGCATGCTCGCTTTCGGCGGCCCGGCATTGAAGGGCGAGTGGAACGGCACCTTCGCCGGCGTGCCGCAGACCCGCGACATGCTCAAGGCCTACTCGCAGACGCACGGCTACAAGTTCGACGACGTCACCAACCCGTCGTACGACATCCTGGCCAAGCCGGAAGAGAAGAAGGGCGACGAAGTCACCAGCTACGCTCGTTACGACGTCTATCTGCCGGTCACCAATGCACCGGAGCAGACCCCGGAGCAGGAAGCCGGTATCAAGCCGCCGACACTGGATGACGCACCGGCTTCGTCCGGTACCTCGCCGGCCCCGGCTAGCACGGCTGCCCAGCCGGCCAAGTAAGCCACCACCCGGCACTGCAATACCCGAAAGCCCCTCCTAGCGAGGGGCTTTCTTTTGAGTTGAGAGAACTTTCGCCCGCTCTTGGGGTACATTGCAGTGTGGTTGCGAGCCCTCGCGCCGTCACGCTTTTGGCTTTCCGTACGGACATGATCGAGACCGACAACCTCACCCGACGCTACGGCAACCTTACTGCGGTCGATGCACTCAGCATTCGTGCCGAACCCGGTCAGGTGCTGGGCCTGCTCGGCCCCAACGGCGCAGGCAAGACCACCGTGATGCGCATGGTCGCCGGCTTTCTCACGCCTAGTGGCGGTACCGCGCGCGTATGCGGGCATGACGTCGTCAAGGAGCCGGTCAAGGCCAAGCGTGCCCTGGGCTATCTGCCTGAAGGCGCGCCGAGCTATGGCGAAATGACCGTGCGCGAGTTCCTCGTCTTCATCATGCGCGTACGTGGCATGGGCGCGGACCAGGGATACCGTCGTTTCGACGAAGTGGTCGGCCGGCTGCAATTGGAAAGCGTGCTCGACACCTGCATCGATACCTTGTCCAAGGGTTTGCGTCGCCGCGTCGGCCTGGCTCAGGCGATTATTCACGATCCGCCGGTATTGATGCTGGATGAACCTACCGACGGCCTCGACCCCAACCAGAAACACACCGTACGTCAGTTGATCGACGCGATGGCACGCGAGCGCACGATTCTCATCTCAACGCACCTGCTCGAAGAAGTGCACGCGCTGTGCAATCGCGTGGTGATCATTGCCGACGGCCGATTGCTGGCCGATGCGACGCCCGCCGAGCTCGAAGAACGTTCGCGCTATCACGGCGCCGTCTCGTTCAGCGCCCCAGGCAGCGGTGTATCGCAGGAAATGCTCGGACGTCTGCCGCAGGTCGCCTCCATCGAGGTCGATCCGCTCGATGGGCGCATCACGGTGTTTCCGCGAGCCGGCGAGCGCATTCTCGAGCCGGTCGAAAGCCTGCTACGCCAGCAGGGTCTGGAAGTATCGGAAATACAACTCGAGCGTGGACGTCTCGATGAAGTGTTTCGGCAGATCACGACCGGCACTCACCAGGGGGCGCGCCAGTGACCGCGATCGGCGCCATCGCGCGGCGTGAGCTGCGCAGCTACTTCGTTACCCCGATGGCCTATGTATTCCTGGTCATTTTTCTGGTGCTGTCGGGCATTCTGACTTTCTATAGTGGCGATTTCTACGAGCGCGGGCAGGCGGACCTGCAACCGTTCTTTGCCATGCATCCTTGGCTGTACCTGATCCTGGTCCCCGCACTATCGATGCGCATGTGGGCGGAGGAGGCCAAGGGCGGCACGCTCGAACTGCTCCTGACGCTACCGGTCACGCTGGTGCAGGCGATGCTGGCCAAGTTCTTCGCCGCGTGGCTTTTTATCGGCCTGGCGCTGTTGCTGACGTTTCCCATCTGGATCACCGTCAACTATCTCGGCTCACCGGACAACGGCGTCATCGTTGCCGGCTACTTCGGTAGCTGGCTGATGGCGGGCGCCTTGCTGGCCGTCGGCGCCTGTCTGTCTGCCTTGACGCGCAGTCAGGTCGTCGCCTTCATTCTTACGGTCGTGGTGTGTTTTCTATTGATTCTTGCCGGGCAGCCGCAGGTACTGGATTTCCTGCAGGGGACGTTACCGCGCAAGCTGATCAACGGGGTGGCGCATCTGAGCATGCTGCGGCATTTCGAAGCGATCGCGCGGGGCGTGCTCGACGTGCGCGACATCTTCTATTTCGTACTCAGCATTGCCGCCTGGTTGACGGCCGGCGTGCTGGTGCTCGACCTCAAGCGGACGTCGTAGCGCGATGGTGATTTATCGTTTCAGTCGCCGCGCCAGGCTGACCGCCGCACTCGTGCTGCTGGTGATCGTTTTCATACTGCTGGCGCTGGTGGGCAGTCGCTGGATGCGCGCCGATCGCATCGACCTGACCTCCGACAAGCTCTACACGCTGACTGGCGGCACCGAACAGATCGTCGATTCGTTGCGTGCACCGCTCAAGCTGACGCTGTATTTCTCCGATCACGCCACCGCCGATTCGGCGCAGCTGCGCAGTTACGAACAACGCGTGCGGGAGATGCTGCAGGAAATGGTTGCGCGCTCGCATGGCCGGATCCGGCTGCAGATCGTCGATCCGGTACCGTATTCGGACGAGGAGGCCAGCGCGGAAGGCTATGGCCTGAGCCCGGTCAATGTCGGCAACAATGGCGAGCGCGTTTTCTTCGGTCTGGTCGGTAGCACGCTGGCGCCGGGTGCCGATAACGAAGCGGATGGCGACACGCGTCCGGGCGGCAAGACCTTGTCGATTCCGGTATTCGACCCGTCGCGCGAAGCCTTCCTCGAGTACGACATCGCCAAGCTGTTGTACGAGCTCAATCAGCCGTCCAAACCGCATATCGGCGTGATCAGCAGCCTGCCGGTGCAGGGCAATCCGCTGATCGGCGAAGAGCCCTGGACGGTGATGCGCCAGATTGGCCAGCTGTTCGATCTCAAGACGATCGATCCGTCCAAGTTGCAGCGCATTGGCGATGACATCCAGGTGTTGCTGCTGATCCATCCCAAGCACCTGCCTGACGATGCGCAATATGCCATCGACCAGTACGTGCTGCGCGGCGGTCGCCTGGTGGTGTTCGTCGATCCCGACGCCGAGCTGGACAACACGCCCTTCGTCGACAGCAACGGCGTGATGGATGACCACAACTCCGACTTGCCGCGGTTGTTCAAGGCCTGGGGCGTGCAGTACGACCCGCAGAAGGTCGTGCTGGATCGCTCACGCGCATTGCGCATCGAACTGGCCGATAGCAGTGCGCTCAATCACCCGGCGATGCTGGGCCTGACCGGGCAGGAGCTGAACCACGATGACGTGGTGACCGCCAGCTTGCAACGCGTCAATGTCGCCAGCGTCGGCTATTTCGATCTGGCTGCCGATGCGCATGCGCGCCTGGTGCCGTTGCTGCAGAGTACGAGCGACGCCGAAGTGGTGCCGGCGCAGCGCGTGCGCGAATCGAGCCGCGATCCGGCGACCCTGCTGGATGACTACAAGGGCGACAACCAGCATTACGTGATAGCCGCCCGCCTCTATGGCGGGTTCCCCAGCGCGTTTCCCGAGCGCTCCAAGGCGCCGGGACATCTGGCCCGTTCCGGCGACAACGCCGAGGTGATCCTGGTCGCCGACACCGATCTGCTGACCGACCGGCTATGGGTGTCCTACGCGCAGAACCTGCTGGGCCAGACGCAGCTGAGCGCGATCGCCAACAATGGCGACTTCATTACCAACATTGCCGACAACCTGAGCGGCTCGTCGGCGCTGTTGTCGATTCATGGACACTCCACGTCGCAGCGGCCATTCACACGCGTGCAGGCGTTGCAAAGCGCGGCCGATCAGAAATTTCTTGCGAAGAAGCAGGAGCTGCAGCGTGAGCTCGCCGAAACACGCAGCCGTCTGTCCGAACTGCAACCGGCAAAGTCGGGCCGTGCCGAGGCCGGCACGGCCGAGCAGAAGGCCGAGGTCGAACAGTTCCTGCAACGGCAGCTGGAAATCAACAAGGAGCTGCGTAACGTGCAGCATCAGCTCAATGCCGAAATCGATGCGCTGGGGCTGCGCCTGAAGTTCATCAATATCGTGCTGGCCCCGGCCTTGATCGCCATCTTCGGGCTGCTCTATGGCTGGCGACGTTCGCGTCGCAACCGCCGTCGCGCCACGTAAGCGCGGCGGCAATGTGTCGCAGTAGGGTAAGGTCATGCGAACGACTATGCTGCGCTATTGCCCGGCCCTGGCCTGATCATCGATGACGTCCAGCCTGCTCAAATGGATCGTGCCCTGGGAATTCTCCTGGGTCTTTCTGCTGACTTTTCTGATCGCCTGCGTACTTTATGTACGTGGTTGCCGGCGGCTCGAGGTCAGCCTCGGGCGTCGTCTCGCCTTCTGGATCGGCATGGCGATCGTGTATCTGTCGCTGCATACCTATCTGGATTACTTCGCGGAGCATGAATTCTTCATGCATCGCATCCAGCAGGTGTTGCTGCACCACCTCGCGCCATTGCTGATCATTGCGTCCTACCCCGGTTCGGTATTACGAGCAGGCATGCCGTTGCGCTGGCGCATTCGTATGCTGCGCCCGGTGCTGCGCTCCTGGCCATGGCGTTTTTTCAGCGCGGTGTTTCTCAATCCCGCGGTGGCGACGATATTGTTTGTCGCCTTCATCATCGTATGGCTGATCCCATCGATGCAGACGCTGGCGATGCTCGACTGGCGCATCTACCGCTTCATGAACTGGTCGATGATCGTCAGCGGCTTTATCTATTGGTGGCTGGTACTCGATCACCGCCCGCATCCGCCGGGGCGCATGATCGCGGGCATACGTGTGTTGTCGCCGGGCCTCACGATGAGCCCGCAAATTCTCGCCGGAGCCATCGTTACCTTTTCCAAGTCGGACCTTTATCCGATCTTCGAAATCTGCGGGCGCGCGTTTACTTTCAATGTGCTGACCGGGCAGCTCGCGGGCGGCGTGATCATGTGGGTGCCGGCGGCGATCATCGAATCGATCGGTGGATTGCTGGCGATGCGGCAATGGGTGCGGTTGTCGCGCAGTGGGCGGATTCGGCGTAAGCCGCGTGTGGTGACGCGGCGGGCGAGAGTTGGGAGCCAGGTGTGATTGCGAAGAGGCGGTAACGAGCGGAGGGGGCTGCGTCACTCCTTGCCTATTCCTATCTATCCGTCATTCCGGCGGAGGCCGGAATCCATGCCTCAGCGTAGTTGCTTGCGAAAGGTTGTCTGACAAGCGAAGGCTGAGGAATAGATTCCGGCCTCCGCCGGAATGACGAAGTAGGGGAGTCTGCCTCTCGCACAACAGCGAAAGACATCACCCACCATTCACCGCATTCGCCGGCCGAACAACAAACCCCACTTCCGACGAACTGCCATCCCCGAACACCAGCGTCACGACGACCTTGTCGCCCACCGCCAACGGCTTGGGCGCATCCATCAACATCAGGTGATAACCACCCGGCGACAGTTCCGCCTTGCCATGCGCGGGGACGGCGAGGCTATCGACCATCTCCATGCGACCCATGCCACCGTCCGTGCTGCTCTTGTGCAGCATGACGCTAGCGTAAGCGGTACTGCTGGCACTGCGCAGCGTAACGGCCTGGTCACTGTCGTTCTGCAACGTAACAAAACCACCCGCAGGAAGGTTGGCAGGCAGCAAACGAATCCAGGCGCCACTAGCCTTGACGTGCTGAGCCTCGGTAGCGCCGGCAAGCGCAGGCATCAATAAAGCGACAAACAACAGCGTCCGCAGCTTCATGGTGTGGTTCCCGGTTCGATCAACAGATGCAGGTCATGCACCATATCGCTTTGCGGATTGTTGGGCGTGGACAACAAACGTGCCTTGCCTTCCCGGTCGAACACATAGATCGCCGAGCTGTGGCTGACCTCGTAGTTGCCGTCGCCCTTGTCGGGCTCGCGCGTGAAGGCCGAGCGATAACGTTTGCTCAACGCCTCGATATCGCCAGCCGAACCGGTCAGGCCAATGGCGCGCGGATCGAAGGCATTGACATAGGCGTGCATGATCTCGGGCGTGTCGCGTGCCGGATCGACGCTGACGAAAAGGATGCGTACGTTATCGGCCAGAGGGCCGAGACGTTGCATCACCACATGCAGTTGCGCGAGCGTCAACGGGCACACGTCAGGGCAGTGGGTATAGCCGAAATAGAGCAGCACCACCTTGCCGCGATAGTCTTTGCCGCTGACCGGTTTGCCCTGGTCATCGGTCAGGTGGAAATCGAGATCCGGCATATGGCCGGCCACCTGGACCAGTCGCCAGACCGCATCGTCCTGCTGATGGCAGGCAGCCAGACCGAGGCTGGCCAGCGCGAGCGGTATCAGCAGGGCGAGGCGCGCGAAAGGGAGCTTCATGCGAACATCAATCATGAGAACATCGGCAGCGGTCGTGATACGTGAGCATACGACACGCGACTGGTCGCCGCGTCATTCCCAAGAGATTTCCTGTCATGCGACAAACTGTCTCATCTTCCATCGATAGCGCATGGGCAGCCTGGCTATTGGGCCTGGCCGGTGCCAGTGCAGTACTTCTTGGAGCGTTCGGCGCGCATGCGTTGCGAGATGTGCTCGATGCACGCGGTAGCGAGCTTTGGCATACCGCGGTGCAATATCACTTCTGGCACGCCCTGGCCCTGGGCCTTGCCGTTTTCCTCGGCGGTCGCGGCGCACGTTGGGCGGTAATTGCCTTTGCGATCGGTATCGTGCTTTTCAGCGGGAGCCTGTATGCGCTTGCGCTGGGTGCGCCGCGTTGGTGCGGTGCGATCACGCCGCTGGGCGGCGTGGCCTTCATTGTCGGCTGGATCGCGTTGGGTCTTGCGGTACGCCGTCGGACCTGACCGCTCAGGCGCGCTCCACTCGCGCGGCGTAGCAACCCGGGCGTGCCATGTGAATGTGCAGATAGTCGATCGACGGGTTTTCCAATAACCGTTCGATCAGCGACTCGAGTTGCTTGCCTTCGATCACGTCCGCGTCATGCATCATGCCTTGATGATCGAAGCCGCGTACCGACAACAGGCGGCGACGCAATTGTTCCGGAATACTGTCGATGGCGTCGTATTGCTGTTCGCCGGCGCGAACAAAAATCGCATGCGTGGAGCGAAACGGCGAGTCGGCCGGCTGATGTTCGTAGTTGACCAGAATGACCTCCTGGCCGATCTCGGCATCGGTCAGGCTGATCCGGCAGGGAAAGCCATGCGAATCGGCGATGAAGCGCCGCGCCTTGCGTGCGACCAGCTCGCTATCCGACAGCGCGAACAGATCCTGGAACGGTTCGGCCGGCAGGCCGGTGATGCGAAAGGACATGGGAGGGCTCCTGGGTATCGGATGTAGCTAGTTTCCGCCCGATGCCCCGGACCGACCATCCGCTTCTTGCTCGGATCAGCCCATCAGCAAGGGCAACAGCACATGCAGCACAAGGTCGGCGGAAAAGTGCGCGACCATCGCGTGTTCCAGCCCGTATTTCCAATACACGCCCCCGAAGAAAATGCCGATGACGGCATTGAGACCGATGACGCGCGTTACGGCGAATGCGGTCGGATGTACGCCGCTGGCGATCATGGCGGGCAGGTGCCCCGCACCAAAGAGCACGGCGGCAAGGACGATCGCCACGATATACATCCAGCGAGAGGCCTGCCGATGATTGAGCAGCGCCAGCAACCAGACGAACAGGCCGACCAGGAACAACCGGCACAGCGTCTCCTCGACGATGCCACCATAGAACGAGGCCAGCGCGCCGCGCCAGGCCATGCCGGTTCCGGCGTTGCCGGCATGATGAGCGACAGCCCCTGCTCCGGCGTGCGTCAACGCGATCACGATCAATGCGCCAATCACACCCAGGCCGATCGCCAACAGCCAATGTCCTTGCCTGGCGAAACGGCGGTGCTCGATCCACGCCTGCAGCCAGGGTGCGCCAAGACCGTGACGTGCGCCAAGGATCAGACCCGCCCAGCCCAACAGGAAACACATGACGCCCGATTGCAGCGCCTGCAAGGCCATGACCTGCCACAACGGCAGCGTCACCCGCGCGTATGCGTGCGGCATCAAGGCCATCTGATACGGTTGCACCAGCAGGTTCGCCACGATGGCGGCGAGGCCCAGATACAAGGCAAGCCGAAGGTGAGCACGCCGTTGCGGGAGTGCGGGAGGAAGCGTATTCATGGAAGTAACTCCGATCAGCTATCGGTATCGTTGCTTTCGTCGATTGCGTCGTCTATGACCGGTGTGATGCCGCCGGGTTTGAGCCTGTCGTGCTTGCGCAGGGCATCGCGCAACACGAATTCGATCTGGGCGTTGACGCTGCGCAGGTCGTCGTCGGCCCAACGCTGCATGGCGTCGAGCACGGTGGCGCTGATGCGCAGCGGATAGGCTTTTTTATCGGCTGCCATTCGTCAGCTGTAGATGGTGCCGGTGTTGACTACCGGTTGCGTCGAACGATCGCCGCACAGCACGACCAGCAGGTTGCTGACCATGGCGGCCTTGCGCTCTTCGTCCAGTTCCACCACGCCTTGCTGACGCAGTTTTTCCAGCGCCATGGCGACCATGCCGACTGCGCCTTCGACGATGCGTTCGCGTGCCGCCACGATCGCGTTCGCCTGCTGCCGTTGCAGCATCGCCTGGGCAATTTCCTGTGCGTAGGCAAGGTGGCTGATGCGTGCTTCGATGACGCTGACGCCGGCTTTTTCAAGACGCGCCTGAATCTCGTCGCGCAGGTGATTGTTGATCACCTCGCCGTGACTGCGCAGCGATGGTTTGCCATCGTCATGCGCATCGTAAGGATAGTTTTGCGCCATCTGGCGCAGCGCCGATTCGCTCTGGATATGCACGAAGTTTTCGTAATCGTCCACACAGAACACGGCCTCGGCCGTATCCACAACCTGCCAGACCACGATGGCGGCGATCTCGATCGGGTTGCCGTCTGCGTCGTTGACTTTCAACTTGCTACTTTCGAAATTGCGCACCCGCAACGAGAGACGGCGACGGCTGTAGAACGGGTTGGTCCAGCGTAGACCTTCCAGGCGTACCGTACCGGAGTACTTGCCGAACAGCTGCAGTACCTGCCCCTCGTTCGGCGCGACCTGGAAGAAACCCTTGGCCAGGAAAGCGGCGAGGATATGGAACGGTACGCCCAGCAATACCGCGCGCGCATCGTGGTCGGCATTCAGGTAAAAAGCCGCGCCGACGATCGCCAGCACGATGCAGAACAGCACCATCGGAATACCGGCGACGGAAAACCCTTCACGCTCGTTCATGACTACCCTCCCTTAGGTGGGAGAAGTAGATATCAAAAAGATATCATATTGCAAGTGCTGCCGGATTCAGATCGACGGCCCGGCCGGTGGCGGGGACGAGAACAGCTCCCAATAAGCACTCGCATCCTCGATGTGCAGGGTGGCGAACACGTTGCTGGCATTGAAGAAATGCCAGGGATCGCCGTCGCCCGAATCGATCGCGATATGGGTGGTATCGAAACGGCGCAGGGCCGCGTCGTAGCTCTGCCAGCGCCCATTGACCCAGGCTTGCACCCAGGCGTGGGGAAGGAAGACGCGCGAGCTTCCGGCGTAGCGATCGGCATAGACCATGCCCGTGACCATGCGTGCCGGGATGCCCTGCGCGCGGGCCAGCGCGGTCAGCAGGATCGCGTATTCGGTGCAGTCGCCCTGGTGGCTGCCCACCACCTCCAGCGCCGAGGCATAGCCCACATCCAGGCCGTGCTCGGTAATGTAGTTACTGACGAAGACGCGCATCCGGCGCATTTTTTCCTGGTCGCTGCTGGCACTGCCCACGGCCACGGCAGCCAGCTCCCGGATGGCCGGTGCATCCGATTGCACCCAGAGATTGGCCTTGCGATCGGCGTCGGTTGGCGGCGGCTGCCCACCAGGGTGCGACACGCCGACATCGACTTGCCAATCGCCGCTAGGCAGGCGCAATACGCGTTGTTCGTCGGTATTGATCACCGGTTGCGGGGAATCGCCGCTGACGCGAATGCGATAGCGCAGGAAGGCATCGCGCATATACACCGGCAGCGGGCGCGGCGAGTCGATCATGGCCGCACGAAACATGTCCAGGTCCTGCTCCGGCGCCAGCGCACAGCTGCGGTCGCAGGCCAGCATTTCCAGCTGGCGTCCCATCATCGTCAAGACGCCCTTGCGAACCTGCCCATCGCGGTCGAGCCACAGGTCGATGGTCTGCAGGCCCCTGGATGTCTGCAAGGTTTGCCGTTGGTGATTGAGCATTTCCGTGCTGCCCGGCAGCTCCACCGGTTCGTAACCCAATACGTCGACCTGGATCGGCACCGCCTGCTGGGTGGCCTGATCGAACACGCGTACCTGGTAACGCTGACCGGTGTGGCCGGCCTGGGCCAGCATCGTTCGGCGCAGGCCTTCGGCCATCAGCGAGCCCTGCGGCCAGTCGATACTCGATAGCTGTTCCATGCCGCCGACATTGCTCACGACCTTGTACGAACCATCCGCCTGGCGGCTGCCATTGACAGTGCTGTCGATGGCCGACATCGAAGTGCGAGAGGCGAAAGCCAGTGGTTCCCCGCCCAGCGTTTCCACGCTGCGGGTCATATTGCTCATCGGGATGCTCTTGCCATTGCGGTTGAGCAGGATCGTCAGCGACTGGGTAGTGACGATCCGGTCGCTGTCGCGCTCATGCTCGATCAGCAGATGGCCGATCTTGCGCCCGGCCAGGCGCACACTCATCCAGGTTTCGTCGGATGTGCCGACATTGGCCTGGGCTGGCAGCCAGGCGGGTACGCACCATAACAGCACCAGCAAGAGCAGGGCGGTCGTACGGCTACGCATGATGAGTGTCCTGGGGTGGGACAGCTACAGTGAACGCCTGGAAAAGCCCGGCGTCAATCTGCCATGCAGCGTAATCTGATGGATAGGCGTTTCCATGGCCAATTGCGCTCCACTTACAATAGCCAATTGGACCACCGGAGATCCCAATGAAGCCTTTCGGCACCCCGCATTCCGACCATGCCCTGCGCGTCCTGCTGCTCGGCTCCGGCGAGCTTGGCAAGGAAGTGGCCATCGAGCTGCAGCGTTATGCCGTCGAGGTCATTGCCGTCGATCGCTACGCACACGCACCGGCCATGCAGGTGGCGCATCGCAGCCACGTGATCGACATGCTCGATGGGGCTGCTTTGCGCGCGCTGATCGAGCAGGAAAAGCCCGATCTGGTTGTGCCAGAAATCGAGGCCATCCACACACCGACCCTGGTCGAACTGGAAAAGACCGGTCTGAAGGTGATCCCGACCGCGCGTGCCGCACTGCTCACCATGGACCGCGAAGGCATTCGCCGCCTAGCCGCCGAAGAGTTGAAGTTGCCGACTTCACCGTACCGCTTCTGCGACAGCGTGGGCGAATACCGCGAGGCTGCCGCCACGCTCGGCCTGCCGTTCGTGATCAAGCCGGTGATGAGCTCCTCCGGCAAGGGCCAGAGCGTGGTCAAGCGCGAGGACCAGCTCGATGCCGCCTGGGACTATGCCCAATCCGGCGGCCGTGCCGGCAAGGGGCGGGTGATCGTCGAGGGGTTTATCGACTTCGATTACGAAATCACCCTGTTGACCGTGCGCCACAAGGACGGGGTCAGTTTCTGCGCGCCGATCGGGCATCGCCAGGAAGATGGCGACTACCGCGAGTCCTGGCAACCGCAGCCGATGAGCGAGCTGGCCTTGGCCGACGCGCAGCGCCAGGCGGAGGCGATCACCGGCGCACTGGGTGGCTGGGGTGTCTTTGGCGTGGAGTTTTTCGTCAAGGGCGACGCGGTGATTTTCTCGGAGGTCAGCCCGCGTCCGCACGACACCGGCCTGGTGACCCTGGTATCGCAGGAGCTATCCGAATTCGCCTTGCACGCGCGCGCCATCCTCGGCCTGCCAATTCCAGTGATTCGTCAGCTCGGCCCCTCGGCGTCCTGCGCGGTGCTGGTGGAAGGCGAGGGTGAGGCGCCGCGTTACCAGGGGGTGGCCGAAGCGCTGGTCGAGGCGGACACGCAGCTGCGCATCTTCGGTAAGCCGACGGTAAAAGGCCGCCGCCGCATGGCGGTCACCCTGGCCCGCGACGAGGACATCGAGGCGGCCAAGGCCAAGGCGATTCGCGCCGCCAGGAAATTACGCGTAGAAATCTAAAGCCTCTCCTATCCGTCATCCCGGCGAAGGCCGGGATCCATTCCTCAGCGCAGAGGCTTGCCACACCTTATCTGACGGGCGAAAACTGAGGAATGGGTCCTGGCCTTCGCCGGGACGACGGCAGAAGGCGAGGCTTTTCGAGACTCCCTTTCATCGCCTCGAAAGCATCAAGCATGCAGTCGGGTATACGCTAGCCCGATTCGAATCACCGCAACGGAGCGCAGTATGGGATTTGCACATTGGTTGATCGTGGTTGTCGAGACTTTCGCGGCCCTGTTCATTCTGCTGTTGGTGATCCTGGTGGCGGTCATCGCCGTGGTCTGGATGGTCGACCGCAATCAGGAGGCCAATTCGGTCTTGCGCAACTTCCCGGTGATCGGCCACTTCCGTTACTGGTTTTTGCACCTGGGCGAGTTCTTCCGCCAGTACCTGTATTCCAGCGACCGCGAAGAAATGCCGTTCAATCGCGCGCAGCGCACCTGGGTTTATCGCGCCGCCAAGAACGTCGACAACACTAACGCCTTCGGCTCCAGTCGCGACCTGCGCGGCGAAGGCGTGCCGTTCTTCGTCAATGCACCATTTCCGGCGCTGGGCGAGCAGGCGGTCGAGCCCAAGCCAGTGACGATCGGGCCGTACGCACGCGAGCCATACAGCCATTCGGCGTTCTTCAATATCTCCGCGATGAGCTTCGGCGCCCTGTCGGCACCGGCGGTGCGCGCGCTATCGCATGGTGCGGCGAAGGCCGGCATCTGGATGGATACGGGTGAGGGCGGTCTGGCGCCGTATCACCTCGAAGGCGGTTGCGACATCGTGTTCGAGATCGGCACGGCCAAGTACGGTGTACGCACAGCGGATGGCAAACTCGACGACGACAAGTTGAAGGCGATCTGCGCGCACAAGCAGGTCAAGATGGTCAGCATCAAGCTCGGTCAGGGCGCCAAGCCCGGCATGGGCGGCTTGTTGCCGGGCGCGAAGGTGACGCCGGAAATCGCCGCCATCCGTGGCATTGCGGTGGGCGAGGATTCGCAGAGCCCGAATCGCCATACCGACATCGGCAACATCTACGAGCTGCTCGACAAGGTCGCGCACATCCGCGACCTGACCGGCAAGCCGACCGGCTTCAAGGCGGTCTTTGGCGGAGTCGAATGGATCGTCGAGCTGTGCGATGAAATCCATCGCCGCGGCATTGAAAGCGCGCCTGATTTCATCATCATCGACGGTTCCGAAGGTGGCACCGGTGCGGCGCCGCAAACCTTGATGGAAGGTGTCGGCCTGCCGCTTCACGAAGCGCTGCCGGCGGTGATCAACGTGCTGATCGAAAAGGGCCTGCGCGATCGCGTCAAGGTGATCTGCTCGGGCAAGTGCATCACGGCCTACGATGTGGCCTGGGCCATCTCGATCGGCGCCGACTTCGTCAATTCGGCACGCGGCTTCATGCTTGCGCTCGGGTGCATCCAGTCGCTGCAGTGCAATCGCAATACCTGTCCTACCGGCATCACCACGCAAAATTCCAAGTTGCAGCGTGGCCTGGTCGTCACCGACAAGAGCGAGCGCGTATTCCACTACGCACGTAACGTGATGCAGGAAGTGGGCATCATTGCGCACAGCTGTGGCGTGGACGAGCCGCGTCAGCTCGATCGTACGCACTGCCGTGTCGTTGGCGACGATGGCCTGTCGGTGCCGTTGATCAAACTGTTTCCGTATCCGAAGCTGCCGGCCAATGCGCAGGCGGAGAAAGCCGCGGAAATCCAGTAAGGCGAATCAGGGCGCTTGCCGCGAACGCATGCCGCGGTAAGCGTCCAGCCAGACGGACACCTCGTCCGCCGGCATCGGATAGGCCACGTGAAAGCCCTGCGCTTCATCGCAGGCCATGCCGAGCACGCTGTCGTAGATGTGCTCGGTTTCGACGCCTTCCACGACCACGCGAAAATCCATGCTGCGCGCCAGCTCCGCCACCGAGCGCACGATCGCTTCGTCGTGGCGGCTGGTCGTCATGCCGCGTACAAAGGATTGATCGATCTTGAGGCTGGTCGCCGGCATCTGCCGCAAGGCGGCCAGGTTGCTGTAGCCGGTGCCGAAATCGTCGATGGCAATGCCGGTACCCAGTCGGCGAATCGCGCTGAGATAGCGGCGCGTGGTGATGCTGTGTTCCATCAAGGTACTTTCGGTGAACTCCAGTTCGAGCGTGGCCAGATCGACCGAGTGACGTTCGGCAGCCTGGCGAAGACGATCGACCAGGCCGGTACTCAGATCGGTGTTGGAGACATTGATCGACAGATGGATCTGATGTCCCTGGTTTCGCCACACGGCCAGTTGCGCGAGGCTGCGATCGAGTACCCACTGGGTCAGCGAATGCATCAGTCCGGCGCGTTCGGCCAGACCGATGAACTGGGTTGGCGGGATCGGGCCGAGTGTTGGATGTTTCCAGCGGGCGAGGGCTTCGACGCCGACGCAGCGGCCGCTATCGAGATCGACGCGCGGCTGATAGTGCAGATCCAGCTCGGTGTGATCGGCGAGCGCCGCGGCAAGTTCGGTAACCAGGAAAAACTCCTGGCGCTGCTGTTCATCCTGCGCGTGGTCGTAGACGGCCCAGCCGCGTGCACTCGATTGCGCCGCATACGAGGCGCTCATCACCAGGCGCAGCGGATCGCCGCCGCGCAATTCGCTGGCTTGGATCTTCAGCAGGCCCACGCCAGGCTGGATGGTCAGCGGTATGCCCAGGCAGTCGAAAGGGCGGCGAAGCAGCGCCACCAGCGCGTCCAGGCGCGCCGGATCGATCAGCATGTTGCGATCGGGAAGCAGCGCCGCAAAACGGGTTACCCCGACCTGGTACAGGTGGACATCGGTAGACATCCAGCTCTGCGTGCGCTGCGCCACCAGCCGGATCAGCTCGTCGGCGTAGGTGTGCCCCATGGCGCGAATGAAAGCATTGAAACGTTGCACCGGTGCCACGTCGATGGCAATCACCCAGGCATGCGGCACGTCGCGCATGTGGGCGCGCATATCCTCGAAGAACGCATTGCGATGCGGCAGTTGCGTGACCGGATCGGTGCGGCCCAGGTAGCTGCGCAACACCACGCCTGCGCCGGCGAGTGCGGCGGCATCGCGTAATGCGCTGCGTTCGCTTTCGCTCAAGTTCGCACGCGGATGGATGTCCATCGCGCACAGTGCGCCGATGTGTTGGCCGGTCAGCGTAAAAACCGGTTCGCTGGCGAAAAAGCGGATCGGCTCAGGCGTCGCTGCGAAGCCAAGATCGGTATCGCCGAAGCGTTCGTCCAGGCGCGTATCCAGAATCAATTGTCCGGCCTGATGCCGCGCCGCTTCGTTATAAAACGGATGCAGCGCTTGCGGACTGTGGATAGGCGTGGTGCCGCCGCTCGTATACCAATAGGTTTCACCGCTGCTGAGCACCAGCGACACCAGCGGTACGCCGAGCGAGTGTGAAGCCAGACGCACGACAGCGTCGAATCCGGGCACGGCAAAACCTTCCGCAGCGGTGTTGCCTGCAGACAAGGGAGTGGCTGCGGACGGAGAATCCTGAAGCCCGGCCGCGTGCAACCCCGGGGCGGTGCCCGTGGTCGTATGCATCGCGAATACCCCCTGACAAAAACGCGTAACGTCCTCTGGACGAGACTACTGCGCTGATGCCTTCGGGGGCAATCTCAAAGTGTTATTGAGAAAGTATTTGCGATGCTGCGGAGGTGTTGGCTATTCCATCGCCGCCCAGCCGGCTGTCCCGCGGACCTGCAGCGGGCGGAACCGTCGCTTGTAATCCATCTTCGGATGCCCCTCGATCCAGAAGCCGAGATAGACCCAGGGCAAACCACGTCGCCTGGCCAGGGCAACCTGTTGCAGGATCGCGAACGTCCCTAGGCTGCGTGCATGTTCGTCGGGATCGAAGAACGTATAGACGGCCGAGAGGCCGTTGGTGCACACGTCGGTGACCGCGACACCGACAAGGCGTTTGGCCAGACGCATTTCGAGAAACAGCGTCGGGCTCCACGGCGCGGTGAGAAACCGGCGAAAATCGCTGGCATCGGCTTCGTCCATGCCGCCGCCGGGATGACGCTGGCGCAGATAGCGCTCGTACAAGGTGTGGCGCTCGGCGTTGTAACCGGCCATCGATTCGCTGATCACGATATCGGCGTTGCGTTTCGTGCAGCGCTTTTGCGCACGATCGGGCGCGAAATGTTCCACGTCGATGCGGCAAGGCGTGCACGCGCGACACTGACCGCAATGGGGTAGATACAGGTGCCCGCCGGCACGACGAAAACCACGTTCCAGCGCCGCGCCGTACAACTGGTCCAGCTGCGGCGCAGCCGGATCGATCACCAGATTCTGTGCCGTGCGCTCGGCAAAATAGCCGCAACTGTGCGGCAGGGTCTGGAACAGGCGGACGTTATCGGAGCGCATGGCCCGATTCTATGCCTGCTTTGGGGCGCTTTGGCTAGTCGATTTGCGCCCGTAGAAACTTACAGGGACGGCGCTTTGCCGGCCATTCAGATCACGCCCATGTAGCGGAGCATGGTAATGACGAAGGCCCCGGCGACCGCCAGCAGGACGATCCGGCGAATGCGGGTGGCCACATCGCGGCGTTTCGCCTCCGGTGCCGGGTTACGTGCGGCAGCCAGTTCCTCGCCATGGCGGATCACCGGCTCGATACCGACCTCACGCAGCGCGCTGCGGGCACGCGTGTAGTCATCGGCGTGGTTGACCCAGACCTGGGGCCAGCTGTCGCGGTTTTCCCGGCGCTGGGAATAGCTGAAGCGCTCGTAGTTGGGCTTGTTCCAATTGGAACGATTGTTCACCGTGGTCTCGATGCCCTGTTCCTTGAGCAATTCGACGACTTTATCGATGTTTTCCGGGCGGGGAGAGGTATAGATCTGGCGCATGGTGCTGAGTTTACCCGCAGGTGCGTGGCAAGGTTATTCCCGCAGCCGAATCAGCCCTTCCTGCGCGCTCGAGGCGATCAGGCGGCCGTCACGGCTGAAGATCTGGCCACGGGCCAGACCGCGGGCGCCCTGGGCGGTGGGGCTGTCGAAGGAGTAGAGCAGCCAGTCGTCCATGCGGAACGGGCGGTGGAACCACAGCGCGTGGTCCAGGCTCGCCATCTGCACGTTGTGCGTGTAGTAGGAGATGCCGTGCGGCAGCGTCGCCGTGCCGATCAGGTTGAAATCCGAGGCATAGGCGAGCAGGGCGCGGTGCAGGGCAGGCGAGTCGCCTACGGGAGCCGCGGCACGAAACCAGATGTGCTGGATCGGCGGGCGCTTGACCGGCTTGAGCTTGTCCTGCGGCCAGACATGGCGGAACTCGATCGGGGCATCGACGCCGAGCCAGCGCTGGATCTTTTCCGGCAGCTTGGCCATCTGCTCGGGCGACAGCGGCTGCATCGGCTCGATGTCCTCGGGCATGGGCACCTCGGGCATCGACGATTGATGCTCGAAGCCGCCTTCCTCGATCTGGAACGAGATCGAGCCATTCAAGATCGGCTGGCCGTGCTGGATCGCCACCACTCGCCGGGACGAGAACGTACCGCCGTCGCGCGTGCGTTCCACGCTGTAGACGATCGGCGCGTCGATATCGCCGGCACGCAGGAAATACGCATGCAGCGAATGGGCGGTACGTGACGCATCGACCGTCTGCTGCGCCGCCGAGAGGGCCTGGCCGAGCACCTGGCCGCCGAAGACGAATTGCGTGCCGATATCGCGGCTTTGGCCGCGAAACAGGTTGTCTTCCAGACGTTCCAGATCGAGCAGGTCGACCAGCTCGCTGACGTGCGCTTGTTTCATGACGATTCGGCCCTTGCCGGTTGTTGCAAAACGGGAAGTATAGCGGTGTGGCCCCTGTTCCCAGCTGTCACGGGCGATGGCTGATCCGTTCCAGCCCGCTGTCCTTCAGTACGGCGTCCCAAGGGAACTGCGGGCCCGGATCCAGCTTGCGCGGTACCTCTTTGGACGAGTCGTCGCTGGCGGGCATCCGCGCCAGATCCAGGTCCTCGTGGCCGGCAATCTGCCGAAGCTCGGGGAAATCCTGCCGGAGCTGGGCCAGCAGCGCGCGCAGGGCGGCGATCTGGGCGGCGGTATAGGGCTCGGTCATGGTCTGGTGATGCGAGTCCCACCAGTTCGGGTAGCGGCCCAGGTTGACCAGCTCGATGCCGATCGAGTGAGGATTTTGCCCACGCACATGGTTGGCCACGCGGGTACCCGGCACGTAACGATAGATCGAGCCGTCGCGGTCGACGTAGTAATGGCCGCTCGCCCCGGTGCCGTTGTCGTAGAGCACGCGCTCGCCGTATTCGCGTGCGGTCGCCAGATCCGGCAGCTCGGTGCAGTGAATCACCACCAGCGTCACCGCCGAGGCGGGGCGTTCGGGCAGCTTTTCGACATAGGGCAGCGGTTGATCGTGAATGGTCAGCATGGCCCATAGCGTATCCGAGGCAGGTAGGGCGCGTGTTGCCGGTATCATGGCGGGGATACCCGAAAAGCTTATGGAGACCGCGATGCGCGGCCAGATCATCCTTTCCCACGGTTCGGACTCCAGTCCGGACGCCACCAAGGTCAGCGCGCTGGCAGCGCTTGCCGAATCGCTCGGCTGGCAGACCCAGCGCCCCGATTACCGCGAAGACGACGCACTCGGCCATGTCGGCTCGGTGGCGCCGCGTATCGCCCGGCTGCGCGCGGCCGTCCAGGCCCAGTCCACGCCACCGATCCTGGTGGGTTCGAGCATGGGCGCCTTCGTGTCCGGGCTGGTCTCGCGCGATGTGCCGGTCGCCGGTCTGTTTCTGCTGGCGACGCCGCCAGAGATTCCGGGCTTTGCCGAAGGCTTCGATATGCGTCGTGATGTGCCGACGGAGCTGATCCACGGCTGGCGCGACGACATCTGCCCGCTCGAGCCGATCTTCCGTTTTGCCGGCGAGCGCCGCGTGCCGCTGCTGGTGCTGGACGACGACCATCGACTCAGCGACTGCATCGATACGATCGCATCGCAGTTTCAGCTGTTCCTCGACCGCGTGGCGAAAGCATCGTGAGCGCTTATTTCGCTACCTGCCCCAAGGGCCTGGAATACCTGCTGCGCGACGAGCTGATTGCGCTGGGTGCGTCCGATGTGCGTGAGGCATTGGCCGGCGTGTATTTTGCCGGCGAGCTGGAAATCGCCTATCGCGCCTGCCTGTGGTCGCGGCTGGCCAGTCGCATCCTGCTGCCATTGGCGGAGTTCGACGCGGCCGATGGCGATGCGTTGTATGCCGGCGTGCAATCGATCGACTGGTCCGAGCATCTTGCCTCGCATGCCACTCTGGCGATCGACGCGGTGACCGGACAAAGCAAGCTGACGCATAGCCAGTTCATCGCCTTGAAGGCGAAAGACGCCATCGTCGACCAGTTTCGCCAGCGCGATGGCACGCGTCCGGATGTCGACACCGACGAGCCGGACGTACGCATCAATCTGCGCTTGCGCCGTGATCGCGCGACGATCTCGATCGACCTTGCCGGCTCGCCGCTGCATCGCCGTGGCTGGCGCGAGCTGCAGGGCGAAGCGCCACTGAAGGAAAACCTCGCCGCCGCGATGTTGCTGCGCGCGCGCTGGCCGGAGATGTACAAGGAAGGCGGCGCCTTGCTCGATCCGATGTGCGGTTCGGGTACCTTGCTGATCGAAGGCGCTTTGATGGCCGCCGATGTCGCACCGGGTCTTCGCCGCGATTACTTCGGTTTTCTCGGCTGGCACAAGCACGATATCGCGCTGTGGCGCCGCCTGCTCGACGAAGCACGCGAGCGTGCCGACAACGGCCTGCGCGCCTTGCGCAGCTGCTTCTTCGGTTCCGACTCCGATGCACGCATGGTGCAGACCGCCAAGCGCAACGCGCAGGAAGCTGGCGTCGCCGGCTTCTTTACGCTGGACAAGCACGATGCCTTGCATGTCTCGCCGCCGCCGGGCGTCGAGCGTGGTCTGGTCATCACCAATCCGCCCTATGGCGAGCGCCTGGGCGAACGTGGCCAGATGCCGGCGTTGTATCGCGCACTCGGTGAAATGCTGCGTGCTCGTTTTGCGGGCTGGCGCGCTGCCGTACTCGCGGGCGATGAGGAACTCGGTCGTGCCATGCCGCTGCGCGCCGAAAAACGCTATGCGCTTTACAACGGCGCATTGGAAACGGTGCTGTTGTTGTTCGAACTGCATGCGCGCGACGAGACACCGCGCGAAGCGAAGCCGCTATCGGCTGGCGCGCAGATGCTGAAGAACCGGCTGGAGAAAAACCTGCGCCATCTGCGCAAGCAACTTGAGCGCGAAGGCATTCATTGTTGGCGCGCTTACGATCAGGACCTGCCCGAGTACGCCGCCGCGATCGACGTGTATGGCGACGCCGAAGGCAACCAGTGGTTACACGTGCAGGAATATCGCGCGCCGGCGGAAATACCGGTGGAAACCACGCGTCAGCGATTGCGCGAGATAGTCCGTGTCGCCGGTGAAGTATTCGGCGTATCGCGCGAACGTATCGCGTTGAAGACGCGCGAACGCGGCAAGGGCGGCTCCAAGTACGGCCAGTTCGACCAGCGCGGCGAATTTGTCGAAGTGGAAGAAGGTGGGCTGAATTTCCTGATCAATCTGACCGACTATCTCGATACCGGTCTGTTTCTGGATCACCGCTGGGTGCGTGGGCGTCTGCGCGAACTGGCTGAAGGGCGCCGGTTCCTGAATCTGTTTGCCTATACCGCCACGGCCAGCGTCTATGCGGCGGCCGGTGGAGCGCGCGATACCACCAGCGTGGACCTGTCCGGGACCTACCTGGAGTGGGCGTCGCGCAATCTTGCGCTTAACGGATTCACCGGCGCGCGCCACCGTCTGATCCAGGCGGATACGCTGGAATTCCTGCAGCGCGAGCGCGACCATTTCGGTCTCATCTACGTTGATCCGCCGACGTTTTCCAACTCCAAACGGGCCGACGATTTCGACGTACAACGCGATCACGTCAAGCTGCTGGAAGCATGCGGCGACCGCCTGGGTCGCGACGGCGTCATCGTTTTTTCAAATAATTTCAGGAAGTTCAAGCTGGATCGTGAGGCGCTGGAGCAACGTTTCATCATCGAGGATGTCAGCCAGGTCAGTATCCCGTTCGACTTTGCGCGCCGCAACGATATTCACGGTTGCTGGCTGTTGCGTTCACGCCAAGCTGACGCGTCGATTAACCCCTGGGACACCGCTCGGATCAAAAAGTAAACCCTTCAGTTCACATTAATCCCGCGGGATTAGCATAGGCATCGTATTCACGGAGGTGTGTCATGACCAAGCGTTTCAGTGGTGCAAAGATCCTTGCCGTTAGCCTTGCCTTGGCGGGAATGGTGGCAGCACCGCTCACCGCATCGGCGCACGGCTGGGGCGGTTATCGTGGCGGTTACGGTTACCACGGCGGCTATCACGGTGGTTACTACGGCGGTTATCACCGCGGTGGTGGTTACTGGAGTGGCGGTCGCTGGGTGGCAGGTGCAATCCTGACCGGTGTTGCCGCAGGTGTGGTTGCAGACGCGCTGCGCCCGGATCCGTACTATGCCCCGCGCGTGGTCTACACGCAGCCGACGGTGGTGTATGAGGACGCGCCTGTTGTGACCCGTCGCGTGGTTGAAACCCGCACGGTTTACGAAGACCCGGGTTACACCCGTTATGTTCGCGACGACGGTTATTGATCGCGAGCGTTGAATAGAAAGCAAAAAAAGCCCGGCATCGGCCGGGCTTTTTTTGTCCGATCGGAACGTGCCTAGGGCTTGTTTCCGCTCGGTTCGGCACCATTACCGTGGCGAGTCGCTTTCGCGCTCAGCTTGTCGAACGTCGGCTTGTCGATGATTCGAACGGAGTGGAGCGCGCAAGGCGGTTGATCGCGTGAGCGTACCGATTCCCCGGCTTCGCCGCAGATGCGGCCGAGCGAGTTGAGCTGGTTCGCTTCGTTGGCGCGGAAGATCAAGCCTTGACGGCCGACGCCGAGGCGAGGGCAATCGTTTTGAAGTTTCACGACATAGCGTTGAGGTCCGGTACGAACGATCGCCGTGCGCGCGTCGACGATATGCCATTCGTCGATGCGATCAGTGCGGATGCACGAACTGACAGGCCGCAAGGGTTTGAACAGCGGAGCGGGCGTGTCGGCGGCATGAGCGGCCGCGGTAACGGCAACGAGAAGCAGGGAGAGCAGGGTGGGTTTCAAGGCGTTCATCGAATCACCTCATGGATAGGGATACCCGGGGCCGGGCGAGCCGGCCCGGTCAGCTACTGCAGGCCACACTGTAAACCATCCGCCATCGGTGCATCACAAGATATAAACGGGGCCTCGGGCATGGTGATAGGCATGTCTTTTTACAGCGATGACGGTCTGGCAGGGACGGACGGCAGGGAGCGATCGAGCCGCTGTCAGCGTCCCTCGGGGAGAACCTCATGAGCCCGGCCTCCATACAGGTAGCTACCGAGCTGTCCGAGCGTTACACCCGCGTGCGCGGGTGCAGCATCGCGCTTACCGCGGGCCTCAGTGCCGAAGATATGCAGATCCAGTCCATGCCCGATGCAAGCCCGGGCAAATGGAACCTGGCGCATACCACCTGGTTCTTCGAACAATTCGTGTTGGGGCAGGACAGTCGCTATCGGCCTTACAACACGGATTGGCATTATCTGTTCAACTCCTACTATCAATCGGTCGGGCCGATGCACGCGCGACCGCAGCGTGGCCTGCTGTCGCGCCCAGCGTTGGCCGATGTGCTGGCCTATCGGCGATATGTCGATGACGCGCTGCAAGAGCTGTTGAGCGGTGATGTTCCCGCTGCAGTGCTGGCGACTATCGAGCTTGGCCTGCACCACGAGCAGCAGCATCAAGAGCTGTTGCTTACCGATATCCAGCACGCACTTTCGTGCAATCCGCTGAAGCCGGCTTACAGCGCCGCTATCGACACGCCGTCGACAACCTCGGTTCCTATGACGTTTATACCGGGCCACGAAGGCCTGGTTCATATCGGGCATGCCGGCGATGACTTTGCCTTCGACAACGAAGGCCCGCGTCATCGCGTGTGGCTCGAGCCTCACGCACTCGCCAACCGTCCGGTGAGCAATGCCGAGTACGCGTCGTTTATTCACGATGGTGGTTATCGCGAGCCGACGCTGTGGCTTTCCGAAGGCTGGGCGACGGTACAGCGCGAACAGTGGCAGCGTCCGATGTATTGGCAGGACGATCTTGCCAGCGCGTTTACGCTGCATGGCGTGCGTCCGCTCGATCCGCATGCACCGGTGTGCCATCTGAGCTACTACGAGGCCGATGCATTCGCTCGCTGGGCGGGTGCACGCCTGCCGACAGAAGCGGAATGGGAACATGCCGCCGAGCATGTGCCGATCGATGGCAATCTGCTCGATCGCGCGCCACGGCTGCCGCGCGCCGCAAGTGGCGACGGCCTGTTGCATATGTATGGCGATGTCTGGGAATGGACCTCGTCGGCGTACGGCAGCTATCCAGGCTTCAAGACGCTTCCCGGCGCACTGGGCGAATACAACGGTAAATTCATGAGCGGACAGATGGTGTTGCGCGGCGGTTCGTTTGCGACACCGCGCGATCATATTCGCAGCAGTTATCGCAATTTTTTCCCGCCCGATGCGCGTTGGCAGTTCATGGGGCTTCGTCTGGCGCAGGACCGATAAGAGTACCGATGCATGAGCATGCAGGCGTATGAACTTCGCGACGACGATCGTCGCCCCCCGATCAACGATGTCCTGGAAGTGGTACAACGCGGCTTGCGCTTGCAGCCCAAACGCTTGCCATCGTGGCTGTTTTACGACGAGCGTGGCTCGCAGTTGTTCGAGGACATCTGCGATCAACCGGAGTATTACCTCACTCGCGCGGAAATCGATCTGCTCAATGTGCACGCCGGTGACATCGCCGAGGTGTTGGGCGAGGACGTGCGCCTGATCGAATATGGCAGCGGCAGCGCCATCAAGACGCGCATGCTGCTCGAGCAGTTGCGCTCGCCGGTGTCGTATATGCCGGTGGAGATTTCGCCCGAACCGCTGCGTCAGAGCGTGCAGAGCTTCAGCGAGTTGTTTCCGGAGCTGACGATCCAGCCGTTCTGTGCGGACTTCACCCGCCCGTTGCGCTTGCCGGTTCCGCCGCGCGCTCCGCGCCGCAACGTCATCTATTTCCCGGGATCGACCATCGGCAATTTCGAGGCGCGCGATGCGATCGATCTGCTGCGCAAGATGCGCAACGAAATGGGCGAGGGCGGCGGTGTCCTGATCGGCGTGGATTTGAAGAAAGACCCCTCGGTGATCGAGGCGGCTTACAACGATAAGGCTGGTGTCACTGCCGAGTTCACGCTCAATATGCTGGTGCGGCTCAACCGGGAGATCGGCAGCGATTTCGATCTCTCCACCTTTCGCCACCGTGCGCATTACAACCCGATGGCCGGGCGCATCGAGACGCATATTGTCAGCGCGCGTAGCCAGCAAGTGCGGATCGGGCGGATGCATGTCGGCTTTGGCGACGGCGAAGCGATGCAGGTGGAGTACAGCTGCAAATATTCGCTGGAAGATTTCGCCACACTTGCTGCGCATGCCGGGTTGAAAGTGCGGCATGTTTGGCTTGATCCCCAGCAGCTTTTCAGTGTGCAGTTTCTCGTGCGTGCCTGAGTAGTACCAGCTTTTCTGCGGGAGCGACTTCAGGGAACCTTTAAAAACTGACTTTTCGCGCTCTTGAGGGCAAAAACGCCCCCGTGAAACAGGGCTCGTGTTTAGTCACCCAACGGGGTGTCGGAAGCGACTTTTCTTTGAGCCGATGGCGCCCTTGGCGCCATCGGCTTTACACCGCTATTACTCCATGGTGCTGCAGTTGCGCCAGGCACACCAAGAAGAGGCATAACGATCGATTACGGTTTTGGCGCGGGCTCGTCCTTGGCCGGCTGCTTTGCAATATCGTCCTTGATCATTTGCATAGCCGTGGCTTTTTCCTCGCCGACCGGCGTCACCACGTCCGGCTTTACGCCGACGCCTTCCCAGCCTTCCTGAGTGCGCGGAGCAACCACCATCTTGACCGGCAGGAAAACACTCAGGCCGTGGCCAAGGTCTTCGATGCTGCCGGCTATGCCCGCGCCCGCGGTGGTCTGGCCGATAATGGTGGCGCGATGCAGGCGCTGCATTGCATAAGCGAAACCTTCGGTAGCCGAGGCCGTATGGTCGTTGACCAGGATGTAAAGCTTGGCATCGGTCAGGCGCTTGCCTGGCACGTAATCGTAGGTCCACTCCTGCTCGTCGTCGCTACGGTCTTTGTGGAAACCGTTGAGATAGAACTGCTCGTTGCCGACGTCGTAGAAATACGAAGCGAAGAAGCGGCCGATCGTGCCACTGCCGCCGGGGTTGTTGCGGATGTCGATGATCACGTACTTGGCGTGCGCCGCGAGACCCATTGCATTGGCGACCGCCTCGTAGTTGTCCTTGCCTTGGCCCCAGGAACCTTGCGACTGGATATAGGCACTGGCCAGATTCTTGTCCAGTTCCACCGACTCAATGCTTGCGTCGACACCAAGGGGTTTGCTGCTTGCGCTCGCGTTCGCGGCTGTCGTGTGACGGAAACTCTTGTCGCAGAACACATGCAGATGGACATCCTTGTGCGTGCTGCGCAGATCGTCTGTCACTTTCTTGGCCAGGTCGCAATGGTCAAGGCCGTGATAGCGGTTGGACTTGGCGGCATCATTCAGCGCTTGCGCGTAGCGCTTGGAGAGGTCGGGAAAAGGGTAGTGCTTGACCAGATCCTGGCTGAGCGTTTTCAGCACGTCACGAATGTCGTTGTCGGGAAGTGCCTGATCGTCGGCATGGCCCATGGTGGCAAAGGACAGCAGCAAACCGCTCAATAAAGCGGGAATGAGCGCGCCGCGGCGCGTCGGGGTAGCAGTCATGGTGTCGCGAATCCGGGATGGTGCGCACCGGGATTGGTGCGGCGCAGCGAGCGTAGGAATCGACCACTCAGGTAGTCAATCATGACTCATGGCATGGGCTGCCGGATTTGGCTTTTCCAAATGCAAGGTAAGAAAAAGCGCCCAGGTAGGGAGGCTTCGCTTGCGGCTTGCAATGGTGGCCAGGGTCGGAGTCGGGCCGGACGTACACGCCTTTGCAGTCCGCTTCACCGAGGGTTTTACGGGTTCCCTTCAGTCGCGATGGGCCTGCCTTGAGGCAAGTTCCTGTCGAGACTGAAAAGTCGCTCTCACATGAATCTGTCCGTGTAGCTCTCTTCTTATCCAGGCCGCTGCGCACCCAGGGCTACCAGCACATCCTGAGCACTACGAATGCGCTCGGTGGCGCCAGGGAGCTCCAACGTAACGCGCAGCTTGTCCTGGCCCTCCAGCTTGTAGACGCGCGGCAGGCGCTGAACCAGCTTGATGATCGTCATCGGATCCACTTCCGGCTTGTCGCGGAAAACGATGCGACCACCATTGGGGCCGAAGTCGAGCTTGCGAATACCTAGCGGCGTGGCCATCAGCTTCAACCCGGCGATGGCAAACAGTTGCTTGGTCGGGTCGGGCAGCAAGCCGAAGCGATCGATCATTTCCACTTGCAGGTCGCGCAGCGAATCTTCATTGCGCGCGCTGGCGATGCGCTTGTACAGCGTCAGGCGCGTATGCACGTCCGGCAGGTAATCGTCGGGTATCAGCGCAGGCAGATGCAGTTCGACTTCGGTCTCGTGCTCGCTGGTGAGATCGAAGTCCGGCACCTTGCCCGATTTGAGCGCGCGCACGGCTCGCTCCAGCAACTCGGTGTAGAGACCGAAGCCGATCTCCTGGATCTGGCCGGATTGCTCGTCGCCAAGCAGTTCGCCGGCACCGCGAATTTCCAGGTCGTGCGTGGCCAGGGTAAAGCCCGCGCCCAGTTCCTCCAGCGACGCCAAGGCTTCCAGGCGCTTCTCGGCATCAGCGGTCATGGCCTTGCGATCGGGCACGACCAGATAGGCATAAGCGCGGTGATGCGAGCGGCCGACGCGGCCGCGCAGCTGATGCAGCTGGGCCAAGCCGAAGCGGTCCGCGCGGTCGATGATGATGGTGTTGGCCGTCGGGATGTCGATGCCGGTTTCGATAATTGTCGTGCACACCAGCACGTTGAAGCGCTGGCGGTGGAAGTCCGCCATCACCCGCTCCAGCTCGCGCTCGGGCATCTGGCCGTGGGCGATACCGATACGCGCCTCGGGGATCAACTCCTCGATCTCGCGCGCGGTACGTTCGATGGTGTTGACCTCGTTGTGCAGGAAATACACCTGGCCGCCGCGTTGCAGCTCGCGTTGGAACGCCTCGCGGATCAGCGCCGGCTCCCATGCCGAAATAAACGTGCGCACCGCCATGCGATGCGCGGGCGGCGTGGCGATCAGCGACAGGTCGCGCAAGCCGCTCATCGCCATGTTCAGCGTGCGCGGGATCGGCGTGGCGGTCATGGTCAGCAGGTCGACTTCCGCGCGCAGCTTTTTCAGCTGCTCTTTCTGGCGCACGCCGAAACGTTGTTCTTCGTCGACGATGACCAGGCCGAGGTCCTTGAACTTGATATCCGGCTGCAAGAGCTTGTGCGTGCCGATGATGACGTCGATCTGCCCCTCGGCGAGGCGCTTGAGCGCTTCGTTGACTTCCTTGGTGGATTTGAAACGCGACAACACGTCGACGCGAACCGGCCAGTCGGCGAAGCGGTCGGCGAAGTTGCGGTAATGCTGCTGCGCCAGCAATGTGGTCGGCACCAGGACCGCGACCTGCTTGCCGGCGGTGGCGGCAGCGAACGCAGCGCGCAGTGCGACCTCCGTCTTGCCGAAGCCGACATCGCCACAGATCACGCGATCCATGGCACGCGGTGCGGCAAGGTCGCCGAGGACGGCGCCGATGGCATGTTCCTGGTCCGGTGTTTCCTCGAAGGGGAAGCTGGCACCAAACTCTTCGATCAGCTGGCGATCGATCGAAAGCGACTGACCGCCACGCGCTTCGCGTTGTGCATAGATCGCCAGCAGTTCGGCGGCGACATCGCGCACTTTTTCGGCGGCTTTCTTGCGCGCGCGCTCCCACGCATCGCCGCCCAGCGAATGCAACGGCGCTAGTTCGGGCGCGGTGCCGGAGTAGCGACTGACCAGGCCCAATTGCGCCACGGGCACATACAGCTTGTCACCCTTGGCGTATTCGATGGTGAGGAATTCGCCGGCCATGCCGCCGACATCCATCGAGATCAGGCCCTGATAGCGCCCCACACCCTGATCGACATGCACGATCGGCGCGCCGATCGTGAGCTCGGTGAGATCGCGGATGATGCTTTCCGGATCACGCTCCGCACCACGGCGACGCTTGCGTTCGGTACGCACGCGCTCGCCGTAGAGTTCGCGCTCGGTCAGTACGGTAAGCGCGGGTCGGGTGATCGCAAAACCCTGTTCCAGTGCGGCTGTAGTGATGGCGAACTTGGGTGCGGCGCCCGTTGCAGGGACGAAGCTATGCCAGTTTTCGACGCTGTCGGGTTTCATCCCGGCGGCGGCCAGCGTTTCGATCAGGGCTTCGCGGCGGCCGGCTGAATCGGCGGCAATCAGCACACGGCCGGGATAGCTCGCCATGAAGTGGCGTAACGACGTGCCGGGTTCTTCGCCCTTGCGGTTGATCGGCAGCTCCGGCGCCGGCTGCGTACCGGTGTCGACGGCGTGCTCGTGCCCGCTGGGTACGACTTCCACGCGCAGGCGCTTGTTGAGCTGCTCGCGCAATTGTTCCGGTGACAGGTACAGCTCCGCCGGCGGCAGCACCGGGCGCTCGATGTCATGCGCGCGCTGGTCGTAGCGTTCGCCTGTCTGTTGCCAGAACTGTTGGGCGGAGTCGAGCGCTCCCTCGGCGAGCAGGAACACGGCCGTCTCGGAGAGGTAATCGAACAGCGTCGCGGTCTGCTCGAAGAACAGCGGCAGGTAGTACTCGATGCCGCCTGGTGTCACGCCTTCTTTCATGTCCTGGTAAAGCGGGCAGCGACGCACGTCGATCGGAAACCGCTCGCGCAGTTTGCCGCGGAAGTCCTTGGCCGCCGTATCGGTAAGCGGAAACTCGCGTGCGGGCAACAGCTCGACGCGTTCCACCTGTTGATGGGAGCGTTGACTCTCCGGATCGAAGCTGCGAATCGATTCGACCTCGTCATCGAACAGCTCGACGCGATACGGCTCGGCCGTGCCCATCGGAAAGATATCGATCAGCGCACCGCGTATGGCGAAATCGCCCGGTTCGGCCACTTGCGGCACATTGCGATAGCCTGCCGCTTCCAGGCGGCGCTGTTCGGCGCTCAGATCGAATTTCTGGCCCTTTTTCAGCATCAGGCCCGAGCCGGTGATATGGCTGCGTGGCGCGATGCGTTGCATCAGCGTAGCCATCGGCACCACCAGCACGCCGCGCTCGACCGAGGGCAGCTGATAGAGCGTGGCGATGCGCTGCGAAACGATTTCCGGGTGCGGGCTGAAGACGTCGTACGGCAGGGTTTCCCAGTCGGGGAAATGCAGCACCGGCAGGCCGCCGGCGAAGATCCGCAGTTCGTCTTCCAGGGCATGGGCGCGTTGAGTGTCGCGCGTGACCGCCACCAGCAGGCCGCCATGCGAGCGCGCAGCCTCCGCCACCAGCAATGCCCGTGCCGACCCGTGCGGCGGGGTCCAGTAGCGGCGTTGCTTGGGCGTGGTGGGGAGGGGCGGGTGCGAAAGAATGCTTGGCATGAGGACGCGTATGAGATCGCTCGGGACGCCGCGAGCTGCCGCGTCAGGGAAGCGGGCTAGTTTAACGCCTGGGAGGGATGTGCAGCGGGATTGGGGTCAGAGTGCCAGCGAAATCTGCGCCGTCCCCGGCTCATCCGGCAGCAACCGCTGGACGAAGCCCAGTTCGCGGCATAGCTGCAACATGGGGCGGTTTTCCAGCAGCACATAGCCCCAGATCTCGCTCAGCTCGCGGCGGCGGCATTCGTCGACCAGGTGTTGCATGAGCATGGCGCCCAGGCCGAGCCGGGTCCAATCCTGTTCGACCACGATCGAGAACTCGGCACTGTTCGCGGCTTCGTCCACGTAGATACGGCCCACGCCGCGGATCTCGCCGGGCACGACATTTTCGTCTTCCAGCACATAGGCCCGCTCTATGGCCGGATCGATGCGGCAAAGGCGCTGCGCCATCGGCTCGGGCAGCTCGGACATGGAATGCAGGAAGCGGCGACGGATGTCCTCCGGTGACAGTCGCTGGAAGCAGCGCTTGATCGCCGCGACGTCGTTCCCGTCGATATCGCGCAGGCGCAGCTCCCGCCCATCGTGGATGCGCACCAATTCACCCTGGGCCTGCCGTACCAGCTGCAGGCGCGCGAAGCGTTCGCGGCCGCGCGGAGGCAGCGGCGCCTGGTGGGGCGTGTCGGTGAGCTGGATGGCGGGGAGGGACATATCCATACTTTACCGTATTGTGTGCACTGCAACATGAACAGAAAGCTTGAAATGAGGCTTTGAAGAGAGCGTTTTGCCGCAAGTGCGGCATCCAGGCGAGCCGGTATACCCGATCTTGCGGCACGCCGCGTTGAGCTGGTGTGGTGCCGGCCCCTCGCCTCAGAATGCAAGGCTGAACCTACTGACGAGGCGGACGCATGAGCAAAGGCCTGAGTACCGAGCGGCTGGAGCAGCTTTGCAGCGGGTGGCCCGGCGTGACCCGCGACATCAAATGGGGCGACGCGCTGGTTTTCAGCGTTGGCGGCAAGATGTTCGTGGTGGCTTCGAGTGAGCGTGGTCAGGACGGGCGCCTGATGTTCAAGGTCCCGGACGAGCGCTTTCTGGAACTGACCGATCAGGAGGGCATGGCACCGGCGCCTTATCTGGCGCGGGCGCACTGGATCGCCGTCACCGATCGTCGCCGCTTCACCACCGCGACGCTGGAAAAACTGATCCGCGGCGCCTATCTCCAGGTACGCTCCAAACTCACCAAGAAACTGCAGGCGGCGATCGGCCCCGCACCCTTCAAGGAATAAGCAAGCATGAAGCAACATATCGGCAGCTTTGCGCTGCTGGTCGCCGACTACGACGAAGCGATCGCCTGGTACACCCGCGCACTGGGCTTCGAACTGGTCGAGGACGCCGACCTGGGCGGCGGCAAGCGCTGGGTCTTGCTGACACCGCCAGGCGCAAAGGAAACCCGCATTCTGCTGGCTCAGGCCGTCGGCGAAGCACAGACCGCGCGTATCGGCGACCAGGCAGGCGGTCGTGTCTGGTTATTTCTGCACACGGACGACTTTGATCGGGATTGGCGTCGCATGCGCACACAAGGCGTGCATTTTCGCGAAGAGCCGCGACACGAGCCGTATGGCACGGTGGCGGTGTTTGAGGATCTTTATGGGAATGCTTGGGACTTGCTTGAGTTGAAACGTTGACGCGCTAGTCTGCAATATCCGGCTCAAAAAAACTCCACCGAACATCCGGGAAAGCCTCTTTCATCGCCTTCTCGGTGCGGTTGATCGCCTCGATAAAGCTGCGCTGATCCGGCGCCGGCGCCATGCGTGCCTTCACGGCGACCATCACGTCCGGTCCCATTTGCAAGGTCAGCAGGTTGAGTACGGCGTCGACCTCGGGGCGCGCGTTCAAGAAGGCGATCAATGCCTCGCGCTGTTCCGGCTCGACGCCCTGGCCGATCAGCAGCGCCTTCACTTCGTTGGCGACGGCAACGGCAACGATGACGAGCAGGATGCCGATGGCGATGGTGCCGGCGGCGTCGAACAGCAGGTTGCCGGTGATCATCGTGGCGACCACAGCAATAAACGCGAGCGTCAAGCCAAGCAGGGCGGCGAGGTCTTCGCCAAAGATCACCAGCAGTTCGCTCGAGCGCGTTTCGCGGAACCAGCGCCACAGGCTGCGCGAGCCACGCGCCTTGTTTACTTCCTGCAGGCAGCCGTGCATCGAGATACCTTCGACCACGATGCTGAAACCCAGCACGCCCACGGCAAGCCATGGCCAGCTCAATGGCTCGGGATGGCTGAGCTTGTGCACGCCCTCATAGATCGAAAACATGCCGCCGACGCTGAACAGCAGCATCGCCACCAGAAACGACCAGAAATACATCACGCGGCCCCAGCCGAGCGGGTATTCCGCCGAGGGCGGCCGCTTGGCCTGTCGCATGCCCACCAGGAGCAAACCCTGGTTGGCGCAGTCGGCGAGCGAATGCACCGCTTCGGCCAGCATGGCGCCGGAGCCGGTCATGACGGCGGCGATCAGCTTGGCGATAAAGATCGCGAAATTGGCACCCAGAGCGAGCAGGATCGCTCTGAGCGAGTTGGCGTGTCCGGACATCGAGCTTTCCTTGAACGAATCGCGTGGGATTTAGCGGATACCGACGCCCACGCCTACACCGAAATTGACCTTGCCGCCCTGCATCTCCGACGTCGACCAGATATGCGATTGCGTCACGCCGACCAAGGGAAAGGCGTAATCGGCTTCACCCACCTTGCCGGAGCGATTGCCGCTGAGATGGCCGGTGACGGTAATCGGGGCGCCTTGCGGGTAATCGATCGATTCCACATAGCCAGGCATGGTCGCGATAAATCGTCCCATGCCATTGCCGCTCAGCTTGGGTCGCTGAGAGCTGTCCAGCGGATAGGCGAGGATCTCGATTTCGCTATGGTCGGCGAGGTTGTTCACTTGCACGATACGGCCACCCCAGATCACGTCGTGGCCGCTGTACTGTTCCGGCGTCTGCGAGACTTGCGCCGGCGCGACGACCACGTTGGCCGCGGTAGGCTTGTAGATCGGTGCCGGGGCGCAGGCACTCAGGGCCAGCAGCGCAGCCGGAGCGGCCAGGCGGATCAGTAGCGGGGCAAAACGCATGACCGTACTCCTCAGGAAGTGGGCTGGAGATAACCAAGCTTAGCGTTCAGGGCGCTTCCTCGACCAGCCAGTCGAGCCGCGTCTGGGCCGGGCGATCCTGCGAGAGCAACCGTCCCAGTGCATGCATCGGTTCGCGCAAGGCCTCGTCGAGTTTCCAGGGCGCGTTGAGTATGACCATGCCCGAGCCGTTGAGACGGAGCGGTGAATCGTCCGGGCGAATCAGCAGCTCCGCACGCAGCACGCGCTTGACGCCACTGTGTTGCAGCCAGCGGTGGAACGGTTGTACCTGGCTGCGGCGCTTGATCGGATACCACACCGCATAGACGCCGCCAGGCCAACGCAGCAAGGCGTTCTTGATGGTTTTCTCGATCGTGCGGTATTCGTCTTCCTGGGCTTCGAAGGGCGGGTCGATCAGGACCAGGCCACGCTTTTCCTGCGGCGGCACGAAGCCCTTGAGCGCCTCGTAGCCATCGCGCTGATGTACATGAACGCGTGCATCGCGATGAAACAAGTCGCGCAGGCGCGTGGCTTCTTCCGGGTGCAATTCGCATAGCTGTGCGCTGTCGCTGGCGCGCATCGCGCGGGCTACCTGCAGCGGCGAGCCGGGGTAGAGCTTCAAGCCGTCCTCATTGCCGGGCAGGTCGAGAATGGTCTGCAGCCAGCGCTGCAGCAGGCTGGGCAGCGCCGGTGCGCTGCCGTCGCCATGCATGTCCGGAAAGAGCAGGCGCGCGATGCCATCCTTGTATTCGCCGGTCTTGCCGGCCTGCATGCCATCGAGCGCGTAGCAGCCGCTGCCGGCATGCGTATCGACAAAGCAGAATGGCGACGGTTTGGCCTTGAGCGCCTCGATCAGCGCAAAAAGCACGGCGTGCTTGAGAACGTCGGCAAAATTGCCGGCGTGGAAGGCGTGGCGATAATTCATGGCGTCGGCGCTTTGATGTGATCCGCAGTATAGAGGGAGTGCCCTGATGGCGCTGGACTTCGGCATTCGCGGGGGCGCCGATGCGAGGTAAAGCCCGATGGAAGGGGCTTGGAGCCTGCTCCAGAGTTGAGCGCCCTGTGCATGCTGGCTATCCTCGCCCCATGCCCCGTCGCTCGCTCCAGCCCTTCCGCCGTTCCCGCCATGTGTTGGCCTGGGCGCTGTGTGCGTGGCTGGCGCTGGTGAGCATGGCCTGGGCACAGACCGATTGTTGTACAGGCATGCATATGCCCGACAGCGCGGGCATGCACGATACCGGACATGCGCATGGCCAGGGTCCGATGGCCACCGCCGACTGTGCCTGCGTGCACGCCCCGGCCACGCTGCCACCTACCGTGGCACTGGGCATGATCTCCCGGCTACCAGCCCATCCGCTGGCAGTGCAGGGACACCGCTCCGCGCCACAGCGCGCGCAATCCCCTCCATTACGGCCACCGGCGAATGACTTCGCCTGAATAACGGTATTCATGGCAGCAGATGTTTGTGGTGCTGCCACGGATGAGCATCGTTTTGGCCGAGCGTCCGCTTTCGCATAGCCGGACGGACGGCCGTTGGAGTCGACATCATGAGTAAGCAGGATCCGCGCGGCCTTTCGCTGCCGCGTCGGCGCTTCGTTCAAGGTCTGACCCTGGGCGGCGTCGCTGCCGGGCTGGGGCTGTTTCGCAGCGGCGATGTTTTCGCCGCCACTGACACACCGCGCACCGAACTGAGCGGCACCCATTTCGAGCTGGAAATCGGCGAGTTGCCGGTGGATTTCACTGGGAGCAAGCGTGTGGCCACGGTGGTCAACGGCCAGTTACCGGCCCCCTTGTTGCGCTGGCGCCAGGGCGAAACAGTGACCATCCGCGTACGCAACCGCCTTGCCGTTACCAGTTCGATTCACTGGCACGGCATCGTGCTGCCGGCCGATATGGATGGCGTGCCGGGCCTGAGTTTCGACGGCATCCCGCCGGGCGGCGAATACGTCTATCGCTTCACGGTGAATCAGGCAGGCACGTACTGGTATCACAGCCACTCGCGTTTCCAGGAACAGACCGGTTTGTATGGGCCGATCGTGATCGAGCCGCGCCAGGAACGTCACGCGGTGCAACGCGAGCACGTGATCCTGCTTAGCGATTGGACCGATACCGATCCGGAACGGATCTTCGCCAACCTGAAAAAGCAAAGCGATTACTACAACATCGGCAAGCGCACGATGGGCGACTTTCTGCGCGACGCCAGCCGGCAAGGTCTGTCGCAGGCGCTGGGCGAACGGCGCATGTGGAACCAGATGCGCATGGATCCCACCGATCTGGCCGACGTATCGGCCATGACCTATACCTATCTGATCAACGGCTCCACGCCAGCGGGCAACTGGACCGGCTTGTTCGATGCGGGCGAAAAAGTACGGCTGCGTTTTATCAACGGCTCATCGATGACTTTTTTCGATGTGCGTATCCCCGGTCTCAAAATGACCGTGGTGGCCGCCGACGGGCAGCCGATCGAACCGGTGACCGTCGACGAGTTTCGCATCGCCAATGCGGAGACCTACGATGTGATCGTCGAGCCGGCGGCCGACCGCGCCTGGACGATCTTTGCACAGAGCATGGATCGTTCCGGTTTCGCCCGCGCCACGCTGGCACCGCGAGCCGGCATGGTGGCCGATGTGCCGGCGCTCGATTCTCGTCCCTTGCTCGCCATGAGCGACATGATGGGACAGATGCAGCACGGTGGCATGAGCCACGACATGCATGGCATGCCCGGGATGGCCATGGACCATGGCGCCATGGGCGACATGTCGATGCGCGGCCATGGCCCAGAAATCGACATGCGTGTGCCGCAGCCGCGCAGCAACCTGGATGATCCTGGTGTGGGCTTGCGTGACAACGGCCGGCGCGTGCTCAGTTATGCCGACCTGCATGCGGTCGATGCGCCGATCTCGCCCAGGATCGATCGCGAGATGACGCTACACCTCACCGGCAATATGGAACGCTATCTCTGGTCGTTCGACGGCAAGCGCTTCTCCGACACCGGGCCTATCCAGCTGCGCCACGGTGAACACGTGCGCGTGGTGCTGATCAACGACACCATGATGACTCACCCGATCCATTTGCACGGCATGTGGAGCGAGCTGGAGTCTCCCGATGGCGCGTTCCAGGTACGCAAGCACACCGTGGTGGTTCAGCCGGCACAACGCGTGGCCTATCGCGTCAGCGCCGATGCGATCGGCCGCTGGGCCTACCACTGTCATCTCCTCTATCACATGGAAGCGGGCATGATGCGCGAAGTGGTGGTGGCATGAAGCGGCTTTTGATGTTTCTCCTGCTGTGCGGTGTTTCGGGCCTGGCGTATGCGCAACAGACGAAGCCCGCGGACGACATGCAGGATATGCCGATGGACGATATGCCCGGCATGTCCATGCCGCATCAGCATCACGACGTGCCTCCGGCCGCCGCTTCATCGTCGCCATTGCCGCCGAACGATCACGTTCCGCCACCGCCGCCGCAGCATGTCATGGCACAGCATGCCATGTCCGACGCGATGGATATGCACGACACCGGCACGCGCGGCATGCTGTTGATCGACCGCCTGGAGCGTACGCGCACCACAGGCGGCGACAACGCCACAGCCTGGGAGGGCGAGGGCTGGTGGGGCAGCGATATCGATCGCCTGTGGATACGCAGCGAGGGTGAGCGCCAGCGTGGCGTAACGCAAGATGGACGCGTCGACGTGCTATGGGGTCATGCCTGGACGACTTATTGGGATGGTCAGCTTGGCCTGCGCCAGGACATCGGTAACGGGCCCAAGCGGCAATGGCTGGCCGTCGGTGTGCAAGGCCTGGCACCTTACTGGTTCGAAACACAGGCGACGTTCTATGCGGGAGAGCAAGGACGTACGGCTCTGCGTCTGGAAAGCAGCTATGACGTGCTGTTTACCCAGCGGCTGATATTGACGCCGAAGATCGAGCTGAACCTTTATAGCCGCAACGATCCGCAGCGTGCGATTCGTGCCGGTCTGTCCGAGGCCGAAGCCGGCTTGCGTTTGCGCTACGAATTCAGCCGACGCTTTGCGCCCTATGTCGGGGTGTCGTGGGCTTACCGGCGTATTGCCAACGCACCCACCGATGTCCTGCTTGATACCGCCGCGCACGAAACGACCTGGGTTGCCGGCATCCGTTTCTGGTTCTAGATACTCAACGAGGGGAATGATCTTGAAAACATTGTTTGTTGTCTTGGTGATACTCGCGGTGGCTGCTGCCGCCTTTATATATTCCGGCGTTTACGATATCGGCGCAGACCGTCCCCATTGGGGCGTAACCACGCAGATCGTCGAGACACTGCGCGAGCGATCGATTGCACGAGAGTCGGCCGGTGTAACGGTGCCTACTGACCTGGATGCCCAGACACGCATTCACTCGGGCGCCGAACACTACGCGCAGATGTGCGCCGCCTGTCATTTGACGCCCGGCATGCGCAGCACCGAGTTGCGGCAGGGGCTTTATCCGCAGCCGCCGGATCTGGCCAAGCTCGGCATCGCCGATCCGGCCAAGGCGTTCTGGGTGATCAAGCACGGCGTCAAGATGACGGCCATGCCGGCATGGGGCGTCAGCCATAGCGATGATGCCATCTGGGACATGGTGGCCTTTATCCGTCAGTTGCCCAAGCTCGATGAAGACGGTTTTGTCGCGCTGGCCGGTACGCACGGTGACGACGGGCACGGTGGCGGACACCATCATCATGACGAAGGGCATGACGATCACGATGGCGATCACGATCACGACGAGCATCCGGCATCACCGGCCTCGGCGGCGCATTAGTCGACTATGTTGTGGCTCTCCGCGGTAGCCAGCAGCTCGGTCTTCGCCGGCTGGCTATCGCGGCGGTGTAGGAAAGGATGGGCGAACACGGCAGTCAGGATCACCGCGACGCCAAGATAGAACCAGGTGTCGAGCTGACGTTGTTCGCCCAGCAATACGATAGCCAGCACGATCGCATACACCGGTTCGAGATTGGTCACCATCTGCGTCTCGAAGGCGCTCATCTGACGCAGTGCGACGAGTGCCAAGGCGAAGGGCAGCAAGGTGCAGCCGAATGACAGCAGGAGCAGCAGCGCTGCATCATGCGCACCGGGTAGCATGAAAGCGGGGCCCGCATGCGGAAGAAACGGTGCGAGCAAGGTGAGAAAAAGCGTGCCCGAGCCCAGTTCGATGCAGGTGACGGTCAGCGGATCGCCATGCTCGACCAGACGCTTGTTGAGCGAGCCGAAGATGGCCACCAGCAGCGCAGATAGCGCGCCCACCGCAATACCCAGCCGCATTTCCACCGGCACGCCACCCACCACCATGGCGACGCCGGGAATGACCAGGAGACCGATCAGCAGCTCGCGCGGATCAAAGCGACGGCGCGCGATCCACGGCTCGATAAAAGCGAGAAAGACCGGGCCCAGGGCAATACAGGTTGCGCCGACCGATGCGTTCGATAATTTGATCGCCGCATAAAACGTCAGCCAGTGCAGCGACACGATCGCACCGATACCGGCATACGCCCAGCGCAATCTGGCCGGCATGGCCTTGAGCCCGCGCCACACCCTGGGCACCAGCAACAGCGCCGAGGTCACCAGCAAAGTACGCCACCAGACCAGCGGCAGCGCCTGCAGGGTGATCTGCTTGCCGAGAATGGCCGTGAATCCCCAGAGCAGGACGCAGAAGTGGATTTGTAGGCGGGCTTTGGCGGCGGGCTGCACGGTGCGGGATCGTCGTGGCGGTCCCGCATTGTACGTGGTGTGAGCCGATCACTTCGCCTTCGGTTGCACCGGCGCCTTTACCTTTGTTCCGCGCATCTGCTCCAGCACGCCCTGGCATGCATTCTCCTGGTTGCCTCGACTCGGGACCACCAGCGGCGCCAGCGCGGCCGCCGGTGCGGCGAATATCCCCAGGGCCAGGGCGCCGCCGCCGCGCAGAATCAGCCCGGCCGAATGCACGCCGACATCGGGGTTCTTCAGCGTGCCCTTGACGTACAGCGGCGAGCGCAGCGAGAACACCCGGAAGCCCTTGGTATGCGGCGTGACATCAAGGTCCAGGCGTTCGGTGGCGAAGTTGACGTTGCCGTCGACGTCGATGATCGCGTCTTCCGTGTCGAGGACGAACAGCTTGGTCTGGAATACGCCGTTGGCGGCGACCAGGTCCGAAGCGGCGCAGTTGATCTTGACCGTCTTGTCGCCGAACAACTTGCCGATGACCACGTTGCCGATATTGAGGCCCGCGGTTTCGAGCAAGGTCTTGCTGATCGCCCCGTCGTTCATCAGCAGCTTGACCTCGCCGTCGGCGGTGGCCAGCAGTTCGGCCACCGAGTTGCCATTCGAGCTCATGGCCATGTCGCCGTTGATTTCGCCGAAGCTGGTGTTCATCGCCTGAACGGTCGGGAACAGCTCTTTCAGTTTCAGATGGCGCGCTTTCAGATCCATCCGTCCGCGCATCGGTATCTGACTGCCGTCGAGGTGGATGAGCCCGGTGACGTTGCCGCCGGCCATGCCGAAGCTGAGTGGATCCAGATGCAGTTTGCCGTCCTCCAGCACGATATGTGTGCTCAAGTTGTCGATCGGCAGATTGGCATCGCGGATGATGCGCGTACCGGTAAACGTGACGTCCGCATCCATGGCTTTCCAGCGGTCTGTGCGAAAAGGCTCGACCGGTAGCGCTTTGTCGGCAGGCTGCGCGGTAGTGTCGCCGCGTTGCTGCTTTTGTTCTTTCGAATCGGCGCCGACCAGCGAACCCAGGTCCGAGAATTGCAGCAATTGCGAGTGCAACTTACCGGTCAGTTTCGGGCGCGGGGCGGCCGTGCTGAAATCGAGGCTGCCGCCCAGGTCGCTGCCGCCGACCCGGCCGCGGAAATTCTGGTAGCTGAAATGGCTGTTGTTCTTGTGCAGCTCGGCGATCAGGTGGCCTTCGGTGGCATAAGGCGGCGTATCGGGCAGCGTCAATCCAGTAAGCGGGTAGAGCTTTGCCATGCTGGTGCCGGAAAACCACAGGCGCAGATCGAGCGCAGCCAGGTGCATGGGATTGGTCAAGGTGCCGACCAGGGCGATATGCGAATCGCCCGCATGCACATCCGCCTGTACGGGGAAGGGTTGGTCGTTGCGCTGCAAGGCCAGCACGCCGCCGGTCTTGCCATCGCCCGATAGCGGTGCACCCTGATAACTACCCTTGGCCTGCCAGGCGAATGCGTAGGCGGAGGTGGGACGCGTCTTGGGTTCGCTTTCCGTTTGCGCATTGGCTAGCGTTTTCTTCGCGTCGCCACCGGCAGTTTTTTGTGCCTCGTCGCGTGCGCGCGCCGACTGCTGCGCCACGATCTCGTCATACGGGATGGCTTTTTGCAGCGGCTCGATATTCACCTGTAGCTGGATTTTGCTGGAGGCATCGTCGAGAGCGATATGGCCACGATCGAAGCCGATCGCACCCAGGTCGAGGCTCCATGTCGAAGGGCCGGTGCTTTGCGGCAGGGTGAAGTCCCAGGTGGCACGCCCTTGCTTGTCACGCTGCAGGTCGATGTTCGGCTGTACCAACTGCACGGTAGGTATGGTGATGCGATGCGCCAGCAAGGCCAGCGGCGAGAGGCGGAAGCGCAGGGCATCGAGCGTGGCGAACTGCTTGTTCGTGGCCCAGTCCGGGTTGGCTATGCGGATCTGTTGCGCAACGAATTCCGGCCACGGCACGATCGCCGCCAGGCCACCCTGGTCAGGTTCGCGCTGCCAATGCACGCTCAGGTCGCCCTGAATCTCGAACTGTCGTCCGATCGCCTGGCTGACCTTGTCGTTGATAAAAGGCTTGGCCCGGTTCCAGTCGAAGGTGGCGATCACGATGATGACGATTGCGATCAGCAAGACCAGGATGCCTCCGATCCAGCTCAGCACTTTCCGGCCGCGCTTCATTTCTTGCTTCTCCCATGCGTTGGCATGGGGTTATGGATACCGTGTCCTATGCATACAGAGTGTCGTCGTTGGTGAGATTGCTCACGGGGTGTTCACGTGAATCTCAGGACTTAGAGCTCCCCTCACCCTAACCCTCTCCCCCGGCAAAGCCAGGGGAGAGGGAATCTATTGAGGGTGCTTCAGTGTTTCGCACTTGCGCAGCCTGCTCCCTCTCCCATGGCTTTGCCGGGGGAGAGGGTTGGGGTGAGGGGGCAGGTGCTCGCGGCATGCCTCACCAAATCAATCAATCGTCGCTATCGCCAAACTTCCAATAACCCGTGGCCTTCACATGCTCCTTAGGCAAGTCACGATGCTCGCTTAACCATTGACGCATGTTGCGTGCACGCTTCGACTCAGTAGCGATCCAATAAAACGTATCACCGTTGGGCGACACAAATTGCTGCAAGGCCTGTTCCAGCAATGTGCTACTCGCAGCATCGTCACCCTTGCGATCCAGCCACTGCACATCGAAATGCGCATTCGAACTCAGGCTCTGCCGGTCGGCCGATTCGGGAATCTCAATGAACACAGTCGCCTTGGCATGCGACGGCAGCTCTTCCAGCCAGCGACCGATCGCGGGCACGGCGGTTTCATCGCCCGCCATGACGTAGTGATCGAAATCATCGGCGACGATAAACGAGCCCCGTGGGCCGCCCGCACCAAGCTGTTGCCCCGGTGTGGCTTGCGCCGCCCACGTCGCCGCGGGACCGTCGCCATGCAGGACAAAGTCCACGGTCAGTTCGCCGCGGGTTTCGTCGTGGCTGCGTGGCGTGTAGTCGCGCATGGGCGAGGGTTCCTTGCCGGGCGGATACTCCAGGCCGTTGGCGCCGAGTGTCGGGCGTACGATCTCGCCGTGGCTGTTGGGAAAGAACAGCTTGACGTGATCGTCCGGCGCGGCGCTGATAAAGCCGGCCAGCTCGGGGCCGCCGAGTACGATGCGTTGCATGTGAGGGGTCAGACGTTCTACGCGCAGCACATCGAGCTGGCGCATCACCACCGTATGACGAACCATGCGTGGTTCATGTCTTGCCATGAATGCTCCTTGGGGGAAAGTAAGCAGCCGGCTACTGGCTCGGATGAGCGATGGCGTGGCGGGGAATCAGTAGATGAAGTCGCCGTTGCGGCGAATCAAGCGGTAGCCCAGGCGCTCGGCGATCTGCCGCACGACGGCCAGGGCATCCATGTCCGGCGGTGTCGCAGCGGGTTGCGCCGTGCCGGCAAGTCGCCAATGGATGCGCCCATGAGCCTCGCTGTGTACCTGCACCAGGGCGTGCTGTTCCAGCTCGCGCATGAAGCGGTACACCGTGCCGATACTGGCGCGTGGATAGTGTTCGCGTGCCTGTACAAGCAACGCCACCGCATCCATGGCGTCCTGTCGTGCCACCAGGGCAGCCAGCACGGCGCGTCGGGGGGCGGTCATTTGCAGGCCAGCGGCCTTGCAGCGTTGCTGCCAGCGATCCAGATCCTCGCCGGGGCTATTCACGGCGCTGCCCGGTGGCGATGTCGGTGGCCGCTTTTTCGAGAATGGCCGCAACGCGTTGGGTTTCCGCACGGGTCCACTCCGTACCGCGCATCAGCAGGGCATGCTTGAGGGCATGCATGGCCTGGCGGATGGCCTGCGGCGCTGACATCTTCGCAGCCATGCGCGCGCTGTGTTCGGTGCGTTCGGTCATGGCTTCGACCGCGGCACGGTTTTCGTCGAGGAAGCGGCGTCCCTCGTCGGTGATTGCATAGAGCTTGCGTCCGCCCTGTTCGTTCTCCACCTGCGCATGTCCCATTTCTTCCAGCATGGTCAGCGTGGGGTAGATGGCGCCGGGGCTGGGCGAGTAGTGGCCATGAAACATTTCTTCGATGATGCGAATCATCTCGTAGCCGTGACGCGGCTGTTGTTCGAGCAGGGCGAGCAGCAGCAGTTTCAGATCGCCGTGACCGAACATGCGGCCGCCGCCGCGCCGGCCGCCGCCACGCAGCTCGTTCCAGTCGGCAAAGAAATCCCCGCCCGGGCCGCCACGAAAGCCGTGCCGTGCAGCATGGTGTTCAAAAGCCCGGTCGTGGTGTTCCTCGTGCATGGCCCGGAATCGATGGCGCATCGCATGAAATAACGAATGGTGTCCACGCATGATCAGGTCCTCTCGTAGTATCTAAGATGTAATTACGATATATCGTAAGTGTATCTAAAGACAAGCCCCCATGGCATGCTCCGGCTTTCGGCTAAGGCCGGACCCGGAAGTAACGATGCCGCGCGAATACAGCATGGGTGGGCGAGCAGCTAAGGGTGGGGCCAGTCGTGGCGAGCCACCGCCCAAGCAAAGTCTGCGCGAGCGCTTCAGCGCCTTGCGCAACCTGCCGCCGTTCCTGCTCGGCATATGGCGAACCAGCCCCTGGCTGTGCATCTGGACCATCGTCCTGAGGCTGGCACGCGCACTGCTGCCGGTAGTGACGCTCTACGTCGGCAAGTTGATCATCGACGAAGTCACGCATCTGATCCGCGCGGGAGGTTTCCATGGCGGGCTGTCCGACTGGCTGGCTGATGCGCAGATGCATCGCCTTTGGGCCTTGCTCGCGCTGGAATTCTCGCTGGCGATCGCCGCGGACATTCTGGGCCGTATCGTCTCGCTGATCGATTCGCTGCTGTCCGAGCTTTACAGCAACGCTACCAGTATCGAATTGATGCTGCATGCCGCTTCGCTCGACCTGGAAGACTTCGAAGATGCCGATCTGCAGGATCGCCTGGATCGCGCGCGACGCCAGGTGGCCGGCCGCAGTTCACTGCTCTCGCAGTTGCTCGGGCAGGCGCAGGACATCGTCACCATCGTCAGCTTTGCGGTGGGTCTGGCCGTCTATGCGCCTTGGTTGATTCTGCTGTTGCTGATCGCGCTGGTGCCGGTCTTTGTCGGCGAGCTGCATTTCAATGCGCAGAGTTACGCGGTCAATTACCAATGGACCCCGGAGCGACGCGAGCTGGACTACCTGCGCATGGTCGGCGCCAGCGCGCAAACGGCCAAGGAAGTCAAAAGCTTCAACCTCAATGATTTCCTGATCGACCGTTATCGCGTGCTGTCCAAGTCGATCTATCGCGCCAACCGCAGCATCGCACTGCGCCGCGCCGGCTGGGGCGGTCTGTTCACCACCATCGGCACGATCGGCTATTACCTCGCCTACGCGATCATTGCGTTTCGCACGGTAAGCGGCGATTTCACCATCGGCGATCTCACCTTCCTGTCCGCTTCGTTCCGCCGGCTGCGCAGCTTGCTGGAGAACCTGCTGATCGGTTTCTCGCAGGTGGCAGGGCAGGCGCTTTATCTGGATGACCTGTTTTCGTTCTTCCAGATCAAGCCGGAAATCTATACGCCCGAGCACCCTCGGCCGTTTCCTAATCCGATCCGCGAAGGCTTCGTATTCGAGGATGTGGGTTTCCGTTATCCCGATGCCGAGCGTTGGGCGGTGCGCAACCTCAACTTCACGTTGCGTGCGGGTGAGGTGCTGGCGCTGGTGGGCGAAAACGGTGCCGGTAAGACGACTCTGGTCAAATTACTTTCGCGACTCTACGACCCGGACGAGGGCCGCATTCTGCTCGATGGTCACCCATTGAGCGAATACGATCTGCACGAGTTGCGTGCGAATACCGGGGTGATCTTTCAGGACTTCGTGCGCTACTTCCTGAGTGCTGCCGACAATATTGCTGTCGGCCGCATTGAGGCGCGCGACGATCGCGAGCGCATCACCGATGCAGCGCGCCGCAGCGTTGCCGACGAGGTGATCGCCAAGCTGCCCAAGGGTTATGAGCAGATGCTGGGCAAGCTGTTCAAGGGTGGCGTGGATCTTTCCGGTGGCGAGTGGCAGAAGATCGCCATCGCTCGTGCGTACATGCGCGATGCGCAGCTATTGATCCTGGACGAGCCGACCGCGGCGCTGGATGCGCGCTCGGAGTTCGAGGTGTTTCAGCGCTTCAAGGAACTGTCGCAGGGCAAGACCGCGGTGCTGATCTCGCATCGCTTTTCGACGGTGCGCATGGCCGACCGCATCATGGTGCTCGAAGGCGGCAGCATCGTGGAGATCGGCAGTCATGCGGACTTGCTTGCCGCCGGCGGTCACTATGCCGAGCTGTTTGAGTTGCAGGCGGCGGGGTATCGTTGATTACACTATGGAGTGGACAGGACCTCAGGGAAGCCAATGTCAGCCCAGCCGCATATCCATTGCCCGCTTTGCTCGTGGGAACCCAAGATTGACAGCCGCTGGTATTGCGCGCCGGGCGAGCCCGGTTCGGGCTGCGGCACGCGCTGGCATACGTTCTGGACGGCCGGCTGCTGTCCGGGCTGCGGCCATTTTTGGGAGAAGACTCAATGCTTTTCGTGCAAGCAGTCTTCTCCGCATCAATCCTGGTATCACTATCCGGAAGGCAACAGCGAATCGACAGAGCGAGAGCGCTCTGTCGAAACGGCGGTCTAGCGGCTGCTAGCTACTTTGCGTCACGCACGGGGACATTGATGCTGCACAAGTCGATCTTGCCCGCCGGTACGGTGTAGAAATCATCATACCGATTGCGCTTCGCCTCGATCAACGCGGCAAACGTCGGGCTATCGGTACGCAACACCTGCAACTTCGGCCGCTGTGCCGCGGGCATATCGGCAAGCAGGGTGACCGAGCGGATCGTCGTGCGCTGTTCGGGCTTCTCGTAGAAACCCAACGCCCCGGTACCGCGCGGGAAAGCCGACAGGAACTCCATGCCTTGCAGTACTCGGCCGGCCACGGCCAGATTACGGTCGAGACCGCGCGGTGCCTGGCCGATGATGGCGTAAAGCGAACTGCCGCTACCGGTTTCCGGACCGACATCGCGGGCCACGCCAACAGCGCCATAGCAATGGGTCAGCCACTCCTGGCCGGTGGACTTGTCGCGCGCCACCGGGAAGCCCTCGGAGAAGCCGACTTCGGGCGCATAGACGTCGCCATCGGGCAGGGCAGTCCACGGCAGTTTGTCATCGATCGGACGGGTGTATTCGGGCGGCAGGGTTTTGCTGGCCTTGCCCAGCGAACGGAGCTTGGACTTGTCGCCCTTGTCGTCGTCTTCCGGATCGCCCCATTGGGTAACGAAGTTATCCTGCACGCGGATGATCGCCAGGCCATCGAAATAGTGGCCACGCACCAGGGTGCGGATGTTTTCCGCGTGCCGCGGCGTAAAGTCCGGCGCCAGCTCGATCACCACGCGCCCCTGCGGTAACTGCATCACCACGACGTTCTGCGGATCGGGGCTGCGCCATTCTTCCGGCTTGGCGTGATCCAGCAACTCCTTGGGCGAAGGGGTCTTTCCGGATTCGGCGGCCATGGCCGCTGGCAATGCCAGCGCGCAGAGCAACGAGAGGCCAAGCAGGGACGGAGCGAGTCGGCGCATGACGGACCTTGCGGTAATCGAAGAAGCGGTGAAGGTAGCAGAGGCGGGTTGCGCTTTCATCGTGCCGTCACATATCGCCTTTAGCGTGGCCGGTTCATTGCAGACGGCCCCCGGCCGTTCCGTACGGGTCCGTAGTGAGCGCCGACAAGCACAACACGTGGTCCAAGCTGTTTGCCGAGCAAGGGGCATGGCTCAATAGCTATGTCATGCGGCGGGTCGCGCACGCCTGGGACGCGCAGGATCTTGTGCAGGAGGTCTATCTGCGCCTGCTGCGCAGCGATCGCGGCGGCCAGGAGGACATCCGCAATCCGGAGGCGTATCTGGTCACGGTAGCGTCGAACCTGATCAAGGAACGCGCACAGATGAAGCGTCGCGCTCCGGTAAGCAGCGAAGGTCTGGAAGAAGTGCTGGACCGGCTGAGCGCACCCTGCGAAGCCGACGCTCAGGTCGATCAAGGCCTTCGACGGCAGCGACTGGGACAATTGATTGGACGGCTATCGCCCAAATGCCGTGCGGTGTTGGTACTGCACTATCGCGATGAACTGGGTTATCGCGAGATCGGCGAACGTCTGGGTATCTCGCCGAACATGGTCAAGAAGTACATCGTCAAAGGACTGGCGGCATGCCGGCAAGGGATGCTTCGTTATGAATGAGACACAGCGCTTCAAGCACTCCGGAGAAAGCTCGCTGCGGCTTACCGAGCAGGCGGCAAGCTGGTATCTGGATCAGCGGGCGGGCATGTCCGAAGCGCAGCAAGGCGAGTTTCTGGCATGGCTGCGGCGCTCGCCGGCGCATTTGAGCGAGTATCTGGCGATCGCGCAGATGCATGGCGATATGCAGGTTGCCGCCACGATGGAGGCACTCAGCACGGATCAGCTGGTCGATCTGGCGGCCACCGAAAGTGCGGTGGTGGCCTTGCGCAAGCCAGCCCCCCTTCCAGCGCGAAAAGAGACTGCGCGGGTGCCGGCGCCACGTCGCCGCCATCGCGCCACGTGGCTGGCTGCAGCGGCGATGTTCGCCATCGTTGTATTGGGCGCTTCCGGCTGGTGGCTGGGACGTGAAGCTCCCGCAGACGTCTATAGCTCGGGCAACGATGCCGTGCGCAGCGTCGCCTTGTCTGACGGAACGCTGGTGCAACTCGATCGGCAGAGCACCATCGCGGTGCGTTTCGATGAGCACGCGCGCCATATCGAGATCGTAAGCGGCAACGCCTTGTTCGATGTCGGCAAGGATGCGGTCCGCCCGTTGAGCGTCACTGTGGGCGCAAATCTCTTGCGCGATATCGGCACGGTATTCGCAGTGCAGCGTACCGAGCAGGGTGCGGACGTTGCCGTCATCAGCGGCCGCGTGCAGGTTCTGGAGCGCGGCTCACGCTGGGCTGCCTGGCGCAACGAAACGGGCGCCTCACTAGCCGATCTGACGGGCGGCGAGCAGGCGCATATGGATGCGCAAGGTAGCGTGCGTCGTTCGACATCGACCGATCTTGCATCGGCAACCGCATGGCTGCCGACGGAAATTCGCTTTCAGCGCGATACGGTCGCGAATGTGGCGCGACGTTTCAACGCCTATACCACGCGTCCGTTGTTGATCGAAGATCCTGCGGTCGCGAACATGCGCTTGAGCGGTGTGTTTCACGCCCGCGACGTCGATGCCTTTATCGCTTATCTGCAGACATTGCCGCATGTGCGGATCGAGCGGGAAAAGGATCGGGTGCGCGTCGTTGTCGCCGGGTCGTCACAAAGTGCAACGCGGTTGTAGGAAAAAATTCATCGAAAAAACGGTACCCGATTTTTTCGCCGGGCACTCGTAGATGGGGTAACGGGCAAAACCTGCCTGCCGATTCCTATCCCATCACAGGTTCGTTCTCCATGCGTAAATCGCTTTTTCTGCATATCGCCCTGGTGCTTGGCACCATGCCGGTGCTCGCGTTCGCCGATAGCAGCGCCGCCACCAGCACGGCGGCCATCGGGGCCATGCCGCTCAATCAGGCGCTGGAGATGTTTGCGCGACAGACCGGCTTGCAGATCGTCTATCGCGCCGAGATTCCCGACAGCCTGCGCTCCAAGGGCGCACCGGCCGGCCTGTCGCCCGAGCAGCAGCTCAAGCGACTGCTGCAGGGTACGGGGCTGGATTATCGAGCCGTTACGCCCAGCACCTACACCATCGTGCCGGTGAGTACGGTGGGAAACGTACCGGCCGGCAATAAGCCGGCCGACAAGCCGCTGCCGAGCATCGACCCGACGGGGGGCATGAAGGACCTGGCACCGGTCAGCGTCAGTGCCAACGCCGTCGATACCCTGGCGCCCAGCGCGGCACCGCTCGATGCGACTCAGCCCACCTCGGTGATCGACGAGCGGTTCATCCGCGACGGCCTGCGTTTCAATGCCAATTTCGACGACATCATCAAGTACGCGCCCAGCGTCACGGTGTCGTCGCCGGAAGGCCCGGGTCTGGGCAAGAACGAAAGCATCAGTCTGCGCGGCTTCCAGGACGGCCAGTTCAATATCACCTTCGACGGCATCCCGTTCGGCGACGCCAGCGATTTGCATCACACGACCTCGGCTTACTTCAATAACCATGTGCTGGGTCAGGCGGAAATCGATCGCGGTCCCGGCGGCGGTTCGACCATCGGTAATGCGACGTTCGGCGGCACGGTGGCCTTGCGTTCGCGCGACCCGAGCGACGAGCCGGGTATTACGCCTTACCTGACCCTTGGCAGTTGGGATACGCGTGCTGGCGGCGTCAATGTCGACGAAGCGATTGGCGCACACACCAAGCTGTTTGCCGATATCTCCAAGGAGGCCAGCGATACCTATCTCAAAGGTACCGACGACCGTCGCGAGCATATTTTCATCAAGACGATCACCCAGCTGGGCGAACAGACCGCGCTGACCTTCGTCACCAGCTACAATCGCGAGCACCAGAACACCGTGCAGGGCGCGACACTGGGCGAGATCGCGCAGTACGGCTGGCGTTATGGCCTGACCGATAATCCCGCGGTGCAGTCGTACCAGGGTTACAACAATGCGGCGTACTACTCCAGCTTTACGTATCTGGGTCTGAGCAGTCGCCTCGGCGACTGGGATATCGACAATAAGGTCTATCTCAATACCTTCGACCACTGGTCGCGCAAGACCAGCGATGCTTCGGACAACAATCCCGCCGACAACGGCGTGACCTTCTACGATGCCAAGGGCAAGAAGGTCGCCACGATAAAGACCGACGTGCCGGGCAAACTCGCCGATTCGGGCTTTCATTCCTTCGGTGACGTATTGCGCCTGGCACACGATCTGGGGCCGGGCACGTTCAGTACCGGTGTCTGGCTGGAGCGCTCGCTCGATGCGCGTTACCAGCTGCCGTTGGACATGAATACCGGACAGTTCACCGGCACCAAGTATGGCCCGCTGCAGAACTACATGCTGGATGATCGCACCGATACGCTGCAGCCGTATGTGCAGTACGACTGGAAGATCACCGACACCACCACCTTGAGCCCGGGCGTGCGCTATTCGGAAGTCACGCGCACGCTGGACGCCACGTTGAACAAGGTCACGCCGCCGGTGCCGTCGGACGCAGAGGCGACTTATCACGCGACACTGCCGTCGCTCAGCCTGCATCAGAAGATCAGCGATTCGTGGAGTGCCTATGCGCAGGCGGCCAAGGGCTTCCTGGCACCGCCGATCGATGTCATCGAAATCAACGGTTCGCACAGCCTGAAGCCGGAGCTGACCACCAACTTCCAATTGGGTACCGCGTACGCCTCGCGCGCTTTGACCTTTGGCGCGGACGTCTACTACATCCGCTTCTCCAACCTGTTGGCCGAGACCACGGTAGCGACAGACAACGGCAACGAGAGCGTCTACGTCAACGGTGGCGGCGCCATCTACAAGGGCGCGGAGTTCGAAGCGACCTATGCCTTGACGCATGCGCTGAGCCTGTACGGTAACGCCAGCTATAACAAGGCGACCTACCGCGATACCGATGTGCAGATCGCCGGCACGCCGAAGGTCACCGCAGCGCTGGGCCTGCTCTATAGCGGCGAACAAGGCTATTACGGTTCGCTGATGAGCAAGTTCGTCGGCAAGCAGTATGGCCTGGACAACACCACCGACAAGGCGGGCGACACGGTGTTTGCCAACAGCCAGCGCCTTGGCGGCTATATGAGCGTCGATGGCGCGATCGGTTATCGCACCGAGCATGGTCCGGCGGGTACCAAGGGCTTTTCGATCAGCGTGGACGTGAACAATATCTTCAACGTGCACAAGCTCACCAGCTACGCCGGCGCGCAGTCGGTCAGCGGCCAGCCGTTGTTCTTCGGTCTGCCGGGCCGTGGTGTGTTTCTCGATCTGTCGGTGAAGCTGTAATGCGTCGGCGATGGTTGTTGTCGCTGCTGGCAATTGCCTGTGCGTTGCCGTTGAGCGTATTCGCCAAAGACGCCGGCACGCTCAAGCTCGAGATCGTATTGATTCGTCATGGCGTGCGTTCGCCGACGAGCGCGCCGGAGGCCTTGGGTAAGTACTCACGCGAGGCATGGCCGGCATGGCCAGTGGAGCCCGGCGTGCTGACCGAGCATGGTGCACAAGGCATGCAGTCGATCGGTCAGTACTATCGCGAACGCTATCGTGCCGATGGCTTGTGGAGCGGCGATTGTGCGCAGGCATCTCGTGTCGTAGTGATCGCCGATAGCACGCCGCGCAATCGCGACAGCGCGACAGCGTTGAACAAAGGGTTGGGCGCGGACTGTGGGCTAAGTTTTTATGCCCGGCCCTCCGGAGAAAACAATCGCCTGTTCCACTATCAGTCCAAGGACAACGACGATGCCGATGATGCGCAGGTCGCCGGCAAGCCGCCGGCAGCGTTGAGCCTGTTGCAGGGCATCCTGCTCGGCTGCAGCGGCGATGACTGCCGCAGGGCGGCTCAGGCCGATGGCAGGAAGCTGTTGCTCGACGACGCGGCTGGCGGTCTGGCCAAGGCGATGAAGACCGCCGGTTCGCTCAGCGAGAACCTGATGCTGGAATATGCGCAAGGCATGCCGCTCGCACAGGTGGCCTGGGGCAAGGGCGATGCGGCGACGATCGGTCGATTGATCGAGTTGCATAACCTGCAGTTCGCGCAAAGCAAGAAGCCGTTGCCGTTGGCGCAGAAGAGTGCATCCAATCTGCTTGCGCATATCGTCGCTTCACTGGATGCCGCCAGCGGAAAGCATGGCGACGTCGAACCCTTGAGCGACGACGGTGCGCGCGTCGTGTTCCTGATCGGCCACGACACCAATCTTGCGCAGATCGGTGGCCTGCTCGGTACGCAATGGCATAGCGCCACCCAGCCGGACGACTATCCACCTGGCGGAGCGCTGGTCTTCGATCTCTTGGAAAAGCAGGGCCGTTACGCCGTGCGCGTCCATGCCTTGTTGCCCATGCTGGGTGCATTGCGCGATGCAGACGTCAGCCATGCGGGCGCTGTAGTCGACATGCCGGTCGCATTCGGCGACTGTCACGCTACGACGCCTTGCCCGATCGATACGTTCCGACGCTGGACGACAAAACGCATCCTGTCGAGCGAAGTCGAGGCGACGATGCCGCAGATGTCGCGCTCGACATCCGCGTCGGGTAAGGGAAGCTAGGGTTACTTGGTGACCGGGGCTGCAGCGACGCAGCCCTGGGCACAGGTAAACCAGGCTTTGGCCTTGGGGTAGTCGATAGTGATGGAAAAGTGGCTCAGCACATTGCCGCCCACCGCTCCCTCGGGTGTCTCGTCCATGATCCGCGCCATCATCTTGTGAAACGCCCTGTTGGGCCGTTCGGTAAACCAGATGGGGCCGACGGTCCAGCCGGCGATCTGCACCTTGGGTACTTCGATCAGGCGCGCACTGAATTGCTCTCCCAGCAGGTCGTCACCGTTTTCGACGACTCGCCAATCCGGGTGCTTCTTGTGCCAGATATCGAACATGCGCGTGGTGATGTAACTGGTCACGCCCATGCCGTCCGCTTCGGTCTCGGTGCCTGCCGCAGCCTTGCCGGCTGCAGTCGGGTGCGCGGTGGCGCCGGTATCGAGCAGCATGTTGATCGGGATACCGTCGACGCGCATCACGATGCGTGGGAAATACTGCGTGACGCCGCCGGTATCGTCTTTCTGGAAACCGAGATTGGCTGGCTTGGCGGTCACGTCATGCCGCCATGCACTGCCTTCGGCACGCAGTAGCTGATGCGGATAGTCGAACGTCCACACCCGGGTGCCGAGATAGCTTGCCCCCAACTGGCCGTCGTATGAAAAGCTCTCTGCATTGACCAGCACCTTGCCCGCGCACGGCCCGAGCGCAGGCGGCAAGGCAGCCTGTTTCTGATAGACCGGCGCCGTCACCGCCTTGACCGCATGCCCATCCAGTTTGCAGCCCGCCGGAACCAGGTGGAGCTTCTGTGCCGTGGCTTCGGTGAACCAGTAGAGATTGGCGGTGCCGCCACCGCCGGTGTCGACAATCAGGCGCAGGGTCTGACCGGAGGCCGTTTGCGGCGTCGCGTAGAAGTGGCCCGCGGCGTACTGGGTGGGTACGGTCTGCGCGGTCGTGGCCGCCCCGGTCAGAGCCATCGCGATGGTCAATACTGCGCTCATACCCTTCCTACGTGTTGGCGTGTGGCAAAACCTGGAGCCGCCAGGTTTTACCGAGCATATGTCAGGACCGGCGAATCGATCGCAGTATCCTACGGTTGCAACCTGGCCGCTCAGACATTTTGCGCAGCGTATCTTCCGATGAGCTGTCGCCGCTAGCCGGCTGCGCGATCCTCGTTTTGCTAAGGCACAGCTTAGCCAGGCTAAAAGTGCCTTCTGTGCCGGTACGCCCTTGCGTAGACTTGCGCCAGGTGCAGTCGAAAGGAGAGGGAGCTTGGACCGTTTTTTCTGTGGTGGGCGTATGTGCGGAGCGTGGGAATGATAGGCGGCATCCTGTTTTTGCTATCGCTTGGAGCCACCGCCGGGACATCCGTCGATGCGGCAACCGCCAAGCACATTCGCGATGACGTGCATGCCGTACTCGATCGAACGCATACGCCAGGAGCAGTCGTGCTGGTTGTCGCCGGTGGCACGACCATTTTTGAAGAAGCATACGGACAGCGTGACATCGGCAACAAACTGCCTGTCGGTATCGATACGCATTTCGAAATCGGCTCGATTACCAAGCAGTTCACCGCAGCCGCGATTCTACAACTGCAGGAAGCGGGCAAGCTCCGTATCGATGACCGATTGTCGGTATACCTGCCTAAGGTCCCGCATGCTGACGAGATTACTCTGAAGCAGATGTTGTCGCATACCAGTGGGCTGCCCGAGTACCTGGATGGGCCGGATATCGAGGTGGCGGCGCGAAAGCCGACCGCTTTCGCGCAGATCATGCAGCGTATCGACGGCAAGCCGCTGGTATTCGCGCCAGGCAGCCAATGGTCCTACAACAATTCCGGCTATCTCTTGCTGGGGCGTGTGATCGAGGCGGTATCTCACGAGACCTATCGTCACTATCTGCAGACGCATATTTTTCAGCCGCTGGCCATGCGCGAGACCTTTACCGTCAGTGACGAAAGCCGCCTGCCGAATATGGCGCTCGGCTATACGATGATCGATGGAAAAATCCAGCCAATTACGCCATGGGACGAGAGCTATGCATCGTCTGCCGGTAGCATCGTATCGACTGTAAGAGATCTTCAAAGGTGGAACGACGCGCTGACGACTGGCAAGGTCATCTCGCTGCAAAGCTATGCGCTGATGAGCACCTCGGTAATCACCGGACAAGGTGATGCCGAGTATGGTTTGGGCCTGTTTGTAGATCACGTGGAGGACCAACCACGAATAGGACATACCGGTGGTTCGGCTGGCTTTACCACGGCGAATGAATATTTCCCCAAGCAGGGGGTGCGGATCATCGCTTTTACCAATTGCCGTGCCAATCCCGAACCAGGTGAAATGCTCACCACAGCAATATTCAATGATCTCTATCCAGACATCGCCGCTGCCGGGCTTCATCCGGCTGCAGGCGAAGATACTGCGGTCAGCGTGCGAGTGCGCGCGCTCTTTATGCAGATTCAAACGGGAAAGGAAGATTCGAACCTGTTGGGAGCCAAACTCGACGCCAAGATGAAAGATGGGTTGGCCAAGCGATTAGCGGATGCCTATGCACCTTACGGCCAACCAACCGTCTTCACCTTCAAGGGACGGCGTGCAACGCCAGGTCGCCGCTGGTTCGATTACGTGATCCAGTTCGGTCCGGGAAGCCTGCTGAAGTTTGGCGTGGGTCTGGACGATGAAGGCAAGATAGCCGGACTGTCTTTTGGATAGGCGACAGTGGCGAACTATTGCCGTGCCTGGATTCTCAAGCCGCGCGGCGTAAGCCAGCGCTCTACGCCCTCAAAAAGCCCCTGCACCAGCAAGGCAAGCACCGCCGAAGGCACCGCGCCTTCCAGGATCAAAGCGACATTGTCGAGGCGGATACCGGTGAGTATCGGTTGGCCGTAACCACCGGCGCCGATAAGCGCGGCCAGTGTGGCGGTACCGACATTGATCACGGCAGCCGTCTTGATGCCGGCCAGAATCGAACGCATCGCCATGGGCAATTCCACATGGCGCAACCTCGCCGCGCTGGACAGGCCCAGCGCCGCGGCCGATTCGCGCAGCTCGTGGGGAATGCCGATCAATCCGGCATGCGTGTTGCGCACGATCGGCAGCAGGCTATAGAGAAAGAGTGCCGCGATCGCCGGCCAGGTACCGATGCCGAACAACGGAATCATGAAGACGAACATCGCCAGCGAAGGGATGGTCTGCAACACGCCGGTGAGCGCGATCACCAATTGCCCCAGGCGTGTCCATCGCGCGGCCAGGATACCCAGTGGAATAGCCAGCAACAGCGCCATGCCGAGCGAAAGAGCCACCAGCTTCACATGCTCGACGGTGCGCTGAAGCAGACGGGTTGCGAGGCCGGCTCGATCGTCGTCGGCACGCACGCCAAGAAAGCGCGCGGCGACATCCGTTTCCTTCGCGCCTTTGAGTTTTACCTCGGCGTTCATCTGCTGCATGGTCTTGACGTCGATGCGCCCGGCAAGCCGGCGCAGGACATCGACAAAGTCGGGTGCGCTTTGCTCCAGCGGCAGACGATAAAGGAACACGGCGTCGTAGCGCGGAAAGTACTGGCGGTCGTCTTCGAGCACGCGCAGGTGGTAGTAAGGAATTTCCGCGTCCGTGCTGTAAAGGTCGATCGCATCGACGGCATGGTCGGCGACGGCACGGTACGACAAGGTGTGGTCGAGGCCGCGCACCTGCGTTTGCGGTAAGGCGTAACTCGCGCGAATGCCCGGCCAACCATCCTGGCGATCCATGAACTCGTTGGAGAATCCGAAGCGCAGCTCGGGGTGTTTTGTCAGGTCGGAGAGACGCGCGATACCGAGTTTGGCGGCCGTAGTTTCCAGCATGCCGACGGCATAGGTATCGCTGAAGCCCAGTGAATCGGTGATACCGATGCCCAGCGGTTTGAGCTTTTCGCGCAGCGTGGCGATATCCGCATTCGGCGCCACGTTTTTCAACAGCTCCTGGGTCAGCGTGCCGGTGTATTCGGGGTACGCGTCGATATCGCCGTGCTGCAACGCGCTCCACAAGATGCGCGTGCCACCGAGCTCGCGCTGATGCGTGGTATCCACGCCGGCTTGCTGCGCGTCCAGTCGCGCCACTTCGCCAAGCACCACCGATTCGGTGAATTGCTTGGAGCCGATACGCACCGGCGTTGCCCAGGCCAGGGCCGGCAGCAGCGCAAGCAGGATCAACAGACGCTTCATGTCGACGACTCGGGCAGGCGGCGTTGGGCCGCAACGAAGCGTCGTACGAAATCGTTCGCCGGACGTTGGCGCAGATCGTCCAACCGGCCGTCCTGCACGACCTTGCCTTCGCTGATCAGCACCAGTCGTTGTGCAAACCACGCGGCCTCGGCCAGGTCGTGCGTGACGACGATCACCGTCTTGCCGAGCTGGTCGAAGATGCGTTTGAGTTCATCCTGCAGTTCGTGACGAACGATCGGATCGAGCGCACCCAGGGGCTCATCGAGCAGCAAGGCATCGGGGTTGAGCATCAAGCCACGCATCAAGGCAACGCGTTGCCGTTGGCCACCGGAGAGTTCGGCCGGGTAGCGGTCTAATACGTCAGGCGGGAGATCGGTCAATACGGCGAGTTCTTCCGCGCGTTCGCGCACACGCTTCATGTCCCAGCCGAGATAACGCGGTTGCAGCGCGAGATTGCCCAGGCCGGTGAGATGCGGAAACAGGCCGCCATCCTGGATCACGTAGCCGACACGCTGGCGCAATTGCAGCACGTGCGTCCGTTCGAGCACGCGGCCATCGGTCTTGATGGTGCCGTGATCGGGCCAATCCAGGCCCAGCAGCAGGCGCAGTACGGTTGACTTGCCGGAGCCGCTGCTGCCGATCAATGCCGTCGTGCTGCCATGGGTAAAGGCCAGGTCGACATCGTCGAGCGCGACGATATCGCCGTAGCGCTTGCTCACATGCTCCAGCGCAAATGCGAGCTGCGTCGCATCAGCCGCGGACAACGCTACCTCCCGCTACATGTGAAGACGCGGTGAGGAGGAGGGCGGGTGGCTGGCGGGGAGCGTTGAGCATACAGCGTGAACTCTACCGTAAGCATTTATCAGCGACCACTCGCTATGATCGCCGTTACAGGATCACAACGAAGCGCCCGGATGCCACGGATCAAGACCATCGAGGAAAACGTTGCGCTTCCACTGGCGCTGGGCCCTTCGGCCGAGCGCGATATCCCGCTGCCGATGGGCGTGGTTTTTCATATCGTCCACAGCAAGTTGTGGCACCTGATCGGCTGGTCGGACGAGGCATCGAACAGCTGCGGCTTGTGGCACAAGGGCATGGCTGTCGTGCTCCCGCGCGACAGGCTGATCGATCTCTCCATCGATCTGATGCATCCGGCAAAAGGCAAAGGTTGGGTCGCGCTCGATGCACGGCTGAGCGGCCAGACGGCACCGATCACGTTATTGCAGAGCGAGGCTTTCGATCCCAAGGCACTCATCTGGCTGCAACAGCACGAGGCGAAGCTTGTCGATGTTTTCGGGCAGGCGATCGTCATCAACGACCACGGTTCGGACTGTTAGCCAACGAAGCCGGCGGTCGGACGCAGCTATCAATCCGCTGCAGCGGGTGCCTGGAACATCAGGATCGTGATCTCCTTGCCTTGAGGAATCTGCGCTGCAGGCGTGCCGAGTGCGGCCAGCGTGTTCTTGAACGTATCCACGTCTTCGCGTTCGCCCATCGCCGATCGTCCATTGACTGCCCATACCCGGCTGCCTTGCTTCCAGCGTGCCAGGGCGACGTCCAGGTCCTGGGTGACCAGTGCCTTGCCGTCGATCGGTTGCTGGTTCTTCGGTTGCAGCACCGAGAGCATGGTCGGAGCGTTCGGGTCCGAGGTCAGCACGGTATCGCCGGGGCGCACATTCGCGGCCAGCGTCGCGGCGGCGACATCCCAGCGCGGCTTGGTCTCGATCCGATACACCGGCGCCAGATTGATCGAACCGACCAGGAGCAGGATCGTCACCAGCATGGGCATAGCGCGTCGGGGCAAGGCTGCAGCCCCCAGGCCGGCCAACACGAAGAAAGGGGCCGCACTCCACAGGATATAGCGCGGCAGCAGCATCGATTTGAAGAGCGACACCGCCAGCAACAACAACGGCAAGGTGAGAAAGCCGAGCAACAGTACGCGGCCATCGAGGCGTCCACGCACGCGATAAACGCCAATGACTCCGAGCAAGGCGACCAGCGGGCCGAGCAAGGGTACAGCGGTGGGCATCAAGCCGAACTGCACCACGGTGGCCATGCGCATCAGGTAGACGCTCTTGGCGGCGATCCAGATGTTTCGCCAGCTGAGCTGCGGAATCCAGTTGAAGTTCTGCAGCATGTGGCTGCCGTTGGCCAACACGATCGCGCCGTAGAACGGTACACAGCAGACCAGCACGACGGCCTGGCTGATGATCCAGTTGCGCTGAAATCCGCGGCGCGCTTCAGTGTCCTGTCGCAAGTGATACCAGACCAGCCATAGCGACAGGTTCGAAGCCAGCAGCCAGGGCGCGGCGTCGCCCAACACATCCAGTGCGCCGATCGTGCCCAGCAGATAACAGGCCCAGCCCCATATGTCGAAACCGCGTTGCCGGACTCCCAGCGAAGCGCGTTGAGCATCCTGGGCAAGGCGCACCAGGCCCCACAGCGCGGTGGTGATCAATAGTGTCACCAGCGTGTAGGAGCGGGCCTCCTGCCCGTACTGCACCTGCAACGGCGAGAACGCCATCAGCAGCCCGGCGATGAGCCCGGCGTTCCGGCCGCCGACGCGTCGAGCGATCGCGAACACCATCCCGATCGACATCGCGCCCAGCAGCGCCGAGGGAATGCGCAGCAACGCAGCGCCCGGGGCATAGGGCACCAGCAGCTGCAGCAGCAGGAAATAGCTCGGCATGTGCCGGTTGGCGAAACTGTCGTTGACCAGGTCGGGCAGATCCAGATGAATGCGCTGGAAGGTCAGCGCCTCATCCAGCCAGAACGGTTGATGGCCGATATGGATCAAGCGCAGCAATAGGCCGATACCGACCACTGCCAGCATCCAGACGAGATCGCCCGATAGCCAGGATTCGCCGGTCTTTTCGGCAGGCGGCAAGGTGCCTGCATTTGAGTTGTCATCGCGAAGCGCCGGGGGAAGCGCCTGGAGCCGCGAAAATGACAGCGTCTGTTTTACCGACATAACTGCCCAGCGTTTTATTCTGGCGGGGGTGCCAGCTCAAACGCATATGACACGGTTCGGTTGTCGATAGCATCAGCCGGAGGCGATTTGGCGGCCAAGCCGGTTAACTGCCGTTGGCTTTCGTCTGTTTTTGCGTAGCGTACGGTGACGTTTTTACGACAGGCTGGTGCAAGGGCGCCGCATAATGGCCGCGCCCGCTATACACGCCCGTATCGATCAAGCGTCAGCCGCCTTTGGCTGCACTGTGCTGGCTCACCGCATCCATGACGCGCGCGGAATACACCAGGGCTGCGCCGGCATTCATCGCGATCGCCACGCCCAGTGCTTCGGAAATCTCTTCGCGCGTGGCGCCGTGCTTGAGCGCTTCGCCGGTATGCACGGTGATGCAGCCGTCACAACGTGTGGTGACGGCCACTGCCAGTGAAATCAGCTCGCGCGTCTTGGCATCCAGATGCCCGGTCTTTTCACCGGCGCTGGAAAGCTCCTGGTAACCCTTGAGCGTTCCAGGCGTCAGCTTGCCCAGTTCGCCGATGCGGCCTACCAGCTCTTTGCGATATTCCATCCAATCCATCATGAGTCGTGTCTCCGGCGGGTTGATGGCCGGCACGGGAGCCGGCCGAATTGCGAGTATTGCGCCGCGATCGAGGTGCTACAAGCCATGCCGAAACATCCGCGATGGCGAACTGCAAGCACACGACTATGCGCGCGATACCCAGCGCAGGCGATACGACTTTGGCGGTAGGCCATCTCGCACCTGGGTTATTTCGCGCGGAATGTAACCACGAGTACATCGCGGTGCGATGCTTTCTTCGGATCGATCGGATTCACCGGCGTTACGCCGTGAAATACACGTGGGTCGTGAATCAGCGCCGAGTCCAGTGCATGCGTCAAGGTGAACTCGCCCAGCGGTTTGCCATCGGGAGCATGGATGCTGGTCGAGCCGCTGGCGATATTTTCGCGGTCGACCAGCAGCACCAGGACAAAATCCACGCCATCGCGATGACTGCCCTCAGGCGTGGGCTCGCCCGCGGCATCGGCGCTCGCTTCGATACGGAACTGATGCAGCTCCACGTGCCAATGCAGCTGTTCCGGTGCCAATGCACCGAAGAAGCGGTGGCAGAACGCAAGGATGGTATGCAGGCTTTGACTGGCTGCGGTGGCCGGTTCGACCGGTTCGAACCAGCGCTGGATATTGCCTTGCAGCGTGTTGTACTGCAGCGACTGGAAATGCGCCTGATGGGGTTCGGCCTTTACGCCGTTGGCGTCGGCGGAAAAGGTGGCATGTCGCCGACGTCGGCTGCGGCCGGTCGCCGCGATATAGGGATCGGGCTCGAGTCGATTCCAGCTATCGGCGAATGCGCTCCAGTCCGCCAGACCGCCCGCCGCTTCAAGCAAGGGGCGCATTGTGTCCGAGGTGGCAAAACAGAAACCTTCTCGTTGCACGGGTTCGAGCAACGAGGAAACGACGGGGGGATGGGTGTGCGACATCAGCCTATTATACGTCGTACCGATGCCACGAAATGATCGACGACCCGCGTGTTGCCAGCCGCTGGCGTGGCCAGGGCGAGCCTGATCACGGGCGCGCCCTTCTGGATAGCGAGATAACGCACGCCGCGCACCTGGACGCGCGCCATGGATTTGGGCACCAGCGATACCCCCATGCCGGCAGCGACCAGGTTGATCGCGGAGGAAAATTGCGGTGCTACCTGCCCAAACGATGGTTCAAAGCCGGCCTGCCAGCACGCGGCGATGATTTCGTCATGCAGGCTGGGGCCCGCATCGCGCGGAAACAGCACCATACGCTCGCCCGCCAGTGCACCGAGCGCGATCGTTTTTGCCTTGGCCAATGCGTGTCCTTCCGGCACGACCACGCTCATGTTTTCCGCGCCGAGCGACAGGATCGACACATGCTCCGGATCATGTCGCCCCAGTCGTATGAAGGCGACATCGAGCCGATCGTCCCGAAGTTGCTCCAATAGAGTCGACGTACCCGCCTCAACGAGCGAGGTTTCGATATCGGCATAGGTGCGCGTAAACCATCGTATCGATCGGGGTACGGCATCGAGATAGGCCGCCGATGCGGTAAAGCCGATCCGGATGCTGCCCAGCTCGCCGCGCCCGGCCCGGCGCGCCGCTTCGGCGGCATGGTCGGCGCGCAGGAGTATGGCGCGTGCTTCAGGCAAAAAGGCCTTGCCCGCCTCCGTCAGCTCCGCCCCCACCGGCGTGCGTCGAAACAGTGGCGTGCCCAACTCGTCTTCAAGGCTACGGATCTGCTGGCTCAGCGGCGGTTGGCCGATACCGACGCGCGCAGCGGCACGCGTGAAATTCAGCTCCTCGGCAACGGCGAGGAAATAGCGCAGGTGACGCAATTCCATGGCTAGTGGTTAAACCAATCGATTTGGAATATTCCATATATTGGACCGATGGACTGCGGCGCGCCACACTTTTACACCCCCCAATCGAAACGGTGCAGCATGGCAAAGACACTTTTCATTACCGGCGTGAGCTCGGGCTTCGGCCGCGCCTTTGCGCTGGCGGCGTTAGCCGCCGGACATCGGGTGATCGGCACGGTTCGCCATAGCGATGCGGCAGCTGACTTTTCCGCGTTGGCCGAAGGCGCTCATGCTTTCGTGCTGGACGTTACCGACAACGCCGCGATTCCGGAGGTTGTCGCCAAGGCCGAACAACTGGCGGGGCCGATCGATGTGCTGGTCAACAATGCCGGTTACGGCCACGAAGGCATACTCGAAGAATCGCCGCTGGACGAGATGCGTCGTCAGTTCGAAGTCAATGTGTTTGCCGCGGTCGCCATGATCAAAGCGGTGCTCCCGGGCATGCGCGAGCGCCGCCGCGGCCATATCGTCAACATCACTTCGATGGGCGGCTTTATCACCATGCCCGGTATCGCCTATTACTGCGGCAGCAAATTTGCCCTGGAAGGGATTTCCGAAGTGCTAGCCAAGGAAGTGGCGCCGTTCGACGTGAAGGTCACGGCGGTTGCGCCCGGCTCTTTCCGTACAGACTGGGCCGGGCGTTCGATGGTGCGGGCGGAACGCAGCATTGGCGACTACGACGCGTTGTTCAATCCGATCCGCGATGCTCGCGTTGCGAAAAGTGGCAGGCAACTGGGCGATCCGGCGCGTGCAGCGCAGGCGTTATTGTCGTTGATCGAGATGGAGCATCCGCCGATGCATCTGCTATTGGGCTCCGATGCAGTGGGCCTGGTAAAGCAGAAGCTGGATGACATGCGCATCGATATCGATCGTTTCGAAGCGCTCTCGCAGTCGACGGACAGCCCGATTGCCTGAATCCCCCCGCTTAACCTGCCGCGGTCGCGACCGGTGCGTGCTGGGTAGCGATGGTCGGTGCCGTTGCATGCGAGGCGATCATGGCGCCGAGCGTCAATGCGCAGACCAGCAGGGAGGCGGCGAAAAGGCTCTTCAGCATCAGGGTTTCGAAGTTCATGGTCGTTCTCCACAGGGTTAGGAATGAAGTCTTCGAGGGATAGATGGCAAATGGCGTGCCAGGGTTTAAAGGCATCGACAAATCGCGTTGCCAAGCCATTCTTGCTCGCAGGCGCCGGTGTAAGTTTGGTGTCCGCGGACGCTGTGGCTCGTGTCCGGACAGTTCGAGCACGATTCAAGAAACCCAAATACCTGATCTTTGCAGGAACGATTCCAGGGAGCCACGAAAAACCTTCCTACTCGTCATTCCGGCGCAGGCCGGAACCCAGTGGCTTTGTGATCGGTTGTCGCGAGAGCGTGCAAACGTCAGCTCTATGGCGAGAGCTGAAAACGAATGCCACTGGGTCCCGGCCTGCGCCGGGATGACGAGAATCAAAGCTGAGGTAGCTGGGTTTACCTTCAGCTTCGGTAGCTGTGCGTCGAGGTAGGCACCTATCGCGGCTGAAGTCGCTCCCACAGTTCAGGGGCCTCGATATCACCTGGCATCATGAAAAATAATGCCAACCGTATGCCGATACCCCGACCGAACCCGGCTCACCCCGTGGCGCATGTTCACGCGATACACGCCCTTGGTCCCACGCACAGGCCGATGATGCACGGCAAAGATCACCGCATCGCCCTGCACAAGCGGCACTACTTCCGCACGCGACTGCATGCGCGGCCGTTGTTCGGTAAGCACAAACTCCCCGCCGGTAAAGTCGTCCCCCGGTCGCGACAACAGAATCGCCATCTGGAGTGGGAAGACGTGTTCCCCATAAAGATCCTGATGCAGGCAGTTGTAATCGCCGGGCTCATAACGGAGTAACAACGGGGTCGGTCGCGTTTGACCCGCGGTATGGCATTGCTTGAGATAGTCGGCATGGCTCGTCGGATAGGTCACGGCCGTACCCATGGCTGCCTGCCATCGATTGGCGATCACCGCCAGATCCGGATACAGCGTGGTTCGAAGCGTCTCCAGCGGTGCTGGTAACGGATAGGCAAAGTACTTGTATTCGCCACGTCCGAAGCCATGACGACCCATCACGACCTTGCTGCGGAAAAGCATATCGTCGGCATAGCCATCGATAAGCGTATGGCAGGTTTCCGGCGATAGCAGGTGTTTGATCGTGGCAGCGCCGTAACGATCGAGATCGGACTCGACACGTGTCCAGTCGATGCCGTGCGGGTCATTCATGAGGGTGCTATCCATTCATTGCAGTCATGGATAGCACCTTAGGTTCGCCGGCCATCGCGAACACTCCGACTCTTGCTCTAATCGCGGCTAACCGGGTTGCCGAAGATCGGCGATGAGATCGGGCCCGGTGGGATGCCACCCCAGGTGTTCCCGCGTACGTTGACTCGATGCCGGCACATCGGCCGCCACCAGCGGTGCGAGCCAGCCAAAATGCTCTTGAGCCTCTTCAGGAGACTTGGCAACGACCGGCACATTCAGGCGTTGGCCAATGGCTTCGGCAATGCGTCGCAGGGACACGCCTTCCTCGGCCACAGCGTTGTATCGCGCTCCGGCGGAGCCTTTCTCGAGCACCAGCCGATAGAGATTCGCCGTATCAAGCCGGTGTGCCGCCGGCCAGCGATTGAGGCCGTCGCTGATGTACGCGGAGACGCCTTTTTCTCGTGCCACATCGATCATGTAGCTGATGAGACCTTGTTTGACAGGGTCGTGAACCTGCGGAAGACGTACGACCAGAACGCGCACGCCCCGCGCCTGCATCGCAGCCGCCGCCTCTTCCGAAGCCACGCGGGGAATCGGGGAGTTCGGCGCATCGTCCTCCGTGGTGGCGCGACCGGGCGTTCTAGCCACTCCCGTGCCGGAGGTGACGATCAGCGGACGGTCGGAGCCAGCGAGCACGGCGCCAAGGGTTTCGATAACTTGCCGGTCGAGCTCGCAGTTCTCGGCCCATTTCGAGAAGTCGTGGATGAAAGCGGTATGGATCACCGCATCCGACGCTTCCGCACCGCTGCGTAAGCTATCGAGGTCTTCCAGCGATCCGCGATGGACATGCGCACCTGCCGCAACCAGAGCCGCCGCGGCGGCATCCGAGCGAGCTAGGCCGAGTACTTCGTGTCCCGCGGCAATCAATTCATCGACGATGGCCGAGCCGATAAATCCGCTCGCACCGGTAACAAAAACGCGCATGGTGAAACCCTCTGCATTGGACATGAGACCACTCTCGGCGCATCATCTATCGGGGTAAAGTAGTGGCGTTATACGGGTATAACCACTAACAGGACGCGTCATGCCGGTGTTGAACGACAACCTGCTCGGAACCTATCTGAAGGATCGCCGCAAGAAACTCGATCCGGCGGCCCTGGGCTTTCCGCTAACGCGCAGGCGCACACCGGGATTGCGTCGCGAAGAGGTGGCGCAGCGCGCCAACGTGAGCATCACCTGGTACACGTGGCTCGAACAGGGCCGTGGCGGTGCGCCTTCGGCCAATGTGCTCGACCGCATCGCGCAAGCCTTGATGCTGACGGATGTCGAGCGCGAGCATATCTTTCTGCTGGCGCTGGGCCGCCCGCCGGAAGTGCGCTATCACGCGGTCGGCGGAGTGACGCCACGACTTCAGCACGTACTGGACGCGCTCGAATACAGCCCGGCCCTGATCAAGACGTTCACATGGGACGTCGTCGCATGGAACCGCGCCGCCACAGCCGTGCTGGGCAACTATGCGGAGTTGGTGCCGGAGCAACGCAACATACTGCGCATGATCTTTTGCGATCCCCGTGTTCGCGCCAAGCAGGCCGATTGGGAAAGCGTGGCACGGTTTGCGGTGGGAGCGTTTCGCGCGGATGCGGCGCGAGCAGGGGCATCCAGGGAAGTGGAAGCGCTTATTGATGAACTAAGTCGAATGAGCCCTGAGTTCGAAGCGATATGGCGTGACAACGACGTTCGTGCGCATGGCGAAGGCACCAAGCATCTGAAGCACCCGCAGGTGGGGCTTCTCGCGCTGGAATACTCGTCCTTTGCCATCGATGGCCGGCCCGATCTCAGCATGATCGTCTACCATCCGGCAACGTCGGCGGATGTGGATCGGATCAAGACGCTGATGACATTGCAGGCGGAAGCTAACCCCGTAAAAAATCGACTGCCTTCCTGAGTTTGTAGGAGCGACTTCAGGGAATCTCAAATAACCTCGGTTTTCATCGTCGCCCCGGCGCACGCCGGGGCATAGCGTCTTTAATACGTTGAAGCGTAAGACACTGGATCCAGGCGCTTGCTTTTGATTAATGCCTCACTGGGCGATACTCGGCACCTGACGTGAATTCAGGCCCGCCGAGGGCGGCGCAAGGTCACGTAGAGAGGCCAGATGTCCGATCTCACTGTCCATCCCTTGCTCGAAACGCCGTCCGTGACGGTGAGGGATGTTTATTGCAGTGGAGCGTGCCGTCACAAGAGCGACGAGGAGTGCACCACCGGGACCTACCTGGTGTTTCCCTATCGCGGTACTTACCTGCGGCATGTGGGTGCGTCCCAGGCGGTTGCCGAATCCAACCAGGTTCTTTTGTTCAATGCCGGGCAGGGTTACCAGATCAGCCACCCGGTGCTGGGAGGAGACGCGAGCTTGACGCTTGCACTGGATGAGGCATTGCTGCGGGAGCTGGCGCCCAGGACGCTGACCTGGGACAAGAACGCCTTCACGTTTCGGCAGCAGCAGTTGGGTATCGACCCGCGAGCCCAGGCCCTGGTGGCGTTGTTGCGCCACAGTCTGCGTGAGGGCGTCGCTGAGCGACTGGAGGCGGAGAGCCTTTCGTTGACGCTCGCACAGCGCGCGCTCGGCTCGCGCACGACACATACGGCCGGCGCGAATGCGGGTCGCCAGCGGCTGGCCGACCGTACCAAGTTGATCCTGGCCAGTGATCTTTCCAGGCGATGGACACTGGCCGACATAGCGGCCGAGGTCGGCGTCTCACCCGTATACCTGACCCAGGTATTTCAGCAGGTGGAAGGTGTGCCGCTGTACCGCTATCAACTGCGCCTTCGTCTGGCCCGCTCGCTGGACTTGCTGGGCCAGTACGACGATCTCAGCCAGTTGAGCCTCGAACTCGGCTTCAGCAGCCACAGCCACTTCAGCGCGTCGTTCCTGAAGACCTACGGCCGAACCCCGACCGAATTCCGGCAGGCGGCGCTCCGCCGCTAGGCCCATGGCCTCAAGTCGCTAAAGATTCTGACAGCGTCAGGCACAGGCCGCCTGACTAAATAGCCCTACCCGGATGTCGGGGCTATCGAGGCTAAGGCCATGAGTGGAAATACATGTGCGGCATGTGATTACGAACTGGGCGAGAATGCGATCTCCGTCACCCTGGGCGGAAAGACGGTCGAAGTCTGTTGCGAGGAATGCGCGACCAAGCTGAAAGAATCTTTCAGCGCCGCCGCTTCACCGAGGATCGGCTGACCATGGACGGAAATATGACCACACCCGCCAAGCGGACCATCCAGACGTCGTCGGGACTCATCAGCTACCGGGAACAAGGTGCCGGAGCCGTGGCGCTATTCGTGCACGGCGTGCTGTTGAACGGCCAACTCTGGCGCCATCAGTTGCAAGATCTCTCGGACTGTCGGCGGTGTATCGCCCCCGACTTGCTGGCTCACGGCGATACCCGCGCGGAGCCAGGGCAGGGCGTTTCGTTCAACGACAACGTCGAGATGCTCAAGCAATTCCTCGATGCATTGGGCATCGAAAAGGTGGACCTGGTTGCCAACGACAGCGGCGGCGGCATTGCACAGATATTCGCGGCACGTTATCCGCACTATCTGCGCAGCCTCACCTTGACCAATGGCGATACGCACGACAACTGGCCGCCCGAGGCATTCAAGCCATTCGTCGCCATGGTCGCAGCCGGCGGCTTGCGTGGAGCGATCGAGGCCATGCTCGCCGACAAGGCGAATTATCGCGCTCCCGAGGCACTGGGGCTGGCTTACGAACACCCGCAAGCGTTGCCTGATGAGGTGATCGAAGGCTATCTACGACCCTTCCTGGATAACGCACAGCGGCTCGCCGAACTGGAACGTTTCGTCGGTGCTTTCGATAACCGTCAAACCGTTGCCATCGAAGCAAAGTTGCGTGAGCTGAACGTGCCTACGTTGATTGCGTGGGGGACCGATGACATCTATTTCGATGTCAAATGGTCCCACTGGCTGGCCGAGACCATTCCGGGCACGACGCGCCGCGTCGAGCTGAAAGGTGCGCGCATCTTTTTTCCGGAAGAGCGCTGGATGGAATTCAACGTGGAGTTACGCCGGCATTGGCAGGTCAGCGCCTGAATCCGTGGCACGCTGTTGATAACCGCGTGCACGGTGATGTTGTAACGGGACGGTCGCGACACCCGGTTACTTGCCGGGTGCCGCATCGGACGGGCGCAGCGAATAGGCCGAATAGAACTCGCTCGCGATCTTCCAGGTGCCGCCCACCTTGATCAGCTGCAGTGTTTTCCAGCCATAGCTGCCGCGCTGTGTGCCAGTAAGCAAGGTGACAAAGTCGAGCGAGACGGCAGCTAGCTCGCCATCCTGCTCGATGCGTACGTTGTAAAAGCGCTGCGTAAGGTGCTGGTGGCTGCGAAAAACTGCGTCGCGAAAATCCTGGTATTGCCTTGTATCGGGCGGTGACTGAGAAGCGCCTCGCCGTACCAGTCCATCGGTAGAAAAGAACGGAATCTGTTCGTTGAGAAGAATGCTCGCAAATGCCGCCTCGTCGCTGGTGCTGACCGCGCGCGTGTAAGTCGCAAGCAGGTCCTTGATGGCCCGTTGGTCCTCCGCGGATACTTCATGTTTCGCCGCGCCAGGAGGGATATCGAGCGCCATCGCGGGAGATAGCACCAAGGGCAGCATGGCGATCATCGACAGTATCGTGAGCTTTCGGGACATGTGGCTTCTCGGTGATGCATGGCATGAAGGCAGTTACTGTAGCTTTGGCCAACGATCACCACTATCCAATCTTTCGGGATCGACGATCCAGAAAAACCAGACAGTGGGCATGCCTCAGCCGGCTGTCGAATCTTGCTTGCGTAAACGGCGACGTACCATGAGCTGGAACGCCGCAGGTAAAACGAGCATGGATAGCAGGGGAGCAGTAAGCATGCCTCCTACCATGGGCGCCGCGATACGCTGCATGACTTCCGAGCCCGCCCCATGTCCGAGCAGGATCGGAAACAGGCCGGCGAGGATGACGGCGACCGTCATGGCCTTCGGCCGTACCCGCTGCACGGCGCCTTCGCGTATCGCGTCATCGAGTGCATCCACGCCCGCGCGTGGATCGCGACTTAACCGTTGCTCCCATGCGTGGCGTAAATACAACAGCATCACCACGCCAAACTCCGCGGCGACACCGCCCAGCGCGATAAATCCGATCACGGATGCGACGGACACGGCATGGCCGAGCAGCCAGATCATCCAAAGTCCACCCACCAGGGCGAGCGGCACACTGGCCATGATCAGGATGGCGTCGCCGGCCCGGCGGAAAACGAGGTAGATCAGGGCGAAGATGATGGCCAGCGCTACCGGAACGACATAGTGCAGTCTTTCCATGGCGCGCGTCAGGTATTCGAACTGGCCCGACCAGGCGATGGTCACGCCGGGGGGCAACTGCACTTGCTGCGCGACAGTCTTCTGGAGGTCAGCGACCACGCGGCCCAGATCGCTGCTTGGCGTATCGATATAGACGTAGGTCGCAAGCTGGCCGTCCTCACTCTTCAGCATCGGTGCGCCCGCGCTCAGCGTGATATCCGCGACCTGACTCAACGCGATCTGTGCGCCGTTGGCCGCGACGATCGGCAATGCGCCTAGTGCCGCGACCGAATCGCGCTGCTCTCGCGGATACCGCACCACGATGGGATAGCGTTCGCGCCCGGCGACAACCTCACCAATGGGATCGCCGCCCACGACGGTGGCGATGAGCTGTTGAATCTGCTGTTGGCTCAGTCCATAGCGCATGGCGTCATCGCGCCGTATGCGAACATCCACGTATCGACCGCTGGCGCCGCGTTCGGCAATGGCCGAACGGACACCCGGAACGTTGCGGGCCATGGCTTCTATCCGATCGGCAACGGTTTGCAGCGTTGCCGAATCCGTGCCGAGTACCTTGACGCCGATCGGGCTCTTTATGCCGGTGGCAAGCATGTCGATACGGTTGCGGATCGGCGGCACGAAGAGGTTGGTCAGGCCCGGGACATGCACCGCCCGGTCCAGTTCGGCCTTGAGCTTGTCCATGGTCATGCCTGGCCGCCATTGGCTTTGCGGTTTGAAGGTGATGGTGGTTTCGAACATCTCCGTCGGCGCCGGATCTGTCGCCGTCTCCGCGCGACCGGCCTTGCCGAAGACATGATCGACTTCCGGCACGGTCTTGATCATGCGGTCGGTCAGTTGCAGCAACTGCGATGCCTTGCCGACCGACAACCCCGGCAGCGCGGTGGGCATGTACAGCAAGGTCCCCTCGTCCATCGGTGGCATGAACTCGCTGCCCAGTCGTTCCGCCGGTAGCACGGCGCTCAGCAAGAGAGCGCAGGCAAGTATCAACGTGGTTTTCGGAAAGCGCAGCACTGCGTCCAGTATCGGGCGATACAGCGCGATCAGGACGCGGTTGATCGGGTTGTCGCGCTCGGCGCGAATGCGGCCGCGTATCAGCCAACCCATCAGTACAGGCACAAGCGTCACGGCAAAGATGGCCGCCGCGGCCATGGCATAGGTCTTGGTGAAAGCCAGCGGCTTGAACAGTTTGCCTTCCTGTCCCTCCAGCGCAAACACGGGAATGAACGAGAGCGCGATGATCAGCAAACTGACGAAGAGCGCCGGACCGACCTCGGCCGCGGCGTCGGCCATCACGCGCCAACGTTCGCTCCCACCAGGTTCCTGTCCATCGTGCGCCTCGCGCCAATGCTCCAGATGCTTGTGTGCGTTCTCGATCATGACCACGGCGGCATCGACCATCGCGCCAATGGCGATGGCGATGCCACCCAGCGACATGAGATTGGCCGATACGCCTTGCAGTCGCATCACCAGGAACGCCGCCAGCACACCCAGCGGAAGCGTGATCACTGCAACTAGCGCGGAACGCAGATGACCGAGAAAAAGCACGCACACCAGTGCAACAACGGCAAATTCTTCCAGCAGCTTGCCGCGCAGATTCTCCACCGCTGCATCGATCAAGCCGGAGCGGTCGTACGTCGGCACGATCTCCACGCCAGCAGGAAGGCTACGCTTGAGTTCCGCCAGACGCTGCTTGACCGCGGTAATCGCTGCCTTCGCATTTTTGCCGGAGCGCAGTACGACGACGCCACCGGCGACTTCGCCCTGGCCGTCTAGTTCGGCCACGCCGCGGCGAAAGCTGGGGCCGCTGCGCACGGTGGCTACGTCGCGCACGAGCACCGGAATGCCTGCAGCATTGGCGAGGATCGGTACCTGCTCGAAGTCCTGTGCGGTACTCAGATAGCCCTGGCTGCGTACCATGAGTTCGGCTTCGCCTTGCTCCAGTACCGATCCGCCATTGGCACCGTTGGCGCTACGCACAGCGTCGACCAGCTGCTGCACAGTGACGCCATGGGCCGCGAGCGCCTGCGGATCGGGAACGATCTGCCAGCTGCGCTCCATGCCGCCCAGGCTTGCCACTTCGGCCACATCGGGCACGGTCTTGAGTTGATAACGAAGGAACCAGTCCTGCAGGGCACGCAGCTGGCCCAGGTCATGATGGCCACTGCGGTCGATCAGCGCGTACTCGTAGATCCAGCCGAGTCCTGTGGCATCGGGTCCAAGGGCAGGGCTGACACCGGGCGGAAGGCGGTCACGAACCTGGCTGAGGTATTCCAGCACGCGCGAGCGCGCCCAGTACAAGTCCGTACTGTCGTCGAACAGCACGTAGACATACGAGTCGCCGAAGAACGAATACCCACGCACGACTTTGGCGCCGGGCACCGAGAGCATGGTGGTGGCCAACGGATAGGTCACCTGATCTTCGACCACCTGCGCCGATTGCCCAGCCCAACTGGTGCGAATGATCACCTGCGTATCCGACAGGTCCGGCAATGCATCGATCGGCGTATGCAGGGCGGCGAACACGCCGGCCAGTGTCAGGGCCAACGCCGCGATCAGGACCAGAAAGCGATGCGCGATGGCGAGACGAATCAGACCACCGATCATGGCATACGCTCCGACGGGGTGTCGTTCATCGGCATCGGCGCCGTGGTGCTTGTAGCTGGCGTCGATGAACTGGGCATGTGGTTCAGACGATCCAGCGCGCCCGACAGGCTCGCTTCCGAATCGATCAGGAACTGGCCGGAGGTGACGACGCGTTCACCCTCACGCAGCCCCTCGGTAACCTGTGTGTAGCCTCCTGCGGAGCGTCCGGTATGAATCGCTACGGGACGGAAGTGACCGTCGTCTTCCCGCACGATGACGCGTATCTGGTCGCCGGTAGTAATCAAGGCTTCGTCGGGTATGACAGGGACAGCGTCGCCTTGCGCCGGATTCAACGTGACATGCGCGAACATGCCCGGACTGAGCGCGCCATCGGCGTTGTTCACGACGATGCGCGCGCGCTGGGCGCGTGTGGTGTTATCGATATCGGGCAGAAGTGTTTCCACGTTGCCCTGAAAGATCTGCCCAGGCCGGGCATCGACACGGATCGATACCGGGCTGCCGGCCTGGACCGCAGCCATCGCAGCCTGTGGCAGCGAGGCTTCCACCCATACCTTGTCCAGGCCATTGATCGTCATCAGCGTCTGTCCGGCGCTGACACGTTGTCCCTCGCGCACTTCAATCGTGGTGACGACACCCTTTTGCGGCGCATGCAGCGTCACCGCGCCGTTGCGGCCCACCGAGCGCAGGTCGCCGGGTTCGAGGCCGAGCACGCGAAGGCGTTCGAACGCAGCGCCGTGCAAGGCTTGCGCATCGGCTGATCGGGCCTGGCCGAGCGCGGTATATTCGGCGACTGCGCTGCTCCACGCTGGAGCTGTCAGCTCCGCCAGCGCAGCACCCGCGGGCACCGACGTATATGGAGCGCGCACGATCAGTCGGGTGATCACGCCATCCGCGCGTGCACTGACGACGCCCGCTTCGTTGAGATCCCAGCTCACCGTGCCGGGCGCACGAATGGCTTCCGTCAGCACGCGCCTGGTCACGCGTGTCGTGCGCAGACCGAGGTTCTGAACCGTGCCTGGGTCGATCCGTACACCGCTCGATTCGCCTTCGGCGCCGGCGTACTTGGGGATCATCGTCATGCCCATCGACGACAAGCCAGGCTGATCGTGATGCTCGGCCGGAATCATCGGGTCATACCAGTACAGCACGCGCTGGTCGGTGGCACCCATCTGCGTACTGGGGACATCCGTATGGCGTTGTTGCTTGCCGAGCAAATAGCCCGAGCCGATCAGGGCAGCGACGGACAACGGTGCAAGGCTCCACAAAAAGACGCGTTTCATGGTGTGCTTCCTTCGGGCATGAGGTAGGCCAGGACGGCCCAGGCGCGGCCGTAGTCGGCCTGCATGCGCAGGTAGTCCAGGTGGTGGGCGAGTTCGTCGCGTCGGGCTTCCAGCAGTGGCTGCAAATCCGCGCCGCCGCGATAGGCGGCCAGCGCAAGCGCGGCGCGGTCGTGCGCAAGCGGAAGCAATTGCTCGCGATGGCGGCGCACCTGTTGGCCCAATGCCTCCCATTGCGACCAGGCCGATTGCACGGTGGCGATCTGTTGACGGCGGGCGTCTTCATGTTGCGCTTGCACGGCATCCACCTCGGCAGCTCTTGCGGAGATGCCACGGTCCTGGCGATTGCGCGTGAACAGCGGCAGGCTCACGCCGACCTGCACGGTCAGCATGTCGGACAGCCCGCGTGTACGCGCGCCATAGCTCGCGCCCAGGCTCCATTCGGGATGCTTGGCGGCCTGTGCTTCGGCCAAGGCGGCCTGGGCAGCTTGTTCGCGCGCCGGCCAACCCAGCAGTTCGCCTTGATCGTCGATGTGATCGAGCAGGGTGTGTCGATCATGAGGGACATGATCGAAGTCAGGCGCATCGGCAACTACACTTTCCGTTGCTGTGCCTAGCCAGCGTGCAAGTTGTGCGCGTGCCTGTGCTTCGCGTGCCTGAGCGTCGTCCAGGCGATTGTCCAGGTCCAGCGCCTGCGCACGAATCGCCAGCACATCGCCTGCGCTGCCCATGCCGCCGCGCAACCGCGCTTGCGCGGCGGCCAGATCCAGTGCCCATTCGTCGCGTAATTGACGGAGCATGACCTGTTCGGCGGCAGCGCCCCAGACGCTGATCCAGGCCTGCGCTGTTTGCTGCCGTATCGCCAGATCGGTGACTTGAACGGATGATGCGGCGACATCGGCAGTGGCATCGGCCCATGCACGCTCGGCGCGACGCTTGCTGCGCGACGGCAATACCTGGCTGAACCCAATGCTGCGCATCGTCATGCTGTCGCCGCCGGCGGTGTATGCGCCGGGACCCTGGGTCGCCAGGTTGTCGATACCGACGGTCAACTGTGGGTCCGGGAGCGCGCCGGCCCGTGCGGCTTCTTCACGCGCCGAGGTCCATTGATCGCGACGCGCTTGCAGCAGTGGTGCCTCGGCAACGGCCTGGCGAACCGCGGCATCGAGCGTCAATGTCTGGCCTGCGACCGAGACGGGCAGGGCGGATAAAACAAGCAACCCGGCGACGGCCGAAAGCCATCGCCCATAACGTGCGCGTCGCACGTGGGCTTGGTAGGAACGGGAATTCATGTGCACTCCGAACGCAAATCGATACGAGCCGTGCCCATGGCACGACCGGCGTGAGACTCAGCGTGGGAGGCTTAAATCAGTAGGCTGCAGAAGCGCAGGGATGGCGGCGCTTCCGGCGGTTGCAGCAGGGGATCGGGTAAGGAGCGCTTTTCCGGCGATAGGGCGACCGTGCCCAGCAGTAACGGCGAGGCCGGTGGCAACAACAGGGGCGGCACCATGGGTACACGCGCGTCCGCCTGCGCGGAAGCGTGGCTTGCGCAATGCTCGGCGCAGCGCGGGTCGACGTTTTGATGGGGCACCTTGGCCGCATGTCCCGGCATCATTTGCGCGCAGTCGCCGGTCATCGGCGTGCCGACTCCGGCGCTCTGGGCCGTCGTGCACACATAGGCGGCCATCACCTGCTGCTGAAACAGCAAGCAGAACAGCGTAGCCACGATCCATAGGAGGCGTTGGCGGCGACTGAGGTGGCGGCGGCGATGCATGCGCGGATGATACTCGTAGCGAGGCGGTGTGGGATGGCCCGAGCTTCTCGCTCCGGGCCATCCTTTTGACCACTTCGATCCCTGGCTATCGAAAGTTACATCCAGTGGTTTTCCAGTCGCCGGGCGAGGCTCAGTAGACCTTGTCGCCCTTTTCGACCCCGAAAGCCGTGGCCGGCGCATGAACGCCATTGACCGAAGTGCCGCCATTGTGGATCGCAGGAAACCACGGCTCCATGTTTTGCGGGAAGCCAAACGTGGGCTTGGTCAGCGTGTCGAGCCGGCCCAGTTCCTCGGCCGAGAGCTTGATCTCGAGCGCCTTGATGTTGTCTTCGAGCTGCGCGATCCGTCGCGCGCCGATGATCGTCGAGGTGACACCGGGCTGCGACTGCACCCAGGCGAGCGCGACGCGTGCCACGGTGCTCTCGTGCGCCTTGGCGATGACCTCCAGCTCGTCGACGATCGCGTAGGTTTTCTCGTCGATGAACGTATCGGCGATAAAGCCACGATCCGGTTTGATCTGGCCAGCGTTGTGGCGCGTGTATTTACCGCTGAGTACGCCGCTCTTGAGTGGCGACCACGGCGTGATGCCGAGACCGAGTTCTAGGGCCATCGGCACGAGTTCCTGTTCGACGCTCCGCTCTAGCAGCGAATACTCGATCTGCAGCCCGATAAAGGCGGACCAGCCACGGAAGCGTGCCGTGATATTAGCCTCGGCAATCTTCCACGCGGGAGTATCGGAGACGCCGATATAGCGCACCTTGCCGGCGCGTACGAGGTCGTCGAGCGCGGCCATGGTCTCGTCGATCGGTGTGTGCTTGTCCCAGTTGTGCAGCCAATACAGATCGATGTAATCGGTCTGCAGGCGACGCAGCGAGTTTTCGCACGCTGCAACGATCGACTTGCGCCCCGATCCGCCACCGTTGGGATCGCCCGGATAAAGGTTGCCGCTGAACTTCGTCGCCAGCACCAGCCGGTCGCGGCGCGCGCTATGGCGGCCGATGTGGTCGCCGATGATCTTTTCGGAATGACTCTTCGTATAGAAGTTTGCGGTATCGATGAAATTGCCGCCGAGTTCGATGAATCGGTCGATGATCTGCTGGGACTCTTCGACGCTGGAGCCCCAGCCAAGGTCTTCACCGAAGGTCATCGCACCGAGGCAGAACGGGCTGACGCGCAGGCCGGAACGGCCGAGGGTTATATAGTGATCGAGGGACATGCGGCTCTCCGAGTTGACGGTGTTGTACAATCTTGAGCTAGTTCCAATTCACGATAGTTTATTCTTGAACTAATTGAAGATCAAGCGCCCATGCCAAAAAGCGATGTTGGAAAGATCTGGTCCCTCAATTACCGGCTAATGATGTCGGTGATCACCGGCGTCGCGCCTGAGGTTGCCGAGCTCGGACTGGAAGTGAAGGAGCTGTTTCTGCTCGCCGAAGTGGACGCCCATCCGCATCCCGCGGCGCTGGCCGGTATCCTGAGCATGCCCAAGCCCACCGTGACGATGTATGTCAAACGGCTCGAAGCGGCTGACTTTTTGCGCCGCGAAATCGATGCTGCCGACCTGCGCCGCCACCGGTTGATCCTTACCCCCGAAGGGCGTAAGACGATGACGCGCGGGCTTGCCCTGCTATCGGGAGCCTTCGGTGCCAGGCTTGCGCGGTTGAGTTCGGCGCAGCAGTCGGAATTGGCGACGTTGCTTGAGAAGTTGAGCTGAGGCAGACACTTCATGCGCGATTTTCATGTGTACGAGCCACGCGATGGCCACGGTCTGCCGCACGATCCATTCAACGCCATCGTAGGGCCGCGGCCCATCGGCTGGATTTCGTCGATGAGCAAGGACGGCGTGGTGAACCTTGCGCCCTACAGCTTCTTCAACGCCTTCAACTACAAGCCGCCGATCGTCGGTTTTGCGAGCACGGGATGGAAGGACTCCGTGCGCAATATCAGCGAAACGGGCGAGTTTGCCTGGAACCTGGCAACGCTCTCGCTTGCCGAGGCGATGAATGCGACCTCGGCGATGGCGCCGCCCGACGTCGACGAATTCGAGCTGGCATCGTTGACGCGCGCGCCCTCGCGTCTGATCAGCGTGCCGCGTGTTCTGGAAAGCCCTGTGTCGTTCGAATGCAAACTGACGCAGCTCATTCAGCTCACGGATACAGCCGGGCAACCGGTTGATACGTGGCTGACACTGGGAGAGGTGGTTGCTGTTTACATCGACAAAAGTCTGCTGAAGGACGGCGTGTACGATACGGGGGAGGCCGGCCATATCCTTCGAGCGGGCGGGCCGGCGGATTATTTCACCGTTGGCACGGCACAACGTTTTCGGATGAAGCGTCCGCAGCAGTGACTAGCGCCTGCCGAATATAGTCTCCAGCAACCCCTCCGACTCGTCATCCCGGCGAAGGCCGGGACCCAGTGACTTTGTGATCGGTTGTCGCGAGAGCCAACACGCATTTGCTCTGTCGCGAAAATCGGACGCTACAGCCACTGGATCCCGGCCTGCGCCGGGATGACGAGTAGGTGGTTACTCGGAGTCGCCTTCAGCAAGGTAGTCATACACCACGGTACCCAACTCGAGCGTCAGGTCCGCAATGAAATGCATCGTCGATTCAATCTTCAGCACCGGCAGATCGGCCACGGGCGCCAACGCATGAGGATGCAGTTCCAACGATCCCGGACCGCTCCATGCTCCCTTGAGCGTCACGTTTGAGGTGAAGTAACGCACCAGCTCGCAAATACGCGGCGTTCCATCCACATGCGGGATGATCTTCAAGAGAAAATTCGGTGCGGCCAGCCCCGCCAGCACCGCATCCCGATTTGCTTCGCGATGCTTGAACCCCATCGTGGCCTTGGCTACGCGAACCTTTCCGTAATCGAGCGTGCCCACCAAGGTGTCAATTTCGGTGGCCAGTACGGGGCTCGCGAGCTTCTTGGGAAAGCCCCACAATTCGCGGCCGCCCGCAATCGGCGGGTGGTCGTTCAAGTACATCGAGTGCACATATGAACCGTGTTGGCCGCGAAAGCTAACCGGAATCACCTGGCCCGATTCGGTGTAATCACCAAAACCAGTCGAATCAGGCATGCGGATGAACTCGTACTTCACCAGCGCGTCTTCGATCTCCAACGGCTCCGGTACCACGGCGCGCAGCGCGTCGAGATCGGTGCGATAGGTAACGACAAGGAATTCGCGATTGACGAAGCGATAAGGCCCCGGTGGGAAGGCCGGGCTCGTAAGCGGCATCGCAAACGCATTGGCTTTGACGTCAGCTATTTTCACAAGAGGCTCCAGTTGGCGGGTATCTCGCTTGCGTCCGTGTAGCAGCGGGTTTCGCAAGTACTTGGAATGATTCTCGTCGAATCGGGTTACAGAATGGCGAGGCGGCTACACCTTGTGCCAGCCATGGCGGTCACAAGTGCCCTCTCGTCAGCCCTATGCCTGGTAACGCTACCAGGAACGGCAGCGTCCGGGCGACTATGCACGGGTGTGTGGTGGATGCTTTAAAGTCCCCCATGGCGGTACTCGAAACGGTCGTAAAGGGGCTGATGTGAATCCATTGGAACGCATAACGGAACGGGTTGGCCGCTTGGGTCATCCAGATGATCCGGATACACCGACACCACTGCTGAGCATCGAGGAGTTCTTCGAGGGTAACGATGAGGTCGGAAGTATCGGATGCAACATCTTTCCGACCCCGACGCCTCAGGAGTTCTACGAAGTATTTCGTCGTATTGCCTCGCGCCATGACGTGGCCGACATACGCGTTCAGATAACGGCATTCGACGCACCCGAATGGCCGTTCACGGACACTGTCTATGTGATGACGACCGCTCCCGCGGAGGAGGTCATGAACTGGTTTCCCGAAGCGATGAGGCCGGATGAAACATGGCGTGGCTTCCTCGATCAGGTGTACGAGCCGTATGACGTCCCCGCAGGTGTTCAGCCCATAGCGTGTTGGTGGGACTGAGCGTGCAACCCAAGGTGAGCGATTTCGACACACCCGCTTCCGAGCCGAAGCAGACTTTAGGGCCAGATTAAGGAAGGGAGCATTGTCGTGTTTGGAGTGGGTGGAACGTCACCGAAGACGAGAGCGGAAAAGCTCGCCTGGTGGGTTGCTTTCACAATTTTCCTTCTATTCGTCCTTTACGTGCTCGCAAAGAATTTCTTGTTCTAGGACACATAGACTTGTTCACGGTCGCCAAGCTAACGTCCGCTATCGACCCGAAACGTACCCAAGCGAACAGTTAGACAATTATTGGATAGCTGGCCCGCGGGTCCCTACATTGAGGTGCTGAGGCGTTATGAAGGGATTCGAAACCTGCCCCAAATGCTTGGCGCACTTTGAGGGTCGCGGCGCTCTGCTTTGGGGCGGGGTTGCCACCTACAAAGGTTTTACGTTGCCCGCGGCATCTTCCAAGATGTGCTGCCCTAAATGCGGATGCATTTTTACGGGCAAGAACGTTCGGTTTTTTGGCTTTCTGTCTGCGCCCGCACTCTGTCTAGTGCTGCTTACAGCGGTTGTCCTAGGCCTGCTCATAGTTATGCTTTCATCGGTTCTATGAGACGAGGGCCTGCGACCCTCATAAGATGGTCCCCGGTGCCACAAAGCTGGCTTCTCGCCCGTAGCTGGGTGCGTGGTCACGTTGGTCCTTCGGCAAGCTGGGAAGGTTCGCTTTCGACCCGAGGCGGACCCAACGCATCGTCGACCATCTAGCCGGATTAGAGCATGACCGAAACTTTCATGAACATCGGTGCGATTGCCCTGGAGTCGGGTCTTCCCGTCGGGTTGCTGATACTGATGGCGCTACGGCCCGGAGTTCGGCCGAGAGCCATGGTGATACTTGGTGCGATCTTTCCCGCGCTGTGCTTTTACGCCTCGGTGGCGGTGAGCTATCTGAGTTCGCAAGGGGCGTCAGACATTTTTGCGTTTTACGCGATGTGGATAATGACTTTCGCGCCATATGTGGCGGTGGCGCTTGGAGGGTTGGCGGTCTCGTTTCTTCAGAAGCCGAAGAACTATTGGGCCCGTTTCGGGCTGGGTATGCTATCCACGCCCGCCGCGTACTTTGCGTTCGTATTCGTCGCCATGCTCATCTCATCGTGAGGTTTGAGAGGTCCGCTTCCGACGCAAAGGCGGATGTAAGCAAGCTCCCTTTGACCAGGCACGTATCTCCATCTACTAGGGAATGTAAGTCATGAGAGAGACGTTAGACAAACGGGCATTGAAGATCTTGCATGACGCCTTCTGGTCTCCTGGAGGCTGGAAGCATGAGTCTGATCGCGCGTTATCGGCAGAAGACTTCGACTATGCGAAGGAAAAGGGTGTCATGTTCGATCCGGTGCACATGGATCACCCGCATGCGATCAATGCAGTCCGTGAGCTCGTAGACGGACTGGATCAACGCACGGTCGTCAATGCCTTCCTGTCGAGCCTATCTACAAGAAGGCTGGATTGGCGTTCGGCATTGGGCAGCTATACGGTATTTCAACACCTAGTTCCTCATGAACCACAGGGGGCTAAAGCTTGCGAACTATGTGGGTTTTATCTCAGAGCGAAAGAGCAAAACTTCAACATGCTCAACTTCGAGCGTACAAAATGGGGTGGCGTGCGCCATCTGCAGCTCGCATATGCAGCCATGGATCTAAACCTGTTTCTCAAGAGTCCCGCATCGCTCCCTACGAGGGACGACGTCAATATATTTCAAGCTATCGTCGAGGCGATACGAAGCGCGGGTCCAGATATCACGGCCGCCACTTTGCACTCACGATTACCTAAGACCTTGAAGTCGAACAAGGCTGAGCGAGATGTTGTGATCTCAATCCTTGGCTTCTGTGATGTGCTGGCTTTTTCTTCTCATCCGGGTTTCACAGACGCATTCATTCCGGCGACTCGCCGTACTCTGCCGTCCCGTCGCTTTGTGGATATGGCTTATCCCGCATGCTGGTGGACCGGCGAAATGGGCATCAACGAAACGAAACTGAAAGAATACTTCGGACACGTACTGTAATTTGGGCGATCGAGCAGTTGGGAAAACTCTAGGCAACATCCAGTTCTCAGGTACCGACGGCAAAGCGAATCTCTCCTTCAGCGCGAAAGGCCCTAAAGGCAAAGGGACTGCCTACATCGAGGCCGTCAAAGCGATGGGGCAATGGCGTATGGAGCAGGCGGTGTTCGAGGACGCTGATTCGAAACGTCGTATTGACTTCCATCAACGGTAAGATCGCGGCACCTGTTATCACGTCGCCTGGCCGACCCATTGAGCGCGCCAGGCTGGAGCGTCGAAGGGATCGGCAAAGTACTGAGTTTCGTGCGACACCTTTCCGTCGCGAAATTCCATGATGCTCACGGTGTAGGCGCGCTTGCCTTGATAGGTGATCTCGTATTCGCTAACCCAGAGATTGCCCTCGCCGACGATGCGTCGAACGACAAACCCCGATGGTTTGCCGGGGTGATGGCTGCGAAGCGCTTGGAGGTTGTGCCGGCCGCGAATGATCTCGCCCGACTGCGGGTACTCGCACACGGCATCGTCGTGATAGATGTCGTGCTCGGTCACTTGATCGCCGGCCGCGGATGCGGCCCAGTGCCGATCAATGGCAGCCCGAATGTCTTGAGCATCCATCATCGATCTCCCGTTGAGCCTGCTGGATGAACAACTAGGCTGCGCTTGGCCCATCCTGCAATACAAGTGCCTGTGCGGCCGTTAGCGCCGAGGGGTGCTTTTTGAGGTGGCGCGACGAACCTGGCTCTTTGGCTCGGGATAGAGACGAAGAAAGTCCTCGGTGGCGCTTCTGACTCGCCGATCAATGTCCGCTGCATTCGGTGCGTCGCATAGACGGAGCAACAGACTTACCATCAGGTCGCCCCAAAGCAATGCGAGGTAGCGGTTGCCCATCTCGCCCGGGTCGCCCGTACCGATCATGCCGGCAGACTGCGCTTGCACCAGGATGTTCCGCACGGTTGTGCGTATCGATTCGCGAGCGGTCTCCAGTGTCGCGGCTACCTCCGGTGCACGTTGCGCTTCCGTAATGGCCAGTCGAAAGACCGCCATGACGCCAGGGTGGCTTACTTCGTGCAGTACAGTCGCACCGAGCCTGGAAAGCATGGCCGCAAGCTCTTCACGATGGGATGGCGCAGGCAGCTGGTTCGGCAGGCGCATGCGTCCCGCGCGATCGGCGATGCACGCGGCGAGCATCGCCTGCTTGTTACCGAACAGCGCATACAGCTCCCGCTTCGATACCTGCGCACGCGTGGCGATCTTCAGGGTGCTCGCCTCGGTATAGCCGAACTCCATGAACGACTCCATCGCGGCATTCAAGATCCGTTCCCGCACCGGTTGCGGACCGGGCTCGACGATAGGCTGCTTCTTCACGAAAGATCTCTTGCATTGGTACTGGCTGGTACCGTAGCATGACTTTACTGGTACTGATCGGTACCAAGGCCGTTCGGCGTTCTACCCGAAGGCCGGTTACTAAAAGTCGATGGGGGTCCCCATGTCACCCGCAAACATCTTTACCGCGCATCTCATCCTGGGTTACGTCGCCTGGCTGCTCTGCTATCGCGTATACATCTGGCCTCGACTCGGATCGATGGATCGGGTCGAAGCGCAGCGCGCCATCGCAACCTTGCACAGCTTCCGATTCTTCGGGCTCGTGTTCGTGATGCCTGGGGTTGTTGGCCCCCATCTACCGGGCAGTTTTGCGGCATTTGCCGCGTACGCCGACCTGGCCACCGGGTTGCTCGCCATGCTTGCGCTTCTCACCGTCAGAGTGCGCCCGCTCTTTTGGCTGTTTGTCGTTGCCTTCAACATCGTCGGAATGGGTGACTTGCTGTTGGATTATTACCACGCAGTCCAGGCCAATCTTCCTGCCGTGGCAGGGGAGTTGGGCGCCGCCTATGCGATTCCGGTCATCTACGTGCCGCTGTTGATGATCACGCATATCGCGGCGTTCTATATGCTGGCGCGGCCAGCGACTCGACTGGCGGCGGAGTAGGCTGGGCCTGTTGGACCGACCTGATAGGAGACGTATGGGTAATGTTTCTCCCGCGTTCTGCGCGATCTACCGTTGGCGGCTGCATTCAGGGTCCGAAGAGGCCTTTGTTCAAGCCTGGTCGCGGATCACGCAGTTACTCCTGGCCGAACGAGGTTCGTGGGGCTCGCGCTTGCACCGTGGCCCGGACGATCTCTGGTACAGCTACACACAGTGGCCGTCCGCCGAGGCAAAAGCCGAGGGGCTTGCTCGCGACTCGGTCGATCCGGAGGCTTGGCGAGTGCTGCGTGAATGCATCGCCGAAAGCCTGCCGGAGTTGGTCCTCGAGCCGATATTCGATTTCCTCGCGCCGCTTCCGCGTGGTGATGCCTGACCATGTAGCCCCACAGGCAGCGCAGGTACGACCTGCTTAATTCATTGCTTGATCGTGGGCCGGAAGCCAGCCAAGTCCGAGGCTCTTCTGCAGCGATACGAAGTCTTTGAGCAGGTTGGCTTGCCCCTCGACAAGGTTCTGCTGTGCAGAGAATTGCGTGCGTTGCGTATCCAGCAAATCGATCATCGAGGATGCTCCCGCGCCGTAACGCTGGCGCATCAATGTCGCGGAACGATCGGCGGACGTTTCGATCTTCTGCAGACGAGCCACGCTTTCGCGCTGGTGACCATAACGGGACAGCGCATTGTTGGCGTCCTGCAACGCGGCGAGCACGGTCTGCGCATAGCGAGCGCTGGCTTCGTCGCGGCTCGCTTCGGCTTCGCGAATGCCGCTGCGCGTACGTCCAAAATCAAGCACGTCCCATTGCAGGTAAGGCACGCCAAGCCAGGTAAACGAACTGTTCCGCACCAGGTGTCCGGGATTGGCTGCGTTGGTCCCGATAAAGCCCAGCATGGTCACCTTGGGAAATAGATCGGCGGTGCGCTCGCCGATCTGCGCATTGCTCGCGGCAAGCCGGCGCTCGGCGGCGCGGATATCCGGGCGCTGCTGCAACATGCTCGCCGGGTCGTCGATGGCCACGGTGGCGGGCAGGGTGGGTAAAGGTGCGGGCGTGGACAGCTCATGATCAAGTGCGCCGGGCGCCTGGCCAGTGAGCACGGCGAGCTGGTCGAGCGACTCGGTGATCTGTTCATCCAGTGGAATAAGCGTGGCGCGGGTGTTTTCCACCTGGGTGGTCTGGCGCTCGACATCCGCATCGCCCGCGACGCCACGTGCGCGTCGCTGCTGAATCAGCACCAGCGTCTGCTGTTCGAGCTCGGCCGATTGATTGGCCAATGCCAGACGTTGCTGTTGGTCGCGCAGGTTGATGTATGCCTGCGCCACTTCGGCGGCCAGCGATACCTGCGTATCGGCAAGATCGGCGTTGACCGCGTCAGCCTGGGCCGAGGCGGCCTCGATCGCGCGGCGCGTGCCACCGAACAAATCGGCTTCCCATGATGCATCGAAGCCCGCGGTGTACAGCTGCAGTGGGCCTTGTCCCCGGGATGTCGTGTTGTTCTGCGATGTCTGCAAGCCGGAAATATCCGGTTTACGGGTGCGTAGCGCGGCCGCATCGGCCGACACCGTCGGCAATGCATCGGCACGTTGCTGTTGCAGTTGCGCGCGCGATTCGCGCAGACGCGCCTGTGCGGCTTGCAGATTCTGGTTATGCGCCAGCGCTGCGTCGATCAGTGCCGTCAATTGCGCATCATTGAGCGTATTCCACCACTGGCTTGGCGCATGCGTCGGCGTGATACCCGCGGACGGGGCGCGCACGAAGGCATTGGCGTGCCCCGTACCGGTGACATCCGGTGCACCGCGATAGTCAGGACCAACGGTGCAACCCGCCAATGCCGTGAGCGAGGCGAAGAGCGCCAGAAACAAGGCGCGTGGCGCATGGGAAGTGGTTGTATGCATGACTGACATCCTTAGTGGCCTGCAGCGGGTGCCGGCGCGCCATAGCTCGGCGTCTTCAACAGCAACGCGAGTGGGATGCAGCACAGCAGCGCAATGCCGAGTACGTAGAAAACTTCCGAATAGGTAATCACTGCCGCCTGCTGCTGGATCTGCAGGGCAAGTTGGCCAAGCGCGCGCATCTTCGCGTAGGCCATGTCGCCGGTTCGCGCGAACCAGCCGGCTGCGTTGGCGGCAAGACGATCCTGGCCCAGTACCGAGTTGGCCGTCAGCGATTCCCGGATGGTCGCGACATGAAACGTATTGCGCCGGTCGATCACAGTGCCGATGACGGCCAGCCCGATCGAGCCGCCGAGATTGCGCGCCATGTTGTAGACGCCGGCGGCATCTCCGGCTTCCTCCCGGCTCACCGCTGCCATCGACGCCTGATTCAACGGCATGAACACAAGCATCTGGCCGGCGCCGCGGACCAGCTGCGACCAGAAGAAATCATCGCCGACGCTTTGTGCCGTCAGGTGGATATCCAGCATGCAGCTCACCACGAAGCACATCAGGCCGGTGATCACCATGATCCGGAAATCGACCTTGCCTAGCAGACGTGGCAGCAACGGCATCATGAGAAACGCAGGTACGCCCGATACCAGCATCACCCAGCCTGACTGCTCCGCGTTGTATCCGGCGATCAAGCCGAGGAACTGCGGTATCAGGTAGATGACCGAATAGAACACCGCGCCGACCACCAGCACGATAAGAATGACGCTGGCGTATCGCGGATTGCCCAGCAGGCTCAGGCGCATCACCGGCCGTTTGGCGGTGAACTGCGAAATCGCGATCAGCACCATGCCTGCCAGCGACAATAGACTCAGCCAGATGATCATGTCCGATTCGAACCAGCGTTCGCGCTGACCTTCCTCCAACACGACCGTCAAGGAGCTGAGGCCGGCCGAGAGTCCGACGATGCCCAGCCAGTCGGCTTGCTTGAGCGCATCCCATTGCGGGTGATCCGGCGGCAGTCCGAGCAACAGCAAGGCGATCAGGCCGATACACACCGGCAGATTGATGAAAAAGCACCAGCTCCAACTGATGTTCTCCGTGAGCCAGCCGCCCAGCACCGGTCCCAGCAGCGGGCCAAGCAGCACGATCAAGCCGAAGATCGTCATGCCGATCGGCAGCTGCGACATCGGCAGGCGACTGCGGATGATGGTCTGGCCGGTCGGGATCATCGCGCCACCGGTCAGGCCCTGGCCGATGCGGCCGATGATCATGGCCGTCAACGTATGCGACATGCCGCACATCATCGAGAACAGGATAAACAGCGCCGCGCCGCCCAGCAGAAATTTGCGCAGGCCAAACACCCGCGTCAGCCATGCGGCCAGCGGAATGATGACGATTTCCGACATCAGGTAGCCGGTCGAGATCCAGGTGCCTTCCGTGCCGGTGGCACCGATTTCACCTTGGATCTGTGGCAACGCGGAATTGGTGATGGAGATATCGAGTGTTGCCATCAATGCGCCGAGTGAACCGGCGGCCACGGCGATCCAGTCCGCGGCACTGGCGCGCTCGGGGTGGCTTGCAGGCATGGCGCCCGTCTCAGCCATGACTGTTGCCTGCCGGACGCGTATCCACTTCCACGGTCACCGACAGGCCCGGAACCAGCAGCTTGCGTGTCTGCTCATCGGTATCGATGCGAATGCGCACCGGTACACGCTGCACGATCTTGGTGAAGTTGCCGGTCGCGTTTTCAGGCGGCAGCAACGCGAACTGCGAACCCGTGCCCGGCGAGAAACTGTCCACCACGCCATGGAGGTCAGCGCCTGCCAGCGCATCCACATGCAAGCTCGCATGCTGGCCCGCGCGCATCCGGCCGACCTGGGTTTCCTTGAAGTTGGCATTGAGATAGATGCTCTGCACCGGCACGACGGTCATCATCCGCGTGCCCGGTTGCGCATACTGTCCGACGCGGACTGTGCGGTCTCCGATACGTCCGTCGAGCGAGCTGCGAATCAAGGTGTCCTGCACATCCAGTTGTGCCTGCCGCTCGGATGCCTGTGCGACTTCCAGTTGCGCCCGTGCCTGGGCTAGCTGCGCGTCGAGATCGGCCATTCGTCCCTGGGCCTGGTCAAGCGCTGCCGTGTCGGCGGCAAGTGTCGCGCGCGCCTGGTCGCGGTTGGTGACCAGGACCGACAGTTGATCGCCGCTTTCGGCGCCGGTCGTTGCCAGTGGCCCGTAACGGCGTACTTCGTCTTCGGCATGGCGAATGTTTACTGTCGCCACCTGTTGTTGCGCTTTTGCCTGCTCGATAGCGGCCCGTTGCTGCGGAATGGCCGCCTGGGCGCGTTCGATATCCGCCTTGCGCGCATCGATCGTGGCCTTGGCCTGATCCAGCGTGGCCTGGTACTGGCGGCTATCCAGCCGCACCAGGGGATCGCCGGCCTTTACCGCGACGTTGTCGCCGACGTAGACGTCGGTGACATAGCCGCTGACCTTCGGGGCGACGATGACGCTGTCGGCCTGCAGATAAGCGTCGTCCGTGCTTTGCATGAAGCGCCCTACGAGCCACCAGTAAACGAGGGCCACTACGGCTGCGATAGCCAGCACAACGCCGGCCGGCAGGAGGAAGCGACGTATCTTGGACGGGCGAGCCGGCGGGGCGGCAGCACCTTTGGAGGCATCGGCGGCCGATGCGGTTCCGGTCGTAGCGGGCATGCGTAGTAGTCCGAAAGTATTCCAGGTGGAATATTTATTCCGACTGGAATATTTTTGTCAAGTGCTATCCTTGGCCGGCAAGCAGGAGAGACAACCCGTATGAGAGCAAACGCATGACTCCAACCAAACGGCCACGTCGCCCATCGGCAGGCGGTTACGCGCGTGGCGACGAGACGCGTCAACGCATCATCGACGCGGGGGTGAGGCTATTTGGCGAACATGGTTTTGCCGGTGCATCGACGCGCGATATCGCCGCTGCCGCCGGGGTCAATGCGCCGGCGTTGCAGTATTACTTCGAAAACAAGGAAGGCCTGTACCAGGCATGCGCCGAGTACATCACCAACGATCTCAGGGATCGCTTCGCGCCGGCCATGCGGGAGGCCAATGCGGTGTTGAAGGCCGATGGCGCCATGGATGCACTGATCGATGCCTACCTCGGCATTCTCGGGGTGATGCTGGACAGTGTGCTTTCGCAACCGCATGCGTCGAAAAAACGGCTCTTCGTTGCGCGGGAACTTGGCGACGAAGAGGCCCATGTCGCCTCCAAGCTGCTCGATCGACGCCTGAAGCGGCCGCTGAACAAGGCCATGCTGTCACTGCTTTCGCGCATCACCGGCTTGGGTGTGAATGATCCTGTTACGCGCATCCGGTCGCTTACCCTCAAGGGTCAGATCATGCCGTTCTACCATCCTCCCGGAGCCTGCCTCGATGCGCTCGGGTGGAAGGAGATCGACGCGGCCAAAGGTGCCTTGCTCAAATCGAGCGTGCTCGCGCAAACGCGCACCCTGCTCGATAGCTGGCGTGTCGATCTGGCAACGAATCGGGCCAGATAGCCGCGCCTGCTGCGATCACCGCGATCGAATGAAATCGATAAATGCCCGCAACGGGGCAGGTAGGTGGCGGCGGCCAGGGTAGTAGAGGAACGGACCTGTAAACGTCTGCCACCACGGTTCCAATACCGGCTCGAGTGCGCCACTGTCCAGGTGTGGGCGTAACCACTCCTCGAACAAATGGATCACGCCCAGGCCGTTGATGGCTGCGTCGACGGCCAGATCCACTGCGGCGCCCAGACGAACGATCAGTGGCCCGGCAGGGTCCACGCGTACGATCTCTCCATCGCGCTCGAATTCCCAGACAGGCATGGCGCCGCTGGCAAATTGCCCACGCAGGCAGGCGTGGTCCAGTAGGTCGCGCGGGTGCTTGGGGCGCCCCCTGGCGCGGAGATAATCCGGAGATGCCGCGGTAGCGAAGCGCTGAAAGCGCGGGCCGAGGGGCACGGCGATCATGTCCTGCTCGAGCCGCTCGTCGTAGCGAACGCCGGCATCGCAACCGGCCGCGAGCATGTCGACAAAGCTATCCTCCACGATCACTTCAAGCTTGATCTCCGGATAGGCTCTGAGGAACGGCGTGACGATCGAAGGAAGCACAAGACGGGCGACGGTAGCCGGTACATTGAGCTTGAGCGTCCCCGTCGGTCGGTCGCGGAAACTGTTGACGACATCCAGCGCGGCTTCCACTTCACCCAGGGCGGGCACAAGCCGTTCGGCCAGGCGAGCGCCCGCCTCGGTCGGCGAGACACTGCGAGTCGTACGGTTGAGCAGCCGGACGCCAAGACGCGTTTCCAGGCGCCGCACGGCCTCGCTCAGGCTGGAGGCGGAGGTGCCGCTGGCGCGCGCTCCCTCGCGGAAGCCGCCCGCCTGCACCACGGCCAGAAATGCAAAGAGATCCTGGAGATCTGTTGCCATTGTTCGATCTTCCGCACAACCTGTGCCGATTTCATCGGATTATCGTGCGGCTGGTAAGTGCCTATAGTCCACCCCTGGCACCATTCCGTTCGTTCCTTTCCTGGAGTCCCTATGAGCAACCTTAAGAAGTCGGGAAGTTTTTCGCTGGGTGACCGCAAAGTGACCCGACTGGGTTATGGCGCCATGCAGCTGGCTGGTCCAGGCGTGTTCGGCCCCCCGAAAGATCGCGACGCGGCGCTTGCGGTGCTTCGCGAGGCACTGGCTTCCGGCGTGGATCACATCGATACCAGTGACTTCTACGGACCGCATGTCACCAACCAGCTGATTCGCGAAGCGCTGCATCCTTATGCACAGAACCTGGTGATCGTGACCAAGGTGGGCGCGACGCGTGGTGCCGATGCGTCATGGAATCCGGCACAAAGCCCCGCCGACCTGACGCGTGCGGTGCACGACAATCTGCGCAACCTCGGCGTCGACGTGCTGGACGTGGTGAATCTACGCATCATGGGCAACGTGCACGCGCCCAGCGAAGGGTCGATCGAGGAGCAGTTCACGACGCTGGCGGAGTTGCAGCGGCAGGGCCTGATACGACACCTTGGTCTGAGCAACGCAACCTCCGCGCAGGTGACGCAGGCGCAGCGCATCGCCGACGTGGTCTGCGTGCAGAACCAGTACAACCTCGTGCACCGGCATGACGAAGCGCTGGTCGATGAGCTCGGCCAGAAGGGCATCGCTTATGTTCCCTTCTTCCCGCTTGGTGGCTTCTCGCCGCTCCAGTCCGAGACCTTGTCCGCGGTCGCGCAAAAGCTCGATGCGACGCCGATGCAGGTCGCCCTTGCATGGTTGCTCGCACGCGCGCCCAACATACTTCTTATTCCCGGCACGTCGTCTATCAAGCATCTGAAGGAAAACCTGGCGGCCGCCGAGTTGGTGCTTTCGGACGACGTGCTTGCCGAACTGGAAGCGATTGGACAGAAGCGCGGCTAAGACGTTATATGTGCGTCTGCTCGCCCCCGGGCCTCGTGGCTCGGGGGCGAACCCACAAAAGGAAAGGGGGCGTGGGTGGCCATATCGAGGAAGTCGATCGCAGTCCGCGCGCTTTGCATCGTGGTGCTTGTCCTTGCGGGACTGTTCATCTGGAAGCGCCCCGACCATGCGATTCGCGTCGGCACGGCGAGTATTTCGGACGTCCTCTGTTCTGGCGTGTTTGTTTCCGGACTCGCGCCGGATCGTGTCTTTGCCGAGAACTTCGCCGCGGACAAGGGCCTGGCCTTGCTACGGCCTGGATTGCACTATTCAGTGGATCGAGTCCATCGCCGCATCACTACCGACTGGCACGGAAGATTTGAAAACGTTGCCACTTACTATCCCTCCTATGGCTGTGCATTAGCCTGGCAAACGCCCGACGCCGCCACCTTGCAGGCTGCCAGCGATGCGGCGAGTCCGGTGGCTGAAACGGAAGTCGTTGTAACGCCGAGTAGTCCCGCCATCGGCGATGCATTGGCGCGCGCGTTCGAGGAGCCGGCGACGGGTCCACGCCGCTATGTGCATGCGATTGTGGTTTTGCACGAGGGGCACATCGTTGCCGAGCAATACGCCGGAGGATTCGGCCCCGATACACCGCAACTGGGCTTTTCCGTCAGCAAGTCCGTCGTCAATGCGTTGGTGGGCATCCTGGTGAAGCAGGGCAAGCTCGATATCTATGCGCCGGCACCCATCGGGGCATGGAAGGATTCGAGCGACATGCGTCACCGGATCACGCTCGATCAACTCATGCGCATGACGTCGGGCCTTTCGCTTGCCGAGGAGGACAGCGGATTCGACCCGGTATCGATCATGCTTTTCCGTATGCACGACATGGCCGCGTACGCGGCCGAGGCTCCACTCAAGGCAACGCCTGGCCAGACATGGGAATACACCAGCGGCAACACGCTGCTCGTTGCAGGTGTGATACGTGACCACGTCGCTGGTGGCGCCGCGGGACTGATCCGTTTCGCACACAAGGAGTTGTTCGATCCGATTGGCATGCGCCATGTGCTGATGGAATTCGACGGCGCGCAAACCATGGTTGGATCGACCCGTGTCTACGCATCGGCGCGTGACTGGGCCCGCTTCGGCCAGCTCTATCTCGACGGCGGCGTGGTGAACGGTCAACGCATTCTTCCGCCGCAATGGGATGTCTATTCGAGCAGCCCGACACTCGATAGTCCCTACGGTGCCGGTTTCTGGACTAACGTGGCGGCGGCAGGCGACACCCATGCGCGTATCGAAGGGATGCCGCCAGGTGCGTACATGGCATCGGGTGCCCAAGGGCAACGCATCGTGATCGTGCCCTCGAAACATCTGGTCATCGTCCGGCTGGGTACCACGGTCGATCCGCCGAACTACGACATCAAGGGACTCGTACATCTCGTTAACGATGTGTCCGCTGCAATTGAGTAAGTTTTAAGCGCAAAGATAGAGCGGCCTGGTGGCCGCTCATGGATGGCGCTACTCGTTATTGCCTGCCTTCAAGTCCGTGCTTCAACTGGCGCATCTCATCGTGGCCTTGTCGCACGGAAGTAAACGCTGCTTGCACAGCGGTATGCACGGCCGGGGCAAGCTTGTCGTCCTTCAAGGCGTCTTCGTACTTGGCCTTGATATGGTCTTCCCCGCGTTCGACCTCGTCGACGACGGCTTTGTCGCCCTTGCTCATGGATGCACGCAGGTCGACAAAGCTGCGGTGGATCGATGCCAGCGCCGTACCGTCGTCCTCGGGCTTGCCGCCCAACGAGGACACCAACTGCTGCAAGCCTGTTGCCACTTGCCGGCGATCGGTAGCCCAGCTTTGGAACAGATCGCGATACGTGGCGCTGTCTGCCTCTTTGGCTGCTTCCTGGTAGCCATTGACGCTGTCGATCGTAGTGGCAATCAATCCATTGATGACTTTGATGTCGTGATCGTTTTGGCTCATCGCTACGTTTCCGTGTTGTGGCGTTAGAACATGCCCGGAGCAACGCGCGCAATCGGTGAAAAGTATCGGATGACTGCCATCACATAGCGGTCCGGCCGACATTCACTCTCAATCGACGGTTGTCGTTGCCTGATAAAGTCAAACCCGTTAGAGCCATGGCCATGCTGCAACTCAATCCACCTCTTCCATTGAATACGCCCAAGGGCGAAGGCTTTGCTCACTTCCTGGTCGACTATGGCCCGGAAAGCGATCTGTACTGGACGGTATTCATTACCGAAACTGGAGAGATATGGACGTTCTCCAATCGAGAAGTGCGCGCCTGCAAGAACATCACGTTGGGTCGAGTGGCACCGTCTGTGCCATCAAGCGTCAAACCTCGTCGTGAGGGCGGCGTGCATCCATTGCCCGTATCAGGGCCTGCTTCGGAACGCCCGGCTTGATGGCTATGTGGCCGGAGACTCCAAAGCCCACCTGAGTTTGTGCAACGGCGACTCCAGTTGCTACAAGCCGTGACGTAGGAAGGCTTCGCCTCGCGTTTTCCTGCGAATGCCGCCCCTGCCATTAGTCATGTTCCCCTCCCTGCCCAAAGTCACATACTCGACAGGTATCCAGGGAGAACCTCATGTCATCCATGCACCTCCGTACGTGCCTTGCCGGCGCGATGCTCACCTTGCTTGCCGCCGTTCCGGCCGCCGCACAGCAACGCCCCGATCCGCAGCAGCAACTCATCGCCAAACGCAACGATCTCGAAAAGCAGCTTGAGCAGATCGCCATCATCGATCGCAAGGTGATGGTGAAAATGCGCGACGGCAAACTGATGGCTGCCGATATCTATCGGCCGAAGCATGCGACGGGCAAAGTGCCGATTATTTTTTCGCGTACGCCCTATAACTTCAATTTCTGGGACGTGAAGCTCGGCGCGCCGCGCGATATGACCAGGGAACTGGAGGCAGTGAAGCATGGCTATGCCTATGTGCAGATGAATGAGCGCGGCCATTACTTCTCGCAAGGCGAATACGACATTCTCGGGCCGCCGTTGACCGACGGTTCGGACGAGATCAAATGGCTCGCCTCGCAGCCGTGGTCGAACGGCAAGGTGGGCACCACGGGCTGCTCGTCGACCGCGGAATGGCAAATGGCCGTCGTGGCGCAGGACGATCCGGGGCTCGCCACCTTCAACGTGCAAGGCTTCGGCGCCGGCGTAGGCAAAGTCGGGCCGTATTACGAACAGGGCAACTGGTATCGCGGTGGCGCGGTGCAGATGCTCTTTATCGATTGGCTGTACGACGAGCAGAACCAGGTGCGCCCGATGTTCCCGGCCAATACCTCGCAGGCCGAGCTGATCCGCGTCTCGCGCATGTTCGACCTGGATGCGCAATCGCCACCGGTGGATTGGGACAAAGCGTTCTGGCATCTGCCCGAGAACGACATCATGCGTTCGGTCGGCGGCCCGCCGGGCATCTTCGATACGAAGATGCCGGTGGCGACGGGCGGCAACATGATCGCGCGTGCGCCGAACGATCCGGCCTGGACCAAGGGCGGCCTGTGGAACGAGACCATGCCGGTGAAGAAGCCGGGCCTGTGGTTCATGAGCTGGTTCGATGTCTCGGTATCGCCGAACCTGGCTGCTTACAACTACGTGCGCAGCCACGCGCCGAAGGCCATTGCCGATCAGCAGTACGCCGTGATCGCACCGGTGCTGCATTGCGCCTATACGCGTGCCACGGAGGACACCATGATCGGCGACCTCAGCGTTGGCGATGCGCGCTTCGATTACGACAGCCTGGTCTATGGCTGGTTCGATCATTTTCTGAAAGGCGAGGACAACGGCATCCTCGAAAAACAGCCCAAGGTGATGTACTACGTTATGGGCGAGAACAAGTGGCGCAAATCGCCAACCTGGCCGCCGGTGGGTGCGAAGACCGAGGAGTTCTTCCTCAGCAGCCAGGGCAAGGCCAATACGCTCTATGGCGACGGTAGCCTGACCACGGCGCCGGACGCGGCCGATCATCCCGATCAGTTCGTGTACGACCCGGCCAACCCGGTGCCCACCTTCGGCGGTGGCGGCTGTTGCCAGGGCAATGCGGTGAAGTTCGGCTCGTACGACCAAAACCCGCAACTCGCCCGCAACGACATTCTGGTCTACAACTCCGAGCCCTTCAAGGAAGGTACCGAAGTCAGCGGCCCCATCACCGTCACCCTGTATGTATCTTCGAGTGCGAAGGACACCGACTTCACCTTCAAGATCATGGACGTCTATCCGGATGGGCGTGCGTTCAACATCACCGAGAACATCCAGCGCATGCGCTATCGCGACGGCTACGACAAGCCGCTGGCATGGATGGAAGCGGACAAGGTCTACAAGGTGACTTTCCAGCCGATCGATACCAGCAACTATTTCTTCGCCGGACATCGCCTGCGCGTTGCCATATCGAGCAGCAATTTCCCGCGCTTCGATCGCAACCTCAATACGGGTGGAAACAACTACGACGAGGTCAAGGGCGTGATCGCACACAATGCCGTGCATCACGACGGTGAGCATCCGTCGAAGGTGACGATTACGGTGGTGCCTCGCTCGGGCGAGGTGGCTCAGGGCGCCAACTAGTTTGGGTCTGTTGCCACCGTCGCGGCCTTGTCAGCGGCGGTGGCACTCGTCCTTGCCTTCGTGTTTCTGATCACGGGCGTGGTTGTTGCAGTCACCCGTCAGAAAGTAGTTTGCCGCTCTTGGCCCATGCGTCGCGTGATACTTCGGTAATCACGATATCGACGCTTTCCGGCGGGCACTTCAGCGTTTCCACGGCGACGCGGGTTGCTTCCTGCACGAAGCTGCGCTTTTGTTCCAGCGTGCGGCCGGGATGCATTTCAAGACGTAGGATGGGCATGGTGATGCTCTCATGGATACCCCGGAAGTGGGGTGGCGAGGGCATGATGCGCGTGGGCCTGGCGTTGATAAACTTGCCATGATTTTGCACATAACCAACCTATAGGTTTGCAATCATGAACAAGCTGGCGGGCATGGAAATGTTTGTGCAGGTGGTGGAGTGCGGCAGCTTTGCCGCCGCCGCCGAGGCCAGCCAGGTATCGGCGACCATGGTGGCAAAGCATATCCAGGCCATCGAGCAGCGTTTGAATGCACGGCTGCTTCACCGCACCACACGCCGCCAGCAACTTTCCGATGTGGGGCGGCTTTACTACGAGCGATGCAAGCAAGCGCTTGCCGAGATCGAGCTGGCCGATGCCAGTGCCGCCGAGTTGCAGGCCAGTCCGCGTGGTCTGCTGCGCATGGTGGCGCCGGTGAGTTTCGGCAGTCATAGCCTGGTGCCGGCGCTGGCCGATTACATGGCTGCACATCCCGACGTTCAGGTGGATCTGACGCTTGATAACGGCACGGATAGTTTGATCGGCGATGGCTACGAACTCGGTATCCATATTGGCGAGATCAATGGCCCGGGGCTGGTGGCGCGCCCGCTCAAGCCTTATCGCAGGATGATGGCGGCTGCACCTGCCTACCTGGACCGCCATGGTTCGCCGCAGCGACCCGAGCAGCTCAGTGAGCACGCATGCCTGGGCCTGTCGTACTGGCGTCGCCATGATCATTGGCGACTAGTCGGTCCTGGTGGAGACGTCCGTGATGTGGCCGTGCAAGGCGGATTTACCGCCAACCATGGCGATGCGTTGCGCATGGCGGCCTTGCGTGGGCTAGGTATCGTGCTGCAGCCGGAGGTTGTGTTGGCCGACGATCTCGCTGCCGGCCGTTTGCTGCCGGTATTGCCCGCTTGGTCGCTGGCACCGTCGCCGATGTACCTGGTGTATACCCAGGATCACCGCCCCACGGCAAAGTTGCGGAGCGCGATCGACTTTCTACTGGAGAGGTTCGGCATCTAGCCGTTTAGAACCATTATGTCCCCGTTTTGAACGGATTATGGGGCGCAGGTAACAGCTTTTGCCGGCTGATTGCACGCATAGTGGGAATAGGAGGGGAATGGACGGGGGCGTGCCATTTGGGGCTGCGCCTCTCAATCGTGACGTAATATTCATTCATGGCGTAGTATCCAGCCCGCGCAAAGAGCGGGGGCATTAGATAATGCTCAGGCTATGGCGGTGGGTTGCCTTCGTTTCAGGAGGTTTTTATGTCCCTGCGTCGACGCGTCATGGTTATCGCGAGTATTGTCCTTGCGGCCGTATTCGCCATGAATTTCATATTCGCCGTGGCGGCGCAGCGTCACTCGCTCAATGCGGCCAAGGAAAACGAACTGGCCAACGTAGCGAAGATCACGACATCGGCGTTGCAGGATCGTGAGCTGATTTCCGCAGGCGCAGCCGAAATCATTGCGGATCAGCCGTGGGTGGCGAAAGCTTTCCGTGCTGGCGATCGATCAGCGCTGCAGCAGGGTCTGCAACCGATGTTCGAACGCATGAAGGCCATCTATGGCGCAACCATCATCCAGTTCTTCACGCCGCCCGCCCAGGCATTGCTGTTTGTCGAGAATCCGGCGATGCCCAAGACGGATTTCAGCGACACCCGGCCCATGATCATTGCAGCCAACCTGCATGGCATCAGTCAGCGTGGTCTGGAGCTTGGCCCTGTAGGGTTGGCCGTGCGCGCCGTAGCGCCGATCAAAGACGATGCCGGGCTTATTGGTGTTGTTGAATATGCGTCGGATTTTCAGGCGTTGCTCAAGCAGATTGGCACGCTGACTGATACGCAGTTGGCGACCTTGATTAACGAAGACCTATGGAACAAGGCGCGCAAGAACGACAAGGAGTTCATGCCTGCTCGGGATCAGCTTATCGATGGGAATCGCACGGTGTACTCCACGGATTGGGATGTCACAAGCGCGCTTGTGACGGCTGAAGAACTTACGCCGACGCGTGGCAATCGAACCACGACCCGAATGCGTGATGGTGTCGAATATGGTGTGCTGACGATGCCGTTGATGGATTTCAGTGGGCAGCAAATTGGCTTTGTGGTGGCAACCCGAAGTTTCGCCGGCCTGAACACCGAGTTTGTCGATGCCGTGCGTCTGGCGGTGTTGCGTATGCTGCTGGGCTTTATTGTTTCCTTCGGCGCCGTGGTAGTGATTTTCAATGGCCTGCTGCTTCGCCCGATCACTGATCTGCTGAGTAAGTTGCAGGCGCTGGAAAAGGGCGACGAAGACACGCCATTGGCCATAGCTGGCCGCAACGACGAAGTGGGCGGGCTGTTTCAGGTGGCCGATCGATTGCGCCTGAAGCTGCGCGCGCTTGCCGAACTTGCTGCAAGGAAACCGTGATGGGTTCGCTTGGCAAGGACTTTGTTATCGCTGCCAGCTTCCTGCTGGCGCTGATGTCCGCGTCCACGAGTAGGGCAGCAAACATAAAGGAAATGCCTGATAACGCGCCCCGTCCGATGCCGGTTAGCGTTTCACTCTCCATTCTGGACGTCCAGGGCATCAAGGAGAACCTCAATACGCTGTACGCGACCGTGGAGTTTCACCAAACCTGGCGCGATCCCCGCCTGGCGTTCGATCCGATCAAGCTGGGTGCGGAAGAGATCGTACACACCGATACGGACGCCAGGCAGTTCCTCGATACACACTGGAATCCCCATATCATTCTCACCAACCAGATCAGTGCGACGGGAACGCCGGAGGTCGGTGTGGAAATTCGGCCCGACGGCACGGTCAGCGTCATCACTACCGTCAACGGCGGCTTCTATATACGCAGTGACTATTTTGATTTTCCATTCGATCGCCAGGCATTCCCGATCGATATCGCATCGGACCGCTACTATCGCGACCTGCTTACCCTGTCTTACGGTTCGGGTGGAAAGGCCGCGTCGGTTATCGATCGCTCTGTGCATCTGGCTCAATGGACCTTGACTGGCTTGTCCCCCGAGCGCTCTACCCGTATTGGCTGGGATGGTACGAGCTTCGAGCATCTCACCGTAAAAATCCTTGCGACGCGCAATACTTTGCAATATGCGCCGCAAATATTCTTGCCCTACCTGTTCATCATGATCTCACCGCTGATCGTGCTGATGCTGAAGGTCGACAGTGTGGTGGAAAAAACGACCATGCTGAGCGGCGCTGCGCTCGCCACTATCGCACTTCAGTTTACGGTGGCGGCGAGTTTTCCGGAGGTCGTGTTGACCGACAATATCGTGTCGCGCATGTTCTGGCTCGGTTACGCGTTTTTGCTGATCATGCTGATTTTGGTGATCACGGTGTACAACCACACGATTGCGTGGTTCAAGGATCCGTATGTGATCGCGGAGATACGGGCTCAGCTCAACTGGGTCCCCGCGATGATCTTTCTGGTGCTCTTGATCGGCACCATTCTGGCGCCGGTGCTGCGGCATACGTTTGCGTAGGTGGTCGGCTTAGATAAGTCAGGACACAATCGTGTCTAGCGAGTAAAAGAAGGCTCCGAATGCCTCGGTTCTCCTATCGTCATCCCGGCGCAGGCCGGGATCCAGTGGCTTCGGTTTTAGGTTTTCGCGATAGAGCAGAGGCATTGTTGGCCCTCGTGATAATCGATCGCAAAGTCACTGGATATCGGTCCGCACCGAGATAGCGATACTAGGAAGGTTTTTTTGAGATTCCATGAAATTTCCCTTGCAAGAATCAGGTATTTTTTGTGGTTTTAGTTGTCGAAATGCCAGCTAATAAGCGCATATTCGCCCGTATGCGCGGTTTTCACATCGCGAAACGTAAAAGGCACCCTGGGGAAATGTATGGCGTTCAGCTTTATCGTTGCTACGGTGCCGAAGCGAGGTTGTCGTGACTCGTGATATCGGTAGATAGCGGCTAAGGTCACATCGCTTTCCGGCGCTATCGGCAAATGCTCTTCTTTGGCAGGAGGATGTCATGGATAAGCTGCTTTGCGGAGCCGGAAAAACCTGGCGCAAATCCATCCATACGGCAATGGCATGTGTGGTATTTGCCGCAGTTGCGACAAGTATCCAGGCACAGGAGCAGGCCAAGGTGTCTGATGGAACCCATGGTGCCGTGGTATCTCTGCCCATGTATGAAGTGTCGGACGCCATGAAGAAGGCCGACAATATCTTCTGGAACAGATTAAGAGAGAAACTAGCCTCCCAGGGCGTGGTTGCGCCGATGGCGCTCGAACGAACGAACGGCGATCTGGCCGACCAATGGCAGGACGAGCATCTCCTTTTGTCGCAAACCTGCGGCTATCCGTATACGCACACGCTCATGCAGCGCGGGGTCAAGATTGTCGGCACCCTGGTCTATACGACCAATGATGGTCTTGCTCCCGGGGAATACCGTAGCGTGATCATCGTAAAGGCCGATACACCCTACAAAACCCTGGCGGACTTGAAGGGAAAGAAGGCTGGTGTGAACGAGATGGGTTCGAATAGCGGGATGAATGCCTTCCGCGCTGCGGTGGCGGCCAGTTTTCCGGCGAACGAACTCAAACAGGGGATTTTCGCGTCAGTGATAACGACGGGCGGCCATATGAAGAGCGTTCGCATGGTCGCTGACGGACAGATCGACGTGGCAGCCATCGACAGCGTGAGCTACGACCTGATCAAGCGCGATTATCCCGAGCTCGCGGCAAAGACGCGGGTGTTAACCAACACTCCTGTTTCTCCGGGGCTTCCCTTGATCACCAGCGCGCGGACTGACGACAAGACGATCGACAAGATGCGGGCGGCCATCAAGGACGTCGTGACACATCCGGGAGATGCCGACTTGCGTTGGGCTCTGGACGAAATGAAGCTCAAGGATTTTGTGGTGATCGATGCTCAGACTTATCACCAGCGCATCTATCAGCTGGAGAACTCGGCGGTAGACAAAGGCTATCCAGCATTGAAGTAGCTCGATGCAGTGCGGGACATCCGTTACATGGTTTTTCTCTGATGGTTATGAATACGCTCTCGCGGAGGCGTCATGATTAGTCGGTGGAAACTTATGGCACGCGCCATGGCGATCATCCTGGTTTTTCTCACCTTCTCGGCAACCTCTTGGTGCCGGGATGCTTCGCCACCGGCACAGGCAAAGCGGGTTCCGTTGGTTTTTCCGACGTCCGGGCCGGCTGGCGCGCAAACGACTTTCTTGACCGGTGTCGAATTGCTGCACAACTTCGAATACGAAGATGCGGTCAAGACATTCGGCGATATCGTCAAAGCCCATCCCGACTTCGCCTTGGCGTATTGGGGCTTGGCGATGTCTTACAATCACCCGCTTTGGGGTGAGCAGGATCTGGAATCGGCGCGGCATGCCTTGGCCGATCTCGACAAGGCGCATGCAACGAGCCTGACGCCGCGCGAAAAGGGCCTCATCGCGGCAGTGAGGTTGCTTTACGGCGATGGAGACAAAGCGCAGCGTGATGCGGCCTATGCGGAGGCGATGCGCCAGCTTTATATTCAGTACCCGAATGACGATGAGGTGGCCAGTTTTTATGGCTTGGCCATCCTTGGTACCAAGGCCGAGAATGAGAATTTTGCGGTCAATGTAAAGGCGTCTGACGTCCTGGAGCGAGTCTATAGCCGCAACCCGAACCACCCGGGCGTATTGCATTATCTGGTTCATTGTTACGACGATCCCAGATACGCCTTACTGGGGCGACAGGCGGCCGATAGATATGGAGTAGTTGCCCCTGATTCGGCGCATGCGCTGCACATGCCTTCGCACATCTACCTCGACCTTGGTATGTGGAAGGAATTTGTCCGCGTCAATGAAGCCTCATGGGTCGCCAGCCTCGATCGCGTCCGGCGCGATAACCTGGGGCCTGGCGGTTATGACATCCACGGGCTCCATACGCTGCAGTGGCTCGAGTACGGCTACCTCCAACAGGGACAGACAGCCAGGGCGATGGATAGCCTCAAGACCATGGCGAAAATCTATGCGGTGAACCCGGACCCGATGGTCAAGTGGTACTTCGCGATGATGCGCGCCAGCTACATCGTCAACGCGCCCAATTGGCAAGATGTCGGTACCTCCGCGGATTTGAAGGGCATCGAGTCCATCGACCTGCAAGGTGTGGAACTCACGGCGCCCGCGAACAGCATGTTTGCCACGGGTCTGGCCGCGGTACGGCAAAAGCGGCCCGAACAAGTGAGGCGGGCTATTGACGATATTGGAGAGTTCATCGAGAAGACTCGGCATGCTACGCAGGACGAAGCCGGTAAGGCCGATGCAGGCCATCACCATGATTCGTTTTTTACGGGCTCCTACGCGGCGAGCATCAAGCCGGCGCAGATCATGCAGGCCCAGCTTGAAGCCCTGCAACTTCTCGCCGATGGAAAAGTGGAAGATGCGATAAGTCAGCTTCAAGCCGCGGTCGGTGACGAGGAAAAGCTACCCGTAGGCTATGGCCCGCCCGCTCCCGTAAAGCCATCAGCCGAGCTGTTGGGAGAGGTCTACCTGAGGGCAGGGCATCCACAGAGTGCCATGCGGGCTTTTCAGTGGGCGCTGCTGCGCTATCCGAAGCGCGCGGCCTCCTTGGTCGGGCTAAGCGAGGCTGCTCGACTTGCAGGGGATCGCGAGACCGCAGCGAAGGCGGACGAGGAACTCGGCGCCATGCAGCATGGAGTGACCGGCCGTTTTCAAGCCTGGAGGCAACTGCCTTGCGGAGCGTGTTCGGCCGCAGGTGCGACAAGCCGTGACGCAAGCGCGGATCGCGGTTGAAGCCGCTCCTACAAGATCATGCTCTGCTCTTTGCCTTCGATGAATAGATAAAGCTGGCGGTACGCCTCGACCAGGTCATCGAGGGTAAACGCGCGGTTTCTCCCGCTGGGATTGGGTAGAACCCAAATGGCTGCGTCCCGCATGCGAGTCGGTTGCAGTCCCCAGGCAATATCTCGTTGGCGGGACAGCTCCGAGTACGCCATCTTGCCTAGAAACGCGATAAGACGCGGCGCGTAATGCGCGACTTTCCGTTCAAACTCGGCGGCGGCGGCGGTGAATTCTCCTGGCAGCAACTGGTCCGCACGGGCCGTGGGGCGCCTCACCACCGACGTCAGTCCATAGCCGTAGCTGAGAATCGTGTGGTCTTCCTGCGGCTGAATTTCCTCAGGGGTAAAGCCGGCGAGATGAATAACGCGCCAGAATCGATTATTTCGTCCGACGAAGTGATGTCCTGACGCGGCCGCCGACAGGCCCGGGTTGATCCCGCAGAAAAGCACTTTGAGATCTCCGCCAATGATGTCGGGGAGTTCGCCGGTCGAAGCAGGCTGGGCATCAGACTTGATCTTCATGGTCGATCGCACCGGTGGTCAGCTACAGATCACGCTCACCGCCTTGTGCGCGAGCTTCCTTAGTTCGTTGCGTGAGCTGCCGGTGCGAGCACGAATGGCTAGCGTATGCATCGTAGCGGAGGCGAGCAGGGCGAGCGCCTTGGGGTCGGCGCTCTGCTCCAATTCGCCTGCCGTACGCGCCTGTTTGAAGCGCGCCTCGAAATCGGCGTCGAGCGCTTGAAAGCCCTTCGCGACGATGGCCTGGATCTCAGGATCGCCAGGGGCTTCGGTAATGGCCGTGCCGACCACGAAGCAGCCGCGCACCTGATCGTCACCAGAGAAATAAATCGATAGTGCCGCGTCGTATACCCTCTTCAAGGTCTCGGGCAACGTCCCACCACGCTCGAATGCCTTGCGCATCATTGCAAATTTGAGCTCCCAATAGTCGCTCAGCGCCCTGATGTAGATCTCATGCTTGTCACCAAACGCCGCCCGAAGGCTGGGCCGGTTCATGCCGGTCGCGGCGGAGATGTCGTCGAGCGACGTGCCGGAATAGCCCGTCTTCCAGAATGCTTCCTTGGCCTGTCGAAGAGCGGTCTCGGGCTCGTAGGCACGTGGCCGTCCACGGGCTTTTCTCAAGGCATCGTCTTTTTTTGTTCCGGGCTGCATAAAAATATTGACCTGTCGTCGTTCTGGTGAATATTATGCGAGTCAGTACAAAATGCAACTCGCGTGCAGTTCGTGCTTTATCCATCAGGAAGACACAGCCATGCATTCCCCCGAGCGTTTTCGTGACACAAGAATCCCGCTCGCCCACGGCGTCGGATCGATCCCGGCTGTCGGGTTCGGTACGTTGATTCGTGACGGCGTTGCCGCCAGGCAGGCGATCAAGGTGGCGTTGGAAGTGGGGTTCAGGCATCTCGATTGCGCGGAGCTTTACGGCAACGAAGACGTGGTCGGCGTCGCGATGCGGGAGGCATTCGAGGCTGGAGCCGTGGCGCGAGAGGAGCTGTTCGTCAGCTCGAAGCTATGGAACAACAATCACCGTCCCGAACGGGTCAAGCCTGCGCTCGAAGCAAGCCTCCGTCGTCTTCAGCTCGACTATCTCGATGCCTATTTGATCCATACACCTTTTGCCTTCCGGCCTGGCGACGAGCAGTACCCCAAGGACGGACGTGGTGAGCCGGCCTATGACGCGGGAGTCACGCTGATCGAGACCTGGCAGGCGATGGAAAGCCTCGTGGATGAAGGCAAGTGCAGATCCATTGGGCTCTCCGATATCACCCTGGAAAAGCTGAGGGAAATCGTCGCGGTTGCTCGCATCAAGCCTGCCGTGGTGCAGGTCGAAAGCCATCCTTATCTTCCCGAATGGGAGCTGCTCGACTTCTGCAAGCAACATGGCATCGTGCTACTTGCCTTTGCGCCGTTGGGCCACGGTATGGAGCCGAGGATACCGGATGATCCGGTGATCAAGGCCATTGCTCAGCGTGTCGAGAAAATGCCGGCACAGGTCGCGCTCGCTTGGGCGGTGCAGCGTGGGACAGCCTTTCTGACTACATCGACCAATCCCGCGCATATCAGGGAAAACTTCGATATTTCCGCACTGCCCGAAGAGGCCATGCAGGAAATACAAAGTCGCATCACCACGAGTGTTCGGTTGAATGCCGTCGTGGAGACCGGCATGCCTGGATTTGTTCCGCAGCGTGGGTGAATGGGTGGGGCGTCAGACTACAAGTCAGGTCACGTGCTCTTCGACCGATACGCGGTCGTGTTTCGTTTCGCCTTTGAAGTCAAATGAATCTGAAGGCGACTGGGCGACGTGCATCGCAAAGCTGGTCTGTCCCGGCGACAACTCCGGTTTCAGCGTGAGCGAAGGAATCTCATACGCACCCGCATTCTGCGGCCGATAGGCAATCGGTGGCGTAGTCCATAGGTCATCCAGTCGCTGCCCCAGTGCTTCGCATATAGCGTCGAACTGCGCTTCGCTGATGCCGCGTGCCCGATAGGTGACGAAGGGCGGTAGGACGTCGAAGCCAGGGTAGTAAAGCATCCCGTGCTGAATCGGAAACAGAAGATCGTCGATAGGCCCATTGATGCCGCGCGGGCCGTAATGGGACTCCCAGCCGCCGGTTGTGATGACCAGCATCGCGCGTTTACCCGCGAGCATGCCTTCGCCATAGCGATCGCCCCAGCGCACATCGGAATGCTCGCCCACGCCGTAGCCGAAGCCGTAAGCATAGACGCGCTCGAACCAGCCCTTGAGGATTGCCGGCATCGAGAACCACCACAGCGGGAACTGCAGGATCACGGCATCTGCCCAGCGCAGCTTTTCCTGCTCGCGCTCGATATCCGCGCTTTGCTGCCCGCTCGCATAGGCATGTTTGGAATCGCGGTCGGGATAGAAACGTTCCCTCGCATCGCGGCCGGTATTGTCATTGGCGTCGAGCGCGGCCTTCCATTGCATCGCATAAAGGTCTGAGACCTGCACGGTGTGACCGGCATCTTGCAGGCGTTTGATCGTGAAATCCTTGAGCGAGCCGTTCAGGGAGCGAGGTTCTGGATGGGCAAAGACGATAAGTACGTTCATGGCGGGGTCTCTGTGGCACATGACGACACCTTAGGCGCCCGCGAGGTATATTAGAAATTAATTATCAAAATTATAGGTATAGTCGTGAATAATTTACGGCGGCTCGACCTCAATCTGTTGGTCACCCTCGATGCTTTGCTTGCCGAACACAATGTCACCCGGGCGGCGCAGCGGCTGAATTTCTCTCAGCCGTCGATCAGCGTGCATCTGGCCAAGTTGCGCGAGATATTCGGTGACCCGTTATTGCTGCCAGGGCCCAGAGGCATGCGGCCGACGGCACGAGCCGATGCCTTGCGCGAGCCGCTACGCATGGCCCTGGAGGCATTGGAGCTCGCGGTCGCGCCTTCCGGCCCCTTCGATCCCTCGGGTTCGGATCGCACATGGCGCGTGGTTGCCTCCGATTACAGCGAGGCCACGATCGTGTTGCCTGTGCTGGCCGGCTTGCGCGCGGCGGCGCCGGGGACGAGTCTGGCTGTCCTGGCGCTCACGCCGTCGCGTATCGCGCGACAGGCGGAGCAGGGCGACATCGATCTGGCCTTTCACACGCGCGACGATGCCCCGCCAGGTTTGCGCCAGCGTGTGCTGTTCGCCGAGCGCTACGTGCTAGTGGGTCGTTCGGGGCATCCGCGATTGAAGCGACGGCCGACGCTTCGACAATTCTGCGAGCTCGAACATGTGATCGTTTCGCCCGATGGCGGGGGATTTCACGGTGGGACTGATGATGCGCTGGCCAAGGCGGGCTTGGCGCGTCGGGTCGTGCTGTCCGTGCCGCATTTCATGTTTGTCAGGTCGGTCGTGGAGCGAACCGATCTGGTGGCGATGCTGCCCGAGCGTCTGCTCCGTGACGGCCCCGGGTTACGTGTCGTCGAGGCGCCGATCGAGGTGGTGGGTTACGAAATGGCGATGCTCTGGCATGAGCGCTCACATCGCGATCCGGCGCATCGGTGGCTGCGGGACTACATCGTTGAGAATATCTAGTGTGAATCGAGCGCCTACAATGTTAATGCTACCCGAGCGATACCCTCTGCCGCACTACGCACTTTTTGTCCGCCTTGTATAGCCGGCGGACACTTGCTAAGGAGATTCCGGGCCTCCCGAATTCGGATGCACCGAATGCGATAGGTGAAGCGATGGAATGTAGTAATAGCCGTGCCAAGCCTGCGATGGGGAAGATGTGTCAACGACCACATTCAGTCCGCCGGCTTCTGGCATGGGAAACCAGTCAACGGCCTCGCATCGTGAAGTGCAGCGCCATCCTTTGCCGCTGCCGGCATGCACGTCCAGCGAAATAACGCGATATCCAGCAGCATCGACATTCTTGGCGAAAGGAACAACGTTCATCCCAGGCATAGGAAGCATCCTTGCATGAGCATTGCCAATGAATACCAAGCCACGATCTGCGCGGAATGCTTTCATCGACTCGACGAAGAATTCGGCACCGAGCTGATCGATCGGTTGCCGTTCCAGGGCGACAAGTTTCAGGCGGCCTTGCGACTGTGCGGTCAGCATCAATAAGTTCCGCACCATGCCAAGCATATCGGCGCTGTGCCTCCCATCTCGGAATTCATTCCAGAACGGGTCCAGCTGAGCCTGGTGCCAAGCTGTATCGAGCGTGGCCGGTCGTACGTCTGCAAAGTAGCGATTGAAGCTGTCCGGAAGTTCAAGCCCTATAACGCCTCGCCGCGTTCCCAGTTCCTTGGAAAAGATGCACGCGGCACGCCCGAAGCTGGCAGGTGGTTCTATGGTGCCGTGCAGATCACCCATGATGACCACCTTCGCGCCCGCTGTGCTTTCGAAGCCAGGCAACGGTTCGCACGGTTGCATCTTGTTAGCGGCGTGCGTGATTGATGCTGATCCGCAGAGCAAAAGGAGCAGCGCAACGAACGTCCTCGACTTGAGAGATGCCACGGAGAATCCTTTTGGGGCGAAGGGCCGAATTCTTTATTTTTGACCGAATCCCACCGTTAATGCCAGGTTGCGTCTTTCGACTGATGGTCGAAGAGAACGATGAGCATTAATTTGCTTGCTCCTTGGCCCGATATTTACCTTCAGTCTGCCCTATGCGACCCAACCGGGACATCGACTTTGCAGTCGATGTCCCGGTTTCCGCTGGCTTTAAAGTTGCGAGGCAGTAGTTGCGTTGAACGGCATGCCCAAACTGGTCTCCAGGTTGCCGATGGCATACTCCAGCAGGCTGAATATCTTCGCCCGGTCTGCTGTGTTGCTCAGATCCAGTGTCGCCGTGCTGGCAACGCCTGCCTGACTCAGTGCGGTAGTGAACGCTGTCTGCGCCTGCGCTGCCGAGATGTAGACCGAAGTGCCCGACTTGTTCACATAGGCCAGTGTCTGGAACACATTCGAAAACACCCCCTGCAACGACGCGATATTGAAACTCACGTGGTTGGTGGGCGTGGTCAGATTGGTGGCGCTCGTGGTCGGAATCGGCTTGTCGTACATCTGGTCCAGGTAGTAGCGAACCTGATAGGGATACTGCCGATACGTGTCTTGCACGCCCCACACCGAACTGTACGAATCCACCGAAGCCACGGTCGAGGCGGTAGCCGTTGCCCCCAGACTGCTATAGCTGCCTACCAGGCCGCCGTAGTAGCCCTGGTTGTAGGCCACGTTCAACAAGACATCGAAGAAGTTGTTCGGTAGCGTCTTGAAGTTCGTCAGTGCGTTATTGAAAGCCGGCTGCCACGGCGTGGTCCAGCCGCCCGGCCCGGTGCCCGTGACAATCAAGGCCACGAAGTCGTTGTAGTGGAAGTACGCCGTCAACATCGGGCCGTAGTACTTGTTGTTGAATGACGCGGGCGTGGGTTTGCTGTACTGCGTGGCCGCCGTAGCCATGGTGTAACCGATGTTCTTCTGGATCGCGATGTAGTTGATCAGCGAATGGCCGGCCGGTGTATAGGTCCCGGACACCATATCGGCGGCGTAGTTGTTGATCTGGTATGGACCGCCCTGTCCAACGCTCATTACCGCGGCTTGATTGGGCGAAGGATCAATTAGCGTGCTGGAGCTGACGTAGTATTGAGTGGCAATATTTTCCTGCAGCAGCTGCGCCAGGATCGAGCCGTAGGTGTAGTCCTTATTGAACTGGATGCCGGGGTAGTACTCCTGTACCAGGTGGCCGTACATAACGCCGGCGACGATGTTGGACATGATCAGGTCGGTGTAATTGTCGCCTGTCAGAGGGAGTTGATCCTGTGCAGACCCCGCGCCAAGCAGCAGATGGAAATTGATCGTGCCGGTGGTACTGCCTCCCGACGCGGGTGGTGCGGGTGGTGCGGGCGGCGGAGGCGGCGGGGGTGGCGGAGGCGGTGAACCCGACGAGCCGCAGGTGCTCACCTGGGTCCATGGCTGACCGCTACCGGAGCCGCCGTTGTTAGTCGCCGGGTCATTGCCCTGCGTCCACCAGTTGGCCACGTAATTGACGCCGTTTTCGCTCGCTTGCTGCCCACCGGTATAGATCGTCGATGCACTCCATGGTGTTGCGCATGCCGGCGCCGATTGCGCCTGCGCCATTTGCATCGGCGCCATCGTCAATAAGGTGGTGGACAGCACCGCGCCCATCGCTGTGCTTATCGCGCTCAGTGGCATGACGGGCCACTTCGGCAAACTTTTCTGACTCATGGGGCTACCTCCGTATGGGCTAAATAACGCTGGCGGTTTGACAACGATATCCCTCCCGGTCACGGAGACACGGCTTGACGCATCCACGTCCGTAACTACGTGTATGGGGGGTACAACAGCACTGGTGCCTTCGAGTATCGAAGGGAAATGACAACGTTGTCTATGGAAGCACCGCAGTGCCAGGGGAGATCGTGATGCATGTCGCAAAGGCATGAGCAAGCGCCTGATCGAAAAGGTCGATCTGGCATTTGGGAATGCCGGAGGCGACTCTTGTGGCATCTGCCATGGACCAAAGACTGGCTGGCACTCACGACATTCTCCACTTATACGAATCAACCCAACGGTGTATCGTCCGACCGGCTAATTGTCGGATTCAATGCCAGGGGGGTTGTGTGAATAAGAAAGAGGAAGCCGGCGTAATCGCAAGTATTTCAATCTCGAAAAGCGCGGGTCCCGTATTGGACGATGAGCGCCTCGTTCTCGTCGACGCGCTGCGCGGTTTTGCGCTGTTTGGCGTACTGGCGGCCAATATGCGCGCCTTCAACTTGCCCTTGATGCTTTACGATGCCACGGAAAAGGTTTTTCCATCATGGTACGACGTCTGGGTACAGGCGTTATTGGATGTGTTTATCTCAGGAAAGGCATATACGCTATTTGCCTTTCTCTTCGGGCTTGGTTTCGCCATTCAAATGACGCGTTCCCAGGCGCGTAGCTCAGGCTTTCCATGGTTCTATTTGCGACGGCTGGGCGCATTGGCGTTGTTTGGATTCATCCATGGCTTCGTGATCTGGGATGGCGACATCCTGCTGCCTTATGCCTGTACCGGTTTCCTCCTGTTCTGGTTCCGCAAGGCAACGCCAAAGACGGTGCTGACCTGGGGCGTATGCTTGTGGACACTGTCACTCCTGCTCGCGATCGGGCGCTGGATAGCCAGCCGGCTCCATATTGATGGATTTGCCGGTACCGGTGCGCCACCGGACCTGACGAAGGCGCAGCAGATCGTCGCTCTTTATGCGCATGCCAATCTGGGCGGTCTTGTGCACGAGAACGGCCAGATGTGGCGTCAGTGGATATCGTCCGCACCGTTCACGGTGGCACTCAGCCTGCCTCTCTTCCTGATGGGCCTGTATGTTTGGCGCAAGGGATGGGTTCAGGCGTTGCCCGAGCGAAAATCAACACTGCGGCGCATCTGCGCATGGACGTTGTCATTGGGATTGACGACGCAGATGGTTTGCGTGGTCGCGCATCATCTTGTCAGCCCGGACCAATCCCAGACGATATTGACCTTGATCTTGAGACTGGCAAATCTTGTCAGCATGCCCTTGGCGAGTTGCGGCTACGCAACCGGGCTGGCGCTGCTGTTTCAGCATCCGCGATGGCGGGCGCGTGTCCTGTGGCTCGCCCCGGTGGGGCGCATGGCATTGACCAATTACCTTACGCAATCGATTTTCTTCGTGACGTTTTACAGCGGCATTGTCTCGGGCTTATACGGGCGTGTAGGTCCCGCGTGGAACATGCTCGCCGCCGTATTGTTCTACCTGGCGCAGCTGCTATTCAGCCATTGGTGGTTCCGGCACTTCCGCTTTGGCCCGGTGGAATGGTTCTGGCGTGGGCTGACGTATCTGAAGTGGCCAAGAATGCGGATGGCTTGAGCGCCCGCCAAGGCCATGGTTTGTATGCCTGCTACATACAGATGTCATACCGCGCTGGCGGACATGACATCTGTGTGTATGTGCATGTGTGTGAACCGCAGTAGCTTGCTCGTCGCCCAAAAGCAAAATTTGTGGACTGATCAACAGATCAAGCATTCAGCTAAACGCTTCATCGATGATACGAGCAGGTTGGCACGCAAAGTGTGTGCTGAAGTAAATGTGTGCCACTGCGCATCTCTAACGCATAAGCGGAGAGATCGTGGCCCACGAACACATAAATTTGCAGTGCGGTGAAGATACTTGGTAGTTGCCACGCCCGGTGGTGATTATCGAGATCCATGCATGCTTATCCGCAATCGTAATTTCGGCACGCTGGGAGCTGCTACCCAGCACGATCAGCCATCCATACATTCTGCCGGACGACGCGTCGGGTACGTGCTGGTCATTGGAGCCGCGTTGGCGGCCGTTACACCCTTCTCGGCGGCGATCGCGCAGAGCCAGCCTTTCGTTGCTTCCGGCTCGCCCAATCAAGTAGCGGTTGCCACCGCCTTGCAGTCGCTGCCTGCGCGTAGCCCGCTGCGGACGTCCCTGCAAAGCCAATGGCCCACCGACCCGGCCAGCGCACGCGCCGGATATGACCGTCTGTCTGGCGAGATCCATGCCGCCGTCGGCACGCAGATGATCGAAGACAGCCATTTTGCCCGAGACATGTCGTTTGCGAGGCTCTCCTGCGCGGCCGGCTGTGCCGATGGCAGTCATTTTTGGGGGCAGGCCACCGGTGGCTGGAGCCAGCAAGGTAACAACGGCAACGCCGGCGCAATCACGCGTGACATGGGCGGTGTGATGGGCGGCGTCGATACGCTGATCTTCCACAATAGCTGGCGCGTAGGCCTGTTGTTCGGTTACGACCACTCGACGCTCACCGCCGACAGCCGCGATTCCACCGCCAGCACTCACGACACCACTTACGGTGCTTACGCCGGCACCCAGTGGGGAGCGCTCACCCTCAAGCTCGGCGCGGCTTATGTGCGCCACGATATTTCCACCGACAGGTTCGTGCAGGTTCCAGGGCTGGCCACAGCGCACGTTGGCACGGACTACTATGGGGACACCGCGCAGGTCTTTGGCGAGCTCGGCTATGGCGTGCGTTGGGGCGGCAGTACATGGCAGCCTTATCTGCAGCTTGCCCAGGTGCGGCAGAACTTCGAGTCGTTCCACGAATCCGGCAGCCCGGCAGCGCTCCTGGGCCGCAGCCATGAAGCCGATGTGACGTATTCCACCCTTGGCGTGCACTTCGTCGCCGACAGCTTTCAACTGGGCAACGTATCGGTGAATGCGCGAGCCGGCATCGGTTGGCGTCATGCTATGGGCGACGTGGACGTCGATCACGCGCTGGCGTTCCGTGCTGGCGGCAACTACTACAATCTGAATGGTCTGGTCGTGAGTCGCAATGTCGGTGTGCTCGACGCCGGCCTGGATTTCACCCTGGCGCCCGATGCGGTGTTTTCGCTGAGCTATACGGGTCAGGCCGGTAGTCAACGTACCGTCGACCAGAATCTGACTGCGGCTTTGTCAGTACGGTTCTGATTCGCGTCGAGCAGGGGATGGGAATTGGCGGCGGTGTTGGCACTCATCGCCGCCACTCAGCTTGATCTACATATCTTGCTGTATGAACGGCATCTGCCAGATGCCAATGTCATTTCGAAATTGAGCACAGGCTCAATTTTTTTTGGGTTGAAATATTAGTCTCATCCGATAGCTGGCGAGATCTTCGTCGAGCAAGCTCGGCCGCGCCATTTTTCGTTGGATTCTTCCCTTCTTTGAGCTTTAGCCAAGGGGTGCGAGATGACTTTCAAGAGCCGCGTTTCAAATAAAAGGCCCTGGCGCACAAGCCTGGCTATATTGCCATTAGCTCTATGGATGGCCTCAGCATCCATGTCCGCATCCGCTGCCCAGGGATGGGTGGAAACTCAAACCAAGGCCACCCTGGTATCGTTGGGTAGTGCTTCGGTCGGCAAGGGAGCTGCCGCGCCGCGAGCGTGGGCTATCAACGCAGCCGATATGTCACCGGTGAATGCCTTGGTGACTCCACTGGAGTCGGAGAAACAGCTGCATATCGTGATCAGCCTGAAGCTACGCAACGAGACGCAGCTCGATACGTTCTTGCATGAGCTCAATCAGTCGGGCAGCCCGGTTTACGGCAAGTTCCTTACGCCGCAGCAGTTCAAGGACGCCTATGCACCCACCGATAGTCAACTGCAAGCGGTCATAGCGCATTTACAACAAGCCGGGTTCACTCATATCCAGCCCGCTCCGAATAATTTGCTGATTTCAGCGGATGGCAACGCGACGAACATAGCCTCGGCATTTCGCACGCAGATCAGGCAATTCACGTCGCCCGAAGGGAAGCAACAATTTGCCAACGACGCGCCTGTTCAGGTGCCACAGACATTGGGCGATACAGTCGGAGCTGTTCTTGGCCTGCAAAATGTACACGGGCCGCAGGCCTCCTTCGAAAGTACTTCGCCGATAACCAGGAGCAACGCACTGCCTGTTTCCGTTACCGACCCTGCTCAATACACGAAAGTCTATGACGCTGGTAGCACGCCAAGCGGCGTGAACACGAGCGTGGCCGTTATCTGCCAGGGAAACGGGGATATGTCCGGGCTGGTCGATGCCCTCAATGCCTATACCGATCAGGAGCACCTCCCGAGGGTGCCTACCACCCTGGTCGCCATTACTGATGGTGTGGGACAGGGCACGGTTTACCCCTTCTCGCCTCCGGGTTGCTGGCCCGAGACCATCGTCGGCGTGTCTGGCGGATTGGCGAAGTTGACCGCCTATGTCGGAGCGGTCCAGGTAGGCAGCTATTTGACGGAGGCGACGCTTACGGCGATGTATAACCGGGCCGTGACTGACAACCGCGCCAAGATCATTCATTCGGCTTACAACCAGGACGAAACATGGGCACATAACTCCGGCGCCCAGACAGCGGACGATGCGATTTTCAAGCAGGCGGTGGCTCAGGGGCAGACCTTTGTGGTGCCCTCCGGGGATTTCGGTGTCTATGAATCTTACGCTGGCGCGATCTATCAAAAGGATCTGAGCAAGTACTCGGTCAGCGAACCAGCCAGCTCCCCCTATGTGGTTGCCGTGGGAGCCACGAACGCGGCCGTAAATCAGGATTTCAGCTGGGCGGGCGAGAGTGTTTTCTCCGCCACGTTTGATTACTGGCAGGGCGACATGTACGGCAGCGGAGGCGGTGTCAGCCTGTTCGAGCGCGCGCCAATCTGGCAGAGCGACGCCTTGGGTCGTGCAGTGACTATGCGAGTCGTACCGGACCTGGCCTTCGATCGCGGTGGGTACTACGGTGGCGCAACCGGCAATGCCTCGGCCATTTTCGCCGGCATATGGGCGCGCATCCAATCGGCAAACAACAACAGCCTGGGCTTGCCGACAGAGCGCATGTACCAGCATTTCTCCAAGGATCCCGCGCCAACACATGACATCGTCGGCGGCTATAACGGCATTTACACCGGTGGGACGCCGAGCTTTACAGGCTATCGCTGCACTCTCACATGGGACTACTGCACCGGCTGGGGCAGCCTCGATATCGCGAAGTTCAACGACTATGTCACGCAGTATTGGGGTACCCCGCGCGGCAATGTCTATGCGAGCTATTTCGTCTGGCCCATTCCAGACCTGGGCAGTGTCGCGGGGCCGATCATCATTCGCGATCGCAGCGGCCATTGCCCGCCTACGCTGAGGGTGGAAGCCAAGATCACTCACCCGCATCGTGGCGATCTGCGTATCACCCTGGTAGCTCCGAACGGGATCCGTACAGTACTGAAGCAGCCAGATCCCAACGACAGCGGCGCCAATATCGATCAGATCTGGACAGTGGATGCCGCTACGTTTCCAGCCAATGGCAAATGGCAGCTATGGGTGGACGATTCGTTCAAGGGGAACACAGGGACTCTGGACCAGTGGAGTATTGGGTTCTGAACCGCATGGCCATGTGATGGTGAGCTAGGCGGCGATGGGAGCAGGAGTCTCCTTGCGAGGCGGTGCCACAATCCAGATGACGACGGCCGACACCAACGTAAGAAGGGTGAACATCCACAAGCGACCCGTTGAGAGATCTTCGGGCGCAGGGGCAATCGCCGCCAGGCTATAGGCGAGGTTTGATGCGGTGTGGAAGAGCATATTGGACAAGATACTTCTGCCGCCGCGGTGGTACGCCCAGGAAAACAGAAAGCGCATGGCGACCGTGGCCATGAAGAAGATGTAGAACGGCGTATATCCTTGGATGGCACCCTTGGTCACGATGAAGAACAAGGGCAGATGCCACAGCGCCCAGATGGAGCCGAGGATCGCGGTTGAAGTCTTGAGTGGCAGAAATGCATCGAGCTTATCCGACAGCAGTGTCCACCCATATTCCTCGGCCAGCGTCCCGCCCAGCACGAACAGGAACAAATAGCTCAGCGGGAAGTCCGCCAGGGTCATCGTGAAGTGCGGCGCCTGACCGATAAGTCGCGCATGGGTGAGCTCGACAACGATCGCCAGTATCGGCATCAGGAAGAAGGAAACCAGAAAGACGCTCCACCCCATTCGCGGGTCGAAGCCGCGACGAAAAAAGCCGGTCATTCGGCGGAGGCCGCCATCGCTGTATGTCGTCACGGCTGCGCTTATGAACGGGCCGAATGAGCCAATGAACAACATGGGGATCAGGGGGAACGAAATGATTTTCTTACTGATCAGCCAGGCGACCAGCCAGAACGCCCATGCGAACCCGAAGGCAACGGCCAGATAAAGCGTGATGGATCGCGAGTTTCGCATGGCGCTATCCCTCTTCTCGTGACAGTACAAATAGTCAAGATCTGTTTGAGATGGCCTATTGAATACTCGCTTGTCGATGGCGACGCCATGGCCGTTTTGGCACGGTATCCATGAATCTGTGGCGGCTTGCAGCGAGGCGCAGCGTTGTCTCGAACGGGCGTCGAAATATTTTGCGGATGACTTCGGTGCGTCGGTCATGGGTTTCTGTGGCTACACGATTGCTATCGTTCCCACAGCAAGGTCTTTTCGCTGTAGGTAATGTGCCGCCAAAGTCCGAATGCCGTGCAACACTCCTTCCGCTTGTGCGTCTATAGTGTGTTGTGTTGATCGCATGAGGTCGCGACTCAAGGCGGACATCATTTCCCGGCCAATGAGGTAGCCCCAAGGCTGCGATGGATACCTTCGTTTCAGGAACGGATAAACCTTTGCAGCAGGATGAGGTGCGTCCGGTCAGCCCGGATCGTCGCATAGCCGCGATTGATGTGCTGCGAGGTGTGGCGCTCTTGGGCGTGCTCTCGGTCAATCTGATCACCGAGTTCCGCGTTTCGTTGTTCCAGCAGTTTCTTCCTTCGTCGCTGGAGCAAACCGGGTTAGATCATGCCGTCAATGTATTAGTGAGCATTGGCCTGGAATTGAAAGCGTTTGCCTTGTTCTCCTTGCTGTTCGGCGTTGGATTAGCCATTCAGTTCGAACGGCTTGCAGCCAACGCGCGGCGTCTATCGCTGCTGACCAGGCGGCTTCTGATTCTCCTGGGATTTGGTCTCTTGCATCTGTTCCTCATCTGGAATGGCGACATACTCACTGAGTACGCGCTGATCGGATTGGTAGCACTGCCATTTCTCTATGCGTCGAACCGGGCCCTCGCCACTACTGGGGTAATCGCTCTGGCGGCTTATGCCGCACTTCCGTTCTGGCTTTCGGACACGCTCTTCTGGCCCAGCGAAGCGTGGCTCCGGCAACATGCTCAGATCGCCACCTCGGTCTATGCGAACGGTAACTGGACGGAGGTCGTCCGCTACAACATAGCCGAGATACCAAGTATTATTCCGCTTCACTTGTTTGTGGCTCCGAGAACGTTCGCATTGTTCTTGCTTGGGGTGCTTGCGTGGAGGGTAGGGCTGGTGCGCCATCCCGAACGGCATCGTCGCTTACTCATCGGTATCGCCATCCTGGGCTTGGTCCTTGGTTTCGGTATGAACCTTCTGGATCCGCCCGATCCACTTTCTCCCTGGCGATCATGGGCCCCCGTCATCCGTGTTCTGATCACTTTAGGTCCGGTGGTACTCGCCATAGGTTATGGCGCCACCATCATTGCGCTTTACACATTCACCGTGGCCGGTCGCGCCCTGGGCGCCTTGGGCCCGCTTGGCCGAATGGCCTTCAGCAACTATCTGTTCCAGTCGCTAATTTTCGGCTGGATTTTCTTTGGGTACGGCTTGGGCCTCTTCGGCCGGCTGAGTCCGTCGCAAGCCATGTTGCTGGGCATCGTCGTTTATATCGCCCAAGTCATCGTCAGTCGTTGGTGGCTAAAACGCTTCCGATTCGGCCCCATGGAGTGGCTATGGCGAACGCTCATGTATGGCGCTCGCCAACCTTGGCGGCTGAGGGGGCAAGGCTCTTCCCAAAATGGCGTGTGAAACTGGGAAGTGAGTGATGGTTCAGAGTGCTCGCTTTTAAACGGAGGCTTCAGCCGCGCTCGCCGCTCCTGATTGACCGAAGAAACCCGATCACCAAGGTGGAGTCACCTTGCGAAACCAACTGCTGTGCGGTTAAGCCTCCGAGCTCTCGAATAGGCACGGACCGATACCACGCTTCGATACAAGCGGCGTCGTTTTCGATGGACAAAGCCAGCCGCCATATATGGATCGAGGCGAGGTCGGGCGGTCGTCGCTCGAATAAACTGTTGACTGGCTGTGACGATCGCTGCATGCCATCGCTCCTCTTGCCCATGTTCAATTGCAATGAATTCACGTGGCGATGCGCCGCTCGGGTAGTGAAAAAAGATCTATCCCAGCGCGTCAGGCAAGTAGTTTTCGATACTGGATAAAAGGTGAGCGATCAGCCATGCGGTCATACAGCTGCATGGCGTTGAGGTTGGATTCGTGCGTCTGCCAGTACACACGGGGCGCTCCACGACGCCTGGCATCTTCATAGACATGTTCGATCAGTGCGCGACCAATGCCGTCGCCACGCGCATCCTCGGCCACAAACAGGTCCTGAAGATAGCAGTCGTCACCCGCAGTCCACGTCGATCGATGGTAGATCGAATGCACAAGCCCCGATGCTCGGTCATTCACCATGGCGAGCGCTGCATGCATCGGTTCCATCGGGTCCAGGAACCGTGCCCAGGTCTCGTGAGTCACGGACTCCTGGATATCTACGTCATAAAATCGCTGATACCCTTTCCAAAGCGGAAGCCAAATATCAAAATCGTAGACATCGATGGCCTTGATCTCGATCGGTCTCATGGCACGCTCCTGAAATTAGGGCGGATGCTCTTCAACTCGCTCGTGCGTTTCGCGAATCATGGAGGCATATCACGCCGCTGAAGTTCATCGTCGCGAGTGCTTTGTCCCTCGCCAGGACTGCCTGGTCCGTGTCGAGAAACGCAGTGGCCTGCACGGAAAGAAATTGCAGGGTCTTCAGTCCTATGCTTGCCAGTACGACTGACAGGTACGGCGTGAGAAAATCGGGCTGATTAGCCCGATCACCGCTAAACACACCGCCGGAAGCGATGCCGACAAACACGGGGCGATCCTTGAGCATTCCTACCTTCCCGGCGGGCGTCGACATGAATGTGCGACCGGCGCGAAGGATCTGGTCGATCCACACCTTGAGGACCGACGGAACGGTGAGGTTGTTCATGGGCGTTCCAATGACAGTCACATCGGCCGCCTCGACTTCCTGGATAAGCATCTCGGAAAGCTCCAGCGCGCCCTTCAACGGGGACGCCAAGGTAGCTGGCGACGACAAGGTCGTCGCGTAGTCGGGCGAAGCGTGCGGCAGCGGAGCTGAGGCAAAGTCTCGCCGCGTGATATTCGCGCCGGGTGCAGCCTCAAGAATCTTTCCGACAATCGCCGCTGAAAGCTGGCGACTGTGCGATTCCGGACGTGGACTGCAGTCAATGTGGAGGATATTCATGCTCAAATAAAGTCCAGTACATCGTCCACCGGTCGGCGCGGCTTCTGCGCCCAGTTCCCCGGGCGTTCCGGCCCAATGGACAACAACATGATCGGCACTTCGTCACTACTCAGCCCGAACTGCAGATGCACCGCTTCGGCATCGAATCCGATCATCGGCGTCGAACCCAGGCCCAGCGAGCGGGCCGCATAGATCATGGCCGCTGCGCCGAAGGTGCCGGTACGTACGGCTTCGTCCCGCTGGCGCTGCGGGTACGCCATGTACAAATCACGTGCTGGTATTTCCCATTCCGGCACCATCTTTTCCGGCATCACGCCCGCTGCCACCAACGGTGCGAGGCGATCCGGTATGACACTGGAATTGGCTAGCTGGCCGCAGACAATGAAGGTGACGGCCGCGTCGGTGATTGCTGGCTGGTTCCAGGCGATCGGGCTCAGTCGCGCCTTGGCTTCCGGTGTGCGTACGGCGATAAAGCGCCAGTTCTGCAAGTGGAAGGATGTCGGTGCACTGGTGCCGATACGCACCAGATCGCGGATCTGGTCGTCGCTCAACGTCGCGGCGGGGTCGTAGTACTTCGCAGCGCTTCGGCTCAGGATGCATTCGATGACGGCGTTGGTCATGGTGGTGCCTATGTGTGAAAAAGCAGGTTGTGGAATCGACGGAGAGGGCAGATCTGCCCGCACTCAAGCGTTCACGGACGAATACGGATGATCGTCTTGCCCTTGGGGCGCTCGGCCAGGTTGAAGGCGGCAACTGCGTCGTCGAGCGCCGCGACGTTGCCGATATGCATGCGCAATCGTCCGTCACGTACGCGCTGTACGAGCTGATTCAGTTGGGCACGATCGGACTCGACGACGAAGTCGATCGTCCGGCCATCGACGGGCCGCGCTTCGATCGGGCCGGCGATAGTCACCAGCGTTCCTCCAGTTCGGATCACGCCTACGGACCGTTTCGCGATGTCGCCGCCGAGAACATCGAAAACCAGATCGACACGACCGATATCTTCCAGTGCGTCGTTATCGAGATCGACGAACTCCTGCGCACCGAATTCGAGCGCTGCCTGGCGACTTGCACCGCGCCCGGTGCCGATGACATACGCGCCAGCTTCGCGGGCGAGCTGGACAGCCATCGAGCCGACCACGCCGGCTGCGCCATGCACAAGAACGGTCTGCCCTACACATAGGCGACCGTGTTCGAACAGTCCTTGCCATGAGGTCAGCCCTGGCATCACGAGTGCAGCACCCACCGTAAAGTCAACGTCCCCGGGCAGTGGGGCGAGATTGCGTGCTTCGACAGCGATGTACTCCGCCAGCGTTCCGTCGCGAGTCCAATCCGTGAGGCCGAACACGCGCTGTCCTACCGACAGCCCCGTCGTCCCGTAACCAAGCGCAGTGACCACGCCGGCCAGCTCATGGCCAGGGATGGACGGTGTCCGGTCACGGTCGAGACGATCGGTCCAGGTCGGGGGCCATGTCAGCTCGTCCGCGGTAAATCCCGATGCGTGAACCTGCACGATGACATCGTTTATCGCTGCCTGTGGCTGCGGCCGTTCCACCAGTTTCATTCCGGCCGTTCCCGCAGCCTGATCGGTTACCACGATTGCTTTCATAGACATTGCCTCCCGTCAGGCTGGCCCAGGTGTCAGCACAGCGGATGCCAGCGCAGTTAAAAAAACCTCTTAGAAACGGAGGTGGTCAGTCACGTTGAGAGCGCATGCTGCGTCACTGCAGGTACATTGAGAAGAACCAAAAAGATGATCGGCGGATGTACCATGAGGCATGGGATACGCGCTGCACATCAGGATCGACCGGTCCGCCAAAACCACCTTGGCAGAGCAGATCTGCCGGGGTGTCATTGCATCGATCAGGAGCGGCGTGCTTGGCCCGGGCGCAAGACTGCCGTCGTGGATAACACTGGCTGCGCAATTGGGCGTGGCCAGGGGTACGGTCAAGGCCGCTTATGAGCGCCTCATCGACGAGCAGATCGTCGTCACGTCACGGTCGGGTGGCACCCGGGTGGCCCCGCACCCTGCCGTTGCCGCTCAGGGCATGTCCTCGCAAGAAACAGACACGCCACCCACGCTGTACGACCACTTGCTTGGCGGCCCTGGCCTGTTTCGCATGGGAGTGCCGCCTTCGGCCGGTCTTCCCGCGAGCGTCCTGGCGCGCTTGCGTATGCAGGCTGCGCGGATGGAAGTGGATGCGCCTGCGGTGTATCCGGATCCGCGCGGGGAAGCGGTTCTCCGGCGCGCGATTGCTGCGCATGTTGCGCTCGCGCGTGGTCTCGAGTGCAGTCCATCCCAGATATTCATCACCGCGGGTTTCGCCGGAGCCTTGGGCATGACTTTGCGCGTGCTCGACGCGAAAGGTCGTCGGGCCTGGGTTGAAGACCCCGGTTTCTTTCAGAGCCGCATGGCGCTCGAGTTCGCCGGCCTCGTCCCTGTCGGCGTTCCGGTAGACAACGAAGGCATGGATGTTCGTCGTGGCATCGAGCTATCGCCCGACGCAGCCCTCGCGTTGGTGACGGCGGGACAGCAGGCGCCTCTCGGTGGGACGTTATCGCTCAACCGGCGACACGAGCTGATCGCATGGGCTGCGCGTACGGGAGCGTGGATTATCGAGGATGACTACCTCGGTGAGCTTCAGCTCACGCGGCGGGCCGCTCCGGCATTGGCATCCTTGGATCGCAGCGGGCGTGTGATCCATATCGGATCCTTCAGCAAGACCATAAGCCCTGCGCTCAGGCTTGGTTTCGTCGTGGCTCCGCCAGCACTGGTCGCTCAATTTGCCCAGGCAGCCCTGTACTTTGGATCGGCACCAGGCCCCGCCGTACAACGGGCGACTGCGCAGTTCATGCAGGACGGGCATTACATGAGGCATCTGGGCCGGTTGAAGCGAATCTGTGCTGCGAGAGGCGAGATGCTGAGAACCGTCTTGGGACGGATGGGATATCGCGTGCACATCGGCGGCCTGGCCGTGGTCATGTATCTGCCTAGCGGCGTGTCCGACACGGTGGTATGCCGCAAGGCGCTTGAACTCGGCATGACACCGTCGCCGCTGTCGGCCTGGTTCGTTCCGGGTACAAATGCCGAATCGGGATTGTTGCTTGGCGTTGCCACGGTCAGCGAAGACCAGATTCCAGCCGCCTGCGAACAGCTCGATAAGCTGATCCGTACATCCGCATAGCGTCTGGCAAATCCTGGTACATCGAAGATTGACGTTCTTGGTTCTTTTTTTGCGTCCGAGCCGGTGGAATATTGCCGTCGTATTCGTCGTCGACAGCAATGACATTGCGCTGAGATCAAAACATCTTCGCGTGAAATCGAGTTGCGGTCCGCCAAGCCTTCGAAGTTCACGCGCTAAAGTTCAGGTGCAAGAAGATCGACATGGAACCCTCTCTGCAGATCGGCGACAGGATCACCGACAAATCAACCGTGCCTGATGACAGCGCCGTCCGCCACTGGACCGGGCCGAAAGCGTTCGCGCATTGGACCGAGTTGCGGAACTGGATAGAGGCGTTCTACCCCGGCGTTTTTTCGCCAGATTGGCTCTATGGCGGCAAGACACGCGGTTGGTCGCTGCGCTACAAGAAAACCAGGGCGTTCTGTACGCTCCTGCCGGAATACAGGCGGCTCTCGGTCCTTGTGGTCCTGGGTGGCGCGGAACGAGAAAAGTTCGAGGAGCGGCGTTATGCGTGGCGCCCGCAGTTGGTCAAGCATTACGACGAAGCTCCCGCATACCCTGACGGGAAATGGCTGACGCTTGCGATCTCGTCTGCAGCCGATCGGCATGATGTGACTGAGCTTTTGAGCATGAAGCGCCCGCCAACGTCTCGCCATTAAATATCACGTGTTGGTCGCGTCTCGCTCGCTTTCCATCCGCGGCTGAAAACTTTCTACCTGAAGCGACAACACAGGTTTATTCATCGTGCACCAAGTCGACTGGCTGAGTCATTTTTTGCGAATGATCACCCTCACTGGTCAGTTGGAGGTTCACTGCGTCTACGGTGCACCCTGGCGCGTCGTCTGGCCGCAGTCCGCGATGCATGAGATTCCCTACCACGTCGTTCTCAAGGGTCGGGCCATTGTTGAGGATCCAGAGACAGGAACGACCAGGGAACTGGCGGGTGGAGATATCGTGTTGTTGCCTCACGGTGCGGCACACGTGCTGCACGATGGCAGCGGACATGCGCCGGGTCCCACCCACAGACACCCCAGTTCCGGTGGATGGACGCGGAGCGTAAATGACGGCAAGGGTGAGCGCCTGGATATGTTGTGCGGGCGATTCTTCATCGAACCACCCCACGATCGGCTGATCCGCAATTATCTGCCCAGATCCCTGACGGTACGAGCCACGGACAGCCGTGACGAAGCGGGCGTCATGTCGACGTCCAACCATCTGGCCAGTCTTGTGGGACTGATGCGTCTGGAGTCGGAGGGCGACAAGCCCAGCGGGCAAGTGATCTTCAACTCGCTTAGCTTGGCGCTGTTCACGCTGGCACTTCGTGCGGCCAGCGAATCCGAGCAAGTGCCGGCGGGCTTGTTATCGCTTGCTGGTCATCCACGTCTGGCGCCTGCCATTTCAGCCATGTTCGCCGATCCGGTTCGAGCCTGGACCCTGCCTGATCTGGCTGATTTGTGCAGCATGTCACGCGCGACCTTCATGCGGCATTTTCAAGACAAGCTCGGTCGCTCGGCCATGGAGCTGCTGACCGATATTCGGATGAGCATGGCGGCCAACGAGCTAAAAAAACCTGCGATGACTACCGAGGCCGTGGCTGACACCGTTGGTTACCGATCCGTAGCGGCTTTCCGCCGTGCATTCACCGACAAGATGGGGATGACGCCAGGGCAATGGCGTCGCCTGGCTCGCGGCAGCGAGCAACTCGGCGTGACGGCTTGAATAAAGCAGTGCCAGATGCGCCCTCGTTGTCGTGGTCCTTTCCAGCCTGTTTCTTTTCAGCCTGATCTTATCCAGCCTGATCTTATCCAGCATTTTATTGAGCTGCGGCAGTCTCGAAAACGGTAATGGCCAAGCCTAACGTAGCGACCTATCAAAGCCACCTGATGAAAGGGCCGCAACATGAGCCGTATCGCTATTCCCGCCATCGAGTCCGCCACCGGTGCCACAGCCGATGTCTACGCTCGCGTCAAGAAGATCGCTGGCGGTCGTGTCCCGAACACATATGCAGCGCTTGGCTATCTCGCTCCGTCCTCTTTTGAGGTGTTTCTCGATGCGCACGCCGCTTTGGCACAGGGCAGTCTGAGTCAGCAGGAACTTCAAACCATCAAGTTGTTGGTCAGCGTCATAGCGGGTTGCGATGTCTGCGTAGCCGCCCATAGCTTGCTGGGCAGGATGGCTGGCTTGTCGGTCGATGCCTTGCGAGCCATTCGCACGGGAACCCCTGCAGGTGACGCCAGGCGTGATGCCCTGGTGCGTTTTGTATCGGTCCTGCAGACCAGCAGCGGCTCGATCAGCCAAGGCGAATTCGCGGCCATTCGTGCGGCTGGCTACACCGATACCCAGCTCGCCGAGATCTCGCTAGCCATCGGTCTTATCACTTTCACCAACACCTTCAATCGCATCAACGACACCGACGTCGACTTTCCATCTGTGGAGTGAACCGCGTTGCCGCTTGAGCATCGCATCACGCATCCAGGTTTCGCCCGATTTTCCCAGGCCTTGCATGGCGATAGCTATGCATGGAGCGGAGCCACGCGGGTGCACGAATCCGTCTTCCCATACCGAGAGCAATCATGAGCATCGAAACAAGTAAGACCAACGCCGTCATCGAATGCATTCTAAGCCGCAGTGCTGCGAAGTATTACGATCCTGCCGCCGCGTTGAGCGACGACCAGATCCGCGATCTGGTGCGTATCGGCACCAGTGCACCGACATCCTTCCACTTGCAGAACTGGCGCTTTATCGCCGTACGCACACCGGAAGCCAAGGCGCGACTGAGTCCGATCGCCTGGAATCAGCCGGCGATCACCGACGCGGCCGTCACCTTCATTGTCTGCGGTCAGTTAGCCGATTCCAGTGTCATACCGGATCGCCTGGCGCCATTGGTGGCAGCGGGTGTCATGCCGGCGACGATGGTGCGGGAATGGGAAATCCCCGCGCGAGATCTGTACATGGCGTACCCGCAGCGCCAGCGGGATGAGGCTGTACGTACCGGGACCTTCGGTGCAGCAGCCATGATCTATGCGGCCCGTTCGTTGGGCCTGGGTTCGACGCCGATGATCGGATTCGATGCCGATGCCGTGCATCGCGAATTCGGGCTGGCCGCGAACGAAGTGCCGGTCATGCTGTTGTCGATCGGACCGGAACGCCAGGGCAACTGGGCGCAGAAGCCGCGCCGACCCGTGGCCGAGGTGTTGGATTTCGTATAAGCGCGCCAGGGCGAAGTGATCTCGCCGAGCGAGCCTCCGATTCTGATGGTACGTGCTACCTGAAAACCCGAACCACTTCGCTCCAACGCTTGGCCGCGAAGTAAATCAAGGGAATAGGCCATTGCGGACTTTTCCCTTTTCAGTCAAACAAGCCACTTAAGGAATACTGCGATGACAAGAACCATCCCCCTGACGCTGGACCAGGTGCCAGACGCTTCAAAGCCGATGCTCGAGACGTTCACCAAGAACATCGGTTTTACTCCAAACATGATGGCGGCCTTTGCGCAGAGCCCGATTGCGTTCAATGCATGGGCCAATCTGCTTGGAGCACTGAGCAAGTCGCTTGATGTAAAAACGCGCGACAGCATCGGCCTTGCTGTGTCCGAAGTAAACGGCTGCAACTACTGCCTCACGGTTCACAGCTTCACGGCCGAACACATGGCGAAACTCCCCGCCGATGAAATCATCCTCGCGCGAAAGGGCCGTGCAAGTGATACGAAGCGCGACGCTGCTATCCAATTTGCACGCAAGGTCATCGAAACCCGCGGCCAGGTCAGTGATGCCGATCTGAAAGCCGTCCGTAATGCCGGTTACACGGAAGCGAACATCATCGAGATCGTCGCTCTGGTGGCCATGTACACGCTGACCAATTTTTTCAACAACGTGTTTGATCCGGAGAAAGACTTTCCCGCAGTTGCGCCGGCGGGGACGATTTAAACTCCGAGCGATCGCGTCGACCTTGGAGTGGTAATCGACGCGGTCGCAGTGCCAAAGCCCGGCGGTAACCAGGAAGAACTCTTGGTAACATGACCGGGCTTTGTGTGCGAGCCGACGAACCCGGGAGAAGAAAAATGACGGTGAACCATCCCATCTTTGCGCGCTGGCCGGCGCAGCATCCTGAGCGACTTCAGCTCTTCTCGCTGCCGACACCTAACGGCGTGAAGATCGGCATCATGCTTGAAGAAACGGGCTTGGCTTATGAGCCGCATCGCATCGATATCATGGCGAACGAGAATCGTGACCCTGCCTTCATTGCGCTCAACCCGAATGGCAAGATCCCGGCGATCTACGATCCCGATGGCCCAGGCGGCCGGCCTCTGGCGTTGTTTGAATCAGGAGCGATCCTGATCTACCTGGCGGACAAGACGGGACAGTTCCTGTCCAACGATCTCAGCACCCGGTATGAAACGATCCAGTGGGTGATGTGGCAGATGGGCGGCGTCGGGCCCATGTTCGGTCAGGTCGGTTTCTTCAACAAATTTGCCGGCAAAGCGTATGAAGACAAACGGCCGTTGGAACGCTACGTCACCGAATCGGCACGATTGCTCGGCGTTCTCGATGAACGCCTCGCCGGCCGGGATTGGGTGATGGGGGCGGACTACAGCATCGCCGATATTTCATTGATTGGCTGGGTGCGCAATCTGATTGGTTTTTACGAAGCGCGTGAACTTGTCGGTTTCGACCGTTTTCATCATGTGCAGGCGTGGCTCGATCGTGGGCTCGCGCGCCCGGGAGTACAACGTGGGCTGCTGGTGACGGCGGCCTAGTAGTCACTGAATAAGCGGGTTGAATAGGCGAGTCGGATTGATTTTGCAGGGCCGACGGCCCGTAGACCTCTGAGAATTTGCTCTGACTCGTTTGTTTTTGCGATTGCAGTTTGGCTTCTGTATAGCCAAGCTTCGAAGGTCCGCTTTCGACCCAGAATGGGCACGGCATAGTTACCACGAGGAGACGATGATGCCGACTTCCGAGACTGACAAGGATCGCAAGGCCGTCGTACGCCATCCGGCCAAACGAGCCACCGCAAAAAATAAAGGCGCCACGCCATTGCCTGAAGCGATGACCGGCCGGGCCAGTCCCGCAAAAGCCGCGGACGGCGACAAGCCGGTATTCGCGTACATCGCCAGCCTGCCGCAACCGCAGCGTGAGATCGCCGAACGAGTGGATGCGTTGGCGGCCAAGACGTTGCAGGGGCTTAAGCGCTCTGTCAAATGGGGCATATCGTGGTACGGCGTTGGCGATGGCTGGTGCTTCTGTTGTGGCGCCTTCGCTGGCCACGTCAAGCTGATGTTCGTCAACGGCACGATGCTCGAGCCCCTGCCGCCCGTAACTCCCATCGGCATGGGCAAGGCTACGAGGGGCGTCGAGCCCAAATCATTGAGCGATCTCGACGAGCGCCAGATCGTCGCCTGGATGAAACAGGCCACCGCGGTGCCTGGCGTCGGAAAGAAGCGTTAGTCGTTGAAAATAGACGGGTCCGAAATAAACGGGTCAGATTGATTTTCTGGCCAACTACCCGTCGACCTCAATAAACGGGTCAGATTGATTTTCCAGGACCGACCTCCGTTCGACCTCTGAAAATTCGCTCTGACCCGTTTGTTTTCCTTTTCCGTTTGTTTTCTTGCCAGACCGACCGCAGCCTCGCGCGTTACCCATCGCAACCGCTGGGGTAGAAGGCAGATCAGGCGCGCTGGCCGCCAGACGCTGTGATCCGTTCGCCGGTCACCCAAGCGGAGTCGTCAGAGGCTAGAAACAGAGCGACGCGAGCGATGTCTTCCGGCATGCCTGGGCGACCGAACGGGATGGTGGCGACGACAGCTTCGACGGCTTCCTGCGGCCAACCCAGCGCTGCGATGCCTTCGGTGATAGTGGCACCCGGTGCGATGCTGTTGACGCGAATCTTCTTCGGCGCGAGCTCCACCGAGGTCACGCGCGTGACAGAGTCGACAGCACTCTTGGATGCAGCGTAGATGACCGAATTGGGCATGTAGCCGATGCTCGCGATGGAACTGATGTTGATGATGCTGCCGCCATTCGGACCGAAGTGCTTCGCTGCCTCCTGTGTCGCAGTGATGAGGCCGAGCACGTTGGTGTTGAACTCACGATGGAATTCCTGCTCCGTCGCGTCCTGCAAGGGGCTGAAGGCGAAAACACCCGCATTGTTTACCAGGATGTCCAGCGTGCCGAAGGCGCGCTTCGACTCTTCGAACAATCGCTGGATATCGGCGGTCTTGGAGAAGTCGGCGTGGATGGCTACGGCCTTGCCGCCGGAATTCTTGATCTCGGCGACCAACGCGTTCGCGGCGTCTTTGCTGGTCGAGTAGTTCACAACGACCGATGCGCCGGACTTGGCGAACAACTTGGCGATTCCGGCACCGATACCTTTCGATGCGCCTGTAACAATGGCGACCTTGCCAGTAAGTGAAGTCATGGATTTGTGTCCCGGTTTGATGGCGCCTCATTGGCGTCTGGATGAACTGTCGTCGATCGATGGGGGCGTGAGTAGGCGCGTCGACGACTAAGACTTATTCGTCAGATGAATGCCTTCCCGCGCTCAAACTGGGCGAACATGTCCAACAGAGGGCCGTCGACGAAATGGATGAATCGTCCACATCCGAGCAGGTCCTATCCCCACGGATTCGCAGAACCGTGACCTTCATTTCAAGAGAAGCATTCCATGACCAAATATGCGTTGTTTGTCCGTCTCGAAGCCAAGCCCGGCCAAGAGGCCGCCGTTGCCGCCTTTCTAGCCAGCGCACTGCCGCTTGCCAATGCAGAGCTGGGCACCATCGTCTGGTTTGCGTTGCAGTTTGGCCCTTCGACATTTGGCGTTTTCGACGCCTTCGCTGACGAAGAAGGTCGCCAGGCCCATCTGCGAGGCCCGATCGCGGCTGCGTTGATGGCTAACGCGGCTGACTTGCTCAGCGCACCGCCGAGCATCGAGCAGATCGATCTGCTTGCTGCCAAACTGCCGGGCTAGCGGACGGTGCGCCACATTGATGCGAACAGCTAACTGACGTGTGGATGCATTCGCGGCATGCATCGATCGAAATGCTACGGGTGCGTGACGCAAAGCTCGAAGCTTAGCGACGAAGTTCCGCGATCAGATACTCGACGAGCGCGCGTGCCGAAGGCTTCGGTCGTCGGCCTGGCGTGAACATGCCGTGGGCTTCAACCTCGCCCATCTTCCAGTCGGGAAAAAGCTGAATCAACGCGCCGCTGGCGAGTTCGGCGCGGCAGCCCCATAGCGATGTATTTACAACGCCGATTCCCGCGACGGCAGCGGCTACCGCGGCCTCGTTATAGGACACGGTCAGACGAGGATTGATGCGTGCCGACACGCTTTGGCCATCCTTCTGGAAGGACCATGTCCCGGAGCTGGTCCCCGCAGGCCCGACGATAGCTGCATGGTCGGCCAGGTCGGCAGGTACTTCGGGCGCACCATGCGTTTCCAGATAACTCGGCGACGCCGCAATCAATCGCGGCGTCCGACCGATGATGCGAGCGGTGGCGCTTGAATCGTCCAGGTCACCGAGTCGGAGTGCGACATCGGCACCTTCCTTGATGGTGTCTTGCCGTTGATCGCTCATCAACAGGCTGACGTTTAGCGAAGGGTGGCGCGTAAGAAAGCCCGGCATCAAGGGAATGATTTCGCGCACACCAAAGCTTGCAGGCATGGCAACGCGCAATGACCCGCGTAGCTCCTGCGATCCACGCGCAGAGTGATCGGCTTCCTCGAGCGACGACAGGATCGCTTCGACACGAGTCAGATAGTCGTTGCCGGCGTCGGTCAGCGTGACTGCGCGCGTCGTGCGGGTGACCAAAGCCGCGCCAACGTCTTCCTCCAGCGCCGCGATGATCCGCGATACTGACGGTTGTGAAACATCAAGCTCCCGCGCCGCCGCGGAAAAGCTTCCGGTGCGGGCAACGCGCACGAAAAGTCGGAGCGCCTGTAGCTTGTCGTTCATTGGCGAAGTGTGTCTTAGACCGGGCGACGGCGGCAAGCGGCTCGCTCAGTACGTGGACAAGCTGATTTTCCTGGGCCGCCGGCCCGTGATCCTATAAAGAGTTTGCTCTGACCTTTTCGTTTTCTTGCCGGACGGTCCACTGGCTCACGCGCTACCCAAACTCGGGCCCATGGCTCCATAGTTCGCTCCACGGTTTGCGCATGGGGCCACAAACAAAGATGTCGGGATGATCCCGGCTTTCTTCATTGACGACGCCCCACGCATTACCCGAGTGCCCGGCCAGGCGGCAATCGGTGAAGAGTTCATCGGCGCGTTCGCGTGAACTTCCCAGCACGATCACGGTGTGTGGCGGTGTTTGTGGATAGCCACGCAGCCAACCGGAATTCACCGCTGTGATCGGCGATGGCAGGCGATAGGCTTTCCCGAGCAGGGCGATAGCGCCTTGCTCGCCGTAATTACCTACCACGATGCCCAGATCGGCCTGCTGTTCGGCGGGAAGGGCATCGCGAATGGTGGCAACGTGCGTGACGAGCTCGTTCCAACCGACCTTCTCACGCAGGTCGTTGTTTCTCTTCAACGCGAAGTCCCGTAGCGGACCGCTTGATGTGATCGGCATGATGATCAGCGCCGCGTAGATGCCGATAGCTACAACACTACTGAACAGCAATGCCGCTGTCCCGACCCGCCATGCAGGACGCAAGGTGCTCAGCCATCGTTCTGTGATCACTGAACCCATCGCCAGCAGCATGGGGTATGCCGCGCTGACATAGTAAAAGCGGCCTTGCAAAAGCATGAACAACAGCAGCGGGACGACGTACATCCAGGCAAGCATCCGGTAACGTCGTGCTCGCAAATAACCCACCAGGCCCGCGATCCACACCGGTGCCGCAAACAGATTGGCATTGATGAGGAACTGATCGCGCAGGAAGCCGTCCGCACGTCCTTCATTGACGTCGCGGGCGTGGATACCCTGCAGGAACCGATAGGAAATGAAGTCGTGCCTCACGAGCCAGACGAGGTTCGGAGCAAACACGAGTAGCGCGACAGCGCCGCCGGCCCAGAACCAACGGTTCATGAGGTATCGCCGTGCATCGGTCAGAAGCACGCCCACCAACACGCCCAGCAGCTCGAACGCTATCGAGTACTTGGTCTGCAGTCCAAGCCCGGCAAACAGGCCGATCGCTACCCACCAGCGCGGGTCGTCGTCGCGCAGCAGGCGGATCGCACTCCAGGCGATAAGCACCCACCACAACATGTCGAACGAGGAGTACTGGAACATGGTGGCATTGCCCATGGGCGCGGGCGACAGCCCAACGGCGATCGCCGCGAAGATCTGGGCCAGACGACCGCCACCCAGGTCGCGCGCCATAAGGCCGCTGGCCAGAATCACCACGGTTTGGGCCAGCACCGAGAACAGCCTCAGCCACACCAGCGACAGGCCAAAGATCTCCAGCCCCACATGCTCCAACGCTGCAGTCAGCGGCGGGTAGGGTACGAAGCCCCAATCCAGATGCTGCGCATCGCTCAGGAATTGCAGCTCATCCCGGTGAAAGCCGTATTGCCCGTTAGTCAGCATGTGGGCCACGCCAAACAGCACGGCAATGACGAGCACTGGTGCCGTACTCCCGTGCTGGCGAGGAGTGGTCGCCGGCGGTTGTGGCAAGTCGTGGCTGTGCACGTTCGGGTTCCCCTGGAGTCGTTGACTCCCCATACTCCCCGGTCAGCCACTGTCGGGCTAGATGCATTGGGACGGATTGGCTCGTTTCAGGGACGAAAGGTGGGCTGATCAGGCAGGCGGTACTTCGAGCTGAGAGTTGCCTTAAGGAACCTGGCGGGTGGGGCGGAACACGATCTCGTTGACGTCCATGTCTTCGGGCTGGGCAATGGCGAAGGCCAGGGCACGAGCAAACGAATCGGCGGGGATGGCAACGGACTGATAGAAATCGTCCAGGCGCGCTTTCATATCCGCTTCCGAGGAGCTGCCAGGAAGCTCGCTGTCGACAGCGCCCGGCGAAATGACCGTGGTGCGAATGTTCCAGTGCTTGACCTCCTGTCGCAGGCCTTCGGACAACGCCCGTACCGCATGCTTGGTCGCGCTGTAGACGGCGCCATTGAGCATGATCTTGTGGCCGGCGGTAGACGACACATTCACGATTTGCCCAGACATCTGGCGTTGCATGTGGGGCAGCGCTGCCGCGATGCCATACAACACGCCCTTCAGATTGACGTCGATCGTCTGATCCCACTCTTCGACCCTCAGTCGCTCCAACGGCGACTGGGGCATGATCCCAGCGTTGTTGACCATGACGTCAACGCGTCCGAAGGTCTCTACGGCAGCGTCGACAAGCCGCTTCACGTCGCTGCGCACAGTGACGTTGGTTGCGACGGCCAGTGCACGCTGCCCCGAGCCGTTCAATTCATCGGCCAGTAGCTGCAGGCGATCGATACGCCGCGCGCCCAATACGACACGCGCACCCTGTGCGCCCAGCAGGCGCGCGGCCGCCAAACCGAGTCCGCTGCTCGCACCGGTGATGACGATGACCTTGTCGTTGATGTTGTCGCTCATAACGCTTTCCTGTGATGGACTGGCGCCCACTTTAGGTGGCGATTTATCAACCCGGTAGCAGCTTTGAAGTTGATTCAGTAGCAACCTTGGATTGATACTGATGCTTGCAGACTCTCAATGAGGAGCGGCCGATGCCCATCCATGACATTCGCGCGATTGACCTGTTCACCAAGGCGGTAGAACTGGGCAGTATCCGGCGCGCGGCGGCGGTTCAGGGCGTGAGCGCCCAAGCGGCGAGCAAGGCGCTGGCGATGCTGGAGCAACGACTGGGTGTGCGGCTGTTGCATCGCACGACGCGCAGCATCGCGCTGACCTTTGAGGGGCAGCAGTTTCTGGAGGGCGCCCAACCCGCGCTGGCGGCGTTGGAGCGAGCCATCGATGGTGTTCGCACGGCCAAGGACGAGATCGCCGGGCCTTTGCGCATCGTCGCTCCGCGATACGCCTTTGGGCGATTGCTCTGGCCGCTGGTCGACGAGTTCTGCCGTCTCCATCCGAAGATCGAGCCGCACCTTAAACTCGACGACCGCATCGGCGAATGGGTGAACGATCGCGCCGACATCGGTTTTCGCATTGGGTCGGCGCCGGAGGATGGCGTTGCCGCTCGTCGCCTCTCCAGCATGCAGCTGATCGTTTGCGCGGCACCTGCGTATATCGCGACCTATGGTGTGCCAGATTCGATCGAGCAGTTGACCTCGCATCGATGCAGCGTGCTGCGGCATTCGGCGACGGGGCGCGTGCTGCCCTGGCTCTTGAAGAAGGATGGCGAAGTGATTTCCGTCGATCTCCCGCCCTCACTATCGACGAACGACGCCGGTCTGGAGGTCGATGCCGTGCTGTCCGGCCATGTGATCGGTCTGTTGTCGAGTCTCTCGGTCGCACCGCTGATTCGCTCGGGGCAGCTTGTGCCATTGCTGACGGAGCACATCGCCGACCACATGGGCATGTATGTTTACTACGGAAGCCGGGCGGCGCAGCCTTCACGCGTCCGCTCGTTCATCGACCTCGCTGTGGAACGGTTGGGGCAATCGTCAGAATATGTGCTCGATGCCCGCGAGCTGGCCATGGCGCAAGCCAAGGGGTGTCGGAAGACGCGCCGCGGGTCGAGGCGGCGCTAGTTGATCGGCAAGTCGGATCGCGGGTTGGGTTGGTTTTCCTGGATGGCAAGCATGTCGCTTTCGGGAAAATTGTTCTGATCCATTTGTTCGCGTTTAGGTAAAAATTATGGTGGCAATGCACCAAATGACAATTAGCGCCGGAGCTATTGCGTCAGAGATGCAGACGATGTTAAGTAATCGCCTGCTTTTTTTATCCAAGGCAATCGAGTTTATTTTAAGCTCACTCAGATATTTGTACCCTGGTGTAAACATCATTGGACGACCTAATTTCTTAAATAGATCACCGTGAAGGCTTCTAATGTAGGCGATTAGGCGATGTCTGAGGAAAATATTCCAGATAGAGAACCCTATCATAAAGATCCATGACCACATCCAGATATTTTCTTTCATTTGCATATCCGCTTGCGGTGATCAATAACTATCGCCCGATTAATTATCGACTTTCCAACCCCGCCTGTGGTCCCGAAGAGGCTTTGATAACCTTGGATGCGATCCAATCGAAATTTCCACAGCTATCTCTCGTAGCCGACCAACCTAACATTCGCTGAATTTCGACTTTTTCATGTAGAAATCTTTGAATGGAACTCTACTTCTAATTGGATCGAATCAGCGAGGACGCCTCAACAGTGCGCGACGTGTTTATTTATCACAATAGTACCTGCCATTTTTTTCCTTAGACCAACCCACATGTATAGAATACAATCTCTTAAAAGAATCCACCTGGGTATCAAGCTTCAAATTTATCCCATCGCGGCAAAATTCCAAACCATTCTCGCGGCCGTTAAATCTGTCGGCCTCTACATACATCCATCCACTTCTTGAAAGCATATTTTTATAGAAGTAAATGATGTCAGGCTTAGTCGCCACGTAGTCAAACATTTGCGTAATGACAATATTGCCACCCCTATTCATTAGGTAAGAGTCGCCATCCCTCTTCGATCCTTGGGGCATGTCTAGTTCTTCGGCAACTTTTTTCATCAAGATGACAGGGGCGCCCACTGTGCGATCACTATCAATTCTATCGGAGATAAAATAGAAGGCGATAACAAATGCGCCGGAAAATGCCCACCAAAGTATGTTAACTATGTTCGTACTTGAGATCATATGCAGTCTCTTCCGGACTTTTGAGCTTCTCCGGAAGCGCCCCCATAACCCACCCCTCCTTCTATGGCTACTCCCGCCGGACTCCACACTAGTCCACCTCCAACAAAACGATAATAACTTGCTGAGGCTGAGATTCCATCTAGAAATTCATCAATAGAATTTTCGTTTACGTTGGCGCTCAATATCTTTCCAGCAGCCAAAGACAATCCCCAGTTTGGCTTCTTTGAGGGCCGTGGGTCCGCCAGGCTGAGCCCTCCTCCGCCATAAACTTCTCCATTCCTAAGATTGACCGCATAGTTAAAAGCAAATAATGGCGGAATGCTTAAGTTTAGAGCCACATAATCAGGCCCATAAGCAACACCAATGTCTTTACAACCCTGAACTGTCATTCCCACACAAAGGCTTGTATCTGCTATTAATCCTATGGGATCAAAGTAGTTAACGGGATTTGCATTGACGTAGCTATAGGTATTTGGCCCAGCCCCCAACCCCAACGGGTCGCTGGTGATATACCGACCAATCCGGGCGTCGTAGTAGCGATGTACGTTGTAATGCAGCCCGGTCTCCGCATCAAAGTACTGCCCAGGAAACCGCAGATTGAACGTATAGCCCGACGCCTGCGGGGCATGCTCACCAAACGGATCGCCCGCGAGCTTCCAGGCCCAGATCGTCTCGCGCGCGCCATCCGTAACGGCGCGCGGCGTGCCCAGATGATCAGCGTGGATATAGTGCACCGCATCGCTTCCGGCTCCATGCTCGATCACCGCGATCGGGATATCGCCCAGCCACACATAATCGCGCGCGTCATCGCCCATCTCTGCGAGCAGTTGACTCGCACCGTCGTAGATAAAGCGCTGACGCGTCGGCACCGGCAGGCGTACCTGCTTGCCGATCCGCTCACCCCGGCCGTTGTAGGTGTACTGCGCCACCGGCTGGCCGTTGCGCACCACCGTGGTCAGTTGCCCCTCGGCGTCGTAGCTGTACTGAAAGGCATCACCCGCTTGCGTGGCGATAGTGTTGCCACTGGCATCGACACGTCGTGTGCCGTCACCGGCGGCGATCAAACGATGCGTACCGTCCTGATATCGGTAGGCCTCCGTCGCCTGATCCTCGCCGGTCTTGCTCAGACGATCGCCGGTCCCGTTGTAGCTCAACTGCTGACGGGTGCGTCCGGCCGGATCGATCACATCGACCAGTCGGCCCAGGCCGTCGTAGGCGTAGCGGTGACGCTGCCCGGCTTCGGTGATGGCGGTGACCTGGCCGGCGGCGTC